>NZ_JAALFP010000005.1:0-334711 GCF_011800325.1 Pantoea sp. EKM101V
GGAATTGGTAGACGCGCTAGCTTCAGGTGTTAGTGTCTTAACGGACGTGAGGGTTCAAGTCCCTCTCTTCGCACCAACGTTGTCATCCTCCTGCTTCATTCATGCTTTCTTCCTGTTCTGACCGTTTCTTTGCCGTTTCAGGCTCGCCTTCTGATTTTTACACCTTCTCTGTTGCGTAAGCATGACACCCCTGCACTGTTGCTAATTCAGATGAAAATTCACGGAAACCGCCGCCAGTCCGGTCGCTAATGCCAGGCAGGATGGCAGCAGCAGATAGTGACGCAGGCGCTGATGAAAGAGCATCACCACCGTCAGCAACAGCGCAACGATCATCACCATTCGCCACTGACTGAATCCCGGCTCCCATAGGGCAAACAGCGGCAGCGCTATGCACGGCAGCAGAACCCCCCACGCACTATCCAGTTTTTTGCCCAGTGCCCAGCTGATTCCCCACAGGCCGCAGGCCGCTACGATCGCTATCCCCATGACGCCAACCTCAAATGATAAGCATTCCCATTATCATATGACAGTTTTTCCCGTTCTGCAGCCTGTTTTTGGCTGGCCCGGCGCTGAAGATGACAGATCATCTGGAAAATGCTAGATTGCGGCCGATAACACCTTTAATAACAGCACTAGCAATATTTGCTCATTGTCCTGCAGACCCCTCCTTTCTGCTGGCTTGCGCTTTGGTATTTCAGGGTCGTCACGAGTATTTATAATGAAATTACAATCATATGAAGAACTGAAGCAGAGTAAATACCGGCTTTCAGTGATGCTTTTCCTGTTTTTAAATATCGCCGTTTCCCTCTTTTATCTGCTGCCAATAATGAGCACGGAAAAAAGTGAGACGACGCTGCCGGTTATGTGTGTCGCCGCCTTCAGCTCCCTCACATTAATTGCCCATTTAATCTGGCCCAAAGTTAAACTCCCCCTGTTAAATCCTGTTGCGCTGCTATTAGGGATCTTCTGGGCCTGGCATATTAATTATCGTTTCCATCTGGTGTTCTATTTTGATGGTGGCTTTCTGATTATCAGCCTGATCAGCGTGTTATTTATCAGCGCCATCGCCCTGAGCGATTATCTGGTGGCTTTCTGTCTGCACGTCGCCCCGCCCGTTCTGACCGTATTGCTGCTCGACAATGGTCAGCATCTGCCGCTAATTCTGCTGACCATCTCCCTGCCGCTGATCGGTTTTTCATTGCAGCACCTGATGCGCCGCCGGGCCGACAACTTTACCCTGCGTCTGATGCATCAGCTTTACGAAGAGAAAGAGACCTTCAGCGACCTCAGCATGCTCGATCCGCTGACCGGGCTGTATAACCGCCGTGGCCTGAAGAACCGACTCGACAATATTCTGGAAAACCACGCCGGCAGCCACTTTGTGCTGTTGCTGGATATCGATCACTTCAAGGCCTACAACGACAATTATGGCCATGCGATGGGCGATCAGGCGCTGGCGCGGGTCTCGGTAGCGATCCGTGATGCGGTGCGTTCGCGCGATGTCGTTACCCGCTATGGCGGTGAAGAGTTCCTGGTGCTGATGACCAACGTGAACAGCTCCATTGCGATGAAGCTGGCAGAGCGCATCCGTCAGTATGTGGTGGATTTAGAGATTCCCCATCTGTTCAATGAGACCGTGTCAACGCACGTCACCATCAGCGCGGGGATTGCGCCGATTTACGACAACGAGTTCGACCAGGCCGTCGCCAATGCTGACAGCGCCCTCTATGTTGCGAAGAACCAGGGCCGGAATACCATTCTCGCCTGGGAAGATTTACCCAGAGAGGCGCCTCACACCGCAGAAGAGCCCGTATAACACGCTGATAACCGGCGTCTGCCCCTGTTGATCTGACCGATCTGTCGCGGTCATCGCCGGGCTGATTTCTCCTCTCCTCCCCTGCTGTTTTTACCGCCAGCAACCGCACGCTTTTACGCCGCTTGTAGAGTTAATCAATAACGATTATCATTTGCTTTCTTATCTACACTTTTCGCGAGTCGTCATGGCAACCGCTTCAGCTCAGGAACAGCGTTTCAGCGCTCAGTCGATGATCTTCCGGCAGAATGACCGTCCACTGGCAGAAAGTCTGTATGAACGGCTGCAACAGCAGCGCAGCTATCTGCTGGATTCGACCAGGCTCAGCCAGTCAGCCCCGCGTGATGCACAGACCCTTGCCGTCTGGTCACACGCTGACGCCTTCGCCCCGCTTATCCGGCGCTACAGTGACTACCTCTATCGCGATCATCCCGATGCGGTGCGTGAAGCGAAACCCGTGCTCTCACTCTGGGCGCAGTGGTATTTCGGTCTGCTGATCCCGCCGCTGCTGATGGCCCTGCTACAGGAGTCCCGCGCGCTCGACTGCTCGCCGGAACACATTCGTGTCGGTTTTCATGAGCATGGCCATCCGGCCACCTTCTGGATTGATGTGCAGGAGGATGAGGAGGCGCGCTATCTCAACCCGCTGCAGCGCATCGACCGCCTGATTCAGCAGCATCTCATCCCGGCCGTGAATGGCATTACGCAGCATGGTGACATCAACGCCCGCCTGATCTGGAACAACATGGGGTTCACCTTCCAGTGGTTCCTGGGCGAGCTGAAAAGCCAGATAGATGAGACGCTGGTCCTGCAGCTGGAACAGGCGCTGTTCTTTAACCAGCGGCTGCTGGATGGCAGCGACAATCCCCTCTATCGCACCATGATCCCGCGTGACGGTGAACTGGTGCGGCGCAGCTGTTGCCAGCGCTATCGCATTCCCGATGTTCAGCAATGCGGCAACTGCACCCTGAGCAGCAGCTAAACAGACCCGATTCCCGCGAATTCTCCGTTTATCCCGTTTACAGGCACAGAGGCTTGTGGCAATTTTTACGCCTTCGATCAGCCTGGAGAGAAAGATGAGTCTGGAGTCTGTGCGCCAGTTCTTCGCCGAACACGCCCCTGAAATTGAAATTATTGAACTGGCAGAGAGCACCGCAACGGTCGGGATGGCCGCTCGCGCCCACGGCGTGACGCCAGGCGAAATAGCAAAAACCCTGTCGCTGAAAGTGAAAAACGAGGTGGTGCTGATCGTGACGCGAGGCGATGCCCGGCTGGACAATCGCAAGCTGAAAGCGGCGCTGGGCGCGAAAGCGCGCATGCTGAGCGTTGACGAGGTGATTAACTGGACCGGCCACCCGGTGGGCGGCGTCTGTCCTTTCGGTCTGGAAAACCCGCTGACCGTTTACTGTGATGTTTCACTGCGCAGTTTTGAAGAAGTCTTACCTGCCGCTGGCGCCATCCATAGCGCCGTCCGCATTTCGCCGCAGCAGATGGCTGAACTGACGAATGCCCGCTGGATTGATGTCTGCGAAGCGATCTGACCCTTTACTTCTGCTCAGCTAATCAGGCGTCTGAAAGCCTGCTCAAGGATCGATAACAGCAGCGTGTTATCGACGCGATGCAGGACATGCACCGAGGCGCCGCACTGCTCGGGCACACCGACAGAGAGCCTGAGCGGCTGCCGATAACGCCAGCTCTTGCCGCGCGTGGCACCGGGACGCAGCTCGATGTCGACCCGGTAATCGATCCCTGAGGCGACACGTTGATTCAGCAGCCAGGCGACCACCAGCGCATCGTGGATCCAGCATCCCGCCAGCTGACGGGTCTGCATCGAATAGTCGATCCACGGACGCAGCGTGTCGCGCACAAAGTCGGCCAGCGGATGATCGACGGCGGTCAGCCGGGTCAGATCCTGCTGGGTCAGCAGCGTCTGCGTGGTGACATCCATCGGCACCAGCGTTACCGCAGCACCACTGTGCAGCACCTGGTGCGCTGCTTCCGGGTCCAGGCCGAAGTTGGTGTCTTTGATATAGTCATCCAGCGCAAAGACGCCTCCCATGACCACAATCTCCGCCACCGATTCGGCCATCGCGGGATAGCGCTGCATCGCCAGCGCCACGTTCGTCAGCGGGCCAATCGCCACCAGCGTAATCTCGCCCGGATTGTCGCAAATCAGCCTGCCGATAGCGTCAGCCGCGTCAAATCCGTCCGCGCTGACATCGGCTGGCTGACGGACATCCTGCCAGAGATCGGCCAGTGCCAGCTGATTAACCCGGTTGTCGAGCGTCTCGCGCCACGGCGCCGGATCTTCCTGCAGCGCCTGTGTCGCCCCCTGCACCACCGGGATGGTGAGTCCCAGCCGGGCAATCAGATCTTTCGCCACGCGCGCGCCCACCTCACTCGGCGTATTGCCCGCCACGGTGGTGATTAATTCCAGCGACAGGCCGGGTGAGGCTAAGGCCAGCGCAATCGCCAGGCCATCATCGGTGTTGGCACCTGCAATTCCATTACCGGGATCGCAATCAATAATGATTCTTTTCATCTTCTTATTCGTTAACTCTGAGATTGCGGCGTGCAGCCGCAGGATTCACCGATTTCAAGATAGTGTGGAAACTCCTTTAACTGGGCTTCGCTCTGCCCCTCTTTCAGCATGTGGATCGCCGCACGCGCCATCTCGCGCAGTGGCTGACGCACGGTCGTTAATGTCGGGACATGAAACGATGACTGATTGGTGCCGTTAAAGCAGACCAGCGCGACATCCTGTGGCACCCGGATCTGATGCTCCGAAAAGGCCCGCACTGCGCCAATCGCCTGACCTTCGTTGCTGGTGAACAGCGCGCGTGGCACGCAGCCACGGGCAATCATCGTCTGCACCGCTTCATATCCCCCCTGTGGGGTGTAGCTGGCGGGAAACATCAGCGATTCATCAATCGGCAGGCCGCGCTCCTGCATGGCATCGCGCCAGCCCTGAATACGATCCTGCGCGTTAAGCATATCGACCGGACCGGTGATGATGCCGACCTGCTGATAGCCGTGGCTCAGCAGATGTGCCGTGACCTGCCAGGCCGCCTGGCGCTCATTGACGCGCAGCATGTTCACGCCCGGCTGAGGTTCCACCCGTTCCAGCATCACCAGGGGCGTGCCGCTCGCTTTAATCAGGTCGATGTATGGATGGCGATCGACGCTGTTATAAAACAGGCCATCGACCTGCCGGTTGAGCAGCCCCTGAATAAGCTCCAGTTCGCGCCGGCGATCGTCACCGGCATCGCCCAGCAGCATGACATGACCGTGATTCATCGACTCCTGCAACAGCACGTGCGCCATGGAGGCGACAAACGGATTGCCGATGTTCGGCACGACCAGACCAAAGGTTTTGGTGTTGCCGGACGCCAGCGCCCGTGCAGCCGCATTGGGCCGGTAACCGGTCGCTTTAATCGCCTCCAGCACCCGCTGCCGGGTCGCCTCGGCGACCGGACGCGGCCCGTCGTTAATGACATAACTGACAACTGCCACTGAGGTGCCTGCCGCTTTCGCCACTTCACTGCGGGTCACTTTTCCCGTTAACGACTTAGGCACATCACTTTCCTCCCTAAAAAAACAGGCCGCTTTACACGGCCTGCTGCTTATTTCGTTTTGCCCTGTCAGATGGCGTCATCAGGCAGATTGAGATCCCGCCCTCGCGTCTCAGGCGCAACAAAGGTGGTAAAGAATCCAATCGCGGCCATCGCCGAGAAGTAGACCGCAATCGGCCACCAGTGTCCGGTATAAGAGAGCATAGCAGCCGCAATCAGCGGTGCCGTGCCGCCGGAGAGAATCGAACCCAGCTCCTTCGCCACCGCCATTTTGGTGTAGCGATGATGCACGCCGAACATCTCCACGCCCCAGGCGGCCTGCACACCAAAAATACCCAGCGACGCCAGCCCCATGCCCACCACAATTACCGGAATGACCAGCATCGGTTCACGCGTATCCAGCAGCGTAAAAGCGGGCCAGGCGTAGAGCATCAGCAGCAGACAGAAGACGCGATACACGATCCGGCGACCAAAACGGTCAGAGAGCCAGCCCGCAAAAGGGATGATCAGGAAACCCAGCAGCGACGCAAGGAACACTGCCGTGGTCGGGACCGATTTATCCACCAGCAGAACCTTCGCGACATAGCCGACGATGAAGCCCTGCGACAGATAGGAGGGGCCATTTTCACCGATGCGCAGCCCCACCATCGTCCAGAAGGCACGGGTGCGCTGGAAGAACGGCCGTGTATCCTTCACCGGCGGGGTCGCCAGCACACCGGCGCGCGCCGCCTCCATCTCCGCTTTTCTGCGCTCAAAAACCGGGGTTTCGCGCAGATGACGCCGGATCCACAATGCCACCAGCGCGATCAGCGCACTGCTGAGGAAAGGAATACGCCAGCCCCACGCCAGCAGGCTCTGCTGATCCATCTGCACCACCAGCAGCCAGACCAGCGACGCCAGCAGTGTGCCGCTGTTAGAGCCCAGCGCGATAACGGAAGCGACCAGCCCGCGACGCTCTGCGGGCGCATACTCGCCCAGCATGACCGTACCGCCAGAGAGCTCTGCACCCGCGCCGAACCCCTGCGTGAAGCGCAGCAGGACCAGACAGGCGGGTGCCCAGACGCCAATCGTGGCATAGCTGGGAATTAAGCCGATAAAGGTGGTGGAGGCCCCCATCAGAATGATGGTGGTGATCATGACCGCCTTTCGCCCTTTGCGGTCGCCGAGCCAGCCGAAGAAAAGTGCGCCGATAGGCCGGGCAACGAAGCCGACTGACCAGGTGGCAAAGCTGGAGAGCAGCGCCATGGCCGGTGTCGATTCGGGAAAGAAGACATCGCCGAAGATGATACCGGCAGCCAGACCATAGAGCGCGAAATCCGCGTACTCCATCGCCGTTCCAAGCCAGCATGAGAATGTGGCGCGCCAGAAATCTTTGCGGCCTGAGGGGGTATTAAACCGCGCATCGGCGGCTGAAGAGGATGACAGTGATGCCTGCTGCTTAACGGAATTGTGTGCCGTCATAACCCTATCCCTGAATGCGTATGCAGATCGATAAACGCCCGTCCATGGGTCGATTCCCTGATAAAAGCGGAATTCCCCGGTGGCGACGTTCAGTTGACTAACCATGATGAAAGGTTAAAGGATTCCCTGGTGTTGGAATCATCTGCCTCGCCCGTTTTCGCCGATCTTTTTTAACCGGTCACTTAAACTGAGCGAATGTAACTTAACAATCGATGGAGCCGACTGTGCATCGAGCACCGTGAGCAATCACTGGGGACCTAGTGTATCTACGCGCGTAGATAAATCAAGCGATCCCGACGCAAAATGTTAGTCAGACTTCACTATCACAGTGCGTCATCATGGTTTTTTATCGCAAATTCAGCCAGTTAACGGCGCCTCACTTTGCACAAAAAAAAGTCATCACTCGCGTTAAGTCAGCACTTTCTCTAATCATTAAGCATGATAAACAGGCGCGGCTGCTTTCATCGGGCTCTGTTGTCGCACAGCTCTGTGACCGCAGGATGACACTCAGGCTCAGGCTGAAAAATCGCTGCGCGCGCAAATAATGCGTTACCCTGAAAAAAAGGCCAGGCAGAGAATGTATGACCATTATTCTGATGCGACACGGTAAACCCGATCATCAGGCCGCAGGCCGTCTGAGCGTGCAGGCGCTGGCAGACTGGTGCGAAGCCTACGATCGGTCACAGGTCAGTGACGGACCGCCCCCGCGCACTGTCCACATTGCCCGTCAGGCGGCGGTTGTTGTCTGCAGTCCCCTGCCCCGCGCGCAGTCCTCCCTGAGTCAGCTTGGTCTGCAGCCGCATGAGGTGAATGCTCTGTTCAGCGAAGTTGCCGTGCCGATGCTGCGAATGGGCGCGATGCAGCTGCCGATCCTCTGCTGGCTGGCGCTGCTGCGGCTGCTCTGGTTCTGCGGATATGCGGGTGATGCGGAGTCGCTGCCTCATGCGCGCCAGCGCGCCGCGGCGGCCGCAGAAAAGTTAATCGGGTACTCCGCTCAGGGCACCGTGCTGCTGCTGGGCCACGGCATCATGAACAAGATGATTGCCCGGGAATTACGTAAACGGGGCTGGCAGGCGGAGAAGCATGCCAGCAGCCGCCACTGGAGTTCCGCGATCTATCATCGCCCGTTTATCTGATCGAGCGAAAAATAGCCCAGCACTTCACACCCCGTTCCCACACGCGGCGTGGCAATCACTTTACGCTGCGCCAGATCGATCACGCTCAGCGTGCCATCATCCTGATTGGCAATCAGCAGCTGCTTTTTGTCGGGGGTAAAACAGCCATCCATCGGCATGTTACCCACCGCGATGTCACCCAGCGGGTTCAGTAAATCGTCAAACAGCGTGACCAGGGGTTCCTGATCCCCTATGGCCACCAGCTGTTCGCCATCGTCGCTGAAGCGCACCACCTGGCAGGGCTGCTGATGGCCCGGCAGCGTCAGGCGCTGACGGATGCGGTGGCTTTGCCGATCGATCACATAGAGCAGCGGCGCGTCAGCCGCGCTGGCGACCAGATAAGGGTGTTTCGGTGAGGCCGCGATACCGGCAATCGGGCCAGGCAGCAGAATGGTGTCGATGACCCGCCCTTCCGCCTCACACAGATCCACCACCGTGATGGTGGCATCCTCTTCGTTATCGGTGAAGAGCTTGCGGCCGCTGGGAGAGAGCGTCAGGCGATGCGCATTGTGCGAAGGGATCGGAATAACTTTTTCGACCTTGTCACTCTGTGGATCGATCACCGCCACGGCGGCGCTCTCCTCACAGCAGAGGTAGACTTTACCGTCGCGCCCCAGCTGACCGCTGTGGGGTGCCCGCAGCGGCGAGAGATCGATAAACCCGCCGATCGTCCGACGCGCTAAATCAATGACCGCCACTTTATGACCCGGATGGGGATTGTCGCCATGCACGCCGTCGCCATAGACCGGCACATAGGCTTTACCCCAGGGGGCCAGCATCAGGAGTTCATGCGGGCGCGGTGGAAAGGCGTTCAGTTCCCGCTCAACCGCGAACGTCTCCGGATTAAGAAACAGGACGCGATTGCCCCGCTTATCGACCGCCAGCAAACCCCATGATTCACTCTGCATGTGCGCTCCTTTCTCAGTAAGTTCTTCTTAAGCGTAGACAATGCGCTTCAGGCTGTCTGATTCGGCGGATTGATGAGCCGGGCTTACGTCACACATTAAGCGCAATCGCGCCTGCTCCCTCATCCCCGTAAGCACCCCGGTCCCGCGATTCAGATATTCCTTAATAACGGCGCGTGCCGGGATGAAATAAATGATTAATTACGGCCATAGTTTTATTTTTATTTCATGCCCGGCCTGATTCCGTTTTATCCTAAAGTCAAAAAAAGGCATAGCTAATCAGTAAATAATGTTTTATTAAAAAGGTGCAGTGCAATTCCAGATAGCCGTGAGGAAACTACCGCGCGCTCAGGCACTGCGTCGCCACCAGGGAAACCCTTTCAATAATTCCCGCACGCATCGGGGTTGCAGCCAGTCTGTAATGCCGCCTGTTTCCGCCACATGCGAACAGGCAGAGTCTGCACTATGACGGGAAAATAAAAATAACAGGTATATCATGACTGCACATCGCCAACGTCCAGCGCATAAAATCTGGCGCAACTGGAAAAGAATATCGTTCAGCAGCCAGATGTTATGGAATAAAAAACAGCA
This sequence comes from Pantoea sp. EKM101V, assembly GCF_011800325.1. Taxonomy (NCBI): domain Bacteria; kingdom Pseudomonadati; phylum Pseudomonadota; class Gammaproteobacteria; order Enterobacterales; family Erwiniaceae; genus Pantoea; species Pantoea sp. EKM101V. The sequence continues at coordinate 9,518 of NZ_JAALFP010000005.1, forward strand.
AAGACTCTGTCGGGCGCCGGAATATGATCCGGGTCAGGAAGATAATGTCGTTTTAATCGCTCAGCAGAAAGATCTGCCGGAGATTCCAAAGATTGTCTGGATGGTCTGGCATAATGAACAGCTGCCTGCCTCGATGGCGCTCAATATCAGCAAAATACGGCGGGATAATCCCGATCACCAGGTTTATCTGGTGACACAGCGCACCCTGTCGCAATGGCTGCCCGACCTCCGGTTTATCTCAGCCGATCTGACGCTGGCGCATAAAAGTGAGATCATCCGGCTGGAACTGCTTCACCGTTACGGCGGCATCGGCATTGACTGCAGCACTCTGCTGTTTGAGGATCTCGCCTGGGTGCATCGCGTTCACGAGGCGCGGTCTCTGGATCTGATCGGCTACTACCGTGAGCAGTCAACGCTGAACCTGCTTGCGCCGGTCATTGAAAGCTGGTTTCTGGCCGCCCCGGCGCAGAACCCTTTTATCCGTGAATGGCTGAAACAACTGGCCCCGGTTAAAAATGTCGGCATCCGCAACTATTTTCATGAGCTGCAGAAGCGCGATGACTTTCCGCTGCTTGTGCAGAATATGGATAACCCGTCCCGTCAGCTGCTCTCACTGGCGCAGCAGGTGGCGATGCGTGAATACCGGCGGGCCAATCTCTATCTGCGTAAAGGTGAAGCCAGCGCCTGGTATTATCAGCGCCTGCACGCCGACAGCAGCAGCGCCTTTGCGCAGTCAGTGCTGTTTCAGCAGCGTCCCCAGACGCCGCCACCGATTATTAAGTTAACCGGCAATGAGCGGCTGCATCTCGACTTCAATCTGCGTATCGGCCTCTATAACCGCAGCAGCCTGATTGGGGAGATGATGCATACCCGTTCGCCGGGACTGGCACTGCCCTCAGTGGTTAAAGCGGGCGCGTAACCAGTGTGTAAAGGTGGTGACCGCGCGCGGCACCTGTGCCGCCCAGGGTCGCACGATCCACAGGCGGGCGGCAAAAGCGCCGACCGGCTGCCACTCCGGCAACACCCACTGTAACGATCCCGCTGACAGCGCCTCACGGGCGCTGAAGTCGGGCAGCATGGCAATGCCCAGACCCTGCAGGGCCGCATCGCGGATCGACTCACTGTTGTTGGTGGCAAAACTGCCCTGAATCTGCACCTGAACCGTTTCGCTCTCCCCCGGCGCGACAAACCGCCAGCGCGGTGACTCGACGCCGCGCGGGTAGTAAAGGCAGTTGTGCTGCGCCAGTGCCTGCGGCCTCTCCGGCACCCCCTGCGCCCTGAGATAGGCTGGCGAGGCCACCAGCACGGTCTGCGTGTCGCACAGTGGCAGCGCCACGTGCGTTTCCGGCAGCGTGTCACAGTGGCGAATCGCCAGATCAAACCCCTCGCTGCTCAGCGAGACAAGGCGATCCGTCACATCCAGCTGCAGGCGCACCTGCGGATAGTCGTGCAGAAACTCGCCGATAACCGGCACCAGTTGCTGGCGGGCAAACGCCACGGGTGCGGTGATGCGCACCAGACCCCGCACCGGCCCGGCGGTATCCCGCACGCTGAAAAAACTCTGTTCGATGCGGGCAAAAGGCTCGCGCAGCTCCTCCACCAGCTTCTCACCGGCGGAGGTAAGCCGCACGCTGCGCGTGGTGCGCTGCACCAGCATCAGACCCGCTCTCTCCTCCAGCTCTTTGATCTTCTGGCTCATCGCCGCTTTGCTGACATCCAGCCGCGCTGCCGCACGGGTGAAACTGCCCTGCTCTGCCAGTACCGTCAGCCAGTGCAGATGCTCCCACAGGGTGTCCGTCTTCATCTCTTTCATCAGCATTGTTCACAATAATGAATAATCATTTCAGGCTACGCGCTTTTTCCCGCCGGATAAAGCCGTCACCATAGGCCTCTTATTTCTCAGGAGAAACCGCTATGCCACTGCTGCAATTTGATGTTATTGAGGGTCGTTCAGAATCAGAGCTGCGTACATTACTGGATGCCGCGCACCGGGCCGTGCTGACCGCCTTTAACGTGCCGGAACGGGATCGCTATCAGATTGTTCATGAAAACAAACGCTATCAGATGGTGTTTCAGGACACCGGGCTGGGATTCAGCCGCAGCGATAATCTGGTGATGGTGCGGGTCTTTACCAGTCCGCGCAGCAGCGAACAGAAACAGCGGTTTATGGCGGAGCTGGCGCGCGAACTGCGTGAGCATTGCGGCGTGCAGGGCAACGATCTGATGATCAGCTTTATCACCAATGACAAAGGCGACTGGAGTTTTGCCGACGGGGAAGCGCAGTATCTGACCGGCAAACTCTGAAAAGCGGCCCGGACGCCTGCTCTGCTGACGGTGCGCGCCAGCCACCGTCACGTCTGCTGAACGCCCGGCAGGCACGACACAAAATCCCTCTGCGCTTCCTCGCACAAATCCGCCGGATATGTTGCAGCCCGATGACAGCCAATATAGATTGTCGAAAAACCATCCCCCGACGATGGCCGGTTGCGTGACGCCCCGCGCCCCCCCTGCAGAGAGAGGATTTCCCGTTGTCCGAATTTGTGTCAGTCGTGCTGTTTCTGGCTGCTATTGCTATCTATTCCTGTAAAGCCGGGCGTAACAGATTCTGGTTTATGCTTGTTCTTGTTCTGCTGGTGATATTTGTGGTGCTGAACGCCACCCTCTACGCCAGCAACTATTTCACCGGCGACGGCATTAACGATGCGGTGATCTATACCCTGACTAACAGCCTGACCGGCGCGGGCGTCAGTAAATATGTGGTGCCGGCCATCGGGCTGATCATCGTGCTGTTTCTGCTGTTCTGCCTGCTCTCCTGGGTGCTGCGGCGGCGTAAGCGTCCTCATCATCTGGGCTGGTCGCTACTGGCGGCCGCCTGCGCGATTGGCTCGGTGCAGACCACCCCCGCCTTTCGTCAGGTCGCGACGCTGATCGTGTCGCATACCCAGCTGGCCGATTCTGACTTCGACACCTTCTACAAAGTGCCGCGTAACCGCATTGAACAGCCGCGTCTCAACGTGGTTTATATCTATGGCGAGAGTTTAGAGCGCACCTATTTTGATCCGATTGCCTTCCCCGGCCTGGCACCTGAGCTGAGCCGTCAGAAAGAGCAAAGTATCGATTTCAGCCAGACTGAACAGCTGCCGGGCACCGATTACACGATCGCGGGCATGGTCGCCTCACAGTGCGGCATTCCGCTGTTTGCCCCGTTTGACGGCAATGCGTCGGCGTCACTCTCCAGCTTCTATCCGCAAAATGTCTGTCTGGGCGACATCCTGAAAAACTCCGGCTATGAGAACTGGTTTATTCAGGGTGCCGATCTGCGTTTTGCCGGTAAGGATGTCTTCCTGAAATCGCACGGCTTCGATCCTGCCAACCTCTATGGTTCGCAGGAGCTGAAAAGCCGCGTCGCCGATCCCAGCTACCGCAATAACTGGGGCTATTATGACGACACGGTGCTGGACGAAGTCTTTGAGAAGTATCAGGCGCTCTCCCGGGCCGGTAAACCTTTTGCGCTGTTTACGCTGACCGTCGACACTCACCATCCTGACGGATTTATCTCGCGCAGCTGTCAGCGCCGAAGCTACAGCATTGAGGGAAAACCTAACCAGTCCTTCAGCGCGGTCGCCTGTTCACAGGAGCACGTCGCGCGGCTGATCGAACGCATCAAAGCGTCACCGTGGTTTAAAAATACCGTGATCGTGGTGAGTTCCGATCATCTGGCGATGAACAACACTGCACATCCCTGGCTGATCAAACAGCCGCGTCGCAATCTCTTTATGGTGATCCGCGGGGATAAACCGCAGGCGGAGCTGCTGGAGGCAAAGCGCAGCACGCTGGATAATGGCGCTACGCTGCTGGATATTCTCGGCGGCGATAATGCGATAGGTCTGGGCCGCAGCAGCCTCTCTTCGCTGTCGCTCTCAACGCAGTTTGACGATATGAAGAGCAAGGTCATGAGCTGGAAGCCCGATATCATTCAGCTCTGGAACTTCCCGAATAAGATGGAGAACTTCACCGTCGATCAGACGAAGAATACCTTCAGCTTCTCCGGGACCACCTTTAAGCTGCCGATTCTGTTCCGCATCAGCGACAAACACGTTGAGCCGATGCCGGAAGGGGAATATTCGGCACCGCTGCGCTATCAGCTGGCCGATTTCGCGGCAGCCGATAAATTCGTCTGGGTCGATCGCTGTTTTAAAATGGCGCGACTCTGGCAGCCGTCGCTGGCCCTCTCCGGCGATCTCTGTGTGGCGATGGGGCAAACCGGCGGCACACCGTCCGTTACTCACATCGATAAACCGCAATGGAAAGGCCGGGTGCAGTTCCCGGACGGGCCGATCAGCGATGCACGTTATCAGCAGAATCTGGCGCAGATCCGTATCGAAGATAACAATATCCGCTACAGCGCTGACAGCTTCCGGCTTGATATCCCCGGCGCGCCGCTGAGTGTGAAAAGCTTCAGCGGCATCTCACGCCCGGAGAGCTGGGGACGCTGGTCAAATGCCAATCTCGCGCCTGAGGTGCATATCGACTACGTCGAAGCCCTGCCCGCGAAGTTTGATCTGGTGATCACGGCGCGGGCTTACGGCGCGAATGTGCACCGGCCGATTCCGGTTCGCGTGGGCACTCAACAGCAGCTGCTGTCGCTGGGCGAAGCGATCTCGACCCATACGCTGCATTTTGATAACCCGGACGCCAGCCACCAGCTGGTGATCGCCCCGCCTGAACCTCAGCTGAGCAACACCGGCAATATCACGGGGCAGGACCCGCGCAAACTGGGCATTGGCATGGTCGAACTTAAAATCGTGCCCCAGCCTTAATCCCCTCTTTTCTCTTCAGGCCTCTGCCTGTTTTGCAGAGGCCTCTTACTTTGTCGCCACCGCTTCAGGGCCTGCCGCGCAGCGCTTCCAGCTTCTCACGCTGCTGACCATCGGCGGTAAAATTCTCCTCCGCCAGCCAGCGCTGCAGCCCCCTTTTCACCTGCGGCCACTCGCGATCGATGATCGAAAACCAGCTGGTGTCGCGCGAGCGACCTTTGTAGACAATGGCCTGGCGGAAATCACCTTCATACTGAAAACCGAGGCGTGCCGCGGCTCTGCGAGAAGGCGCATTGCAACTGTCGCATTTCCACTCATACCGGCGGTAACCCAGGGTGTCAAAGGCGTACTGCATCAGCAGGAAATGCGCCTCTGTTGCCATGCGCGTCTGCTTCAGACGGGGCGAAAAAGCGACATGACCGACTTCCATCACCCCATGTTCAGGCTGGATACGCATTAACGACAGGCTGCCCACCGCCTCTCCGGTGGCGAGGTCGATCACGGCGAAATGCAGCGGGTCGCGGCTGGCCTCCAGCTGCCGGAGATAATCCTGCCACGCCTGGGGATCATCGAACGGCCCCATAAACATATAGGTCCAGTCGCGCCCATCTTCCGCCAGCGCCCAGGCGTCAGACAGGGCCTCTCCATGCCGCGTGGCGCTGAAGGGCTCCAGCCGACACGACTGACCGGTGAAAACCTGATGTTGTGGCAGAGGACGCGGCTGCCAGTCTGGCAAAGGCTGGCCGACCGGCTGACCATAGTGATTAAGGTGTTGTGACATATCGCCTCCCGGCTGCAGATAGTGTCAGCAGAGTGCCACGTTCCCGGCCACTTAAAAAGCCTGGCCCTCAGGCAACATCCCGGATCCCTTGCCCGTAAACAGTCTGACGCGCCGGGCTGCTCTTCAGCAGGCCGGCGCAGCAATCGAGTGGCGGATCATCAGATGGGCGTCGAAGCGCGGCACGGGGCCAGGTGCCTCGCCGCGGATGGCGGCGATCAGACGTCGTGCGGCTTCACGGCCCATTTCATAGACCGGCTGCGCAATGACCGTCAGCGGTGGCGTCACAATCTCACTCCACGGGAAATTGTCATACATCACAAAAGAGAGATCGGCCGGGATACGCAGCCCGCGCTGCGTCACTTCGCGCAGCAGCCACATGGCGACCACGCTGTCAGACGCCACCAGCGCGGTGGGCGGCTGCGGACGCTGCCACAGCGCCGCGACGATACGGCTAATCGATGCCTCGTCCAGCGCGTTCACCTGCACCAGCGATGGATCAAACGGCACGCCTGCGTCAGCAAAGGCCTGCATCATGCCGCCCACGCGCTGGGCAACCGGCGTCAGGCCAAAATCGTCTGGCGTGCTGTAGTCAGTGGTCAGCGCCATGCTGGTGATATAGGCGATATGGCGATGACCCGCGGCCAGCAACCGGGCCGTGACATCTGCGGCCACGTCGGTAAATTCACAGCAGACCGCGTCCACATCAAGACCGGTTACCGCGCGATCAAACAGCGTCAGCGCTCTGCCCTCTTCCTGCACCTGTATCAGATGCGCGTTCTGCTCCAGGGCTGAACAGCAGGGCGCAACGATAATGCCATCGACCCGCTTTTCCAGCATCACCCGCACCGCATCCTGCTCCGCCTGCAGCTTTTCATCACTGTTGCTCAGCAGCAGATGGTAACCCGCCGTGCGCGCCACGTCCGCCATGCCACGCAGGGCCAGACCAAAGTGAGGATTCTCAATATCGCCGACAATCACCCCGATAGTATTGGAGCGGCCGGTGTTCATACTGCGCGCCAGCGCATTGAGCCGGTAGCCCAGCGCGGAGGCGGCGCTGTTGACCCGCTCCTGTACCTCATCGCTGACCGCGCCATAGCCACCCAGCGCGCGCGCCGCCTGGGCTTTGGAAACATTTGCTGCGCGCGCCACATCTGCCACGGTCGGCGCTTTGGATCGTCTGTTCTGGCTGGTCATAATTATTTCGAATCACAGGTTGATGACAGGAATATTGACGCCGAAAAAAGGCTGTGCTTAAACTCATTGTAACTCCTTGAGACCGGTCTCACAATGTTTCTGTCTTAAGGTGCCACCTGCGTTGAGACCGGTCTCAATCAGAATTACTGGCTCAACAGTCTCTGATGTTTAAACCTGCAAAAACGGATGAGCTATGAAATCGCAAATCACACTGGGCAAACTGCTCGGCACCGCACTCGCACTCTGTTCACTGTCGTTCTCTGTTCTGGCCGCCAGCGACAACAATCCCTATGGGCTGATCGAACCGGGTCAGCTTCGCATCGCCAGCGTCGGCGACTCAAAGCCTTACACCTTCACCGACGCCAGCGGTCAGTTCACCGGCTTCGACGTCGAATTTTTCAGAAATGTCGCCCACCGCATGGGCATCGATAAGGTCGATTTTATTGGTCAGGACTTCTCGGCCATCATGCCCGCGGTCGCCAACGGTCAGTACGATGCGGCGGTGGCGGCGATTGGCATCACCCCGGCGCGGGAAAAAACGGTCGATTTCTCCACCGGCTATCTGGCCGGATTCCTCACCGTTCTGACCCGTCATGACAGCGGCGTGAAAGATGTCGCCACGCTGGCAAAGCACCGGCTCGGCGTGGTTCAGGGCACGCTCCAGGAGAACTATGCCGTGGAGCACTTCCCGCAGACCGATCTGGTGCGCTTCCCGGATAACAACAGCGCGGTCTCTGCGCTCAACAACGGCACGCTCGACGCCGTCTTCCTCGACTACGAGGCGGCCAAAAGCTACGCCGAACGCTTTAAGCTGGTTTCTGCCGCCGATATCCCCTCTTTTGATGCACCGGCGGGCATTGCCATTGCCAAAGGTAAACCCGCCTTCAAGGCCGCGCTGGATAACGCCATCAAGGCTGCGATGCAGGATGGCACCTGGCAACGGCTCTATCAGAAGTGGTTCCCCGGATCGCCGATGCCAAAACAGTATCTGCCTGGCGGTCAGTAAAGAGGTGGACGTTTACGTCCTGAGTTAACCGGGGGATGCCCCGCTCTGCAAGGAGACGGCGATGGAGCTGCTCACGATTCTTTCCCGCACCTTCTTTGATTTTTCATCAATGAGGGAAGTACTGCCGCAGATGCTGACCACCGGGCTGGTCAACACGGTGATTATCTCACTGGCGGCGACGCTGCTCGGCACGCTGTTTGGCCTGCTGCTGGCGCTGATGGGCATCTCGCCCTCGCGCTGGCTGCGGGTGCCTGCCCGGCTCTATACCGATCTGTTTCGCGGTCTGCCTTCCATTCTGACCATTCTGCTGATTGGTCAGGGTCTGGCGCGCTTCAGCTATCAGCTGTTCGGCCCGACACCCTATCCGCTGGGGATCTTCGCCCTCAGCCTGATCGCCAGCGCCTACATGGGCGAGATTTTTCGCGCCGGTATCCAGAGCGTGGAACGCGGCCAGCTGGAAGCGTGCCGTGCGCTGGGGATGAGCTATGGCCGGGCCATGCGACGGGTCATCATCCCACAGGGGATCCGTCGCGTGCTGCCCGCCATCGTTAACCAGTTCATCGCCATCATCAAGGATTCGTCGCTGGTCTATCTGCTCGGCCTGATGACGCAGCAGCGTGAGCTGTTTCGCGTGGGTCAGGATGCGGCGGTGCTGACCGGCAACCTGTCGCCCCTGATGCTGGCAGGACTCTTCTATCTGATGATCACGGTGCCGCTGACGCACATGGTCAACTATGTCGATGTGCGCTACCGCACCGGACGCCGTCGTCTGACGGCCCCGCAAAGCGGTCTGAAAGAGGTGGATGAGGTCAGACCGTCCGGCGGCGCCGTTCTGGTCACTCACCCCCGGATGGGAGGCAACCATGAATAATCTGAATGGCGCGAGCTGGCGCGGCGCCAGCCTGGAGCTGCGCAATCTGACCCTCGCCTATGGCCCGATTGAAGTGCTGCGTAAGGTCTCACTGCAGGTGGCCCCCGGCACCACCACCTGCATTATCGGGCCATCAGGATCGGGTAAATCGACCCTGCTGCGCGGTATCAACCGGCTGCACGAACCGCAGTCGGGGGATGTTTTGCTGGCCGACCGCTCCGTGCTGCGCGACAAGCCTGATGCGCTGCGGCTGCGGATTGGCATGGTGTTTCAGCACTTCAATCTCTTCCCCGATCACACTGCCCTGGAGAACGTCGCCCTCGCCCCCTGGTGTGTCAAAGGCCTGCCCAAGGCGCAGGCGATGGCGATTGCGCGTCAGCGGCTGGAAGAGGTCGGTTTAGGTCAGCGCGCCGATCACCGGCCGCGCGATCTCTCCGGCGGGCAGCAGCAACGGGTCGCGATAGCCCGGGCGCTGGCGATGGATCCGGAGGTGATGCTGTTCGACGAGGCCACCTCCGCGCTTGACCCCGAACTGGTGAAAGGGGTCCTGACGCTGATGGCGGATCTCTGTCGTCGCGGCATGACGATGGTGGTGGTGACACATGAAATGGGCTTTGCGCGCAAAGTGGCGGATCAGGTGGTGTTTATGGACGAAGGCGAGATTGTGGAAGCCGGGCCGCCAGACGCCATTTTTGACGCGCCGCAGTCGCCGCGCCTGCAACGTTTTCTCTCTGAAGTGCTGTAACTGAGCAAGGAACCTGACAATGGCGGTAAAAACTGAAATGAAGGTGGTGGTACTGGGCGGTGGCGTGCTGGGTGTTTCGACGGCGCTGGAGCTGACAAAACGCGGGGCGGCGGTGACGCTGGTGACCGAGGCGGAGGTCTGTTCCGGCGCGTCGGGACGTTCACTCTCCTGGCTCAATTCGGCGGGTGAGCGCTCCCGGCCCTATCATGCGCTGCGCATGGCGGGCATCGATCGTTATCGCACGCTGTTTGCGCAGCACCCTGACCTCGACTGGCTGCGTTTTGATGGCGGACTTTGCTGGTTCAGCAACGATGTGGCCGGGACGCAGGCGCGACACGCCTATGAGAAGGCGCACGGCTACGACTCTCAGCTCATGAGTGCCGATAACGTGGCGCTGGCGGATGCGACGGTCGATCCCGATGCGCTGCCGTCGCAGGCGATCTTTAATCCGGGTGAAGGCTGGGTCAGCCTGCCGCACCTGGTGGATTATCTGCTGAACCAGTTCCGGTCACGCGGCGGCGAAGTGATCGAACACGCCGGTAAAGCCGCCGTGATCACCGACCAGGGCCGGGCCTGCGGCATCCGCAGTGACAAGGGGGAGATGCGGGCGGATGCGGTAGTGGTCGCCTGCGGCCCCTGGACCCCGGACGTGGTCGCCCCGCTGGGCGTGACGATCCCCAATGGTTCGCCGGTCTCGATGCTGGTGATCACGGAACCGGCCGGGCATCAGCTGAAAGCGGTGCTCAACACCCCGCGCGCCGCCATCAGACCAAATCCCGGCAACCGCTACGCGCTGGACCATGACTGGTATGAGGCGGATATCCAGCCGCTGGCCGACGGCGATTACCATATTGATGAACATGTCGTGGCCACGCTGGCCGCGGAGGCGAGCCGGCTGTTACGCGGCGACGAGCCGCTCAGCGTGCAGAGCTGGAAGATTGGCCTGAAGCCGATTCCGGGCGATGGCGATCCGGTGCTGGGTGAACTGCAGAAGGTGCCGGGCTGTTATGTGGCCTTCACCCATTCGGGTGCCACGCTGGCGCTGATTGTCGGCGAGCTGCTGGCGGAGGAGATCGTGACCGGTGAAAAGCATCCGATGCTGGCCAGTTTTGGGGCTGAGCGCTTCGGCTGAAAAAAAGCCGGTCATCACGACCGGCTGATTATTTTAGCCACGGAAGAAGATATCACCCGATTTCCCCATGACGATTTTGCCGGTGTCATTGGTAATCAGGATGTAGTTGGCGTTGATGTAGGCCCAGTGGGTGTTCTCCTGCGGGGCAGGCAGATTGCGTTTCTGCCACTCAACAATGGTGTAGGTTTTATCCGTGTACTTCTCTGGCACCGTGTCACCGATGTTGTACTGTTTGTAATCGATGATGATGGTGCTGAGATCGTAATTCGGGCGCGCACTGTTGGCCGTTGACGGCGTGGTGGGCGTCGTCGGCGTAATGCCATCGTTAGACGGTGAGCTGGTCGGTGCCTGGCTCTGCGCGGCACCGTTGTCCGGCTGGGCGCTGCCTGCACCAGACTGCGGCTGGGCATCCGGGTTAGCGGGCTGGATCTGCGGCGGAGGCGGAACGCTGTCGGTGGCTTCGCCAGCCGCCTGAACAGCAGGGATCAGGCTCAGTGAGCCAACCAGTAATCCCATTGATAAAAGTACACGTTGAGTCCTGCGCATAATGATTTCCACGTTGAATTTTGACAGTCAGGCTAAATTTATCGCACTTCAGTTCCGGCGCGATGACGCTATGTGCCAGGCAACACAGCGCAATTCACTTTATGGCGCCCTGGTCAGCGGTAACGGATCGCTGTGCGACCACTTTATCCTGAGTTGCCAGATCGACCAACAGCGCAATGCCTAAATAGTTACTCCAGTTAAAACCGTTCTGCAGCACCACAATCGCGTTATCGTGACCTTTATCGTAGCCGATAAAACTCGCGTAGCCGCCGATGTAGCCCACCTGATAGGTGATCGGCTGCCCGTCTATCGTCTCGGTGACCCAGGCGATATTCTGCGTTTGTGCGCCCTGCCGGTACCAGGCACGGTTCACCGCCGCAAACGCCCTGTCCCGTTCTGCATCACCGGTAGCCGTAAGGTGCGCGCGCAGATAGCGACTCAGATCGCGCGCGCTGCTGTAAAGGCTGGCCGCCGCCACCATGTTGCCGTGAAAATGCCAGTCAGGCGTTAGCGCCCCGCGGCGGATAAATTTTGGCTGATCGCCGGCGTGGCCCAGCGCGCGCCACGGATAGCCCGCCAGCGTTTCCGGCTCAAAACTGCTCTTATCCATCTTCAACGGGGCGAAGATAAGCCGGGACGCCAGCGTCTGGATATCCTGATGAAAGCGCTCGCGCAGAATGAAGCCCAGCAGCGCATAGCCGAGATTGGAGTAGCAAGGCCTGCGAACCGCCGGAGCAGAGAAATCCGCCAGGTAACTCAGCACGCTATCGCTGTCCAGATTGCCGTAGAAGTTCTCGCCCGTGCCGAGATAGCGGATGAACTGGTGCAGCATCGGCAGATCCATATCCTGCCGCGGCAGACCGGAGGTGTGCGTCACCAGCTGCAGCAGCGTGATGCGGCGTGCGTCACGACTCAGCGGCACGCCCGCGGGCAGCAGATCGGCCAGCGTGTCGCTCCAGTGCAGTTTGCCCTGATCCACCAGCTGGATAATCACCTCCGCCGTCACGCCCTTACTCAGCGATCCCAGCGCAAACAGGGTGTCCGGGGTCACCGGATAGCGATGCACCCGGTCAGTGACGCCAAATGAATAGTAGTATGTTGGCTCGTCATGATGGATGACGGCAATGCTGATGCCGGGAACCTGCTTCTGCTGCATGTAGTGCTGCACGATGTCATCGACATTTTCGTTGAAGGTGGCATGCGTCAGGTAGACACGATCGCTGACCGGGGCGGAGGTTTGCGACAGGGTGCCACAGCCGGTCAGCAGAACGATCGCCGCCGGGATCCCGCAGGGTCTGCCGATCCGCTGAGCGACCTGAGCCAGCCGTCTGAGGCAGAGCGCAGCGATCCGGCTGCCAGAAAATTCCTTTTTCATAGAGTAATCATTCAGTTAAGTAGTGTTATCGCGCAGCAGGCTGGCCGTAGCGCAAAAAGATACCATAAAGTGCGGCGGGCTATCGCCTGCATAATGGGGTAAAAGGGGGGTTAAACGCAGGTTAACCCTGCTGATGCCGGACAGCGTTAGCTGTGTTGCTGCCCGCAAGGGTGTACACTGCTGCGGTTTTAAGGCTCAACGCCGCGCTGAAATTTAGATATGCCCGGGAGGCAACCGCATGAAAGAAGGCCCACTGACCGAAAAAGAGCTGCAATGGCTGGAAGATATGCTGGAAAAGTATGGCAGCGAAGCGTCGATTCTCGATGTCTCCGAACTCGATGGTCTGCTGACGGCGATCCTCTCCGGTCCCGTAACCGTGGAACCGAGCCAGTGGCTGGTGGCCCTGTGGGGTGGCGAGAAACAGATTCCGAAATGGAGCAACGAGCGCGAAATGACGCGCTTTATGTCGCTTTGCTTCCAGCATATGAATGACGTGGCGGACCGCTTAGCGGAATTCCCGGAGCAGTTTGAACCGCTGTTTGGCATCCGGGAGATGGAAGGACTGGAGTTTACCGTGGTGGAAGAGTGGTGCTTCGGCTATATGCGTGGCGTCGCACTGACCGACTGGTCGGCTCTGCCCGCGGATCTGCAGCCTGCGCTGGACGCTATCGCCCTGCATGGCACCGAAGAGAACCTCGAAAAGCTCGACGCCATGACACCGGAAGAGATGGAAGCCAGCATCGAAGCTATCCGCCCCGCTGCGCTGGCGCTGCACGATCACTGGATCTCGCAGCCCGAGGCGGTGCCGGTGCCGCAACAGCCGGTGACCGTCGATAAGCAGCCCGGCCGCAACGATCCCTGCCCGTGCGGCAGCGGCAAAAAATATAAGCAGTGCTGTCTGCATTGATCGAACGGAGTGCGTTCTGATCGGCCGGGTGGGGTTCTGCCCGGCCGATTTAATCTGCCGATCGCCAGCGATCTGACCGCTGTCACCCCGCCCGCCCCCGCAATCCTGTAGAGTGGTCACGACTTGAACAGCTTCACGCTTATCGCTAAGGTAAGCGCGATTTTACCTGCCAGGAAACGCCATGATTACCCTCGCGCTGATCGACGATCACCTTATCGTCCGCTCCGGTTTTGCCCAGTTGCTCGCCCTGGAACCTGATTTTCAGGTGGTGGCGGAGTTCGGCTCCGGCCGTGAGGCGCTGGCAGGGTTACCGGGCCGGGGCGTCCAGGTCTGCATCTGCGATATTTCCATGCCAGACCTCTCCGGGCTGGCGTTACTGAGCCAGCTTCCGGCGGGGCTGGCCACGATCATGCTCTCTGTACACGACAGCCCGGCACTGGTTGAACAGGCGCTGAATGCCGGTGCACGTGGCTTTCTCTCCAAACGCTGTCGCCCCGATGAGCTGATCGCGGCGGTGCGCGCCGTCTCCACCGGCGGCTGTTATCTGACGCCAGAGATTGCGGTTAAACTGGCCGCCGGACGTCAGGACCCGCTGACCCGCCGCGAACGTGAGGTCGCAGAGAGGCTCTCTCAGGGCATGGCGGTCAAAGAGATCGCGGCTGAACTGGGCCTGTCACCAAAAACCGTGCATGTCCATCGCGCCAACCTGATGGAGAAGCTCGGCGTCAGCAACGATGTGGAGCTGGCGCGCCGCATGTTTGATGGCTGGCAATGAGCCCTCTCTTCTCCCGGCTGATCTCAGTGGTCGCCAGCTTCTTCCTCTTCTCGGCAGCCTGGTTCTGCCTGTGGAGTATCAGCCTGCACCTGGTTGAACGCCCGGAGCTGGCGGTGCTGCTCTTCCCGTTTGGCCTGCGTCTGGGGCTGATGCTGCAATGCCCGCGCAGTTACTGGCCGGTGCTGCTGGCGGCTGAGTGGGTCATGCTGCTCTGGCTGGCGAAGGCCGTTTCCCTGGCGCATCTGCCGCTGTTGATGGCGGGCGGCGTGCTGACGCTGCTGCCGGTGGCGCTGATCTCCCGTTTCCGCCACCAGCGTGACTGGCGCACGCTGCTGAGTCAGGGCGCGGCGCTGATCGCCGCAGCGCTGCTGCAGTCTCTGCCCTGGGCCGGTCAGGCGGAGATGCTCAACACCCTGCTGCTGACGCTGACCGGCGGCCTGACGCTGGCCCCGACCTGCCTGGTCTTCTGGCACTACCTCACCCGAACCCGCTGGCAGCCGCTGGGGCCGTCGCTGATTTCGCAGCCGGTCAACTGGCGCGCCCGGCATCTTGTCTGGTATCTGCTGCTGTTTGTCATCAGCCTCTGGTTGCAGCTTGGCCTGCCTGCAGAGCTGTCACGCTTTACCCCTTTCTGTCTGGCGCTGCCCATCATTGCGCTGGCCTGGCACTACGGCTGGCAGGGTGCACTGATCGCCACGCTGATGAATGCCATCGCGCTGATCGCCAGCCAGACCTGGCATGATCATCCCGTCGATCTGCTGCTCTCCCTGCTGGCCCAGAGCCTGACCGGGCTGCTGCTGGGTGCCGGTATCCAGCGGCTGCGCGAGCTGAACCACTCGCTGCAGAGTGAGCTGGCGCGCAACCGGCGTCTGGCGGAACGCCTGGTGGAGACGGAGGAGAGCGTGCGTCAGGAAGTGGCGCGTGAACTGCACGATGATATCGGGCAGACGATCACGGCGATCCGCACACAGGCGGGCATTGTGCAGCGCGTGGCGCCGGACAACAGCCGGGTGATCCAGAGTGGCGTCCACATTGAACAACTCTCGCTGGGCGTTTATGACGCGGTACGGCGACTGCTGGGGCGTCTGCGGCCGCGGCAGCTGGATGACCTTTCGCTGGAGCAGGCGATCCGTTCTCTGATGCGGGAGATGGAGCTGGAAGATGCCGGCATCGTCAGCCATCTTCACTGGCGCATTGATGAGACGCTGCTGAGTGAAGCGCAGCGCGTCACGCTGTTTCGCATCTGCCAGGAGGCGCTGAACAACGTTGTTAAACATGCCAGCGCCAGCGCCGTGATAATCAAAGGCTGGCAGCAGGATGATCGCCTGCTGCTGGTGATTGAAGATGATGGCTGCGGTCTGCCGCCAGGCTCCGGTCAGCAGCGTTTTGGGCTGGTCGGGATGCGCGAACGCGTCACCGCGCTGGGCGGGTCGCTGACCCTCTCCTGCACCCATGGAACCCGTGTCAGCGTCCATCTGCCGCTGCGGGCTGTCTGAGGAACTGCCGTGTTTACCTTTCTGAAAACGCCTCCTGACGCGGCGCCGCTGCAGGATAAACGTGAGATTGACAGCCGCTATCGCTACTGGCGCCGCCACATCATGGCGACCATCTGGATCGGCTATGCGCTATTCTACTTTACCCGCAAGAGCTTCAACGCGGCAGCCCCGGAAGTGATCGCCAGCGATGTCATGCTGCGAACCGATATCGGCCTGCTGGCGACGCTGTTTTACATAACCTACGGCCTGTCGAAGTTTTTCTCCGGCATCGTCAGCGACCGCTCTGATGCGCGCTACTTCATGGGGCTGGGCCTGATCGCCACTGGCGTGGTCAATATCCTGTTTGGCTTCTCCACCTCGCTGTGGGCCTTTGCGCTGCTCTGGACCCTCAACGCCTTTTTCCAGGGCTGGGGAGCGCCGGTCTGCGCCCGCCTGCTCACCAGCTGGTATTCGCGTAACGAACGGGGCGGCTGGTGGGCACTCTGGAACACCGCTCACAACGTGGGCGGCGCGCTCATCCCGATCATTATCGGCGCGGTGGCGCTGCAGTATGGCTGGCGAACCGGGATGATGATTGCGGGCAGTCTGGCGATCCTTGCCGGGCTGTTTCTCTGCTGGCGTCTGCGCGACCGGCCTCAGACCGTGGGCCTGCCTGCCGTGGGCGACTGGCGACAGGATGAGATGGAGATGGCGCAGCAGCAGGAAGGTGCGGGCCTGAGCCGCCAGGCGATCCTGACGCGCTACGTGCTGCTCAACCCCTACATCTGGCTGCTGTCACTCTGCTACGTGCTGGTCTATGTCGTCCGTGCCGCGCTTAATGACTGGGGCAATCTCTACATTTCGGAGACGCTGGGCGTCGACCTGGTGACGGCGAACTCCGCCATTACGCTGTTCGAGCTGGGCGGCGTGATGGGCGCACTGGTGGCCGGATGGGGATCAGACAGGCTGTTTAACGGCAATCGCGGCCCGATGAACCTGATTTTCGCCGCCGGCATTCTGCTTTCCGTGGGTTCACTCTGGCTGATGCCCTTTACCAGCTATGTGATGCAGGCAGCCTGCTTCTTCACGACCGGATTCTTTGTCTTCGGCCCGCAGATGCTGATCGGCATGGCGGCGGCGGAGTGTTCACACAAAGACGCGGCGGGTGCGGCAACCGGCTTTGTCGGCCTGTTTGCCTACCTTGGCGCGTCGCTCTCCGGCTGGCCGCTGGCGTGGGTGATCGACATCTGGCACTGGAGCGGCTTCTTTGCGGTGATTGCCACGGCTGCGGGGATCTCTGCCCTGCTGCTGCTGCCGTTTCTGAATGCGCAGGCGCCGCGCCCTCAGCCTGAAGCGTGATACGCCTCTCTTTTTTGCCCTGAGTCGGGCAAAACTAAGACATTTTCCTGGTTTCGCCTGGACGCTGTCTCAGGCCGGTCTGGTCAGCGGTTTTTACAATGCCAGCCATTCGCTGCCGATGGCAGTTTTCCAACCAGGAGAATCCCCTTCCATGCTGGCCTTCCTCAAACAGGTGCGCAGACCCACGCTGGATCTGCCAATCGAACTGCGGCGCAAGATGTGGTTCAAGCCCTTTATGCAGTCCTATCTGGTGGTCTTTATCGGCTACCTGACCATGTATCTGATCCGCAAAAACTTCAATATCGCGCAGAACGATATGATCACCACCTACGGGCTGAGCATGACCCAGCTGGGGATGATTGGTCTGGGCTTTTCCATCACCTATGGCGTCGGGAAAACCCTGGTCTCCTATTATGCGGACGGTAAAAACACCAAGCAGTTTCTGCCGTTTATGCTGATCCTTTCGGCCATCTGTATGCTGGGGTTCAGCGCCAGCATGGGCAGCGGTTCGATAAGCCTGTTCCTGATGATCGCGTTTTACTCCCTGAGCGGCTTCTTCCAGAGCACCGGCGGCTCCTGTAGCTACTCCACCATCACCAAATGGACACCGCGCCGTAAGCGAGGCTCCTACCTTGGCATGTGGAACATCTCTCACAACCTCGGCGGAGCCGGTGCCGCGGGCGTCGCACTGTTTGGTGCCAATGTGCTGTTCGACGGTCACGTGGTCGGAATGTTTATCTTCCCGTCGATCATCGCGCTGATTGTCGGCTTTATCGGCCTGCGCTACGGCAGCGACTCGCCGGAGTCCTATGGTCTGGGCAAAGCCGAAGAGCTGTTCGGCGAGGAGCTGAGCGAAGAGGATAAAGAGGCCGAAGATGAGTCGATGACCAAATGGCAGATCTTTGTTGAATACGTACTGAAGAATAAGGTGATCTGGCTGCTCTGCTTCGCCAACATCTTCCTCTATGTGGTGCGCATCGGTATCGATCAGTGGTCAACGGTTTATGCTTTTCAGGAACTGAAGCTCTCAAAAGAGATCGCGATTCAGGGCTTTACCCTGTTTGAAGCGGGTGCGCTGGTGGGGACGCTGCTGTGGGGCTGGTTATCCGATCTGGCCAATGGCCGTCGTGCGCTGGTGGCCTGCGTCGCGTTAGCGCTGATTATCGCCACGCTGGGGATCTATCAGCA
The DNA here is from genome assembly GCF_011800325.1 of Pantoea sp. EKM101V. NCBI lineage: Bacteria > Pseudomonadati > Pseudomonadota > Gammaproteobacteria > Enterobacterales > Erwiniaceae > Pantoea > Pantoea sp. EKM101V. The sequence continues at coordinate 27,689 of NZ_JAALFP010000005.1, forward strand.
TGCCAGCAACCAGTATGTCTATCTGGCTTCGCTGTTTGCGCTGGGCTTTCTGGTGTTTGGCCCGCAGTTACTGATCGGCGTGGCCGCCGTGGGCTTCGTCCCGAAAAAAGCGATTAGCGCCGCCGACGGTATTAAAGGCACATTCGCCTACCTGATTGGCGACAGCTTTGCCAAGCTGGGCCTGGGCATGATCGCAGACGGCACCCCGATCTTCGGCCTGACCGGCTGGGCAGGCACCTTTGCCGCACTGGATACCGCCGCTATCGCCTGTATCTGTCTGATGGCGATGGTCGCCGTGATGGAGGAGCGCAAGATTCGCCGCGAGAAGCGACTGCAGCGGCTGAAGATGGCGTAAAGATGTTATCGGGCCCGGCGGATGCCGGGCTTTTTCGGCGTTCGTGCACAGCGTTTAAATAGTGACAATAACCGGTCAGTGAGCAGTCATATAACCTTCTCTCACAAGTCTGCTTTATTCTGTCATCCGCTAAAAAATAAAGCTTCAGCCCCCCCTGCATGCCATCAGCAGCAACCTGACATCTTTAATCATTGCATCACACCCAATCAGCCTTCTCCCTGACCGTTCATCTCGTCTCTGTTATTCCAGAACCCGCTGTCAGGTGGTCAGCCAGCCCCCCGGGTTGTGGCCATGTTTTAATATTTACAGGGTCTGGTGCCTTTGCTTAGATGATAACTCCCAAAGGCGAATAACTGATTAAGCGGAACCTGAAGATGATGAAGGCGCTGACAGAACGGCAACTGACCATTATGCGACAGCTTATTTCTCATAACAGTTATGTGAGCCTGCGCGCTATTTCAGAAAAAACGGCCATCACGCCAAGAACGTTACGCCGCGACATTGCCGATATTAATGAAAAACTCGCTGACCAGGGGATCACACTGAGCGGTAAAAGTGGGAGAGGCATCACAATTAAATTTGCTGACGCCACATCCGAAATAGCGGCCCGTCGGATTTTTTCTGCAGAGGTGGATGATTTCAGCAGTAACGTCAGGATGCTGAAAATAGCCTCCGATCTGTTAATGCTCTCACCCCGAAGTTCGTCAATCAGTGAGCTGGCCGATAAATATTTTATCAGCCGCGCATCAATAGTGAATGATTTAAAAACATTAGACACCTGGTTACATCAGTTTAATTTAACGTTATTAAAAAGTCGTACCGGCACCAGCATCAAAGGCAGCGACCAGAATATTCGCCTGGCGATGAAAGCGCTGGTCTTAAAATCGATCTACAACCGTCAGGACATGATGGAGAGCCGCCTGGATGAAAGCACGCTGCAGGAGCTTTCAGAGAAGTTTGGTCAGCAGGCTGTCCATTTCACCCTGCAGCTCATCAATTTTATTGAACAGCAGCTGCACTATACGATAAGCGATCCTTACTACATTAATCTGTTTACCCACGTTCTGGTGCTGATTCACCGCAGCCACTCGCCGATGCACAGCCCGGACGCCCGCGCCGTGGTCATGAACCGGGTCAGCGACCCACACGCCTGGCAGGTTTCACTGGCGGTCATAGAGCGCATCGAGACGGCTTACAACACGCTACTGGTCGCCGAGGAGGCGCACTCCATCTATCAGTATCTGGTGTCGTCCGGTAAGGCGGGCGGCGATGCCGATCTGCACGATGACGCGCTGATTTCAGAACGGGAAACCCGCTTTGCTGCGGCGCTGATCGACCGGGTGGCGCAGCGGATCAACATCGCCATCACCACCGATCCGAAGCTGCAGGCTTCGCTGACTTCACACATCAAGCCGATGCTGAACCGCCTCAGATATCACATCCGGATTAAAAATCCGCTGCTGCACGATATCCAGACCGAACTGGGCACCGTGTTCGCCGCCGTCAAAGCGGTGATCCGGGAGCTGACGCAGGAGTATCAGCTGGATGAAATCAGTGACGATGAGGTGGCCTATCTCACCGTGCATATTCAGGCGGCCATCGAAAACAGCATTAAGGTAAAGCGGGTGCTGCTGGTCTGCTCCAGCGGCCTGGGTACCTCGCAGCTGCTTTACGGACGGATCCTGCGCGCCTTTCCTGACTGGCAGATTATCGACATTGTGCCCGGTAAAAATATCGCGGACTCCCTGAAGCGACAGGCGTGCGACGTGGTGATCTCGACTATCCGGCTGGAACCGCTGGAAAAGCCGGTGGTGTATGTCTCCGCCCTCTTTTCGGCGAAAGATATCGCCAGGGTTACCGAATGTCTGGTATCGAACTCAATTAATTAATGATGGAGAAATAAAATGACGACAGCCGTGGCGATTAATGAAGTGCTTAAAGAAGAGTGCATTATTCTCGATGTCGATTGCCAGACCAAAGAGCAGATTATTTCTCAGCTAACCGACCTGCTCTGCCAGACCGGTGCGGTCACGGATAAAGCCGCTTTTCTGAGAGATGTTTATCTGCGCGAAGAGTTAGGCTCAACCGGATTTGAAAATCATATTGCCATTCCGCACGGTAAATCGGCTGCCGTCGTTAAAACCCGGATTGCCGTCGGACGCCTGCGCCAGGATATTCCCTGGGAGACCATCGACGGCACCCGGGTGCGGTTGGTGATCCTCTTCGCGGTTAAAGAGTCCGATAAAGATGTCGGCCATATAAAAATGCTCGCCAGAATATCCATTGCCCTCGGTGACGAAGAGGTGGTTGAACAATTACTGAATACAGAACATCGCGAAGAGATGTTTCATTTACTCCTGTCCCGCTCGGGAGCCTGAATAACAGGGAGAACGTGAAAAAATAAAACAGTAAGGAGGTTTTCAGACAGTCGCCATTCATCCGTCGTTAAAAAGATAAAAATAAAATCGTTTCCTTTTACCGGAGAACGTTTATGAACATTATTGCCATTACCGCCTGTCCTACAGGTGTTGCCCACACCTACCTTGCCGAAAGTAATTTAAAAAAAGCGGCGAAAAAACTGGGGCTGAATGTATTAGTGGAAACCCAGGGTGCCATAGAAAGCGAATATATTCTCAGCGACGACGATATTCATCAGGCTGATGTCGTATTGATTGCCGCAGATAAAAAAGTCGAGATGGCACGTTTTCAGCACAAAAACGTGATTGAAGTGCCCGTCACCCGTGCGGCGAAAGATGCGGAAGGTCTGTTAAGCGCCATCGTCAACGGCGAGCTGGCACCGAAGCTGGTCGAATCTGCGTCACCGACCGGCGCTGCTGAACCGGTTTCTGCGGTCAGAGAGGCATCGGCTTCCCGCTCCTGGGCGTCGGAGATTTATGTCCACCTCATCACCGGTGTGAACCTGATGATCCCGTTTGTGGTGGCGGGCGGCATTCTGATCGCGCTGAGTTTTTCCTTCGGGATTACGGCGGCCACACCAGGGGACGCACATTTCAGCCCGATAGCGAAGATGCTTTCTGACATCGGCGGCGGCTCGGCCTTTGCCCTGATGCTGCCGATTCTTGCGCTGGGCATCAGCCAGTCGATCAGCGGTAAAGCGGGCATCGTGGCGGGGGCCGTGGGCGGGATGATGGCGATCCACACCGGCTCCGGCTTTCTCGGTGCGCTGATTGCCGGCTTCCTGGCGGGCTACATCACGCTGCTCATCAACAACCATATCCACCTGCCCAAAGCGGTCGCCGGGCTGAAGCCCATTTTAATCGTGCCGCTGCTGAGCGTGCTGCTGACCGGCGCACTGATGGTGCTGCTGATTGGTGAGCCGATCAAGATGCTGCTCGGCTGGCTGACCGCCTTCCTCAGTTCGCTGGGTAACACCAATGCGGCCATTCTGGGCCTGCTGTTCGGCATGATGGTGGCCTTTGATATGGGCGGCCCGCTGAACAAAACCGTCTGTATGTTTGCGATTGGCCTGATGTCGAGCGGCATTTATGGCCCGATTGCCGCCTGTATGGCGGCGGGCATGGTGCCGCCGCTGGGCATCGCGCTGGCGACCACCCTCTTCCGCCGCAAGTTTACCGAGCAGGAGCGGGAAACCGGCAAGGTGACCTACATCCTCGGTCTCTCCTTCATTACCGAAGGCGCGATACCGTACGCGGTCGCCGATCCGCTGCGCGTTATCCCGGCGATTGTCGCGGGCTCCGGCTTAGCGGGCGCGCTGTCGATGATGCTGGGCTGCGCGTCCCGCGCTCCGCATGGCGGCATCTTCGTCATCTTCATTCCTAACGTGATCAGCAACGTTATGGGTTATCTGTTTGCGATTGCCGCAGGCAGTCTGCTGACGGCGCTGATCCTGTTGTTCCTGAAAAAAGATATCTCTCTTCCTGCAAAACAAGGATAAAACCTATGCTTTACAACATGAAAGACCTGCTCAGCGTGGCCCGTCAGCATCAGTTTGGCGTGGGTGCGTTTAACATCGCCAGCGCTGAGTTTGGACGCGTCGCGGTTGAGACGGCCGAGCGACTGGATTCACCGTTGATTCTGGAGATCCACCCTGATGAGATGGCCTTTACCGGCCCGGAGTTCATCGGCTATCTGCGGACGCTGGCGATTCAGGCACGGGTGCCGGTGGTGATCCATCTGGACCATGGCCGCACGCTGGAAGAGGTGATGAAAGCGATTTACGCCGGTTTTACCTCGGTGATGATGGATGCCTCCTCTCACCCTTTTGAGCAGAACATTGCGCTGACGAAGAAGATTGTGGAGATCGCCCACGCGGTGAATGTCTCCGTGGAAGCGGAGCTGGGCACCATCGGGGTGGCAGAAGGCAGCGGCGAAGGCGGCAGTAATGAGATTCTCTATACCGATCCGCAGCAGGCTGAGACCTTTGTGCGCGAGACCGGCACCGACACGCTGGCAGTCGCTATCGGCACTTCGCACGGTCTCTACCCTAAAGGCAAGCAGCCGAAGCTGGATATCGAGCGTCTGCAGCAGATCCGGAAGGTGGTGGATATCCCGCTGGTGCTGCATGGCGGTTCGGGTAATAAAGACAGCGAGGTGGCGGAGTCGATTCGTTATGGCGTCGGTAAGATCAATATCTCCAGCGACATGAAGAAGGCGTTTTTCGTGGCGCTGGAGCAGGAGCTGAAACAGGGCGGGCATGAACCCAATGCGCTGTTTGTAAAACCGATGCAGGCGGCGGGTGAAGTCGTCGCGGCGAAGATGGCGCTGTTCAGTTCGGTGGGGAAAGCGGCGCTGTACCGGTAAGGGTTTGGTGGTGGATGGCTGGGATGAGGTTTCGTTACTCTGCGGCTGAAACGTCAGCGGGCGGCGCTGAAAGAATAGCGCAGCGTTTATCCAGTAGCGACTCAACGGACGCCCGATTGCCCTTATCCCAGCCGCGCCGGGTGGTTAGCAGGATAAACCCTTTTTCTCCCGAGAACGTCGTCGGGATGAGCGCCACGCCCGACTCCGCCAGCTGCGGCGAGGAGAGATGGAAATGGCGTGCCACGGAGGAGACAGGATAGATCCCCATCGCCGTCGGCTGCATGACGCGACGGGCATAGTAGGTGTGATTCAGCAAACGATCGGGTAAGGGTCGCCAGTCATCATGAATAAAGGGGCGCTCGGCCTGAAGCTGACGATAGACATCTTCCCGCAGGCAGGTCAGATGAATATGCAGTTGATTCTGGCTGCGGCCATAAGCGGAATTGAGCGCCATGCCGAGCCGATCTTCAGGCACGGCAGCACCATAGGCCGCCATCAGACGATAACGCATTAACCAGGCGTAGCCGAAATAATCGGGACGTCCGGGTCGTGATAGCGCAATGCTTTCAATACCGGACATGGCCACCGTGGGCACCAGAATAAAGTGCAGCCTGTGGCGAGGATTCTGGATGATGCTGTAGCCCTGAGTGTTGTCCTGCGGCAGATAGATTTGCTGGCAGGGTGCCGGATCGCGACGGTAGTGGTAGTTATTCATGCAGAGGTCATGCGTGACCGTCCACAGCGCATCAGAGCGGGCGCATCCCACCAGTAGCAGCGCGATGACCAGCGACAGAGGCCGGCATCGCCACAACGATTTTTTGTTCAGGCGTCTCAATTATTCAAAACCCTGGTCAGCTCAATCTCATGGGTTGTAGGGTTAAAGTAAAGATAGAACAGATCACCATCCAGCTGATCGGGCTTCGCCCATATTTCCTTCTCCCCCAGACTGCGTTTTTGCTTCACGTATCCCAGCTTTTCGAGATAAGCGTGGAGTGCAGCCGTATCTGTAGCGCCTTTGAATATGATGCTATTTGAAGGAGAATAGCCGTCTCCGGGGTGCGCCTCAAAATAGTAGTTGTCCGTTATTCGCGGGGCGTTTTCGATGTATTTTTGCGTGAGCGTGTGATAGCTAAAGAAATCCTTTTCCGTGTAAACTGTCGTTTTATCAGAGCCTGAAATTACGAGCCAGAGTAACAAGCCGCCAAAAGTAAGCGCGGTGATAGAAGCGAGTGCACCACATCTCATCATTCAGGCAGTCCCGAAAAGCAGAAAGCTTAATTTTTTACAAAGCAACATGATTAATTGACCGTTGTATCTAATCCGCGAACAAATTGAAATAGCGCGAATAAAAAGGATGCTATTTTCATCTTTGACCTACTCACTACAAAAGTCATTCCTTAGCTTTAATTTTCTTCTCAACAATCCTTACTATTACCAGGTAACCGACTACCGTTACTATTGTACATATCACTAATAATGCAATCCCCACAAACCCCTCAATATCACGTTGATTGAATAGCTTTGCTAACGCTGTCCAAAACTGCTGCTCTCCCTCTGTCGAGGGATCTGATGGCCTTGCAATAAGAAAAGTAATGACAAACAAGGACGCTGCGATAAGGATTCTAAACCCCGCCGGGACACGTTTTGCTTCCATTTAAAACCACCTCAATTGTTCCATAAGAGATTAGCCCGTTAGGTAATTTTACCTGTGGTGTATAGAGTAAAACCTGCCGAATCGCGATGAAATCAGTTTTGTGCTGCAATGTGATGCAGCCTAAAGAGACACCCAGTGGGCCGCGAGGATGTAGCCTGAAGTTACCTCGCTTTACGTTATTTACCCACGTATGATCATCTATCTTTTCATCATCACGATACAAAGCAAACCATTCATACCTGATGACTGGCGTTGATCCCGGCCAAGAGTAGAAATCGTGCATGTCTGTCCTGATTATGCCTTTCCAGCCCCCCGTAGGGCGTTTAACGATGTGATATACCCCCTCAGGTATCGGCCCGTTGTCCGGGACTGCAATACATCCTGCACGATTGCGATATTCCCTGTTACCAGAAAACGCCATAAACGTGCCTATTCCATAGATGAGTAAAGGGGAGTAATCTGCATCATTAACAGTGAATTTTCCTTTTAATGCCATTTCTGGCTCCTTTTTTTTTAATGAATTTATCCAAGAACGTGATTTATCATAATGCCTCGTCATGAAAAGAAATTGATCTTCCTTCGATATTCTACACAATCATAATTTAGTGATACCCTTCTTAAACACTGTCTTCCTGATTCGCTAAATTGCTATAACCACCAATGGGAATCTATAAATTAGCGCTGCATGTAAGTGAAACCCTTTATAATCCTTTTGACAGATAACCTACGTAAAGTGAAAATATTCACAGCGAAGATAGTGTATTCAAGACAGAGTTTCTTTTCAGCAAATCTGGTTTCAGCTTCGATATAGCAGAGAATACTAACTCGTAAAAAATTTTATTTAAGCATCCTCACGTGGCTTATCAGGCATGGCTGACTTTACGCTGCATAAAACAATCTGGAGCAGGTAAAAAAGCCTGAAGGGAGCAGTACATTCAAACAGTTAACATTGATATACTCCCGACATTATATATTCGCAACACAATACATCTCGAATATACTTTTTATTTTTAATACTGATAAATTATTTTTGAATGATGATAATCCAATAAGTTTTGGTTAGATCCTCCGGGTTAGGCGGCATTTTACCAGATTTCATAGAGGACAAAGCTGACATATCTGACTGTTCCAGAACATGAGAGACTTTCCAGCCTGCCTTGGACAAAACAGACACGGTGCCGGAGATATCACCACCACAGGTAAACTGGGTATTATCAGACAATGTTGCTGCACTGTTGGATTGGGGCAATGAGGCCGAACGACATACGTGTGCCTCATCAGCTAAAACAGCAGTGGAAAACAGGCCTAAGGCAAGCAGGGAGGCTGTAGATTTTAACGCTGGCATATATAGCTCCATATGAAAACATAATCAATATTAACTTTGAAAGAGTCCAATACAAACAAAGACAGAAGCTTTATCTTGCTGTTAAAACCGATCAAATAACAGAAGAAAATTATTAGCAAAATTAGGAGATTTAGTGTTAATTGTGGCTTTCTACAATCCGACCTGAGCACTCAGCTCCATCTGGCGGACGCGCTAAAAGATGCAGCATTAAACTAAGGATCAGATGATGCCGGTTCATCATGCTATCTGGCGGGTGGGCGATAACCCACAGCCGTTAACCATTAGTAAACTCGCCAGTGAGCAACTGCTGGAGAAGATGATCTTAAACGATCCCACCATCCTCTCCGATCAGTGGATGATCATTGGCCATCAGGAAAATACGCTTGATAAAGGGCGGATCGATCTGCTGGCAATAGCACCCGATGCTTCACTGATCCTGATTGAGCTTAAACGCGACCGCACACCGCGGGAGGTGGTCGCGCAGGCGCTGGATTACGCTTCCTGGGTGGATGATCTGACCGCCGACCGTTTGTCGCAGATTTATGAAAAATTCTCAGGCGGAGGTAAGCTCGGCGACGCATTCAGGCAGCGCTTTAATACTGAGCTGGAAGAAGAGTCTCTGAATCAGTCACATCAGATTATTATTGTCGCGGCGGAGCTGGACCCATCAACCGAACGAATCGTTGACTACCTTAGTAAGAATGGAATCTCCATAAACGTTCTCTTCTTCAAAGTATTTCAGCACGGCGGCGATCAGTTCCTGAGCCGTGCCTGGCTTATCGATCCGAGTGAAACACAAACCAACGCCGCACAGGCCACGGCTTCAGGCGCCAGTGCAAAGGAACCCTGGAACGGTGAGTTTTACGTCTCGTTTGGCGACCCACATAGTCGCAATTGGGACGAGGCTCGCGGTTACGGTTTTATCAGCGCGGGTGGCGGAAGCTGGTATAGTCAGACTTTAAAACAACTTCAGCCCGGTAATCGTGTATGGGTAAAAATTCCTGCAACGGGTTATGTCGGTGTAGGTATTGTGCAGAGTGGCGTTGAGCCTGCCAGCAGCTTCACTGTAAATACCGAAGAGGGTGAAAAGCTGGCTATGGATGTGCTGAAGTTCAGAGAGCTTTATCGTAAGAATGCTGATGACCCCGATAAGTCCGAGTATTTTGTTGCTGTGAAATGGCTGGAGACCAGAAGCGAGCAGGACGCCATCAATGAGGTTGGTTTTTTCGGCAATCAAAATACCGTCTGCAAACCTACAACGCCAAAATGGCGCCATACCATTGAAAAATTAAAGCTCTCTTTCAAAAGCTGGAATGCTGAATGGTAGTCTATTTATTACGTATCCTATTGATATAAAAGTTCTTTCGAAAATTGAGGGTTTATTATTATTCTGGATATTGATGAAATCATTATATTATCAGTACCAGACTTCTTTTCTGCTTTATAAGAGAATAAGCTTGGGATTAATTTAGTGAGCGCTTTTTTCAGCAAAAACTCAGATAAAAAAAGCCGTCCTTAAGTGACTTGAACTTGCATGTTTAGTGCGAAGGCCGGACTCAAAACCCAATCACAAGCAACTGAAAAAATTGATTTATTTTATATAATAACCGTGAAATGACCTCAAAATTGACCCCCATTAATATTAATTGCCAGGGGTCATAATTTGAGCTAATTCAGCTAATATTCTGTTTTCTCCAATTTTCTATAGCAATGTCAATTCTGCTGGATTGAGAATCTTCCTGCCAACGATTCCAAAAATCTACTGTGCCGCTATTTGGCTTCTGTTTTGGTTCAGCAATTCGTATCCTGCTTGGTATCAAACTTGCATCGCCTACGACCAAAGCTTCTCCTGTGTCTAGAGTGGGCAAAAGCTCACTTAGTCCACCCAAATTATCTGGAAGTAATTTTTTAATAACTCCTTGGTCATCAGCGTTTGTGAGTCTCATTGAGATATAGTTGCTACATTGACTGAGTATCGTTTTATTTACTTCTGATGGTCGCTGGCTTATTACAACGAGGCTGACACCATACTTTCTACCTTCTTTAGCTATCCTTTCAAATATTTCTATTGAAACATCATCTGCTCCTGTAGAGGATGTTTTATTAGGTATGTATAAATGCGCCTCATCACACAGTAAAGCTATTGGGTGACGCATATTATTTGGAGTCCATTGCTGAACTGAAAATGCCAACCTAGCAACTAATGAGACTATAAGAGGTAGAATATCTGATGGAACTTCTGAAAAATCTATTATCTTAACGCCCCCACCTTCTTTTTCTTTGTTTCCTCCTAACACGACCTTAGATAATTTATTAAGCCAGTCAAAGTTTTTTGTATCTTCCCCGCCCTGAAACATAAAACCTAATCTTCTATCGCTAATTTTATTATCTAGGCGAGCTATCATTCGGCTAAACTTGGAATAGAACTCTCCTTGTTTCTCTCCTCGCGTACTGGGTACCATTTCGGTATTTAATGAATTTAAAGTCACCAGTAGCTTCTCAATACTAAAAGGAATGGGGCTATCAATCGTAAAATTATTTAAAATATCATTAAGTTCCTTCTCCTGAAGATACTCTTTCTTAGCAGAGTTAACCTCTCTTGATATAACCATAGCTTGATTAGGAGCATTTAAGTCACTACGATCTATGAAAAAAGAAACAAGAGCTTCGTAAGTTAACAACCAGTACGGTAAAAATATCACACCTTCACTTAAACCTCTTCCACTCTCAGTGTCAGAAGGCCCTGCTATTTTATAGTGCTTTATACCTTCTCCATTTAAAGGTTTATATTCACCATGAAGATCAAATAAAATTGCGTTACAATTGTCAAGCGTTGAAACTTGTTCGATTATTTTAGCAGTAGTCCAAGATTTTCCAGAGCCGGTACTCCCCCCAATAAAGGCATGCCTTTGAAAAAATTTATTCCCATTTAGATATGCAATAGCCTTTTCGTCGAGAGTGTAATTACCCAGTATTAGAGAAGACCCATCACCTACTGCTTGAGAAATTACTCTCATGAAGTTTGTAAGGTAGTCTCCCTCTATAGGGAAACAGTTTGCATCAATTTCTGGAACACTTTCAACTGTGCGCCTAAACACATTTACTTGCATACCAACTCTATCGAGTAAAGAGCCAATTAGCGAGACTTTACATAGATTTAGCTCAACTTTTTCAGTATCATCCAGCTCAGCATCTTCACTGATGATTTTTTTACGTGTAACTTGAGTGATTAAGCCAACCAAGTGCTGTCCTGGCTTACTACTTTGCAAAGCAATTAATCTATTAACCTGAAGTTTTCTGAGGCTTTCTGCATCTTTAATTTCAATTATAACAGTAACAGTATCTACTGATATAACTTTGCCTAATGATTCATCATCTTTATAATTAAATATTGTCATGGCTCACCTATATAATTAATTTTAACAGACCATTCAAACTCCAATAATCCTCTTGAATGATAATTTTTTTCTCTTCCGTTGAAGTATAAATATAAGATTCCCTCTCACTCTCTCCGGATTCAATTGCAAGAAACTCTTTTAAGTTTCCTTTAAAAAGGATTTTCTTGGTAGATTCAGTTAGTTTATGCGTTATAACAATTAACTTTGAATCCTCATTCACACACTTATTTACTAATTTCTCCTGAATATGCTCATCATTAAAACCATATCCAATGCATAAATATGATGGGGATGATTTTAGTATATTATCGGATTCATGTATTACTGTTTTATATGGTTCTTTGTGAGTGCTTCTATATTTCGCAAGACCGGGGGTAACAATCAATGGTATATGATTATCTGGTATCTCACTAACATTACCAAATGAACATATTTCTTCATTTGGTGATAAAAACCAATCCAGTGAACCATGAACTTTCCATATATTAACCTGCCTCTGGCAGGTTAAATAATTCATATCTACTGGGAATTTTCTGTAACCGTGAGCAAAACCAGTATAATGATGGACTCGGGCTTGCTCACATGCATACTCTGCGATCCTATCGTAGTTTGTAGTTATAATGTTTATTCTATCTTTTGTACTTCTAAGCATATGCTTTAATAGCACACATAAAGGATATTCTTTTTTACTTGAAATTCCTTTTTTAAATATACCTAAATCTTGTGGGCATAAGTGGAGCCACGTTTTATTTATTATTTCTGAAGTAACTAGTTCGGGTAGGTCATGTTTATGAAGAGCGCTTTCAAGATCTGTTCCAGATGACAGCTCATCACAAAAACTCCCCCATAAAGCTGAATGTTCTTCTTCTACAGTTACCTCCTTTATTAAGCATTCTGCGAGCTTTCCCATTCCTGACATACCAAATGCCGCAGAAGCGCCGCTGCCTAGAATTATTGTTGGGAATAAGCTATAAAATCTTTGCGCCAGTTTCGCTACGTCTTCAATATTTTCACACACCCTCAATTTCCTTAATTTTGATGACCTTTTAACAATAAAAAATTTCAATATGCATTAATGTTTTGAAATACTTTTATCACATAAGAAAAGATTAAGTAAGATGGGCGCTTTGAGTTTTTGACAAAAAACCCACTTAAAAAAATAACAAAATACCCATATAAATCATTTTATTGTAAAAAAACAAGAGCTCCACTCTATTAAGCGGGCAATAAAAAAGCATAAAATAACTTTAATTTAGTTTTAACAGTTTTTTGAACTGCAATTTAGTCGCAGTTTACTCGAAGTGATTACTTCTGGATCGTAACTGGTGCGAATTACCCCATTCTGAGTATTCAATTAAATACGCCCCAGCGCGCAATGCTATCCCCGCCACGCCTGCCCACTTTATGCATCACTTTTCATGCAGGTGCATGCTACGGGCCAGGCCGCGCCCGGCATGGCCTGAACGAGACAAAGCGATGCATGTTTTTGCATGCAGATCCATGCACGCTATGCATGCATTGCTCTCAACAAGGCGGCTGGCCAGAAAAAGGGCATCAGAAAGACAAAGCATAGGCACAAAAAAGCCGCTGGTCGCGCAGCGGCTGTGCGGGATTAATGAACCTGGCGGAATGAAGAGCCATAACGGCCCAGCGTCTGACGTTCTCTTGCCGGTTCCGGTGGTGCTTCCGGTACGTTTTCCGGCTGTGGCGGTGCGGTGATGACCTTTGTGATGCTCTCATTCGTCTTAAAAGTACAGGAGCAGTCGAGATTAGTGCACTGGTGATAACGCTCTTTTACCTGCTCTGACATATAGCGGCTCGATTTGGTATGTGCCGCGCTTTTGCAGTAGGGACAGTGCATCATTTCTGGCTGCCCTCCTGAAGTTTTGCACGCTGCGCCCGGATTGTTTCAGCCAGCTTCTGGCGGCGCATAGGATGGCGGTAAAGCTCCATATCAATACCGGTAAGCGGCGGACGATACAGACCAATATTCTCCAGCAGCGGAGCCTCATTTAGTATGCTGTCTGGCAGAGCAGCAGCCGCCCGCGTCAGCGCTTCACCGACCAGATAAGCCACGTCCTTAATACTATCCCGGTCGTCTCCGGCAAACGTCGGGGAAAGCTCTTCGCGACGGAGACGTAGCTTAATGGCCCACAGCAGCGACGGACTTACGTTACGCAGGGCTGACTGCCAGTGCGCATCCGCGAACCCGGTAAAAGCCTCCCGGTGCGATTCAACATACTCTTTACCACTGCCGCAGCATTTCAGCATCGCCTCCTGCTTATCCAGCGCCAGCTCTTTAAGCAGCCCGCCGAACTCATCGGCCAGTTCACGGCTGGCGATGCGCTGAGAATGTTCGGTGCGCAGCTCGTCGGTGAGATTGCCTCGCAGGTTGCGAAAGCTCGTGCGCCAGTTGCTCTCGGCTTCTTTTCCTGCCTCGATGGCTGCCTGTTGCTCTTTTTCACAGCGGGCGATATCGGCGCAGATGCCGTTATAGGCTTTCATCCTTTCGGTATGTTCAGCGCGGGCTTTCTCGAAGCGTTCCTGTGATGCAGGTTTCTGTTCCGGGGTGGTCATTATTGTCTCTCATCGTCTGTAAAGGATGAGGTCATTCTGTCGTTTACCACAGGACAGCGCATTTCATTGCTTTCCGCCTGTCGATGAACAAACAAAGGCAAAACCAGTACGGGATGGCCCCTTGACTGGTGATATTTCTCATATAACTGTTCACTGGTATTCACTAAGATAAAAAAGGTAATAAATACAACACTTAAAATAGTGAACACTTTAAAATTAAGTCTTCACTCAGTATTCACCTGTCTTCACGCAACCTCAGATAAGAGCTTTTTTTCTGGCGAGCCTTTTTCAGATTTTAATCCTATTAATTAAAGCTTTTTAATCGCTGAAAGCTCTTAAAAGGCAAACGATGGCAAATGTTGGCAAACAAAGGCAAACAGGAGGTAACAGAAGTGCTTTTTGCTCATTTTTCAGCAATCATGGGGTTGTTTACTTCACCAGAAATATAACCAGAATAGGGGGTTACCTGAAGACACCACCGGAACCGGACAGCACCGGCCGGACTCATAATGAGGTAACACCATGCACGCAGTTTCATCCTTAACAGCCCCTGCCATTCCCGTAACCCGCGATGCCGTTTACCCGCGTGACCGCTTTATGCGACTGCCGGAGGTGATCAGTACCTGCGGTCTGTCACGCTCGACCATTTACGACTTAATCAGTCGGGAGCAGTTCCCGTCGCAGATTTCCCTCGGCGGTAAAAACGTCGCCTGGCTGGCGTCAGAGATTGACGGCTGGATGCAGGCCCGCATCGCACAGCGTGCCGGAGGTGCGGCGTGATTTCGCTGAATTTTGGCACGAAAACCTTTCCTTTCACCCGCGAAGAAGCCGCATTTGTCGCGGAAAGTTTAACGGCATCGGTCAGCGGCAAACCAGCCACGGCATCAGCTTTTACCAGCGGGATGCACGCCCATATCTCCATGCTGAGTCAAAAAGCGAAGTCTGCAAAGCAGAAGGTAAAAAAAGAGGACGGGAAATACCGATCAAATCCGCCGCAATCCGATCACGTCCTGACCGGTTGCTGAGGAAAACGCCCCGATGTGTGAAAAAAGGCTTTTCTCTGGCGAGCGGCCGTTATACAGTTTTTGTGCTGCCGCAAAATCGGCAGCCGGGATTTGCAGCCCGTGTAACTCAATGGCGACACAACACGCGCCAAGCGTGTTTTTTTGTGTCATTGCTCTGGCTTACCCATTTTTCAGGCTGTGGTTCTTAGACCGCAGTCGCTGTCAAATAATGGTGGCCCGGGCGGGGCAGCCTTCGGGCTGGCCGGTATCCATTGAGGCCGGTACTGCAAACCCCGTTCGGGCCACCACCCATGAGATTTGCAGCTCCGGTGGTGGCGTTAACCGCTACTCGATGGAGATTGTCCTCATGACAACGGCCCTTACTGCCGCTCACCCCGAATTCACCTTTATTTTTGCCGCCGTGCGTCGCACTGATGCCGCCGCCCGTCCCTGCATGCTGCGCACTGTAGCAGGCGATGAGCGCAGCGCCCGTGCCAGCCTCGCCCGCGATTACGTCCTGTCCTTTGCCGGTCGTCTGCCGGTTAAGGCGGTAGTCGCATGAACACGCTCACAAAACGCCTGAATAACAGTGAGACCTACCCTATTCCACACGCTGACTACCTGCGCCTGCTGCACGCGCACGCGGTCGGCGTGACCGTGCTCGATATGTTCGACTCGGTGAACGGCATGAGCGCGCGCGGCTGCGTGCCGGACGGCGCGGCGCTTGCCTCGGTCGTTGCCCTGCTCACCGACCAGCTCGGTAAAGTTGTTGAAACCTGTGAATCCCGCATGTTAGCCACGGAGGCCCGCCATGATGACCGTTAATCACTCCTGCCTGCCCGTTGAGGTACGCACCGCCGTTTACCGTCGCGCGCTGGCGCAGGGCTACCTGAACGCCTGCAAAGGCCTCGGCATCACCGTGTCAGCGACGATTGATGAGCTTCAGATGACCATTGCCCTTGAGCTGGAGGGCTTCTATGTGCGCCGCCACGGCCCGGACGCAGGCATGGAGATGGCCTGCACGATGCTGGGCGATATGGTTGAGCCGGACCTGCTGACCGCGCCGCCGCGGCTGACGCAGCTCGGCGTCACCATGATGGATGAGCTGTTCCGCAGCCAGCTTGCGGCCGCCAGCCGCATCACGCTGCACTGAGGGAGAACATGCACATGAAACATATCGTCTCTGACACCGTAAAGGCGGCCACCGGATTCTGGCCGCAGCTTCTGCCTGCCCTCGGTATCAGCGTGCACGCCGGGGGGCGGCACGGAGCCTGCCCGGCGTGCGGCGGTAAAGACCGTTTCCGATTCGACAATCAGGACGGGCGCGGAACGTGGCTCTGTAATCAGTGCGGGGCCGGTGACGGCCTTAACCTGGTGGAAAAGGCGCTCAGTCTCAGCGCTAAAGAGGCCGCCATGAAGGTTGCCGGGATGCTTGGCTCGCTACCGGAGTCAGCCCCGGTTATGCATGATGAAACCGCAGACAAAAGCCGCACACAGGCAGACGCAGCCGCACGGGCGCAGGCCCTTATCACCGCCGCCGTCAGCCGCACGGACAACGCCTACCTTTCATCAAAAGGGCTGCACGGTATACAGGCGCTCACACTTGCTGATGCGCTGCGCTGTGGTGGCATCAGCTTTGCCACCGGGGATGTGCTCATCCCGCTGACCGGCGAAAACGGTACGGCCGTAAACGTGCAGCTCATCAGCGCCGCAGGCGACAAGCGCACCCTGCCCGGCGGACAGGTGAAAGGCACATACTGGCTGGCCGGTGAGCCGGATGGCAAAACGCTGTGGCTCACTGAAGGATACGCAACCGGCCTGACCGTGCACCGGCTGACCGGCCAGGCGGTATACGTGGCGCTGAGCGCCAATAACCTGCCCTCACTGGCAAAGCGGCTGCGTGAGTCATACCCAGGCGCGATGATGCTGATTGCCGCCGACCGCGACGACAACGGCACCGGCCAGCTAAAGGCAGAGGAAGCGGCCAGAGCCTGTAGCGGCAAAGCCGCACTGCCGCCGGTTACGGGTGACTGGAACGACGTGTGGCAGGCGCAGGGCGATATCGCCACGCTGGCGCAGCTCACCGCCTTTACGCAGCCGCAGCCACTCAGCCCGTTTGAATCCGTCAGCGAGGCAGACCTGAAGGCCATGAGCGCCAGCCAGAAAGCGGAGCTGCTGGTCGCCCACTACGGGGAGGCGCTGGCCGTGCCGCCGGTCGGGGAGGAAATCTGCCGCTATGAGAACGGCGCATGGCAGGTGATGGAGGCGAAGACGCTGCGCCGGGAAATCGCCGCGCTGTTTCATAAGGTACGCGCACCGTTCTCGGCCGCCGGTATCGGCAGCGTGCTGGACACGCTCAAGCTGATGGTGCCGCAGATGGGTGAACCGTCCCGCCGCCTGATTGGTTTCCGTAACGGCGTGTATGACACCACAACAGGCACCTTCGACCCGCATCGCCGCGAAAACTGGCTGCGCACGGTCAACAGCGTGGACTACTCCGCGCCGCGTCCCGGCGAAAATCTCGCAGACCACGCACCGCACTTTTACCGCTGGTTAACGCGGGCTGCCGGACACAATCACGACAAGCAGGAGCGTATTCTCGCGGCGTTATTTATGGTGCTGGCAAACCGCTATGACTGGCAGATGTTTCTCGAAGTCACCGGCCCCGGCGGCAGCGGTAAAAGTGTCATGGCCTCGATAGCCACTCTGCTGGCCGGAAAAGACAACACCACGTCAGCCACCATCGACACGCTGGAATCCTCCCGCGAGCGCGCAAGCGTGGTGGGCTTCTCTCTGATTATTCTTCCTGACCAGGAGAAATGGAGCGGCGACGGTGCGGGCATCAAGGCGATTACCGGCGGCGATGCGGTAGCAATCGATCCGAAATACCGTGACGCTTATTCAACGCATATCCCGGCTGTGATTCTGGCGGTGAACAACAACCCGATGCGCTTCAGCGACCGCAGCGGCGGCGTATCGCGCCGCCGGGTTATCCTGACGTTCCCGGAAGTCATACCGGCAAAAGAACGTGACCCGCAACTGCTGGACAAAATCAGCACCGAGCTGGCCGTGATTGTTCGTCACCTGATGCAGCGCTTCTCATCACCAAACGAAGCGCGCGAGCTGTTGCAGGCGCAGCAGACTTCCGGTGAGGCGCTGGATATCAAAAGACAGGCCGATCCGCTGGTTGATTTCTGTGGATACCTGATGCCGCTGAGCACGCCAAACGGGCTGTTTATTGGTAACGCCAATATTCGCCCGCTGAATCCGAAGCGCTATCTCTATCATGCCTACCTGTCATTCATGGAGTCACGCGGCCATCAGCACCCGCTCAGCCTGACGGCATTCGGCCAGGCAGTGCCACAGACGCTGAAAGAGTATGAGCGCATTCTACTGAAGCGCAGAACGAATAACGGCGTCCAAACCAATCTCACGCTGCATGAGGACAGTGAGGCCGACTGGCTTCCTGCATGCAGTAAATAACCCCCACAGCAAACGAACCGGCTCAGGCCGGTTTTTTTACGACCCAGCACAGAGTGATCACTCCACATGAACATCCGTGTACACGCAGCCCACAACCGATCACCACCTAAAAGACTGATTTTAAACACTTATAATGCAAGGTGAATAGTATGAACACTTGTCATTAAAACTTTTTATTTTGTAAAGCGCTTTGCGAACTCATATGGGGTTACATGTGATCCACTGTTGCTATCTAGATAATCTGCCCACCATTGCACCATAAGACGGCGCTCTTCAAGGTGCTCAGCTTTATGGATATACGCAGCTCGCACACCATTTCTTTCCTGATGGCTCATTTGCCTTTCAACCGCGTCGCGTGACCAAAGCCCCGACTCAACTAAAGCGCTACACGACATGGCCCGGAAACCATGGCCGCATATTTCCGTTTTAGTGTCGTAACCCATTACTCGCAAAGCATTATTAATGGTGTTTTCGCTCATGGGCTTTGTCGGGCGGTGATCACCTGGAAAGATAAGGTCTCTATTGCCGCTCAATTCTTTGATTTCTTCCAATAGCGCCAGAGCTTGCTGCGAAAGCGGAACAAGATGGACGGTACCCATCTTAGAGCCTCGATGAGAGTGTTTAATCCCTTCAATAGCTTCACGCTCGGCAGGAATAGTCCAGAGTGCTTTTTTAAAATCAATTTCTCCCCACCGCGCAAACCGAAGTTCACTGGAGCGGATAAATACATACAGGCTGAGTTTCAGGGCCAATCTGGTAAGTAAGCGTCCCCTGCTGGCTTCAACACGCTGAAGAAATTCAGGCAGGCGTTCCAGTGATAAAGCTGGGCGGTGAGTCGCTTTTCTGGTTGCGATTGCTCCAGCAAGGTCTTGAGCTGGATTTCTTTCAATCAGACCGCTTTGAACGGCATAACGCATTATGCCCGTAACACGCTGCTGTAGACGCGAGGCCACATCCAACCGACCGCTTTGCTCTACTTCACGCAAGGGGAGCAGTAGATCACGTGTCGTTAAGTCGGCGATGTTCCGCATTCCGATAGCTGGAAGTATGTTGCGCTCCATATCCCGCCATACTCTCTCTGCATGGCCATCCGACCAGCGTTTGTTACTCGCATGCCAGTCGCGAGCTACCTTCTCAAAAGTGTTAAGCGCAGCCTGCTCTTGTTGTTTAATTTCTTCTTTTTTGGCATTGGGGCTGATGCCATCAGCAAGTAGAAGTCGAATTTCATCGCGTTTTTCGCGCGCTTTAGCCAGCGTGATCAGAGGATATGCGCCGAGTGCAGCTCTGCTCTCTTTGCCTTCAAAGCGATATTTAAGATACCAGCGTTTAGATCCGCTTGGTTTGATAAGAAGGTATAGCCCATGACCATCCGTGAGCTTGTATTCTTTTTCGCGAGGCTTTGCGGTACGGGCCGCAACGTCAGTTATAGGCATGATTTGGGGGTCAAAAGTTTATCGAAGCGAAGTGACCCCTATCTTGACCCCCAACTATGTTGGATGTCAACGGATGTGCCCGGACAGATTTGGACCAAAAAAAAAGCCTTTCGGCTTTAATTTCAGGGAATTATGGACTATCCCGGATGTTCTCGTATATCTCAATGGTGCCGAAGGCCGGACTCGAACCGGCACACCTTTCGATGGTTGATTTTGAATCAACTGCGTCTACCGATTTCGCCACTTCGGCACTGAAGGGATGCGGAAAACGTTGGGGATTATACCGTTACCCCCTGTTTCCGCAACCCTTATCCGCAGGCTAAGATACAACTGCTGAAAAAACCGTCTTTTCAGATTTTACGTTCATCAGATGACAGCCTTGCTGACGCTGATTACTCCCCTCACCCGCTCTGCAGCGGTTCCTCCAGACCTCATGGTTTCCAGGCGTAACCAAAGCGCTAACCCGAAACAGGCTTCACATCCGCTACCAGCGTGGGCAGATCCCAGGTGCCGCCCGCATGGATATAACGGCACATCCCGGTTCCGCCGTCATAGCTTTTGCGGAAAGCCTGACCGTCCCACACCCAGCTCTCCTGGTTCATGCAGTCGCCGATGCCCCGGCCTTTCTGCACGCTGGTGATCTCGCCCTTGTCGTAATCCGACCCGGACACGGTTACCAGCACCGGCTGGCCTTTTAGCTGATTATCAATCACCCAGTAGCCATAGCCTTCGTTGTAAGCCGCTCGCCAGCAGAGCGCCGAAAGCAAGGCATGTGTCTCATCCAGTGGCGTAAGGGTGAGTCCGTCGGTCTCCGGATCGCTGTTTTCGGCAGGTGAGTACAGGCTGTCGCACGTGTCATCGTCATTGCGATTGACGGTTGAAAGCAGTCGGGTTTTCAGCGCGTCGATTTCCTCATCGGTCAGCAGACGGGGTTCGCCGCTGACGGTTTTTGCTGTCTGGATAACCGGTGCGGGTACAGCCTTAGCCACGCTGCTCTCCGGCTTATTGCCCTTTTTGGTGAGCGCGCCTGGCGTGCCGATCCGGCCCTGCACGTCGTCCGCTTTCACCAGCACGGCATAGGCGCCTTCGCCGGAAAGCAGGAAAGGCTTTGTGCCACCTTTAAATTCAACTTTACCGTTGCCTTTGACGGCGCTGATGACCGCAGAAGTCTGACTGGCCGACATGCGCCAGTTGTCGTCAGCCGCCACCAGATCGCCGGCTGATTTCCCGTCGATCCACAGCGTCAGCTTTTCCGCCGGTTCGCTGTCATCTTCGGTGTCGCCCAGCGTCACCTCTCCGACCGTCTCTGTTCCGGGTCCGGCGGCACGGGTGAGCAGGATGGAGCCGGACGGGTCCTCTTCTTTGCCATAACCCGCAATGCGGCAGGTCAGCGTATTATCACAGGCGACTTCCCAGTCTTTGTGCTCAAAAGTAGTGCCGCTCTGGCTGGCCTGAGCAGACAGGGAGAGCATCGCCAGAACGAACAGCATCGGTTTACGGTTCACTTTATTCCCTCATGTTTTACGTCAGATATCAGCGTGGGTATCACTCTGTCACCGAGGGAACGTGGAAACCAGCAGCCGTCGTTGATTTCCACCAGGCTTTGACGAAACGCCCTGCCATCCCAGACCCACTCTTCTTTAAACACGCAGCTGCCGGCACTGCTTGCCAGCGAAACGTTGGTGATGACACCCTTTTCCCAGGTCTGTGCGTCGGTGGTGACGGCCACCGGCTTCGCTTTGCGTTGCGGGTCGGTGACCCAGAAGCCGTATCCCTGGTTATAGGCTGCGCCCCAGCACTGGGTGGAGAGCAACGTGTGCGTTGCATCCAGTGGCGTGGCGGTAATATCGCCGCTGATAATATGGTCGTTGACGTCCTTCTCTCCGACTGCGGTCAGATAATCACATTCCTGATCCTGGGTTAATGCGGCAAGCAGCTGCGGCCTGAGCGCTGCCGCCTCTTCTTTTGTCGGAACAGAGGGCTGGGAGTGACTGATCTGTCCCGCCCGGATAACCGGAACAGCCACGGCTTTCGCGACGCTCTTTTCGGGCCTGTCGCCTTTTTTCACCCAGGCACCCGGCGTGTTAATGCGGCCCTGCACGTCATCCACTTTCAGCAGGGCTGCATAGGCGCCATCACCGGAAGCTGGAGGGTCTCATTATCCCCTCTGAACTCCACCGTGCCGCGGCCTTTGATAGCCTGAATCAGGTCCAGCGACTGCGCATCTGACAACCACCAGCGATGCGCTTTCTGCGTCGCGTCACCCACACGCTGGCCGTTGATCCAGAGCGTAAGCGTTGTCAACTGCTTCTGATTTTCATCATCCTCAGGCAGCATGATTTCGCCAGAGGTGGCGGTATCCGCGCCCGCTGCGCGCGTCAGCAACACGCCGCCCAGATTCTCTTCTGTGGTTTGCCCGCCGACACGGCAGGTTAAGGTGTTATCGCAGGCGACTGACCACGCCTTGTGATTAAAAGATACGCCGCTTTCCTGGGCGATAACCGGGGTGGCAAGCGCTGCCACTAGCATTACCCGCTTCTGAATAACCGTCACGCTGCTTCCTGTTCCCTGAATGTGAGGTGAGTGAAATGACAATCTGTTGTTAAGCAGAGGGCGTCCCTGCTGATGAGCCCGACAACAGCGGCTATCATAATCTCTTTATGACCTTTTAACGCCTTTTTATCCCTGAAAGCGCGCCCTGCTCCTCCCGCCCTTTACGGTTTACATTTACCTGTGTTTGTTATCTGATCCTGTTACGTGAATTTTCGAGCTGCCTCGCAAAACAGGAACCTGCATGCGCTTTTACCAGGCCGATCCCCGCCTTGAAAACTACTGGCGCGGCGTTATTCTCTTTGGCAAAAATGTCGCCTCCTATAAGTTTGCCCTGGCCCATGCGCTCTATGACCTGAAGCAGCCAGACAACGATCTGATTACGCTGGAGGCGCTGGCCGTGCCCTTTACGCGTCATTTATGTGCTCACCTGCGGGATGCCCCTAAACAAATCACCAGCAAAAGCAGCGGTTTTCTGGAGGCGTGCAGGCAATTCAATGCGGGCGACATCACCGAAGATCAGCTGATTGCCATTACCGTGAAGCGCGGCTTTGCGAATGTCATTGATGCCTTTCATAACGTGAATTACGCGGAGATCGACAAACGTTTCTTTCTGGATGAACGGCGCAGCCATAAAGGCATCCGGCTGACGGATAACTTTTACCAGCTGACAGAAAATGATCAGTTTGCCAGTCTGGTCGCGGAAACAGAGGCCAGATGGCGGCTGGTTGAAGAAGCCTGGGCGATGAACGTTTCACGTAACCTGATTGCGGTTGATTATGACGATAACGACAAGATGCTTTTCAGCCGTCAGAGTGGTCGCCGCGTCACCATTACCAGCTGTCGCAGCAGCCTGAACGGCTACCAGAAAGGCCGGTGCTTTTATTGCTTCCGGCCGATTGGCGTGACGGGCGGTGAGGAGAACCTGGCTGATGTCGATCACTTCCTGCCGCTGATGCTCAGCGAAGAGATCGGCAACCTCAACGGCGTCTGGAATCTGGTGCTGGCCTGCCAGACCTGTAATCGCGGTGCTCAGGGTAAGTTTGCTCGTATTCCCTCAATCGCGCTGCTGCAGCGCCTGAACGATCGAAACGAATACTTTATTAACAGCCACCTGCCACTGCGGGAAACGTTAATCCGCCAGACCGGCGAAACGCCTCAACAGCGGCACAGCTTTCTGCAGACGAGCTGGAACAGGGCAAAATTTGCCCTGCTGCACGAGTGGCAGCCAGCGGCGCAGGGAGACAGCCTGTTTTGAGCAACGAAGAGTATTACCGGGAGCACGCTCAGCGGTTTTTTCGCGATACGGCCAACGTGGATATGTCGGCACTTTACCGGCCTTTTATCAGGGAATTGCCGTCCGGCGCACGCATTCTGGATGCAGGCTGCGGTTCAGGGCGTGACGTCAGAGCCTTTAGTGACATGGGCTTTGTCGTCGAAGCCTTTGATGCTTCCGCCGAACTGGTTGCGCTGGCCCGTCAGTTTTCCGGGAACGCGGTGGTGCAGAAGCGTTTTCAGGAGGTTGATGCGGTTGAAACATACGACGGGATCTGGTGCTGCGCCTCCCTGTTGCATATCTCCGAAGCGGAGCTGCCTGGCGTCATGACCAGGCTGGCCATCGCACTGAAACCAAACGGCGTCTGGTATCTCTCGTTCAAATATGGTCGCGGCGAGCGGGAAAAGGACGGCCGCAGATTTACAGATATGGATGTGGCCGGGTTGCAGAAGCTGATTGATGGCGTTAATGCTCACGGCGCTCAGACGCTGGCAGAAAATAAGCCGCTGACAACAACAGAAGCGGGCGCCAGGGAGAACAGGTTCGCTCTTGAGACAGCACACCTCTGGCAGACCAGTGATTTACGTGCCGGCCGGGGCGATGAGATCTGGCTGAATGCGATTCTCAGGAAAACGTTAAGCTGACCTCTCTGCCTCTCAGGCGGGGTTTCGCCCCCACAAAAAAGCCAACCTTGCGGTTGGCTTCTTCGTGCATGCTCAGCATCGGGCATTGCCCTCAGCGCCTGTTGTCAGGGTTGGCGCCTCAGTGCGAATGGTCGTAATCACGATGATGCAGCTTGTTTTCAACCTTATCCTTCACTTCGCTGGCTTTCTCGCTCACCTTCTCCGTCAGGCTCTCTTTGTGGTCGCGGTTCTGCACGCCGGGTGAGGCCGTGCCTGCGGTTGCCGGTTTGCCTCGTGCCGCCGAACCCGGCAGTTCGCTATCCAGACCGCCACGGGCGTGGTCGATATCCACTTCCTGACGACGCACCGTGTCATTGATGGTCTCGGTGCGGTCACTGCCATCGGTTCGCACCACCACTTCTTCTTTCACATGAGCCGTTTTGTTGATCACTGGCTGCTCATGGGTCTCCGCCACTTCGACGGTTTTCTCGGACCAGTCCACCTCTCCGGCCAGCGCGGGTTCATTTACCGAGCGGCGGAAGATGTCAGCGTGCTGCTCATGCAGCGAAATCTCTTCAGAAACGGTATCGGTCACCGTATAGCGGCGTACACGGGTAGAGCCTTCGCTGACCAGACGTTTACCCACTTCAATCTGCTCTTCGGCCAGACGCAGAATATCGGCCTCGCTCTCATCACCGGTCAGCGAGGTGCGTCGCGGCTCTACCTGACGGTCGTTGGTCTCACCGGCAAACTGTTTACCGGCCGTCGGGTTTACGCCCGGCGCGGTTGTGCCGCTATCCAGGGTGCTCTGCATACGTGACGGGACATCCACCGAGTCATGTGAATGGAGAATCGTCATGGCGCGTGCCAGCTTCTCCTCTTCGGTGCGCAGCGTCAGAACCACGCCGCCTTTATCCATCGCCCGGGTATAGACATCCGCCTGATCTTTATCGACGGTATGGCCAAACAGGCGCTGCCACAGGCTCGGATGGCGGACTGACTGCCCTTCCTGCTCTAAACGCTCTCCACTGATAAGACTGATGTCCCGATCGGAAAAGCCTGCTTTCACGAGATTTCTTTTCGCGGCCTCTGCCTGATTTGCAGAATCGAACAGTGTTACGATTTTTTCCTGTGCCATGATAGGTTCCTCTCTGTTAGCGGGTTTGATCGTCATCTCTCTCAACGTTCACCTGCTGCTCACGTCGGGTCACCACTTCCTGAAAAGGAACGTGTTCCTGCACTTTTCGGATGTGGATTTCCTCTTTAAGCACCAGTTTTCTGACGATTTGGATTTCTTCTTCAACTACCGGGACAATCAGTACACCGTTTTCTTCCCTGATATCGGGCATCATCTCTACGGGTTGTGCTTTTGCTACATGCTCAACCTCAACCTTATCCCGGTTAAGTAGTGTACTGATGACCTCGTCATGCTCGGTTGTGGAACGGGTAACCCGGACATGTCCATCCACAATCTTTTGCTTCGTCAGGGCTATTTTCTCTTCAGCGAGTTTAAGCGCGACTTCTGCAGAGTTATTGTGTTCTGGCTGCCCAGCCATATTGATTCTCCCGTTAAGATTAAATATCTGCCACAACTGCCTGACACAGTGATTAAGCATGAACACTCTCGCTGATTTCGCAAGCCGGAATAATAAAATTTCCGGCGAATGAAATTTATATTCAGCCCCCTCGATTAACATCAATCAAAATAAAACCTCAGTTTTTACCGCTGCGCTAAAAATAGAAAAACCTGTAAAAACAGAAACCTGAAAAGAACTGATTGCACTGGTAAATAGTTACCTTTCGGCAGGTTGCATCAGGAATTATGCCGATAAAAAGGCCACAAAAATTCGCGGCAACCAGGAATATTCCTGCCATAATGGGCGAGAATATTAAATAATGTTTCAGCGCCAGATCTTTATTTACACAGCCATAACATTGCGCCGGGAAATAACCCAGACCGCGCTTTACTCCATTATTCAGCGCCATGATTACAGAAGAGTCTTAAAGTCGAATTAAATAAAAAAATTCAGGAACTTTCTGTGCCTCTGCCTCTCTTAGCAAAACTGAATACGCAGATACCGAGGTTGAGATGAAACAGGCACAACGCAGTGTGTGGGGATGGGGACTGGCCGCGCTTCTGGTCGCAGGCAGTGCATCAGCAGCAAGCTGGCAGGATCAGCTGAGCAGTGCAGCGTCGCAGCTCAGCCAGCAGAATAGCGGTAACACCACCAGCACCACGCAGCAGAATGGCGGGCTGTCGCTCTCCTCCATTACCAGCATGCTGGGCGGCGGCGATAAAGCGGTCAGCGCCAGTAGCATGACGAACGCGGCCGGCGTGATGCAGTACTGCGTCGAGCACAACGTGGTGAAAAACAATGTGCAGTCGGTGAAAGATCAGGTGCTGAGCAAGCTGGGCCTGACCACGCCCGCCGCGCAACAGCAGCAGACAGACTACACCCAGGGCCTGGCAGGCCTGCTGAACACCGGTAACGGTCAGCAGCTCAATCTGCAGAGCCTGAGCAACTCGCCAATGGGTGAGAAACTCAAAACCAAAGCCTGCGACGTGGTCCTGAAGCAGGGCAAAAACTTTATCTCCTGATCCCCTCTCTGCCTCCCTCTCCTCGCGGTTCAGCGGGGAGCGGGAAACTCCCCCGTGCTGTGATGCCTGACATTCCCTTAACCTGGGGTTGAGCGCTATAGTGTTGTTTTGGTTTCTACAGGACAGCACGCATGAAAGGCATCAACATCGCACTTTACTTCGACCCCGATCAGATCCAGGCCTGCGTCCACCAGCAGGACGGCAGCTATCTCAGCAAAAAATTCGAGTATGACGATGGCGTGATTGAAGAGATCTATCAGTGGCTGGATCAGTACGAACCCAACCGCACGCATATCTGTCTGATAGAAAATGAAACCGCCGAACTGCTGGCCGATGAGCTGGTCGACAGCGGCTATCGCGTTCACCAGGTCACCATGCACCAGCTGCTGAGCTGGTTCGCAGCCGAACCCCCTGCTTCCCCTGACGGCACGCCGATGCGCGCCATGCTGCGCTTCCTGGAGGAGGAGCATCCGCGCGAATATGAGTCCCGCACGCCGCAGACCGAAGCGCTGATGGAGATGTTCGACGAGCTGGACGCGCTGGAGATGGTCGATGACGGCGACGACGAAGACGCTCTGCCGGGCGATCTGTTGCGCGCCATGAGGAAGCATAAAATCACCGCCAGCGCCGCGGCCCAGCGACTGCTGCCGGAAGTCAACGAACGCATCCGCGAACACCTGATGCAGTATCCCGAACTGATGACGCCTGAAATCCTGCAGGACTTCTTCCCCGAGTTGCTGGAAGCGCTGGAGCGCCCGAAACATTAATCAGGGGGATCTGACATGCTGGAGCTGATCAAAGCGGTAAGCCTGGGGCTGGTCGTGCTGCTGCCGCTGGCGAATCCGCTCACCACCGTGGCGCTGTTTTTAGGGCTGGCGGGTGACATGAACTTCCAGGAGCGCAACCGTCAGGCGCGGCAGGCGTCACTCTACGTGTTCGCCATCATGCTGGTGGCGTGGTACGCGGGCAATGCGGTGCTGAACACCTTTGGCATCTCGATTCCCGGCCTGCGTATTGCGGGTGGACTCATTGTCGCCTTTATCGGTTTCCGGATGCTCTTTCCGGCGAAGCCTGCCAGCCATTCGGTGGAAGCAAAGCAGAAACTGGATGAGCTGGACGAGGCCAAAGAGCCGGTGAACATCGCCTTTGTACCGCTGGCGATGCCGAGCACGGCCGGGCCGGGAACCATTGCGATGATTATCTCTTCCGCCTCGACGGTGAAAAGCGGCGTCGATTTTCCCGCCTGGGTGCTGAGCGTCGCGCCGGTGCTGACCTTCCTGCTGGTGAGTGTGATTTTGTGGGTCTCGCTGCGCAGCTCCGGAGCGATCATGAAGCTGGTCGGCAAGAGCGGCATTGAGGCGATCTCGCGCCTGATGGGATTTTTACTGGTCTGCATGGGCGTGCAGTTTGTGATTAACGGCGTGCTGGAAGTGGCGCGCACCTTCCACTGATCCGGGCGTTCCCCTCTCCAGACCGGCAGAGGGGAAGCCCTTCTTCGTTACTTCAGCGTTTTACGCACCTCAGCCACCTGATCTTTACTCACCGCTGGCGCGCTGTTGCTCCAGCCCTGACGAATAAAGGTCGCCAGCTGCGCCACTTCATCATCACTCAGCCGTCCGGCAAAGCCAGGCATCGCCAGTTTTGACGGGGCCTTAGCGACAGAGGGTTGCTGTGCGCCTGCCAGGATCGTATGGATCAGTCCGGTGGGGTCGCTGGCGTTGACGATCGTCGCCTGATCCAGTTCCGGGAAGACGCCCGGTGCGCCTTTGCCGGTCACGAAGTGACAGGCACCGCAGTTATCCAGATAGAGACGCTCACCTTCGCTGAGATTTTTCGCCGCGGTAAGTTTCGCTTCCGTAGCCTGCTGCGCCTGCACGTTAAACGCCTGCAGGGGCGGATTGCCGCCCAGGAACTTCAGGTAAGCGGCGATGGCGTTGAGATCGGCGTCGGTCATGTGCGAACTGCTGTGCTCAATCACAGAGGTCATCTCGCCGCCCACCGCCGCCTTATCGTTACGCCCGGTCTGCAGATAATCCACGATCTCCTGCTGGCTCCAGTGCGGCAGGCCACGCAGCGACGGCACTGCCCAGTGGTTCAGGCTGCCACCTGCCAGGAATTGATCGTCACCGCTGTCGAGGGCTTTCTCGTTCATGCCCAGGCCGCGCGGCGTATGGCAGCTGCCGCAGTGACCCAGGCTCTCCACGATATAGGCCCCGCGGTTAACCTCGGCTGATGCGCCACCGATTGGCCGGAACGGCTTATCGGACGTGAACGCCCAGTTCCAGAAACGCATGCCCCAGCGCTGGCTGAACGGGAAGCTCAGATCCGTTTCCGGTGGCTGCGCTGCGCTCGGCTTTACGCCTTTCATAAAGTAGACATAGAGCGCGTGGATATCGGCGTCGCTGATTCTGGCGTAATCGGGATAAGGCATCGCCGGATAGAGACGGGAGCCGTCCGGCAGGATGCCTTTACGCACCGCGTCAGCAAACTGCTGCTCGCTGTAGTTACCGATGCCGTGTTGCTTATCGGGCGTAATATTGGTGGAGAAGATGGTGCCGAGGTTCGAGGTAATCGCCAGTCCGCCCGCATAGTCAGGCTTGCCCGGCAGCGAGTGGCACGCCATGCAGTCACCGAGCCGGGAGAGGTATTCACCCTGCTTAATCAGTTGTGCTTCATCTTCGGCGTGAACCGGCAGCGCAGAGAGGCTGCCCAGCAGCAGCGTGCTGCTGGCGATAAAAGAGTTAAGTTTCAGCTTATTCATGCGCTTATGCCTGTACCAGTGGGCCGGGGTTTTTCAGGTAGTGATCTTTGATCGCCTGTGCGGCCATCAGGGTAATCGCACCGATGGTGTCGGTCGGGTTCGCCTGGAAGTTCTGCGGGAAGGCGTTGCCGCCCGGCACAAAGACGTTATGCACGTCCCAGCTCTGCAGGTATTTGTTCAGCGCCGAGGTTTTCGGGTTATCGCCCATCACCGCCCCGCCCACGTTGTGGGTCGAGACATATTTGGTGATATCGAAATCCGCGCCCATCGGCAGGAAGCTCATGCTCATGCTGTCGGGGTTCAGCTCTTTAGCAATATTGCCGACGATCCCTTTCAGATGCTGCTGCAGCTTCAGCTCATTCTCTTTCCAGTTGAAGGTCATACGCAGCAGCGGCAGCCCGCGGTGATCGTTGTAGTTCGGATCGAGATCCAGATAGATATCGCGATAGGACTGACAGGTGGTGGTGATACTGATCTTCATCGAATGACCGTACCACTCCTCCAGGCCTTCCTTGTAGCCCATGCCCCAGGAGGGCGTGCCTTTTGGCAGCGCGGTGCTGATGGGCGTGCCGGTCGCCTGTGAACTGTGGATCTTCGCGCCGCCCAGGAAGCCCAGCCCGGGGCCATCGAAGTTGCCTGGCGAGATATCGTTAAACATCTGCCCGGTCGCGCCTGCGGTGGCGTAGGGGTTAAAGTTTTTATCTTTGAAGAACAGGGTCGCGCCGCCGTTCGACAGGAAGGCGTAGTTACGGCCGACCACGCCCTCTTCGGTTATCGGGTTGTAAGGCTTGCCGATGCCGGAGAGCAGCATCAGCCGCACGTTGTAGAGCTGGAAGCTGCTCAGCACTACGATTTTCGCTGGCTGGAAGCACTCATTGCCCTGCGCATCGATGTAGATCACCCCTTTGGCGGTTTTCTTATCATCGTTCAGCACCACCTTAATCACTTCCGCGTTCACTTCATAAGAGAAGTTCGGCATGCGCTTCAGCGCGTCCATCACCGCCGTCTGCGGCGACGCTTTGGAGTAGTTCAGGCAGGGATATTTGCTGCAGTAGCCGCAGTAGTTGCAGGGGGCGATCTGGTTGCCGTAGGGGTTTTTCCACGCCCGCGACACACAGGCCGACGGGTTCGGGAACGGGTGGTAACCCAGTTTTTGCGCCGCCTCTTTGAACATCACATTGTTCAGCGTGTCTTCCAGCGCGGGCAGCGGATAAGGTTCAGAACGTGGCCCTTCAAACGGATCGCCGCCCGGCAGGATTTTGCCGCGCAGGTTGCCGGTGTTGCCCGACTGGCCGCAGATCAGCTCGAATTTGTAGTAGTAAGGCTCGATCTCTTCCCAGCTGAAGGGGAAGTCCATCACCCGCATATCTTCCTGCAGAATGCCGGGCTTGTACGCCTCGTCGACATAGGTTTTGAGTTTGATATCGGTCGGAGTGGGACGGATCAGTACCGCCGTCCAGTGCATGCCTGCGCCGCCGACGCCGGTGCCCGGTGCAAATGCGCCCCATTTGCGGGTAGGCAGTGCGGTCTGGCTGCTGTTGTAGCGCACGGTGACCGCCACTTCCGCCGGGGTGGCGAACACTTTGTTGCGCACCGCATAGGCATATTCATCTGCCGGTTTCGGATAGGCGAACTCGTCATAATCGCGATCGCCGCCGCGCTCCAGGGCGCGCACCTCCAGTCCTGCCAGCGCCAGCTCAATACTCATCAGTGAGCCGGCCCAGCCGAGGCCGCAGACCACGACGTCGACTTCTTTTTTAGTAACCTGTGCCATGATAATCCTGTTTACCTGATGTGGAAGCGCCTCAGGCGCGTTCACCTTTGATGCTGACCGGGCCGAGCGGATAAGGCACATTGTGCTGTTTCACCCACTCGGTGAAGCTGGCACGCGCGCCGGGGAAGCCGATGGCGATCCAGGCTTTCATCCCTTTATTGCCGCCATACATCGGGTCGGCCAGATAGCCATGTTTGGTATCGGAAAGCAGCTGGCTGAAGAAATGTGACGGTCTGAGATCGGCTTCGCCCAGCGCGGTAAAGTCGATCTGGTTTTTATTCACCTGCGTCAGCACCGCATCCTTCTCCTCCAGCGTCAGCGCAGCAAACGCTTTCTGATGGGTGTCATGGCACCACTGATTGAGCAGCTTTATGCCGGTCTGGTAGATCTGCTGGGGACGGAACGGGATCTGATAGCCCAGCGTCGCGGGAGCCTGGGTATTGAAAGGCCCCTGCAGATAGATCTCACTGCCGAAGGCTTCGCTGTGCAGCTGCTGATCGATAAAGATCGGCACATTGGTTTCCAGCGCGCCCGGCGCTTTGCCTTTGCCGCCTGCCGGGATCAGACGATCGGTGGCCGCCAGGATGAACTGCCACTCGTCGGCACTGAAAAAGATCGGCCTGTAATCGGCTAACTCGGGGGCCGCCATCTCTGCCGCCTGTGCCGCCGTGATGCCCTTTAACACCAGCTCACTTAATGGCAGCGCCAGCAGTGAACCGAGCAAAAATTTACGCCTGGTGGTGGGTTTTTCTAAAAGCATATCCGCACGACTCTCATCTGCTGAATACCCCTCTTAATCGCTGATGACGCTGAAAGGCGATGCGCAGAGGGGTATTCCCCGCCGGTATTCACGCACACGGCACAGACGACGGCAGAACGATTAAGGGCGGGTAGAATTATCTATCGGTGACAAAGAAAATATATCGGTTAAAGACCTGACAATCTTAGGGATATAAATGTGTCTGAATGTAAATTTAAAATTTACGCGCTGTCACAGCCGAAAAAGGTTATCAGACGGCACCCATTCAGCGGGCAGAAAAAAGCATAACCGGAAGGGGTAATGCCGGGAAAAAGCGATAAAAATCGGTTAATTAGCCATTACCCGGCAGCTATGCAGCGGGATGTTTTCATATTGTCATTATCACGCTCATCGATCGTTAAAAAAGATTACGCTTCCCTGTTCGCTGTCTTTCCTGCACGCCACGCTTTAAACAGGCCGCTTTTTTCAGGTGGTCAGTTACAGATAACAGGCTTTTGCTTCGGTGAGCAGGAATAATATTTCCGGACCGAAAAGAGTCTTAAAGAAATAATCACAATCCGCCATTATATTCGCCTTTCTGTCCGTCTGAACCTGACGCGAATATTTGTGCAAAGCTCAGAACAAACCGGCATTTTGAGATTATCGGACGCCCGCTAGAGTAGAGCCATTACCGACTCAGGATAACCCTCTATGCGAAAAACGCTTTTGTCCCTGTTAACGGCTCTAACTCTGGTTCACTCCGCACATGCGGCCACCCCCGCCGATACGCTGGTGGTGGCCGTTCCGCTGGATGGCATCATCAGTTTTGACCCGGCGGAAAGTTTCGAAACGGTCAGCAACAGCAGCCTGCGCAATATCTACCAGATGCTGCTGGAGCCGGATCATCACAATCCGCAGCAGCTCTCACCGCTGGCCGCGACCCGCTGGCAGGCGGGCAAAACACCGCACAGTCTGGTGTTTGATCTTAATCCGCAGGCCCGCTTTGCCAGCGGTAATCCGCTGACCGCTCAGGATGTGGTGTTCTCCTTAACCCGCGCGGTGAAGCTGAATAAAGCGCCCTCTTTTATTCTGGGCGAGTTTGGCTGGACGCCAGAAAATATCGACCAGCAGTTCACGGTGATCAGCGACCACCAGCTTGAGCTGCGCTGGCCGGCGGAGATTGGCCGCGACCTGGCGCTGCGCCTGCTGACCGCGCCGGTCGCCTCAATTGTCGACAGCAGGCTGGTCCGGCAGCACGCCAATAACAATGACTACGGCAACGGCTGGCTGAAGATGCACTCGGCAGGCAGCACCGCCTACGCCATCAGGCAGTTTGTGCCGCTGCAGGCGCTGGTGCTGGAGGCCAATCCCTACAGCACCCAAAAACCGCATCTGAAGCGCGTTCTGCTGAAAGGGGTGGCCGATCCGGGCAGCCGCCGGCTGCTGATCCAGCAGGGAGACGTGGATGTCGCCTATCAGCTCGGCCCGGACCAGATCGCCGCGCTGAAGAACACGGCGGGGGTGCGCGTCGAGGCCTTCCCGTCGAGCCTGGTTTACTACCTCGGCTTTAACACCCAAAGTCCGCAGCAACCGGCGCTGGGCAATCCGGCGCTGTGGCAGGCGGCGCGCTGGCTGGTGGACTATGAGAGCCTGGCGAACCAGCTGCTGAAAGGTCAGTACCGTATTCACCAGAGCTTCCTGCCGGACGGATTTGACGGCACCCTGAATACCACGCCGTTCCACTACGATCTGAAAAAGGCACAGGAAATTCTGCAGAAAGGCGGCATTAAACCGGGCACGCATATCGCGCTGACGGTGGTCAATCAGCCGCCTTACATCGACGTGGCGCAGGCGCTGCAGGCGAGCTTCGCTAAAGCCGATGTGCAACTCGATCTTCAGCCGGTGGCGGAATCGGAGCTGTGGAGCAAAATGCGCAGCCGTGACTTCCAGGCGATCTTCTCCTACTGGGGCGCGGACTACATCGATCCCAACACCAACGCCAGCGCCTTTGCTTATAACGTGCCCGGCGGCGGCAAAACCCTGGCCTGGCGCGTCGGCTGGACGATCCCTGAACTCAGCGCGCAGACCCGCGCCGCCGCCGGAGAGAGTGACGCCGCAAAACGTCGCAGCCTTTATACGGCCCTGCAGACCCGCGTCCAGCAGGATTCGCCGTTTGTTCTGCTGCTGCAGGGCGCAACTCAGGTCGCCGTGCGCAGCAACCTGAAGAGCCTGCAGCAGGGTATCGGCGTCAGCCTGCTCAATTTTGAAGAGGTGCAGAAGTAGAAAACCCGGCAGGGATGGCAGCCTGCCTGAAATGACGCCAGTAAAAGCGAGGCCGTTGCGTCACAGCGCAACGGCCTCGCTTTTGACGAATTGTTCTCCTCTTCCCTGCCCTTCGCTTGCTATCCTTCAGGCATAACCCGTTGCCCGAGAGAGGAAAATCATGACATCTCCGCTACTGATTGCCCGGACGCCTGACGTCGAACTCCATCTGTTACCGCAAATGGCGAACCGCCACGGCTTAATCACCGGCGCAACCGGCACCGGTAAAACCGTCACGCTGCAGAAGCTGGCCGAATCCTTCTCCGCCAGCGGCGTGCCGGTCTTTATGGCCGACGTGAAAGGCGATTTAACCGGCGTGGCGATGGCCGGTCAGTCCGGCGAAAGGCTTCAGGAGAGACTGGCGAAGATCGGCGTCACCGACTGGCAGCCGCAGAGCAATCCGGTGGTGCTGTGGGATATCTTCGGCGAGAAAGGCCATCCGGTGCGGGCAACCGTCTCCGATCTCGGCCCGCTGCTGCTGGCGCGCCTGATGAACCTTAATGAGGTGCAGAGCGGCGTACTGCAGATTATCTTCCGCATCGCCGATGATCAGGGGCTGCTGCTGCTGGACTTCAAAGATCTGCGCGCCATGACCCAGTACATCGGTGACAACGCGAAGAGCTTCCAGACCCAGTATGGCAATATCAACAGCGCCTCGATCGGCGCGATTCAGCGCGGTCTGCTGACGCTGGAGCAACAGGGTGCAGAGCACTTCTTTGGCGAACCGATGCTGGATATCGCCGACTGGATGCGTGTCGACAGCAGCGGTAAAGGCGTCATCAACATCCTCTCCGCTGAAAAGCTCTACCAGATGCCGAAACTCTATGCCACCAGCCTGCTGTGGCTGCTGTCAGAGCTGTATGAGCGTCTGCCGGAAGCGGGCGATCTGGATAAGCCTAAGCTGGTCTTCTTCTTTGATGAGGCGCACCTGCTGTTTACCGACGCGCCGCCGGTGCTGCTGGAGAAGATCGAACAGGTGATGCGCCTGATCCGCTCCAAAGGGGTCGGCGTCTGGTTTGTTACCCAGAACCCGGCGGATATCCCGGATCGGGTGCTGGGCCAGCTCGGCAATCGCGTACAGCATGCCCTGCGCGCTTTCACCCCCAAAGATCAGAAAGCGGTGAAAACCGCCGCAGAGACCCTGCGCGCCAATCCGGCTTTTGACAGCGCAGAGGCCATTCAGGCGCTCGGCACCGGCGAAGCACTCATCTCCTTCCTGGATGCCAAAGGCAGTCCGTCGGTCGTCGAGCGCGCCATGGTGATTGCGCCTGGTTCACGCATGGGGCCGGTGACAGGCGATGAGCGCAACGGTCTGATCAACCATTCGCCGCTGTATGGCAAATATGACACGGAAATCGATCGGGAATCGGCTTATGAACGGCTGCAACAGGGCGTGCAGGCCGCCAGTGACAAGGCCAATGCGCCTGAAGCTAAAGGCAACACGGTGGCGGTTGATGACGGGATTCTGGGGGGATTAAAAGAGATCCTGTTTGGCAGCACCGGTCCGCGCGGCGGCAAGCGGGATGGTGTGGTGCAGACCATGGCGAAGAGCGCCGGGCGTCAGATTACTCACCAGATTATTCGCGGCGTGCTGGGCAGCCTGTTTGGCGGTCGTCGCCGCTAAAGGTGGGTGGCAGCCGGGCTGCCACCTTAACGCTACTGATGTTTCCAGTGGGTGGAGACCGGGTTGGTGACCGTGTTCTTTTCCTGCGTGTAGGTGCCGTTCTGCTGGGCAATCGCTTCGCCGGTATCGACAATCGCGTTCTGGATAAACACGTTCTGCTTATCGCCGCGCACAAAGGTCAGCTGATGGAAGGCAGTCTTGTTACCCCAGTCGCTGGACGGCAGCGAGATAAAGCGCACCGTGAAGGTCTCATCATCGAATTTGCCCTGCATCACGTAGACGCCGTAATGGTTTTCACCCTGCGAGATGATTTTATAGGTGCCGTTGTCGTAGTAATAAATTTCGGCATCGGGAAAGGGTTTTTTGTCGTACATTTTACGGTAATGCAGGACCTGCTTAATGGTGGGCTTGCCGAAGCTGACGGTCAGATTTTTTCCATCAGCAGAGGTGGTCAGCCCTTCGGCATGCGCGCCGATACCACTCATTAACATCAACAGACTGGCGGTTGCCGTTGCGATTGCTTTCACGTGAATTCTCCTGGTCTGGTTCCATGGATAGGGTGCGTCAACGTAAGGAGACTGCCTCCGGAATGTACACCGCCGTAACTGTTTATCAGAGTGGTAATTTTTAAGGTGATTAGTTTTTAGGAACAGTCTGGTCAGCGCCTCATCCGTCCGGTTAAGACCGCATAAATCCGTGCCAGACTTAACTGTGTTTTTCGACCGGGAGAGGAGAACGTTGACCTGTTAAGCAGGCAAACTGCTAAGATCAGGATATGGATAAACAACGCGAACTCAAACGGACCAAACGCCTGGCGCTTTCGCTGCTGCTGCTGGCCGCCCTCACCTTTGTCATCACACTGTTTCTGCCGCCCAGCTTTTACGTCAGCGGCATCAAAGCCATAGCGGAAGCCGCGATGGTCGGCGCACTGGCCGACTGGTTTGCGGTGGTGGCGCTGTTTCGCCGCGTGCCGGTGCCGTTTATTGCCCGTCATACGGCCATTATCCCGCGCAACAAAGATCGCATCGGTGAGAATCTGGGGCGCTTTGTGCAGGAGAAGTTTCTGGATACCGATTCGCTGCTGAATCTGATCCGCCGTTACGATCCCTCCACCCTGCTGGCGCAGTGGCTCAATGCGCCAGGTAACGCCGACCGCGTGGGCCGCCATCTGCTGCAGGTGATGCGCGGCTTCCTGGATCTGACCGATGACACCCGCATCCAGACCTTTATGCGTCGTGCGGTGCATCGCGCTATCGACAAAGTCGATCTCAGCCAGACCAGCGCCCTGGTGCTGGAGAGCCTGACGAAGAACAATCGTCACCAGGCGCTGCTGGACGCGGCAATCGACCAGCTGCTGAAGCTGCTGCACAAACCCACCACCCGGGAGTTTATCGCTAACCAGCTGGTGCGCTGGCTGAAGCGCGAGCATCCCATCAAGGCGAAAATGCTGCCGACCGAGTGGCTGGGCGAGCACAGCGCAGAACTGGTGGCGAACGCGGTGGATTCCCTGCTGGATGATGTGGCGCTGGATCAGGGCCATGAACTGCGGCTGGGCTTTAACCGGGCGGTTGAGAAGCTCATCGTGAAGCTGCAGAGTGACCCGGAAATGGCGGCCCGCGCCGACGAGATCAAAGGCTGGCTGAAAGAGGATGCCTCTTTTAACCGCTACATCGGCGAGCTCTGGAATGATATGCGCAGCTGGCTCAAGGCAGATTTCAGCAGCGAAGATTCACGCGTGAAGGAGAAAATAGGCGATGCGGCACGCTGGCTGGGCGAAACCCTGGCCGCCGACCCGGCGCTGCGCGACTCAATGAATCAGCACCTGGAGCAGGCCGCCCGCAGCGTCGCGCCGGAGTTTGCCCGCTTCCTGACGCGCCATATCAGCGACACGGTGAAAAGCTGGGATGCGCGGGATATGTCGCAGCAGATAGAGCTGAACATCGGTAAGGATCTGCAGTTTATCCGCATCAACGGGACGCTGGTAGGCGGCACTATCGGGCTGATCCTCTACCTGCTGTCGCAGCTCCCCGCCGTACTGCCGGTGGTGAAAGGCTGGCTGGGCTGACGTAACCAAAAAACCTCGCCTCCCTGCGGGGCTTTTGTTCTCTGCATCTGGCAATAAAGGGCGGTTATGGCTGCTCCAGCGCAGGCTGCGCGACCGCCATAAAGGCTTTTACCCTCTCCCGATCCACATCGTTCCACCAGACGCCATCGACTTTGAGCGCACTGGCCACAATCACGGCCTGCGTGCGCGCCAGAATCTGGCAGACGTTGGCGGGCGTCACGCCCGACCCCACCAGCAGCGGTAAGGTGGTGGCAGCGCGGATCTCGTCGATTTCCTCCAGCGTGGCGCTGTCGCCGGTGCGTTGTCCGGTGGCGATAACCGCATCCGCTTCGAAGAAGTCGACATCGCGGGTCAGTTCCCGAATGGAGCGATCGGCCACTATCGCGTGGCTGCCGTGTTTAACATGGCTGTCGGCGAATACCCGGATATGTTCGGCCCGCAGCTGGCTACGGTAGCGCAGCGCTTTCGCGGCAGCCCCTTCAATAAAGCCTTCGTTGGCGATATAAGCATTCGCCCACTGATTGACGCGGATAAAATCCGCCCCGCCCGCCAGCGCGGTGGCAAAGGCAGGCAGCGCGGCATTCGCCAGCACGTTAATGCCCAGCGGCACGCCGAAACGCTCCCGCACTTTTTCCGTAATCACCGCCATCAGCGCCGGCGTTTCCGGGCCAATATCCTCAGGTTTTGAAAAAGGAATATCGCCATGATTTTCCACAATCAGGCCGTGAACCCCGCCAGCAATATAATTTTCCGCATCGCGTAATGCGCGATCAATTATCGCGCTGACAGGTTTGCCCCGATATTTTGGTGAGCCCGGGAAGGGGTCACAATGAATGACGCCAATAACCGCTTTAGGGCGTGAAAATATCGCTTGTATTGCATCAATTTTTCCTGCTGATATAGCAACCATCGCTTCTTTATCCTGTTCGGGAAAACACTATGCGTGTTTATGTGGCTGGAAATATTACTGTCGACGAAACCTGGTCTGTTACAGATATTCCGGCTAAGGGCGCCTCTGTTCACGGTTATCAGCGATCGCAGGATATCGGCGGAAAAGGCGCGAATCAGGCGATAGTGTTATCCCGTTGCGGCATTGAAACCTGTTTAATTGCCGCGACCGGTCACGACAGCAAAGGAAAATGGATCCGTCAGCAGCTCATGAACGAGCCCGTGACGTTACTGCCCACGCAGCCCATGACTGCGTTGAGCGACACCTCGCTTATTCTGCACAGCGCCGATGGCGATAACGCCATTATTACCAGTACATCGGCGGCAGATGCGCTGGATATCACTACGCTTAGCCACCATCTGGCCAGCGCGCGTCCGGGCGATCTGCTGGTGCAGCAGGGCAATTTCTCGCCCGAAAAAACCCAGGCGCTGTTCAGCCTGGCCAAATCCTGCGGCCTGATAACCGTATTTAACCCCTCACCCGTGCACGCCGCTTTTGCCTCATGCTGGTCGCTGGTCGATATCGCCGTGGTCAATCAGCACGAAGCGCAGCAGCTGCAGCCTCGCGGAGTGAAAACGTTAGTGACCACTCTGGGCAGCGCGGGCGCCTGGCTGACGCAGGGCGACCAGCGAACGTTTTGTCCGGCGCAACCCGTTAATGCCGCCGATACCACCGGCGCAGGCGATACCTTTCTTGCCGTGATGCTGGCTTCCGCGATCCGGCGCGGGGGGGAAATCGATGCTTTAGCACTGACGCATGCCAGTCAGGCTGCGGCGCTGACTGTCAGCCGTCACGGGACACGTCAGGCCTTCCCCACCGCAGAGGAACTCGCCGCGCTGCTCCAGTCAGGCGGCGAGCCAGCGGTTATTTAAACATTGCGCGATAACTGTCCACATTGGCTTTGGTCACCACCGTGGCCGGGACCAGAATGGTTTTCGACACGGTTTTGCCTGCGGTAATCGCGTTCAGGGCTTTTACCGCCTCTTCACCCATCTTTTTCGGATCCTGTTGCAGGACAGCCGTGACATAACCGCCATCAATCCCGCTGATGGCTTTGGACGTCAGATCCCAGCCAAAGACTTTGATCTCTTTCTGGCGGCCCTGGTTTTCCACCGCCGCAATCGCGCCCAGCAGTGCCGGCTCGCCGGTCGCGTAGATAGCGGTTAAATCCGGGTTGCCGGTGATCAGGTTTTCTGCCGCCGTCATCGCCGTATCCTGCACGTTCTGGCCATCAACCACATCCGCGACGGTGATGCCCGGATTGCTTTTGAGAGTTTCTTCAAACCCTTTCTGACGCTGGTTCTGCACGGCCGAATTCAGCGCGCCCACAATGCCCAGTCGCGCTTTGCCGCCCATATTCTTCGCCACGTAGTCGACAAAATAGTGACCAATAATTTTGCCGCCTTCCAGGTTATCCACGCCCACCTGTGCCGCCTGTGGGCCTGCCGGTAATACCGCATCAATCGCAATAACCGGTATTCTGGCGGCGGCCGCTTCTTTAATCGCTGGCATAATGCCGTTGACGTCAATCGCGTCCACCATAATGCCCTTCACACCCTGCTGAATATAGGTTTCAATGGCGTCGTTTTGAGACACTGGATTATCGTTGGCGTTAAAGATCACTAAATTTTTACCGCTGGCTTTCGCTGCTTCCTGGGCGCCATTATTCATCTGATTAAAAAACAGGGCCTGCTGATTGATCTGAACCAGCGCATAAGTGGTTGCGGCTTTCGCCAGTGAAAATAATGAACCCGCAGACAGTAAGCCGGTTGCCAGCGCAACAGCACGCAGTTTTCTGGTGTTAAATGCCATCATCTTAAAATTCCTCGTCGGGAATGAGCGATAACCAGTCGATCTCCGCATTCAAATGCAGAGGGAATAATGTTGGCGGGCAAATATCGTCTGAATGGCTGCTTCAGCCAGAACCTGAATAATCGACTTTCTGCACACCGTCCATTATGGTGCACGTGTGAAAGCAATTAATCGGGTTTGGGAGTGACTCCCGGGTCGTGCGGTAAACTGCCTTTAACATTCGCTTCTGGCTAAATTTTGTCAAGCGATTATTTTATCGTCAGCGGGCATGGAAAAGCTGTCTCCGCTGCGCGCAACTGTGTTACTGATAGCCGATTCCGGGCAAGATGGCAGGTGATATGAGTAAAAAACGGGTGCTGTTATCGGATGTGGCAGCGCAGGCCGGACTCTCTAAAGCGACCGTATCCCGCTATATGAATCAAAGCATTATGCTGCCGCAGGAGACGATTGACCGCATTGAAGCGGCGATTCGTCAGCTGGATTATCGCGGTAACAGCCTGGCGCGTCGCCTGAGCAAGGGCGGCAGCGAAACCCTGGGGCTGGTGCTGCCCGATATTACCAATCCCTTCTTTGCCGAACTGGCAGATGCCGCCGAAGAAGCCGCCTCTGCCCATGGCTACAGCCTGGTACTCTGTATTACCCGCAACCATCCGGACAAAGAGAGTCAGTTTATCCGCTGGCTGGATACCTGCCAGGTGGATGGCCTGCTGTTTACCACCAACCATCCTGATAACGGTCTGTTACGCAAAGAGATTAATCGCCACCAGCGCATCGTGCTGCTGGATGAGGACATCCCTGGCAGCGTCGTGCCCAAAGTGTTTGCCGACAACGTTCAGGGTGGGCGGATGGCTACCGAAAATCTGATTGCTGCAGGTCATCGGGATATCGCCTTTGTCGGCGGCCCGGCGGAACTGATGAGTGTACGCGAACGCTACCAGGGGTTCTGCACCGCAATGGAGCAGGCTGGCCTGCGTGTCCCGCCCGAATGGGTGATGTACGGCGAATACCAGCGTGAGTTCGGTAAACAGGCGCTGGAACAGCTGTTCAGCCGCGCAGAGCGCCCCACCGCCGTCTTTGCCGCCAGCGATTTTCTGGTACTGGGATTGATGGATGGCCTGCGCGCGCGTGGGCTCAGTGCGCCCGACGCGCTGTCGCTGGTGGGCTTTGATGACGCCACCTATGCTGACTTCACCCAGCCCCGTATATCCACCATCCGCCAGCCCGCACGTGAACTGGGCCGCACGGCCGTAGAGATCATGTTGCGTATCCTGAATGATGACCTCCCCGTCCCCGCCGAAACCCGTCTGCAGGTTGAATGGGTGGCACGCGACTCGATACGGATCCGTTAACCACGACCCAGAATGGCGCAAAAGCGCACAATAGTGGCGCAAAAAGTGAGCGCCTTTATTTTGCCGGTTTCTGTTCAGTAAACCGGTTTACCTGAAGTCAAACGGCAAATGTGCTGTATTACAGTGAGTTAGAACACAAGTGCCACGCCGGGTCGCAGACTGGCACGGAAGCTGCACTGTCTCACCCGGCAAACAAATATCGTGTAGCGTGTTGTTCTGTGTGTTGTGACAAAGGGTTTATCCTGCAGGTAAACCGGTTTACAAGGGCGTAAACCGTGCCGGATAGCCCCTTTTTACATGCAGAGTAACGGTCCCGTTAGTGGTGATGGGAGTAATCATATGCAGCAGGCACACACTGCCCTGGCACGGGTAGAGATGGTGAATATTACCAAGACCTATGGCGCGATCCGGTCTCTGCAGGGCGTCAACCTGCAACTGGCTCCGGGTGAAGTGCTGGGTCTGGTAGGCGACAACGGTGCGGGAAAATCCACGCTGACCAAGGTGCTGTCAGGTGCGGTCGTCCCGACCAGCGGCACGATTCGTATTGATGGTGAAGAGCAGCATTTCTCTAACCCGGCGGATTCGCGCCGCTGCCATATCGAGATGGTCTATCAGGATCTGTCGCTGTGCGACACCGTCGATGTGGCAGGCAACCTGTTTATGGGACGTGAACCGATGAAGTCCATTTTCGGCATCCCGTTTCTGGACGAAGAAAAAATGCACACTGACGCGCGGGAAATGCTGAAAGGTCTGGGGATTTCTATCCCGGATACCCGACTGCTGGTGCGCAACTTATCCGGCGGGCAGCGCCAGGCGATTGCCATTGCACGCGCTGCCGCCTTCGATCCCAAGGTACTGATTATGGATGAACCCACCGCCGCGCTGGCCGTCGCCGAAGTGGAGGCGGTGCTGGAGCTGATCCGCCGGGTGTCGGCACGGGGCGTGAGCGTCATCCTGATCACCCATCGCTTACAGGATCTCTTCCTGGTGTGCGATCGCATCATGGTGATGTACGAGGGCACCAATGTGGCGGAGCGCCGCGTGGCCGAAACGGATCTGACCGAGATCGTCAATCTGATCGTGGGTGAGAAGTTTGTCGCCCGCTCGGCCGCCGCGCACTGAGCGAGGTAACAGGATGACTATTATGAATCTGAGCAGTTCCCGTATGACACAGCACTCGCTGCCGCGTCGTCTGCTGCACAACCACTCTGGCGTGGTGAGCATCGCGCTGTTTTTCGTGTTCTGCTGCGTGGTGTTTTCCCTGATCACCGGCAACTTCCTCAGCAGTGCTAACTGGCTGAATATCATTCGCCAGAGCGCGCCGCTGCTGATTGTCGCCACGGCGATGACGCTGGTGATCACCACGGGCGGGATCGATCTTTCCGTAGGATCGACGCTGGCGCTGGTCGGCGCCCTCTCCGCTATCGCGCTGAATAACTGGGGCCTGCCCTGGCCGGTGGTGTTGCTGGGCGG
Source organism: Pantoea sp. EKM101V (assembly GCF_011800325.1). Classification (NCBI taxonomy): domain Bacteria; kingdom Pseudomonadati; phylum Pseudomonadota; class Gammaproteobacteria; order Enterobacterales; family Erwiniaceae; genus Pantoea; species Pantoea sp. EKM101V. The sequence goes on from NZ_JAALFP010000005.1 coordinate 71,636, forward strand.
CTTGCTGCTGGGTGCGCTGGTGGGGGCCATTAACGGCTTCTTTATCGCTTACGAAGGCATTCCGGCCTTTATCGTCACGCTGGCGACGCTGGCGGTGGTGCGCGGCGTGGCGCTGCTGATTACCCAGGGCTACTCCATTCCCATCCCTGCCGACAGCCCGTTCGCTTTAATGGGCCGCGCCTGGGTACTGGGCGTGCCGATGCCCGCGCTGATAGGCATCGTGTCGCTGATCGTGGGCCATATCGCGCTGAATCATATGCGCTTTGGTCGCTATGTCACGGCGATTGGCGCGAATGCGGAAGGCGCGCGCCGGAGCGGCATTAACACTAAAGCCGTGACCATGAAGGTCTACATCCTCAGCGGTATGGCGGCGGCGCTGGCGGGCATGATCATCACCGCGCGTCTGGGCAGCGGCTCCTCCAACCAGGGCGAAGGCTTCGAGTTGCAGGTGATCGCGGCGGTGGTGCTGGGCAGTACCAGTCTGTTTGGCGGCTTCGGAACCGTTATCGGCACGCTGCTCGGCGCGCTGTCGATTGCCATCATCCAGAACGGCCTGATTCTGTCGCATATCTCCCCGTTTTACACGCAGATCGCCACCGGTACGATTATCCTGCTGGCCATCTGGCTCAACACCCGCATTCTCAACCCGACGCGATCGGCGGCGAAAGGATAGCTGATGAAACACTCTATTTTTCGTCATCCCGATCCGCTGCCGCTGGGCAGCAACAGCGGCTATGTGATGACCGTCCTTGGCCCGCTGCCGGTGAGTGAGATGGGCGTGACGCTGATGCACGAGCACATTCTGCTGGATGCCTCCGGCAAGTGGGTACCGCCCTGCTGCTGTGGCGAGCGTCACCTGGCGGAAATGCCGGTCAGCATCGAAAACCTGGGCGAGCTTTCGCTTAATCCGCTGATCAGCCGCGATAACTGTCAGCTGTTTGATGTGGATCTGGCGATTGAAGAGCTGATGAAGTTCCGGGCACTGGGCGGCGAGACGGTGGTGGATCCCACCAATATCGGCATTGGCCGTGACCCGAAAGCGCTGCAGCGCATCGCGCGCCTGACCGGGCTGAACATCATCATGAGCACCGGGCTGTATCTGGAGCCCTCACATCCCGACTGGGTCAAAACGATCAGCATCGACGCGCTTGCTGACAGGCTGATTTACGATCTGGGCGGCAGAGAGGAGAAACCCGAGGTGCTGGCTGGCCTGATCGGCGAAATCGGTGTGTCCAGCCGCTTTACCCCTGACGAGGAGAAATCCCTGCGGGCGGCGGGCCGCGCCAGTGCCGCGACACGTGTGCCGGTTGAGGTGCATCTGCCCGGCTGGGAGCGCTTAGGCCATCGGGTGCTGGATATCCTGGAAGAAGAAGGCGCTGACCTGCGTCATGTGGTGCTGTGCCACATGAACCCCAGCTTTGCCGATAAGCGCTACCAGCGCGATCTGGCACAGCGCGGCGCCTTTCTGGAATATGACATGATCGGCATGAGCTATTACTACGCCGATGAGACCGCGCAGTCACCGTCCGATGAGGAAAATGCCCGCGCCATTCGTGAGCTGATCGATGACGGCTTTATCGAACAGATTTTGCTGTCGCAGGACGTGTTCCTGAAAACCATGCTGACCCGCTACGGCGGTCACGGCTATGGCTACATCCTTAAACATTTTGTCCCGCGCCTGAAACGCCACGGCGTCAGCGGCGAACAACTTGAAACCTTACTGATTGCTAACCCACAGCGCGTTTTTGGTGGGTAAGGGAGAACCTGAATGCAGAAGAAAATTTTACTGGTCGGCGAGTCCTGGACCAGCACGTCTGTTCACGTCAAAGGCTTCGATCAGTTTGCCACCGCCACCTGGCATAATGGCGCGACCGACTTTATGGCGGCGCTGGCCGACAGCGATTATGCCATCACCTACATGCCCGCCCATGCTGCCGCCACCGACTTTCCTTTAACCCCGGACGGGCTTCAGCAGTGGGATGCGATCATTCTGTCCGACATCGGCGCCAATACGTTGCTGCTGCACCCGGATACCTGGCTGAAGAGCCAGCGCACGGCAAATCGCCTGACGCTGATCCACGACTATGTGGCGGCGGGCGGCGCGCTGATGATGATTGGCGGCTACTTCAGTTTTCAGGGTATCAATGGCGGCGCGCGCTATCGCAACACGGCGGTCGAGAAAGTCCTGCCGGTGCGCTGCCTGGCCTGGGATGACCGCATCGAAACGCCCGAAGGCGTTTATCCCTGCGTGACCGAATCTCACGCGCTGTTCGCCGGTATGCCAGACGACTGGCCATGGCTACTGGGCTATAACGAAGTGGAGATGCACCCGGAAGGTAAACTGCTGGCGACCATCGCCAGCACCTCACATCCGCTGCTGGCGGTGCGCGAGTATCAGCAGGGTCGCTCACTGGTCTGGACCAGCGATATGTCTGCGCACTGGCTGCCGCAGGAATTTGCTCAGTGGCCGGGTTACCGCCAGCTGTGGATCAACTGCCTGGACTGGTTAACGGTGCGCGGATGATGAGCCAGAGCCAGACGCTGGCGCAGCAGCTGTTGCGCTTTGACACCATTAATCCCCCGGGCAACGAAGCGGCCTGCATGCACTTTCTGGCAGAGTGGCTGGCGGAACGGGGCTTTGAGGTCACCCTGTCCCCCTTCGGTGAAAATCGCCTGAACCTGATTGCCCGTCTCCCTGGCCGTCAGCCCGGCCCGCAGCTGGCATTTACCGGCCATCTGGATACGGTCCCGCTCGGCAATGCTGACTGGCAGTTCGATCCGTTTGGTGAAATCGTGGGTGACCGGCTTTACGGTCGCGGTTCGAGTGACATGAAGGCCGCTGTCGCGGCTTTTGCTGTGGCCTGCGTGACGCATCAGCAGGCGATTCAGCAGGGCTCCGGCGTTGTACTGGTGATCACCGGCGGGGAGGAGACGGGCTGTGACGGCGCGCGGGCGCTGATTGCTGACGCTGACCTGCCCGATGTCGGCGCATTGATTGTCGGCGAGCCCACCGCCAACTATCCGGTTATCGGCCACAAAGGCGCACTCTGGCTACGCTGTGAAACGCGCGGGAAAACGGCCCATGGCGCGATGCCGGAACTGGGCATTAATGCCATTTATCTGGCGGCGGAGGCTCTGGGCAGGATCCAGCACTTCTCGCCTGGCGCGCCACATCCGCTGATGAAGCAGCCGACCGTTAACGTCGGACGCATTTCAGGCGGCCTGAACATTAACTCTGTGCCCGATCGCACCCAATTTGATGTGGATATCCGCAGCGCACCCAATCTGCAGCACGCCACCATTCGACAGCAACTGACAACCTTACTGGGAGAGAGCGTAACGGTGACGACGCTGGTGGATCTGCCGGCCGTACTGAGCGAAGAGAATCAGGCCTGGATTCATTCTGTTTATCAGCATTGTCAGGCGTTACATGACGCTCCGCTGACGCCGCGCATTGTGCCCTACTTTACTGATGCGTCACTGTTGTTGCCCGCACTGGGTACGCCGCCCTGCATTATCCTTGGTCCCGGCGAGCCATCCATGGCACACCAGACCGATGAATATTGCCTGCTGAGCCGGTTAGCGGAAGCGGAGCTGTTGTATGGTGCGTTGATTAACGACTGGATGAGGTCATAGAGGGGTGCCTCAGACGGCTGGACGAACAAAGGGGCGCACGGAGACCGCCATAAAAAAGGCCGCTTGCGCGGCCTTTTTTCATTCACGGTGCTTAGCGCCGCTTAATCAGCATAAACATACTGATCGCAAAGAACGCGAAGCTTGGCAGGATCGCCCCCAGCACCGGCGGCAGTCCGTAAACCAGACTCAGCGGGCCGAAAATCTGATCCAGCACGTAGAACAGGAAGCCGAAGCTGATACCGGTCACGACCCGTACCCCCATCGACACGCTGCGCAGCGGACCGAAAATAAACGACAGCGCCATCAGCATCATCACCGCCACCGACAGCGGCTGGAAAATCTTGCTCCACATATTCAGCCGGTATCGTCCTGACTCCTGGCCGCTCTGCTTCAGATACTTACTGTAATTGTACAGACCGCGAATCGATAACGCATCCGGGTCGAGCGCCACCACGCCCAGCTTGTCGGGCGTCAGATTGGTTTTCCACTCGCCGCTCAGACTCTGTGAGCCGGTAATCTGCTTCGGATCGGTCAGGTTCGACTCATCGACCTGTGACAGTATCCAGCGCTTTTTGTCTTTATCCCAGGTCGCCGTCGCTGCATAACGCACGCTCTGTAAACGGCGCTGATCGGTAAAGTTATAGATGCTGACACCGTCAATCTCATTGTCGCCTTTAATGCGCTCAATAAAGATGAAGTTGTTGCCATCCTTCGCCCACAGACCATTCTGCGTCGACACCAGTGCGCCGCCGTAAAGCTGCTGCGCCCGGTAGTTACGCGCCATCTGCTCACCTGACGGCGCCACAAATTCCCCGATCGCCATGGTCAGCAGCACCAGCGGAATCGCCGTTTTCATCACCGACAGCGCCACCTGCATGCGGGTAAAGCCCGCCGCCTGCATCACCACCAGCTCACTGCGCTGCGCCAGCGCGCCCAGTCCCAGCAGAGCACCCAGCAGGGCCGCCATCGGGAAGAAAATCTCAATATCTTTGGGCACGCTCAGCAGGGTGTAATAGCCGGCGCTCAGCGCGCTGTAGCTCCCCTGCCCGGTCTTACGCAGCTGATCGACGAACTTGATGATGCCGGAAAGCGACACCAGCATGAACAGCGTCAGCATTATCGTATTGAAAATCGTTTTACCGATATAACGGTCAAGAACGCGAAACATCAGACTGACCCTCCGCGTGTAAAGCGGGCGCGAACCCGACGCATCGGCACCGTATCCCACAGGTTAAGCACTATCGCCAGCAGCAGATAGCTGATATTCACCACCCACATCCACACACCCGGATCGAGGCGGCCTTTTGCTCCGCTCGACTTCAGCGAACTCTGCAGCAGGAAGAAGATCAGATAGAGCAGCATCGCGGGCAGCATCGACAGCACGCGTCCCTGACGGGGGTTCACCACGCTGAGCGGCACCACCATCAGCGCCATCACCAGCACCGCGAACACCAGCGTCAGACGCCAGTGCAGCTCGGCTTTAAACTCAGGCGTGTTGTTGCTGAACAGGCCGGTAAAGCTCGACTGCTCTGCATCATTCGGATCGAGCGTCGCCGCCTTATAGCCCACAATCGCCTGATAGTTGGTGAAGTCGGTAATGCGGAAGTCACGCAGCAGGGCCGTGCCCTCAAAGCGGGTGCCCTTATCCAGCGTTACCACCTGCGAACCATCTTTGCGCTGCTCCATGTGGCCGCTGTCGGCCAGCACCACTGACGGACGCGCATTGCCTTTAGGCCGCAGCTGCGCCAGGAAAACGTTGCCAAACTGGTTGCCCTTCACATCCTCGACAAACAGCACGGCGCTGCCGTCGCTGGAGGTCTGGAACTGGCCAGCGGCCATCGCCGCGGCTCCCGGGTTCGCTTTGGCGTTCTGCGTTACCTCATCCTGATAACGGGATGACCAGGGGCCGAGCCAGATAACGTTCACCGCCGCCACCAGCGAGGTAAACAGCATCAATACCATCGCCGCTTTAACCAGCACGGCCTTACTCAGGCCGCAGGCGTGCATCACGGTAATTTCACTTTCCGTGTAAAGCCGTCCCAGCGTCATCAGGATCGCCAGAAACAGACTTAAGGGCAGTATAAGTTGTGCCATTTCAGGCACGCCGAGTCCTAACAGTGTCAGAACCAGGTTTGTCGGCACTTCGCCATCCACCGCGGCTCCCAGGATCCTGACTAACTTCTGGCAAAAGAAGATGAGTAGCAGGATAAACAGGATAGCCAGCTGGCTTTTGAGCGTTTCCCGAACCAGATATCTAATGATGATCACGCTTAGTACGCCTGTGAAAACTTGTCTTTTTGCAGGAAAATCGCTAGTTTCAACGCTTATCAGCCATTTTTCTTCATCAATGGCCGTCGTCGTAGCTAAAATTGTATGAAAAACGCGTCCGGGTGGTGAAAAAACAACATCTTGTCACCCTGATTCATTATGACCTCCAGCAGCAGAATGTCATGCTGCGACAATGAATAAATGGGTCATGAGCGCGCTACATTCTAGCGGCAGCAGCGGCCGTTGTCTTTAAGATTCAGGAGAGTGCATGGAGTTCAGTGTAAAAAGCGGAAGCCCGGAAAAACAACGCAGTGCCTGCATTGTCGTTGGCGTTTTCGAACCGCGTCGTCTGTCACCGATTGCCGAACAGCTGGATAAAATCAGTGACGGTTACATCAGTGCCCTGCTGCGCCGCGGCGAGCTGGAAGGAAAAGTGGGCCAGACACTGCTGCTGCATCATGTGCCAAATATCCTGTCTGAGCGTATTCTGCTGATTGGCTGCGGGAAAGAGCGTGAACTGGACGAACGCCAGTACAAGCAGGTCATTCAGAAAACCATTAATACGCTGAACGACACCGGCTCCATGGAAGCGGTCTGCTTCCTGACCGAGCTGCATGTCAAAGGTCGCAATACCTACTGGAAAGTGCGTCAGGCGGTGGAAACCTCAAAAGAGGCGCTCTACAACTTTGATCAGCTGAAGAGCAACAAAGCCGAGCCACGTCGCCCGCTGCGCAAGCTGGTGTTCAACGTGCCGACCCGTCGCGAGCTGACCAGCGGCGAGCGGGCGATCCAGCACGGGCTGGCGGTTGCCGCCGGTATGAAAGCGGCGAAAGATCTCGGCAACATGCCGCCTAACATCTGTAACGCCGCCTATCTGGCGTCACAGGCGCGCCAGCTGGCCGATGCCTTCAGCAAAAATGTGACCACCCGCGTGATCGGCGAACAGCAGATGAAAGAGCTGGGCATGAACGCCTATCTCGCCGTCGGCGCCGGATCGCAGAATGAGTCGCTGATGTCGGTCATTGAATACAAAGGCAATCCGGACGCCGAAGCGCGCCCGATTGTGCTGGTGGGTAAAGGGCTGACCTTTGACTCCGGCGGCATCTCCATCAAGCCTGCCGACAGCATGGATGAGATGAAGTATGACATGTGCGGCGCCGCCGCGGTCTATGGCGTCATGCGTATGGTGGCCGAGCTGAACCTGCCGCTGAACGTGGTCGGCGTGCTGGCGGGCTGTGAAAACATGCCGGATGGCCGTTCGATGCGTCCGGGTGACGTGCTGACCACCATGTCAGGCCAGACGGTCGAAGTGCTGAACACCGACGCCGAAGGCCGTCTGGTACTCTGTGATGCACTGACTTACGTCGAGCGTTTCGACCCGGAAGTGGTGATCGACGTCGCGACGCTGACCGGTGCCTGCGTGATTGCGCTGGGCCATCACATCAGCGGCCTGCTGTCGAACCACAATCCGCTGGCGCATGAGCTGATCAGCGCGTCCGAGCAGTCCGGCGATCGCGCCTGGCGTCTGCCGATGGCGGATGAGTTCCAGGAGCAGCTGGAGTCCAACTTTGCCGATATGGGCAACATTGGAGGCCGTCCGGGCGGCGCGATCACCGCCGCCTGCTTCCTGGCGCGTTTCGCCCGCAAATATAACTGGGCGCACCTGGATATCGCCGGAACCGCCTGGCGCTCCGGCAAGGCCAAAGGCGCCACCGGTCGTCCGGTGCCGATGCTGTCACAGTTTCTGTTGAATCGGGCAGGATTGAACGGCGACGATTAAGCGCCCTCTTTTCTGACAGCAAGGGCGGATCTGATTCCGCCCTTGATCTTCTGATGAGCAAACCGATGAAAAACGCAACCTTCTACGTGCTGGAAACCGATGCCACCCAGGATGGCCTGAGCGCTGTTGAAGCGCTGGTGTGCAATCTGGCGGAAACACGCTGGCGGGCCGGAAAGCGGGTGCTGATTGCCTGCGAAGATGAACAGCAAGCCATTCGTCTCGACGAAGCGCTGTGGCAACGACCGGCCAATGCCTTCGTGCCGCACAACCTGGCGGGTGAAGGCCCGCGCTACGGGGCGCCGGTTGAGCTGGCCTGGCCACAGCGTCGCGGCAGTTCACCGCGCGACCTGCTGATTAGCCTGCTGCCCCACTTCGCAGATTTTGCTACTGCTTTCCATGAAGTGATAGACTTCGTTCCTTACGAAGACGCTCTCAAACAACTCGCGCGCGACCGCTACAAAGCGTATCGCAGCGTGGGTTTCCAATTGAATACGGCAGCGCCACCACAGCCGCAAACGACATAGCAGAAATGGAAAAGACATATAACCCGCAAGATATCGAGCAGCCGCTTTACGAGCATTGGGAAAAGCAGGGCTACTTCAAACCGAATGGCGACACCAGCCAGGAAAGCTTTTGCATCATGATCCCGCCGCCGAACGTCACCGGTAGCTTGCACATGGGTCACGCCTTCCAGCAAACCATCATGGACACCATGATCCGTTACCAGCGCATGCAGGGCAAAAACACCCTGTGGCAGGCGGGAACGGACCACGCGGGCATCGCCACGCAGATGGTGGTTGAGCGCAAGATTGCGGCTGAAGAGGGCAAAACGCGCCAGGATTATGGCCGCGATGCGTTCATCGAAAAAATCTGGGAGTGGAAAGCGGAATCCGGCGGCACCATTACCCGCCAGATGCGTCGCCTCGGTAACTCCGTTGACTGGGAGCGCGAGCGCTTCACGATGGACGAGGGCCTCTCCAACGCCGTTAAAGAGGTGTTTGTTCGCCTCTACAAAGAGAACCTGATCTACCGTGGCAAACGCCTGGTGAACTGGGACCCGAAACTGCGCACCGCGATCTCCGATCTGGAAGTGGAAAACCGCGAGAGCAAAGGCTCGATGTGGCATATCCGCTATCCGCTGGCGGATGGCGCTAAAACCGCTGACGGCAAAGATTATCTGGTCGTCGCCACCACCCGTCCGGAAACCCTGCTGGGCGACACCGGCGTGGCCGTGAACCCGGAAGATCCGCGCTATAAAGATCTGATCGGCAAATTCGTGATGCTGCCGCTGGTTGGCCGCCTGATCCCGATCGTCGGCGACGAACACGCGGACATGGAAAAAGGCACCGGCTGCGTCAAAATCACCCCGGCTCATGACTTCAACGACTACGAAGTCGGCCGTCGTCATCGCTTACCGATGATCAACATCCTGACCTTTGACGGCGATATCCGCGACCGCGCTCAGGTGTATGACACCAACGGCGAAGCCAGCGATGTCTGCTCCGACGACATCCCGGCCGCCTTCCAGGGCATGGAACGCTTTGCCGCGCGTAAAGCAATTGTCGCCGCGGTGGATGAACTGGGCCTGCTGGATGAGATCAAACCCCACGACCTGACCGTTCCTTACGGTGACCGTGGCGGCGTGGTGATTGAACCGATGCTGACCGACCAGTGGTATGTGCGTACCGCCCCGCTGGCGAAAGTGGCGGTTGAAGCCGTTGAGAACGGTGATATCCAGTTCGTGCCGAAGCAGTACGAAAACATGTACTTCTCCTGGATGCGCGATATTCAGGACTGGTGTATCTCCCGTCAGCTGTGGTGGGGTCACCGCATTCCGGCGTGGTATGACAACGACGGCAACGTCTACGTCGGCCGCACTGAAGACGAAGTGCGCGCGGAAAACAACCTGGCCGCCGATGTGGCGCTGCGTCAGGATGATGACGTGCTGGACACCTGGTTCTCCTCAGGCCTGTGGACCTTCTCTACCCTGGGCTGGCCGGAGAACACCGAAGCGCTGCGCACCTTCCATCCGACTAGCGTGCTGGTCAGCGGCTTCGACATCATCTTCTTCTGGATTGCCCGCATGATCATGCTGACCATGCACTTCATCAAAGATGAAAATGGCAAACCGCAGGTGCCGTTTAAAACCGTCTACATGACCGGTCTTATCCGTGATGAAGAGGGTCAGAAGATGTCAAAATCCAAGGGCAACGTGATTGACCCGCTGGATATGGTTGATGGCATCTCGCTGGAAGCGCTGCTGGAAAAACGTACCGGCAACATGATGCAGCCTCAGCTGGCCGAAAAGATCCGCAAACGTACCGAGAAGCAGTTCCCGAACGGCATCGAGCCATCAGGCACCGATGCGCTGCGCTTTACGCTGGCGGCACTGGCCTCAACCGGTCGCGACATCAACTGGGACATGAAGCGCCTGGAAGGGTATCGCAACTTCTGTAACAAGCTGTGGAACGCCAGCCGCTTTGTGCTGATGAACACCGAAGAGCAGGATTGCGGACAGAATGGCGGCGAGATGACGCTGTCGCTGGCGGATCGCTGGATCCTGACCGAGTTCAACCACACGGTGAAAGCCTACCGTGAAGCGCTGGATACCTATCGCTTCGATATCGCGGCGAACATCCTGTATGACTTCACCTGGAACCAGTTCTGTGACTGGTACCTGGAGCTGACCAAGCCGGTCATGAACAGTGGCAGTGAAGCGGAGCTGCGTGGCACCCGTCACACGCTGGTTCACGTACTGGAAGCGCTGCTGCGCCTGGCGCACCCGATCATTCCGTTTATCACGGAAACCATCTGGCAGCGCGTGAAAGGCCTGAAAAACATCAGCGATGACACCATCATGCTGCAGCCGTTCCCGCAGTTTGATGCCGCGAAGGAAGATGCGGAAGCGAAAGCCGATATCGAGTGGATGAAGCAGGCGATCGTTGCCGTGCGTAATATCCGTGCAGAGATGAACATTGCGCCGAGCAAGCCGCTGGACGTGCTGCTGCGTGACTGTTCACCGGCTGCCCAGCGCCGCGTTGAAGAGAACCGTAACTTCCTGTCACGCCTGGCGCGTCTGGAAAGCCTGACCATTCTGACGGCAGGCGAGAAAGGTCCGGTCTCGGTCACTAAAATTGTGGAAGGCGCAGAGCTGCTGATCCCGATGGCGGATCTGGTCGACAAAACCGCTGAGCTGGAGCGTCTGGCGAAAGAGCTGGTTAAGCTGGATGTGGAAATCGAGAAGATCGAGACCAAGCTGGCGAACGAAGGCTTTGTTTCACGCGCGCCGGAAGCCGTGGTGGCGAAAGAGCGCGAGCGCGTGGCAGACCTGCAACAATCAAAAGCAAAACTGATTGAACAGCAGGCGGTCATTGCGGCATTGTAAGCGTCTTAGCTGACAGCTTATTCATAAAGCCGGGCTTGCCCGGCTTTTTTATTGTTCTCGTACAAATCCGGAAGAGATGATGACGACCAGCGCCACTCCGCTTTTTGACCTCCAGGTGCGGCCGATTACTGCCGCCGATAATCCGCATATCGCTCATGTCATCCGCGTTGTTTCGGCGGAATTTGGGCTGACGGCTGACAAGGGCTATACCGTCTCCGATCCCCAGCTCGACCAGCTGTTTGAGCTCTACAGTGCCGATCAGAGCGCCTACTGGATTGTTGAGTATCAGGGCAGGGTGGTGGGCGGCGGAGGCGTGGCGCCTCTCGCCTGCAGTGCGCCAGACATCTGCGAACTGCAGAAAATGTACTTCCTGCCCGTGGTGCGCGGCCAGGGCCTGGCGCGCGAGCTGGCGCTGCGGGCGATGGATCATGCACGCAGCCACGGCTTCCGTCGCTGCTACCTTGAAACCACCGCCAGCCTCACCCGCGCCATCAGACTCTATGAGTCGCTGGGCTTTGCGCACATCGAAGGCGCGATGGGCTGCACCGGCCATGTGGATTGCGAAGTACGCATGCTGAAGACTTTATAAACCGCGCTCCACGTAACGCATATCGTTGATGGACTCGATTTTGAACTGCCCGTTATCGGTGTAGCGCAGCAGCGTCACGCTGGCATTCTTAAGCTGCTCGCGTAACGAAGTATCGCCCAGCGCCTGCAGCAGCGTGGTGATAGCCATACCGTGACTGACCACCAGCACATTGCCTCCGCCCTGCTGCTGCGCCTGCTTCGCGATTGCCGTGATACTCTCCACCATGCGCTTAGCTACCTGCTGATAGGTTTCGGCCTGGCCGGAGGATTTAACCCCTGGCAGCGATGGCGTGCCTGCGGCTTCCGCCTCATGAATCGCATCGATCATCCTGTCCATCTGAATTTTACCGGCGCTGAATGCCTCCAGCAGCGCCGTGTCGGAGGGGTAACCCGCCTGAAGGGCGGCAGCGGTAATCAGATTTTTATCCAGATCGCCTTCATAAAGGCCAAATCCCACCTCGCGCAGCCCTTTCATCTCTTTCAGTACAGGCGGATTTTTCCAGTTCTTCATCACCAGCTGCGCGGTTTCTCTCGCCCGACCCGAATCGCTGGACCAGGCCGCGACGAAGGGCAACGGCTGTAAACCCCGCCCCAGTTGCTCTGCAACCGCGGCGCCGGAAGCGGTCAGCGGCGTATCGGCCCATCCCTGGGCGCGATGCACCGTGTTAAACATGGTCTTGCCATGCCGGGTCACATAGAGCATCACATCCGCGGCCCAGGCGGAGCCGGCAGTGCTGACGGAGATGAGGGCAATTAACATCAGGGTTTTCAGTTTCGTTTTCATTTTACTCTCCGGGTTAAAAAAGATTGAATTTATATTGAATGACCACTTCGGCGGATAAACTGCGGGAGCGCTGAAATTTTCCCTGACTATTCAGGCGCGGAGTCTCTTTACTGTTTTTATATGACCAGCCATAACCGGTCAGCGTAAACAGCGTCAGATTTTTAAAGGAAGGATGCTGATTACTGAACTGATTAATTAATGAAACCTCGCCGGTTCGTACAAGATTATTACGATAATGGAACTGACCATAATTAAGCTGTATTCCACTGCTGATCCCTTTTGCAATTTCATACTGACTCAGAGAGACCAGCGCCAGCTCTCTGTCACGCATATAATCTTTGCCCGCGGAGGTCAGTGAAGTGAAACGTCCCCGGGTATTTTTAGTCAGGGGTCGGGCATAATATCCCACCGCCTGCTTTTTAGGGGCGGAGGTCCAGCCAGCAGCCAGCCTCTGCGTCCAGGCGCCCTGCTTCCAGATGGCCTCCCCGACATAGTGCCATGCCTGGTGATCAAAGGTTCTTTTGCTGGCGGGCATACTTTTATACTTTTCCAGCGCCTGGCTGCCATAGATCTGCGAAGCCAGTGACCAGTGTGGCGAGAGGGAATAGCCTGCCTCAATGACATGGCGGCGCTGATAGCGTTCGGCCTCACCAAACGCATAGGCCAGCGCGTGACCGCTATCTTTGTAGCTCAGCGCCGCGGTGTAAATGGCGTCGATTTTTTGCCGGGCCTGGGTTTGCAGCGCCAGCGTTTTACCTGAGTCGTGCCGTATGGCTTTGTTAACCATGGCAAGATCCAGCCGGGCATTCTGCCACGTCACGGCACCGCTGTAGCCGGCATAGCTGTTGCGCGACAGGCGATCCGTGGTCGTCAGCACACCGATATTTTTCAGTTCCTGCCAGCCTGCCTTCCCCTCGAACCGCAGCGCGCGGTTGCCGAGCTTCAGCTTAAGATAGCGCTGACTGAACTTGCTGAAGCCGTGCGCATCCCGCTTTTCCATGTTCCCGCCGCTGTCATAGAGCAGACCACGCGTGGAGAAGTAGTCGCTGGCGCCCAGGCGTACGGCGCGGGTATAGGTCGCATCAAACCCGAGCAGGTCCCACTGATAACCGGAACGAAAATCGAACGTCGCGGCCTGGCCCCAGGCGTTGTGAACCGCTGTGGGCTGCGCTTCGTTCTCCTTGAGATACTTCCAGTGGTTGCGCAGTCTGAGATCGAGCGCAGCGTCACGCCATAATCCGGAGGAGGTCTGAATGCCGGACGCATTAACATTTCCCCAGCAAAGGGTCAAAAATAGCGAAACAAATAACAGAGAATAACGTTTTCCTTTCATTATGAAGTCCCTCACCTGGCGATATTAAAAATCCGTCACCCCATGACAATAAGGGTGACCTGGTGCCGTTAACCCATAAAAAAACCCGACCCACTGCCCTCTGTTAAAAAGGGCAGCGAGTCGGGTTTTGCTTAAAAAAATAACAATCCCGCACTGACTCCGGGACTATATTTATTTAAGGATGCAAAGTCAGCGTAAAAAAGCCGTTATGTGATAGGTGGCACAAAATATCTTTGTCTGCCAGCGTGATTTAAAATAAAGCGTTACACAGCGCGTTATTTAAAACAGCGCCACGCAGAAAATATAAACGCGATCACCCAACCAGAAAAAGAGACACCCCGATCAGGGTGCCCACAGGGATTCACCAGGCGGGTACGCCGCTGTGAAAACGCAGCTCCGTGTCCGGCTCGCTAATCAGCTTCGCCTCGACCCGGCCAATCGCCTGCACCCGTGGCGCGATATCTTTTGCCGCGATCTGCGCGGCCAGCGTCAGGTAATCCTGATAGTGGCGCGCCTCGGAGCGGAGAAGCGACAGATAGAACTTCGCCAGCTCATCATCCAGCCAGGGAGCCAGACTGGCAAAACGTTCGCAGGAGCGCGCCTCAATGTAAGCGCCGCAAATCAGCTTATCCACCAGCGTTTCCGGCTCATGGGTGATCACCTCACGCAGCAGGGATTTTGCGTAGCGGCTGGAGGTGATCTTCTGATAGACCAGGCCGCGTGACTGCATAATCTCCCACACCTGATAGAAGTGATGCAGCTCCTCTTTAATCAGCAGCACCATCTTTTCCACCAGCTCATCGGCCCAGGGTAGTGCATTGCGCACGATGATGCGTTTCGTCAGATTTTTATGGGCATTGATAAAGTCGCTGTCACCATCTTCGCGGAAGATGAAGTCTTCATAGGGTTTCAGCCAGGCGAGAATTGCCTCGCCGCTCGGCTTGTCGGCCACATACTTACGGATTAACCACACCGCGGTCTGCGCGGCTTTCAGTTCGCACACCAGATGGTCGGTCAGCAGCAGGGTCAGGTTTTCCGGCTTGCGCGCCTCATCAATCCAGGCTTGCGGCGTGCGGCAGTGCAGAAACTGACAGATCGGTTCGAGTAGCGGTGCGTAATTCATGATGTCAGAACAGAGCAGGAGAAGGTAAGAGGCGGAGAGGGCTCCGCCCGGGCGACTTAGTGGCGAACACCATCATCATCTTCATCGTCGATAGCGTCGTCATCTTCCTCTTCGGCATCGGGATCTTCGAAATAGGTGCCCCAGCCGTCATAATCGACGTTGTATTTACCGACCAGGTTAACCAGCTGCTCAACCTGCACATCGATAAGTTCCGCTTTCAGCGCCGATTCGCTGAGGATGTCAACGCACATGACGGTCGTGCCATCTTCCAGCTCCAGCTCTTCCGGCTCGGTCACTTCATAACCCAGCTTAAAGGCGTCAACGGCCGCTTTTTCCAGCGAATCAAAATTATTGCATGAGAGATGATGCTCGATGGTATAGAGCGCATCGGGATCGCTGCCATCCTCCAGCAGTTCTTCGATAATCTGCCGCGTCTCTTCACGCTGCTCTTCCAGCAATGCTTCATATGCCATAACGATGTTCCTCTCTGAGTTCGGCAACAAACCGCTATTTTCCCACACTGCCTGTCGCGCCACTACACAAAACGACAAGTTTATTGGCACCCGCTCTTGAAAATGCATATTCATACGGTTAGATTGAATTTTAATTCACTTTAATGATTACCGGAGTGTTGTATGAGTCAGCTGTATCAGCGCCATTTCCTCAGGCTTCTGGATTTTACCCCCGCCGAAATGGATCACCTGCTTACCCTTTCCGCTGAATTAAAGCAGGCGAAAAAAAGCGCCAGCGAAGTGCAGTACCTGAAAGGCAAAAACATCGCGCTCATCTTCGAAAAAGACTCGACCCGTACCCGATGCTCTTTCGAAGTTGCCGCTTACGATCAGGGTGCTAACGTCACTTATCTCGGCCCGAGTGGCAGCCAGATCGGCCATAAAGAGTCGATGCGCGACACGGCGCGGGTGCTGGGCCGGATGTACGATGGCATCCAGTATCGCGGTTACGGTCAGGCGCTGGTTGAAACGCTGGCGGAACATGCCGGTGTGCCGGTCTGGAACGGCCTGACAGACGAATTTCACCCGACCCAGCTGCTGGCCGACCTGCTGACCATGCAGGAGCACCTGCCGGGCAAAAAACTCAGCGACATGACGCTGGTCTATGTCGGTGACGCACGCAACAACATGGGTAACACCATGCTGGAAGCGGCGGCGCTGACCGGACTGGATCTGCGCCTGGTGGCCCCGGAAAGCTGCTGGCCCGAGGCGCAACTGGTGGCAGAGTGCCGTGAGGTCGCCCGTCAGACCGGCGGTACCATCACCCTCACCGACAATATTGCCGACGGCGTCAAAGGCGCAGACTTCATCTACACTGATGTCTGGGTGTCGATGGGCGAAGCCAAAGAGGTCTGGGCAGAGCGTATCGCCCTGCTGCGTGACTATCAGGTTAACCGGGCGATGCTCGATCTGACCGGCAATCCGCAGGTGAAATTCCTGCACTGCCTGCCCGCTTTCCATGACGATCAGACCACGCTGGGTCAGCAGATGGCGGAACAGTACGATCTGCCTAACGGCATGGAGGTGAGCAACGAGGTGTTTGAGTCGGCGCACAGCATTGTCTTCGACCAGGCCGAGAACCGGATGCACACCATCAAAGCGGTGATGGTGGCCACGCTGGGCCAGCGCTGATCGTCCGGCGGCAGGCGGACTGACGCCACAGGTTGTCGCCCGCCTGCCGCCCCGGCCCTCTACGCAGCGCAAACGTTTTCCCTTGCTGCGCCACCGCGAACGGGTATAATGCGCCCCAATTTGCCGGAGGAAATATGCGACAGCACAGCGGACAATTTGACGCGCCATCACGCCTGACCGCAGGCGGTGCTGCTGTTTCTTTCGGTCATCGACCCGATCATAAAAAAGCCCCTTAAGCAGGGGCTTTTTTTTGTCCGCAATCCGGCCGCGCAGAGGAGAGAGTTATGGCTAACCCGCTATACCGCAAGCACATCATTTCAATTAACGACCTCAGTCGTGAAGAGCTGGAGCTGGCGCTGCACACCGCCGCTCAGCTGAAAGCCCATCCGCAGCCGGAACTGCTGAAGCACAAGGTGATTGCCAGCTGCTTCTTTGAGGCCTCGACCCGCACCCGCCTGTCGTTTGAAACCGCCATTCACCGTCTGGGTGCCTCAGCGGTGGGCTTTGCTGACGGCAGCAACACGTCACTGGGCAAAAAAGGCGAAACCCTGGCCGACACCATTTCCGTCATCGGCACCTATGTGGATGCGATTGTGATGCGTCATCCGCAGGAGGGCGCGGCGCGGCTGGCGACGGAGTTTTCCGGCGGCATCCCGATTCTGAACGCCGGTGACGGGGCCAATCAGCATCCGACCCAGACCCTGCTCGACCTCTTCACCATCCAGGAGACCCAGAGCCGCCTGAATAACCTGAACGTGGCGATGGTGGGGGATCTGAAATATGGCCGTACCGTGCACTCCCTGACCCAGGCGCTGGCGAAGTTTGATGGCAACCGCTTCTTCTTTATCGCGCCCGATGCGCTGGCGATGCCCGCCTATATCACCGACATGCTGGACGAGAAGAGTATCCCCTGGTCACGTCACGACAGCTTTGAAGAGGTCATGCCGCAGCTCGATATTCTTTACATGACGCGGGTGCAGAAAGAGCGGCTCGATCCGTCTGAATATGCCAACGTCAAAGCGCAGTTCATCCTCCGCGCCGCCGATCTCGCCACGGCGCGGGACAACATGAAAGTGCTGCACCCGCTGCCGCGCATCGACGAAATCACCACCGATGTCGACAGCACCCCTTACGCCTGGTATTTCCAGCAGGCGGGTAACGGCATCTATGCACGCCAGGCTCTGCTGGCACTGGTTTTAAACAGCGAACTCGCCCTGTAAGGAGATCTCATCATGACGCAGGACAACAAATTGCAGGTCGAAGCGATCAAATGCGGCACGGTCATCGACCACATTCCGGCACAGATCGGCTTTAAGCTGCTCTCTCTGTTCCGGCTGACCGAAACCGACCAGCGCATCACCATCGGCCTGAATCTGCCGTCGGGCGAGATGGGCCGCAAAGATCTGATCAAGATTGAAAACACCTTTCTCACCGACGATCAGATCAATCAGCTGGCGGTCTATGCGCCCGATGCCACGGTTAACCGCATCGACGACTATGAAGTGGTGGCCAAGATCGCCCCGACGCTGCCGGATCGCATTGAGCGGGTGCTGACCTGTCCCAACAGCAACTGCATCAGCCGCAGCGAGCCGGTCTTCTCCAGTTTTGCCGTGAAGCAGCGCGCCGACGATGTGCATCTCAAATGCAAATATTGCGAAAAAGAGTTCGCCCGCCACGTGGTGCTGGGTCACTGGTAATCGCCCTGCCCGACCTTATAATGGGCAACACCGGCGGCACCGCCGCCTGACGACATAATTAAAGGAGCCATGATGTCCCGTGAAATCAGTACTGAGAAAGCCCCTGCCGCGATCGGTCCCTATGTTCAGGGTGTCGATCTGGGCAGCATGATCATCACCTCAGGTCAGATCCCGGTCGATCCGGTCACCGGCCAGGTGGCGGATGACATTGCCGCACAGGCGCGTCAGTCGCTGGAGAATGTGAAGGCGATTGTGGAAGCGGCGGGCCTGAAGGTGGGCGATATCGTGAAGACCACGGTGTTCGTGAAGGACCTGAATGATTTTGCCACGGTCAACGCCACCTATGAGGCGTTTTTCACCGAGCATGACGCACACTTCCCGGCGCGTTCCTGTGTCGAAGTGGCGCGTCTGCCAAAGGATGTGAAGATTGAAATCGAAGCGATCGCGGTCCGTCGCTGATTCGTCCATCCGCCTCTCTCCGCCGCGCAGGCCGGAGAGAGGCGGTGACGCGCTTAACGCTTAGCCGGTCGCCACAGCCACAGTACGGCTATCGCCAGCGCAAACAGTACGCCAAACCCGACGCCCGTTGCGACAGCAGGCGCACCCGCCTTTATCGCCAGCGTATAGAGCCCCAGCATCACCAGCATCGCGCTGTTCTCACCGAGATTCTGCACCGCAATCGCGTTGCCGGAACCCACGCTCTCTTTGCCCCGCGCCTGCAGCAGCGCGTTCAGCGGCACCACAAAGAAACCGCCCAGCGCGCCAATCAGCATCAGCAGGAGATAGGCGCTGACCAGCGAATGCTGCAGCGAGAAGACGACGACCATCACGCCAATCAGGACGCCCGCGGGCATGCAGCGGCGCACCGTCTCCAGCGTCACCAGCTTCGCCGCCGCCGCCGCTCCCAGCACAATCCCGATCGCCACCATCGCATTCAGGGTGGTGGGAGTGGTGTTGTCGCTGATGCCCAGCGCCACCGGCACCCACAGCACCAGCAGGAAACGCAATGTCACGCCAGCGCCCCAGAAGAGGCTGGTGCCGAGCAGCGAGAAGCGCGTCTCTGCGTCGCGCCACAGCAGCCCAACGGCATCGAAAAAGCGGCGCACCATGACGCCCGGCCGCCAGCTCTGGCCTGGCCGCGCCGCCTGCAGTTTCGGGATAAAGAGGTTCGCGGCGACCGCAATACCGTAGGTGAGCGCACAGATCCCCAGCGCCGCCAGCAGATGCCAGTCCGCCAGCATTCCGCCCGCCACCGAGCCGAGCAGAATGGCGGCGATGGTCGAGCCCTCCATCAGCCCGTTGGCTTTCACCAGCTTCTCGCCGTGGGTAATCTCACCCAGGATGCCATATTTGGCCGGGGAATAGGCGGCTGCCCCCGCGCCGACCAGGGTATAGCCGATGAACGGATTGAAGCCGAAGCAGATGGTCAGCGCCCCCAGCAGCTTCAGGCTGTTGGCAAGCATCATTACCCGCCCTTTTGCCATGCTGTCCGCCACCTGACCGACAAAAGGCGCCAGCAGAATGTAGGCCGCGACAAAGAGCATCTGCAGGATCGGCTGGCTCCAGTCGGGATAGAACTGGCTTTTCAGCAGCGCCAGCGTGGCAAACAGCAGCGCGTTATCGCCGAAGGCGGAAAAGAACTGGGCGACAATCACGGCGATCATGCCGCGTGACATCAGCGGTGCAGTGCGATCAGGGCTCATGTCTGCTCCTCTTCCGCCATCTTTTTCAGCGTCACATAGTCAGGTTTCCCGCTGCCGAGCTGCGGCAGCTGTTTCACCACCCGGATGTCGCGCGGCAGCGCCAGATCCGGCGCGCCCAGCTCGCGTGCCGCTTTCTGCAGCGTGTCGCGCGCCAGTTCAGCGTCGGTGGTGAAGAGCACCAGCGCTTCGCCGCGCTGCCCATCGGGACGCAGTGAGGCGGCGTGCTGTTTGTCCGGCGACGCCTTCAGGGCGATCTGCTCAACGATCTCCAGCGACACCATCTCACCGGCAATCTTGGCAAAGCGTTTGGCACGGCCCTGAATCTGGCAGAAACCGCCTTCATCAAAGCTGACGATATCGCCGGTGTCATACCAGTCCGCCTCCATATTGCCTTCACCATCGTCGGCAACCGGCGCTTCGAGTACGCCAGGGTTTTCGACGCGCAGATAACCCTTCATCACGTTTGGCCCGCGCAGCTGCAGCCGTCCGCCGTTCTCGATGCCCGGCACCGACATCAGCCGTGAATCCATGCCCGGCAGAATCCGTCCGACGGTGTGCGCCTTCGTCGCCATCGGCACGTTGATGGCGACCACCGGCGCACACTCGGTGACGCCATAGCCTTCAAGGATGCGGATGCCGTACTTCTCCATATAGAGCTGGCGGGTGTTCTCCTGCAGCTTCTCGGCCCCCGCCACCACATAGCGCAGGCGGGCAAAATCGTACGGCGCGGCAAAGCGCGCATAGTTGCCCAGGAAGGTGGAGGTGCCAAACAGCACGGTGCAGTTGCGGTCATAGACCAGCTCCGGCACGATGCGATAGTGCAGCGGGCTGGGATAGAGAAAGACCTGCGCACCGGTCATCAGCGGCGTAAACAGGCCGACGGTCAGGCCAAAGGCATGAAACAGCGGCAGCGCCGACATAAAGCGATCGCGCGGCGTGAAGTCCGCCACGGTGCGGATCTGTTCGACGTTCGCCAGCAGGCTTTTATGCGAATGCACCACCCCTTTGGGATTGCCCTCCGAGCCGGAGGTAAACAGCACCATCGCGGCATCTTCCGGCTGCTGCGGCAGCTGGGCGCGGCGCGGCATCAGCAGATGGGCGAGGATCCACAGCTTGTCCTTGCTGGTGACGGTATCTTTGAGATCTTCCAAGTAAATCCACTGCACATCGTCCAGCCCCTGCGGCAGATGCCACAGGTTGCCTTTCTCCAGGAACTGCCGTGAGGTGAAGACCGTTTTAATCTGCGCGGCGGTCAGCGCCGCCCGCATGCCGTTCACGCCTGCGGTGTAGTTAAGCATCGCCGGAACGCGACCACGCAGTGAGGCACCGAAAATCGCTGCGGCCGTCACGGTGGTATTCGGCAGCAGCAGCCCCACCACTTCACGCGGCTGACTGTAGCGCTCCAGAATCCGGCCCACGCCCAGCGACTTTTTCAGCAGTCCGTTGTAGCTGTCAGGTTTGAAACTGACATCTTCGATGCAGCGCTTAAACGCGCCGTAGCGGGTCCGGGCGGAGAGCAGCGCCTCAAACAGGGTTTCACGCGGACGCACCGCCATGCGCGCTTCCATCATGATATGGTGCAGATGCTCCCCGGCCAGCATACGCCGGTCGCGCGCCCGTTTCGCCTCCGGCATCGGAATGCGGGTGGCGGGCAGCACAGAGAGGGTGATGCGCGGGAACAGGCGGCGTTTAAACACGCCCGCCAGGCGACCAAACGGCGTGAACTCTGCGCCTTCAATCCGCATCGGCACCACGTTCGCACCCGAGCGGGCCGCGACAAAGCCCGCCCCGCTGTAGATCTTCATCAGCGAGCCGGTGACGGTAATCCGCCCTTCCGGGAAGATCACCACCGGACGGCCACTGTCGATCAGCCGCACCAGCTGCTTCAGCGCCATCGGCCGGGTCGGGTCCAGCGGCACAAAATCGATAAACGGCCTGACCAGGCGCATAAACCAGCTTTCGCCGATGGTCGAGTAGATGGCGAAGACCGGTCTGACCGGCAAAAATAGCGCCAGCAATATGCCGTCGAGAAACGACATATGGTTCGGCGTGATCAATACCTTCTGTTTATGCAGTTCGGCGACGTCGCCACGCAGTTCGACCCGCCATAACAGGCGGAAGATGAGGCGCAAGAGTGTGAAAACCATGCCGGCTCCTTAGCATTGGGGAAAAATAGGCCCTCACGATGCAGGATTTGAGGCAGTTCGACAACAGAATTATCGCCACACCGACACCGCATCAGGGTGCCTGCCAGCCGCCGCCAAGGGCGGCCCACTGCGTGCCTGACCATATCCGTCAGAGGCACGCCGGACAGGCAAAAAAAAAACCCACGCTTCTGCGTGGGTTGGTGTAATAACAGGGTCTCACCGCCGAAGCGGTGTTGTTTTCACACCCATCAATACCTCTGGGATCGCTATCGTCGCACTGATTTGCCCTGCGGTGACAGCGTGAAAACGCAACCGAATTCGGGGAAGTGCAACGAGGTGTGAAAATTAGCCACCCCGCGCTTACACTCTGATTTTTCTAGGATTTATCTGAAGCGCCGGTGACCGGCTTGCTGTAGATTGCGTCCGGCGCGATGTTCATGTGCTTCAGCACCGGCCCCATGATGTTGCCGAACACCGGTGCGGCCACCGAGCCACCGAAGTGATCGCCCGCCGTCGGATGGTTAATCATCACCACCAGCGCCACTTCAGGATGACTGGCGGGCGCGAGACCGGCGGTGTAGTTGACGTAGCCGCCATCATATTTGCCGCTGGTGCCCATCTTTTCCGCCGTACCGGTTTTGGTTGCCAGCCGGTAGCCCGGCACCGCCGCCTTCACCCCGGTGCCGCCCGGCAGCACGTCGCTCTCCAGCATATGCACCACCTCTTTGACCGTTTCCGGATTCGCGACCTGTTTGCCCAGAACCGGCGGCGTCACGCGGGTGATCGACAGCGGACGGTAGACGCCATAGGAGCCGAGCGTGGCGTATTCACGGGCAATCTGCAGCGGCGTGACGCGCAGACCATACCCGAACGAGAAGGTGGCACGTTCGATATCGGCCCAGCGGGCGCGATGCAGCGGGAAGTAGCCCACGCTTTCGCCGGTCAGGCCTAAGCCGGTCGGTTTACCCAGTCCGAACGCATGATAGGTGTTGACCAGCGCTTCGGCGGGCATCGCCAGCGCCATATGCGAGACGCCGATGTCACTCGACTTCTGCAGGATGCCGGTCATGGTCAGGCGCGGCCAGTGGCCGACGTCGCGGATCAGGTGCCCGTTAACCCGATAAGGCGTGGTGTCGATCACCGAGTCAGGCCGCACCAGATGGCGCTCCAGCGCCTCCATGACCACTAACGGTTTGACGGTCGACCCCGGTTCGTAGCTGTCGTTGATAGCCGAGTTACGCATCTGCGCCGGCGTTGCCCCTTCATAGTTGTTGGGGTTGAACGACGGATAGGAGGCCATCGCCAGAATCTCGCCGGTGTCGATCTTCACCAGCACGGCGGCGCCGGAATCCGCCTTGTTGAGCAGCACGCCGTCGCGCAGTTTGCTGTAGAGGGTGTACTGATCGTATTTGTCGATGCTGAGCTGCACCGTTGGCGGCTGCGTTGGCGGCTGATAGTTAATCATCGAGATAATGTTGCCCGCCGCATCCTGGCGATAGACCTCTTTGCCCGGCTCGCCCTGCAGCACCTTATCAAAGCCTTTTTCCAGCCCGTTCAGACCGACGTTATCGGCCCCGACGATGCCGATCAGCGGCGCAGAGGCTTCGCTCATCGGATAGAAGCGGCTGTCATCATAGACTTCGCTGATCCCCTTCAGCTTCAGCTCTTTAATATCTTTGGCGATCCCCAGTTCGATTTTGCGCCCCAGGTAGAGAAAGCGGCGTTTCGGGTTGGCGGTGATCTGCGCGGCCAGCACTTCGGGACGGGTATTCAGCGCCGCGGCAAGATAGGCCCATTTGGCACTGGTAAAATCGGGGTTGCTCTCCAGCACGCGCTGCGGATCGGCGATCACATCGCGCGACGGCACGCTGAGCGCCAGGGCTTCGCCGTTACGATCCAGCAGGGTGCCGCGACTGGTGGGCAGCGTGACGGTTCGCAGCGATCGCTGATCCGCTTCGTGCTCCAGCATCGGCTGATTCAGGAACTGCAGGTCCGCGACGCGCGCCAGCAGCACCACCAGACAGGTCATCACACCCAGGCAGATCAGCCGGAATCGGAAAGGGTTAAAGGGGGCTTTTATCTGGTCTTTTCCCAGTAGTTTTTTAATCCGGGGCATGGCGTTCCGCTGCGCAAAATAAAGAAAAGGGGCTAAGCCAGCAGTTATAAAGAAAGCGCGGTCCGGATAACAGGAAAACTGTGTATCAGTTCGTTATCGGACACCGGTTGGCGGCAAAAAAAAACCTGCGCATCTGCGCAGGTTGGTGTAATCAAGAAAATCTATTGATGTTCACCCATCAATACCTCTGGGACCCTGACTGTAGCAAAGGCGATTGATCGGCTGCCATCACTCAAACGCAACAGTTACCGGCAAAATGTAACCAGCCATGAGATCTTTACGCTATTCTGCAATCCTGATGTTTTTTGATTTCCACCAGGCAACTCATGGCGTTTGGCCCCTGAGTCAGCGACGAGGTACCGATGTCGAGCGTAAGGACGTTAGGGTTCCCTGCGCGATCGTAAGGCTGCCACGCCTGGCCGAAGCCGGGATCGAACCAGGCCCCGGTGGCGATGATCACCACGCCCGGCGTAACCCCGTCGGTGATCTGCACACCCGCGAGCATCACCCCGCGAGCGTTGCTCACCTCGATCTCATCGCCCTCTGCCAGCCCGCGTGCCGCCGCATCCTGCGGATGCATGTAAAGCGTTTCGTGGCCGGCGGTTTTATTCCTCTGCACCGTATCGGTGGCGTCCAGCTGACTGTGCAGCCGGTCGGCAGGCTGAATGGAGATCATGTGCAGCGGATAGTCGCGACTGACCGGCGATCCCAGCCACTCCTGCGGCTCACGCCACTCCGGATGCCCGGCGAAATCGTCCAGCTGATAATCCGCAATGGTCTGGCTGAAAAGCTCGATTTTGCCGCTGGCCGTTTTAATCGGATTCGCCTGCGGATCGGCACGGAAATCCTCCATAAACTGATAAGGCTTGCCGCCTTCGGGAATTTCCACAAATCCGCGCTGCCAGAACTCATCAAATTCCGGAAAATCGATCCCTTTACGCTGATGTGCCGTGGCGCACTGCTGATAGAGATGCGCAATCCACTGCATCTCGTTGCGCCCTTCGGTGAAAGTGTCGCGGTAGCCCAGGCGCTCCGCCAGGTCAGCAAAGATATCGAAGTCGTTACGCGCCTGATGCTGCGGTTTAATCGCCTGATGCATTGCCAGCACAAAGCGGTCGCGTGAAGAGCCGCCGATGTCGTTGCGCTCCAGCGTGGTGGTCGCGGGCAGGACGATATCCGCCATCCGGGCGGCAGGCGTCCAGACGATATCCTGCACCACCACCGTATCGGGCCGCTGCCAGCCCGCCACCAGCCGGTTCAGCTGCTGATGATGATGGAAAGGATTGCCGCCCGCCCAGTGCACCATGTGAATGTCGGGATAGTGCAGCGTCTCGCCCTGAAAACGGTAAGGCTGACCGGGATTGAGCAGCATATCGCTGATCCGGGCCACCGGAATCGACAGCCCGGCGGGGTTAGGACCGGTGCTCATCATCGGGGCAGGCCCCTCCTGACGCGGGTTACCGACGCTGTTCATCGAGCCGTGACCAAATGAGAAACCGGCCCCCGGCAGACCCGGCTGACCGAGCATCGACGACAGCGCAATCATCATCCAGTAAGGCTGCTCGCCGCGATGGGCGCGCTGAACCGAATAGGAGCAGGTCATAAAGCTGCGCTTGCCGATCAGCTGCTGCGCCAGCTGCACAATACGATCGGCCGGAATGCCGGTAATGCGGCTGGCCCAGCCGGCGGTTTTCGCCACGCCATCCGTCTCGCCCAGCAGATAGGCACGCAGCTGCGGCCAGCCGGTGCAGTGACTGGCGAGAAACGCCTCATCCACTGCGCCACGCTGGTTGATCTCATACCCCAGCGCCAGCATCAGTGCCACGTCGGTATTAGGGCGAATCGGAATCCACTCGGCGTTTACAAATTCCGGGCAGTCATCGCGCATCGGACTGATGTTAATCACCGGCGTGCCTCTGGCCGCCAGCTGCTGCAGCGCCGGTTTCAGGCTGTGCTGCCCCGCTCCGCCGGAGGCGACCTGAGCGTTTTTCAGCGCCAGTCCCCCGAACGCGACAAAAATCTCAGCATGTTCGACCACCTGCGGCCATTCGGTCACGCGGCCGGTCAGTGGCATGTAGGTGCCAATCACATAGGGCAGGAAGAACTGCGCGGCTCCCCAGCTGTAGTTGCCCTGCTGATCGACGCCGCCGCCGCCCTGAAAATAGAAGCGGCGCACCAGGGTGCGGGCGTGGTTAACGCGACCGGCCGATGACCAGCCGTAGGAACCGTTGAAAATGCCTGAGGCACCGTAGCGCTCACGGACGCGGCGATTCTCTTCCGCCACCAGGTCCAGCGCGGTCTCCCAGTCAACGGCAACAAAGTCTTCGCGGCCACGCAGCGTGCGGTCGCTGTTTTCGCGTGACTTCAGCCACGAGCGCCGCACCATCGGCTGACGGATGCGTTTGTCGGAATAGACCAGTTCTGGAATGGTGTGGATCATCGGTGACGGATCGGCATCGGCGAAGAAAGGTTCGCAGCCCGTCAGGCGATCGTTTTCAGTGACGGCGGTAAAGGCGCCCCAGTGCGCCAGGTGTGGCACTTTGGTTTTCATCGTTGTTTTTCACGGTAGCCAGGGGGGACAGGGAGCATAACATGGGGCGGCCTCTCAGCAGAAGATGTGCCTGCGGGTCCGATTTTGCCCCTTTTTGCGACGACGCTGGCATTCTGTCGGGTTGATGTGTCTGCCCTTTTCCGTAACACTGATGCGATGTGTAAACGTTTTCCCCCGGACAGGTCAACGCATGGCTACCATAAAGGATGTTGCGCGACTGGCTGGCGTTTCTGTCGCCACAGTCTCCCGTGTAATCAATAATTCTCCCAAAGCCAGCGACAGCTCCCGACAGGCCGTAGGCCAGGCGATGGAGCAGCTTCAGTATCACCCGAATGCCAACGCACGCGCGCTGGCGCAGCAATCGACCGAAACGCTGGGTCTGATTGTGGGCGACGTCTCCGACCCCTTTTTTGGCGCCATGGTGAAAGCCGTGGATGAGGTCGCAGGCGACACCGGTAACTTTCTGCTGATTGGTAACGGTTACCATAATGAGCAAAAAGAGCGGCAGGCAATTGAACAGCTGATGCGCCACCGCTGTGCGGCGCTGGTGGTTCACGCCAAGAAAATTCCCGATGCGGAGCTGGAAGTGCTGATGAAGCAGGTGCCCGGTATGGTGCTGCTGAACCGGCTGATAAAAGGTTTTGAAAAGCGCTGTATTGCGCTCGACGACCGCTACGGCGCCTGGCTGGCGACCCGCCATCTCATCCAGCTTGGCCACCAGAATATCGCTTTTATCTGTTCGACCCACACCATCTCTGATGCCGAAGATCGCCTGCAGGGCTACTACGATGCGCTGAAGGAGCATGGCCTGCCCTGCAGCGATCGGCTGGTCACCTGGGGCGAACCGGATGAGGTGGGCGGTGAGCAGGCGATGACGGAACTGTTAGGGCGCGGCAGGAACTTTACCGCTGTCGCCTGCTACAACGACTCCATGGCGGCAGGCGCGCTGGCGGTGCTGAGCGACAACGGCGTGCGCGTGCCGGAAGAGATGTCGCTGATTGGCTTCGATGATGTGCTGGTGTCGCGCTATGTGCGTCCCCGCCTCACTACCGTGCGCTATCCGATTGTCACCATGGCGCAGCAGGCGGCTCAGCTGGCGCTGGCGCTGGCCAACGACCAGCCGCTGCCGGAAGTCACCCATATGTTCAGCCCGACGCTGGTGCGCCGCCATTCGGTAAGCGGCCCCGCCTGACGTCACGGCGGCGGGTCCGGCGCATCCGCGCTCCCCGCCGCTCCCCCGCACCAGACGATAACCTGCCCTCTCTTTTTATACCCGCCAGCACGATCCACTATGTAGAGCCTTCTTTGTTTCAGGTCAAAACCGCGCGCATTAATTTCCGGAAATCACTACATGTAGGGAATAGAATTCTCAGAACCCCAATATGTGGTTCATGGAGAGAAAAATGGCGACGGTGGTAATCAAACGTGATGGGTGCCGGACAGGCTTCGATGCGCAGCGTATTGAGCATGCGGTGTTGGCGGCGGCACGGGCCGTAAAGGTCGATGACAGCGCCTGGTGCGCGCAGGTCGCTGAGCGCGTCGCGGCGCAGCTGGCCAATCGTCCGGAAGTGGATATCGGTGAGATTCAGTGCGCGGTCGAAGAGACGCTGATGGCGGGCCCCTGGCCGCAACTGGCTCGCGCCTATATTGAATACCGTCACGATCGCGATGTGGCCCGCGATCGGCAGAGCCAGTTGCATCACGCCATTCGCGGGCTGGTCGATCAGACCAACGCCGCGCTGCTGAATGAGAATGCCAACAAAGACAGCAAAGTGATCCCGACGCAGCGCGACCTGCTGGCCGGGATCGTGGCGAAGCACTATGCGCAGCAGCAGATCCTGCCGCGCGATGTGGTGCTGGCGCACGAGCGCGGCGAGATCCACTACCACGATCTCGACTACTCCCCCTTCTTCCCGATGTTCAACTGCATGCTGATCGATCTCAAAGGCATGCTGACCAACGGTTTCAAAATGGGCAATGCCGAGATCGAGCCGCCCAAATCGATCGCCACCGCCACCGCCGTGACGGCCCAGATCATCGCGCAGGTCGCCAGCCACATTTACGGCGGCACCACCATCAATCGCATCGATGAGGTGCTGGCGCCGTTTGTTAAGCAGAGCTATGCCCGGCATCTGGCGATCGCGGAACAGTGGCAGATCCCGCAGGCAGAAGCGTATGCGCGCCAGCGCACCGACAAAGAGTGCTATGACGCCTTTCAGTCGCTGGAGTATGAGGTGAATACCCTGCACACCGCCAACGGACAGACTCCGTTTGTCACCTTTGGTTTTGGTCTGGGAACGGACTGGGCAGCCCGCCTGATCCAGCAGTCGATTCTGCGCAACCGCCTGGCCGGACTCGGTAAAAACCGTAAAACCGCCGTCTTTCCCAAACTGGTGTTCACCATTCGCGAAGGCGTTAACCGGCGTGCAGGTGACGTTAACTATGACATCAAACAGCTGGCGCTGGAGTGTGCCAGCAAGCGGATGTATCCCGACATCCTCAACTACGATCAGGTGGTGAAAGTCACCGGCTCGTTTAAAACCCCGATGGGCTGCCGCAGTTTTCTTGGCGTCTACGAAGAGAACGGCGAACAGATCCATGAAGGCCGCAACAATATCGGGGTGATCAGCCTCAATCTGCCGCGCATCGCGCTGGAAGCGGGCGGCGATGAAGCGCGCTTCTGGCAACTGCTGGATGCGCGTCTGCTGCTGGCGAAGCGGGCGCTGATGACGCGGGTGGCGCGGCTGGAGAAAACCAAAGCGCGCGTGGCCCCCATCCTCTACATGGAAGGGGCCTGCGGTGTCCGGCTCAACGCCGATGATGAGGTGGGGCCGATTTTCCGCAATGGCCGCGCCTCCCTGTCGCTGGGCTACATCGGCCTGCATGAAACCCTGAATGCCCTCAGCGGCGGCCAGAAGCACCCCTATGATGACGCGGCGCTGCGCGCCAAAGGGGTGGAGATCATCGCCTATCTGCGCGCTGCCACCGATCGCTGGAAAGCCGAAACCCATTACGGCTTCAGCCTCTACAGCACGCCGAGTGAGAATCTCTGTGACCGCTTCTGCCGTCTGGACGCGGCGCAGTTTGGTCTGGTGGCGGGCGTGACGGACAAGGGCTACTACACCAACAGCTTCCATCTCGACGTTGAGAAGAAGGTGAATCCCTACGATAAAATCGACTTTGAAGCGCCCTATCCACCGCTGGCGAATGGCGGATTCATCTGTTACGGCGAATACCCGAACGTGCAGCACAACCTCAGGGCGCTGGAGGATGTCTGGGACTACAGCTACGACCGCGTGCCCTATTACGGCACCAATACCCCGATTGATGAGTGCTACGACTGCGGCTTCAACGGCGAGTTCACCTGCACCAGCCGCGGCTTTACCTGTCCGCAGTGCGGCAATCACGATCCGGCGCGCGTCTCCGTCACCCGGCGGGTCTGCGGCTATCTCGGCAGCCCGGATGCGCGGCCCTTTAACGCCGGAAAACAGCAGGAAGTACAGCGCCGGGTGAAACATCTGGCAGAAGGACCGCTGGGATGATGCATATCCATCGCTACTACGATGTGGATATCGTTAATGGCCCCGGCACCCGCTGCACGCTGTTTGTCGCCGGTTGTGAACATCAGTGTCGCGGCTGCTACAACCAGAGTACCTGGCGAACCGACTCGGGCGTGCCTTTCACGCTGGCGATGGAGGAGCAGCTGCTGGCGGATTTGCAGGACACGCGCATTCCACGTCAGGGATTGTCGCTGAGCGGCGGCGATCCGCTGCATCCGCACAACGTGCCACACATTCGCCGTCTGGTGAAGCGGGTGCGCCAGAGCTGTCCCGGTAAAGATATCTGGCTCTGGACCGGTTACCGGATGCAGGAGCTGAATGCCGCGCAGCGCGCCGTGCTGATCTATCTCGACGTGCTGATTGATGGCCGTTTTGTCGAAGAGGAGAAGGATGTCTCGCTGCCCTGGCGCGGCAGCCGCAATCAGATCCTCTGGCAGTTACGCTGAGTGACGCGGGATGTCGCCCGACTCAATGATAGTGACGCTTTCGCCCGCCGGCGTGAACGCCTGCTGATGCAGACAGCGGGCCACGTCGCGTGCGTTCACCGCCCGCCAGTGACCCGGCAGCAGAGAAAAGAGCGGGGCCATCAGGCGTTCCCCCGGACGCGTCTGCGCCCGCTCGCCCAGCAGTAACGAAGGCCGTACCAGCGTCAGGTGCGGCCAGCCCTGATGGCGCAATGCGTTTTCCATTTCGCCTTTCACGCGACTGTACAGGAAAGGTGAGTGACGGCTGGCACCGTGGGCGCTCACCACCAGCATCTGTTTTGCCCCCAGCCGCAGTCCGCTCAATCCGCTGTCCACCACCAGGGTGTAATCGACGTGAATAAACGCCGCTTTGCTGCCCGCCTGCCGGCGCGTGGTGCCCAGACAGCAGAACACCGTATCCAGCGAAGAGTGCAATGGCCCGAGTACATCGGTCAGGTCGGCCTCCACCGGGTTGACGACCTTACGCAGGACAGGCAGCGGACGACGGGTTGGCGCGATGATCTCATCGACGCGCGGATCCTCAATCAGTAAGCGCAGCAGATGCGACCCGACTAAGCCGGTGGCTCCGGTCAGTAATACGCGATTCATCTCAGATTCATCCTTATTTCACTGCTGACAGCTTAAAAGATAGCTGATCTTAACGGTCTGGCTTGCGTTCTCGCCCATAGCGACCAGGCTTAAATCCTGATCCGGAAAGCGCGCCTCGCGCTCCACTGCTTTAAGGAGGAAACAAAATGAGCAAGAAAGTTGCGGTTTTGATTACCGATGAATTTGAAGACTCAGAATTTACGTCACCTGCTGAGGTCTACAAACGCGCCGGGTTTGAGGTAGTGACCATTGAGCACCAGGCCGGAAATGTCGTAAAAGGCAAAAAAGGCGAAGCCGAAGTGACCATCGATCGCAGCATTGACGACGTCAGCCCGGCTGAGTTTGATGCGCTGCTGCTGCCAGGCGGTCATTCACCGGATTCGCTGCGTGGCGATGACCGCTTTGTCGCCTTCACCAAAGAGTTCGTTGCCAGCGGCAAGCCTATCTTTGCTATCTGCCACGGCCCCCAGCTGCTGATCAGCGCCAATGGCGTGCGTGGTCGCAAGATGACCACCGTAAAAGCCGTTGCCATCGACCTGATCAACGCCGGTGCCGACTTCCATGATAAGGAAGTGGTGGTTGACGGCGATAAGCTGGTGACCAGCCGCACCCCGGCCGATTTACCTGCCTTCAATCGCGAATCTCTGCGTATCCTCGAAGCACTGTAAATCCGTTGCGCCCTTTTCGCTGAAAAGGGCGTTTCAGCTTTCCCGCAGCCAGCTGATCTTCTTACCAAATCCCAGCGCATTGTCGGTCATCTTCACCTCATCAAGCTGAATCTCCCACAGCCGTGCTGAGACTTTGCGCGACACCGGAAACCGTTTCTGATAGGCGGCTCTGGCGACCTTCTCCGTTTCCTCCTCCAGCCGCACAATCCGGCCACGATACTGCACCCCTTTTATCAGCAGCACGCTTCTGGGCTGGCCATTGACGGTGCCCGCGACCTGCGGGTTCTTCAGCATCAATGCCCCGTGACGGGTGTCAGGCTCAGTCATAATCCAGAACACCATGCGCGCTTCATCGAAGACGTAGTAGCAGTTGGCGCACCAGAGTTGATCGTCGGCGGCAGAGCAGAGAGAAAGCACATGTTGCTTTCGGAGATAGCGAACCAGATGGGCGTGATCGGACAAGGTAAACTCCTGGCGATGCACCGGAGCGTGAAGCGCGCTACACTGCCCGGCACTTTTTTTTGGGAAATGATTGCGAATGAGTCAGCAGTGGCAACTCTACATCGTCCGTACGGCGAAAGGGAGCCTGTACACCGGCATCACCACGGATGTGATGCGCCGGTTTGATCAGCACCAGACCGGACGCGGCGCCCGCGCGTTGCGCGGCAAAGGTCCACTGGCGCTGGTGTTTCACTGTGATGCAGGTGACCGTGCCAGCGCCTCCAGACTGGAGTATCAGGTCAAGCAGCTGACCCGTCAGCAGAAACTACAGTTAGTGGCGGGTCAGCCGGTCAGCCTGGAGAGCTGGCTGGGTATTACAGCAGGCGATTAAAGGGCTCGGCGAAGTCGATCTCCCCGTCTGCGCCCTCAAACGCCGTCTCTGCCAGGCGATAGACCTGGAACGTCGCCTCGCTGTCCGGCCAGCGGCTGTGCAGGCCGACGCGGGCTGCCGGTTCAAAGCCAAAGCGGCTGAAGAACGCCGGATCGCCCAGCACGACCACCGCGCTGTAACCGAACTCGTTGAGGGTATCCAGTCCTTCATAAATCAGTTTGCTGGCAATGCCCTGCCCGCGCAGCGTCTCATCCACCGCCAGCGGGGCCAGCGCCACCCAGCCACGATCTTCACCTTTAACGCTGACCGGACTGAATGCAGCATAACCCAGCACCTGTCCCTCATCATCAGTGGCGACCACGCCTAAGGTTAACAGGCCATCTTCGCGCAGCGACTGCGTCAGTTCCGCCTCGGCGGGCGACGTGAAACAGCGTTTGAGCAGCGTGTCGATGCCTGCGGCATCCACGCCAATTTCGCTACGGATCAACATAGGGCACCTGCGCGAGCCTGTCCGGCCTTCGCGTCCTGTTTCATCCCGGCGTCGACAAAGGCCGCCATCTGCTGAATTGCCGTGCGTAACGCGGTGGGCATAGCCTCGGGTTCAATAGCATCCATTACGTTCTTCACCTCAAGTCCCAGTTCAGTGTCCCCTTCAATCACCAGACGGCGTTGAAAGAAGAGCATGTCGGGATCTGCTTTACGTGCTGCCACCAGCAACAAATCATTGGCATTGCCCCGAAACCAGACATCCGCTTCGGACTGTTGCAATACCACCAGCCGGCCGTCCTGCAGCGTGGTAATCCATTGCAGATTGAGATCGGCAATCCCGATACCCAGCAGGCGACCTTCCAGAAAGTCTAACTCACCTTCAGCTAAAGCATGACGAAATTGCCAGTTTAAGAGTTGTTGCAGAAGCCGCTTCTTGACCGGGAATGGGGTAAGCGCTGCGGGTAAACCTAAGATTTCCGGAGCCTTTTTTACAAAATGGGCATGAATCCGCTTTAACACTTTTGTCCCTCCCTTCAGAAAATTTTACGTATATTGCCATATCCGTTTCGACACACCTCATCCGGGATCAATAAAAATCGCGCTCCCGGGAGGAAAAAAAAAGCCGCGCCGGCAGGGAGGAACGGAAAATTCACTGCCCCAAATCAATACGCCTCCCGGCGCAGATGCCTAGACTCGACGCCCATCTGCATGTTGAGAGGAACACCTATGGAACTGCTCTGCCCGGCAGGCAACCTGCCCGCAGTGCGCACCGCCGTCGAGAATGGCGCGGATGCGGTCTATGTGGGGCTGAAAGATGACACCAACGCCCGCCACTTCGCGGGCCTGAACTTCACCGACAAAAAGCTGGCCGAAGCGGCTCGCTATCTGCATCAGCATCGCCGCAAACTGCATGTGGCAATCAATACCTTCGCCCATCCGGACGGCATGGGACGCTGGCAGCGGGCTATTGATGTGGCGGCGCAGAACGGGGCCGACGCGCTGATCCTCGCCGATATCGCCACGCTGGAGTATGCGGCGACGCACTATCCCCAGGTGGAGCGCCATCTCTCCGTGCAGGCGTCAGCCACCAATCTGGAGGCGATTCGCTTTTATCATCGCCATTTTAACCTGCAGCGTGTGGTGCTGCCGCGGGTGCTCTCTCTGCATCAGGTAAAGCAGCTGGCGCGCAGCACGCCGGTGCCGCTGGAGGTGTTCGCGTTTGGCAGCCTGTGCATTATGGCGGAAGGCCGCTGCTACCTCTCCTCGTGGCTGACCGGTGAGTCGCCTAACAGCGCCGGTGCCTGTTCTCCGGCGAAATTTGTGCGCTGGCAGCAGACGCCGCAGGGTATGGAATCCCGCCTGAACGAAGTGCTGATCGATCGCTACGCGGCGGATGAAAGCGCGGGTTACCCGACACTGTGCAAAGGACGGTATGAGGTCAGCGGCCAGCGTTATCACGTGCTGGAAGAGCCCACCAGCCTGAACACGCTGGAGCTGCTGCCGGAACTGCTGCGGGCCGGGGTCGCCTCGGTCAAGATCGAGGGTCGCCAGCGCAGTCCCGCCTATGTTGCTGATGTCGCGCGCGTCTGGCGTCAGGCGATCGACCGCTGTCAGGCCCGGCCGGAACAGTTTGAGGTGGCGCCCCCGTGGATGCAGACGCTGGGCGATCTCTCTGAAGGCACGCAAACCACGCTGGGTGCTTATCACCGTGAATGGCAATAAGGAGTCATGATGCAATATGCCGTCGGGCCGGTGCTCTGGTACTGGCCAACCCCCACGCTGGAGGAGTTTTACCAGCAGGCTGCCCGCAGTAGCGCGGAGATTATTTACCTCGGCGAAGCGGTGTGCAGTAAACGCCGCGCGACGCCTTATGGCCGCTGGATGGAGATGGCCCGTGACGTCGCGGCCAGCGGCAAACAGGTGGTGCTGAGCACCCTGGCGCTGCTGCAGTCCCCCTCTGAACTGAAAGAGCTGCAGCGTTATGTCGAAAACGGCGAGTTCCTGATTGAAGCGAATGATATCGGCACGGTTAACATGGCCGCTGAGCGCCGCCTGCCCTTTGTGGCAGGCCCGACGCTGAACGTCTACAACGCTGACACCCTGCAACTGCTGGTCAGGGAGGGAATGACGCGCTGGTGTATGCCGGTTGAGATGTCACGCGACTGGCTGCTGCAGCTGCTGGAACAGTGCGAAACGCGCGGTATCCGGCAGCAGTTTGAGGTGGAGGTGATGGGCTACGGTCATCTGCCGCTGGCGCTCTCGGCGCGCTGCTTTACCGCCCGCTCGGAAAACCGCGCGAAGGACGATTGCGAAACCTGCTGCATCAACTATCCGACAGGCCGCCGCGTCAGCTCGCAGGAGGGGCAGCCGGTGTTCGTGCTCAACGGCATTCAGACCATGAGCGGCTACTGTTACAACCTGGGGAACGATCTGGCGGGGATGCGGGAGTGGGTCGACTGCGTCCGGCTCTCTCCGCAGGACAGCACCACGCTGGCAGAGATAGACCGTTTCCGGGCCAATGAGAATGGTCAGGCTCCGTTAATGGTCGCGAAAGGCTGCGATTGCAATGGTTACTGGCGCAAACTGGCGGGTATGACGCTGGCATCCTGAGTAAAAGCACATACCGGCTATATTCCTGCTGAGGTTAGCAGTTTTAATATAAGGAATGATGCGTAATACTAAATGATGCAGACTTTAATGCCTGCGCCATACAACGGGAGTAGTCATGTCTGATAAAAAACCTCTTCGCCTGTCCGTGCTGGATCTCGCGCCGATCCCTCAGGGTGCGACCGCACGGGATGCGTTCCACAATTCGCTGGCGCTGGCGCGCCAGGCTGAAAAACTGGGCTACCAACGCTACTGGCTGGCTGAACATCACAACATGACGGGGATTGCCAGTGCTGCGACGTCGGTGCTGATCGGCTATCTGGCGGCCAATACCGAGACGCTGCAGCTGGGATCGGGCGGCATCATGCTGCCTAACCATGCGCCACTGGTCATTGCCGAGCAGTTTGGCACACTGGCTTCTCTCTATCCCGGCCGTATCGATCTCGGCCTGGGTCGTGCGCCCGGCTCTGACCAGCGCACGATGATGGCGCTGCGTCGTCATCAGGCCAGCATGCACGCCGACACCTTTCCTGAAGATGTGGCTGAACTGATTAACTGGTTTGATGCGGACGCGGATGCACAGCCGCCGGTGCAACCGGTGCCGGGCCTCGGCCTGAAGATCCCGGTCTGGCTGCTCGGCTCCAGCCTCTACAGTGCACAACTGTCAGCCCGGATGGGTCTGCCATTTGCCTTCGCCTCACATTTTGCGCCGGATCAGCTGTTCCAGGCGCTGCACGTCTACCGCGAAAACTTCCAGCCCTCGGCGCGACTCGACAAGCCGTATGCCATGGTCTGCATCAACGTGGTCGCCGCTGACAGCGAGCGTGAGGCACGCTTCCTGTTTACCTCGCAGCAGCAGCAGTTTATCAACCTGCGCCGCGGCAAACCGGGCCCGTTACCGGCGCCGGTTGAGAACATGGATAACCTCTGGTCACCGTCAGAGCAGTATGGGGTTCAGCAGGCGCTCAGCATGTCGCTGGTCGGCGATGGGGACAAGGTGCGCCACGGGCTGGCGTCACTGATGCGTGAAACCCAGGCGGATGAGATCATGGTCAACGGCCAGATTTTTGACTCCGCGGCGCGCCTGCGCTCCTTCGCCATTGCGATGGAAGCCGCCAGCAGCCTGTAGTCAGTTCTGCGGTGGGGGCACGGTCTCCGCGCTCACCGCCAGCTGACGACTGTCCCTGGCCGGGGATTGCCCGTAAAGGCGGCGATACTCCCGGCTGAACTGTGACGCACTCTGATACCCTACCCGATAACCTGCCGTCCCGGCATCCAGCTTTTCCACCATCATCAGCCGTCGCGCCTCATTCAGCCGCAGCTGTTTCTGATACTGCATCGGCGTCATTGCCGTGACCGCTTTGAAGTGATGATGCAGCGAAGAGATGCTCATGCCGACACTGCTGGCGAGCTGGTCAATCTTCAGCGGCTGATGAAAATTCTCCCGCAGCCAGCGGGCCGCCTGCGCCACCCGGTTACCCGGCCGCTCAGCCAGCGCCATATTCAGAATGCGCGACCCTTCCGGTCCGGTCAGCAGCCGGTAGAAAATCTCCTGCTCGATCAGCGGGGCGAGCGCCGGGATATCCTCAGGATGGTCAAGCAGCCGCACCAGCCGCGTTACCGCCTCCACCAGCCACGGCGACATCTTGTGCACGGTAATGCCGCGTTCGTTGCGGGCCGTGGCGGGTGACAGCGTCGGGGGAAACTGGTCGAGGTAGCGCATCAGCCGGGATTCATTGATGGCGATGCCAATCCCCAGGTTAGGTTTTTCCGGCGTGGCGACCGTGACGCAGGCGCGCACCGGCATATCCAGCGTCACCAGCAGCAGATCGCCCGGGCCATAATGCAGCACCTCATCACCGATGTGCAGCGCCTTGCTGCCCTGTGCGACCAGCGCGAAACTGGCCCATTGGGCAAAGTGCGCGGGCTTTGTCGGTGCGGAGCTGCGCCCAAAGAACAGGTAGTCAATGGCACTCGCGTGCCGTCCATCCTCCGGCGCATGCCGCGCAATCAACCGGGCCAGCGCCTGCCACGTATCATTCTCTGTCACCAGGTCATCTCCCTTCATCATCTCAGCCGATATTACCTGAGCCGGTGCGCCATGCCTGTGTCGCAGCGACACTTTTGCAGGATCGGGCAAAAAGCTTGCAGGATTGCGCTACCCGGATGGGTCACCGGCGCGCATAGTCTGTCAACGCAATCATTACGGCGGAGATCAGGATAATGAAGGCACTACAGAATAAAATCGCGCTGGTAACGGGAGCATCAAAAGGCATTGGTGCTGCTATCGCCATCGCCTTTGCGACGGCGGGCGCACGGGTAATCGTCAATTATCAACAGGACGAGGTGGGTGCGGCTGACGTGGTCAGCGACATTCTTGCCCTGGGCAGTGACGCGGTGGCGGTGCAGGCGGATATCTCTGTGCAGCAGGACGTGGAGCGGCTGTTTGCAACCACCGTCGCCTGTTTCGGCGCGCCAGATATTGTGGTGAATAACGCGGGCCGCTTTCATCACGGCGCTTTTGAGGCGCTGACCCAGGAGGAGATACAGCAGCAGATCAACGTTAACCTGCTTGGCACGCTGCTAGTCTGTCAGCAGGCAATTCATCACTTTCCTGCCCACGGCGGTACCCTTATCAACCTCAGCGCCCTGAGCAGCCAGAACAGCACGCCGGGTTCCGTGCTCTGGGCGGCGACCAAGGGCGCGGTGGATACGCTGACACAGGGGCTGGCGCGCGAACTGGGTGCCAGAAACATTCGGGTTAATGCCCTGGCACCGGGAATGATTATGACAGAGGGATTGCTGGCGGCGAAGAGGATGAGCCCGCAGCTTAAAGCGCAACTGCTGGCCGCCACGCCGCTGGGGCGTTTTGGTCTGCCGGAAGATGTGGCACAGGTGGCGCTGTTTCTGGCCTCGGAGGAGTCCGCCTGGGTCAGCGGCGAGCGCGTCATCATCAGCGGCGGAGCCTGATCGGCATAAAAAAAGGGAAGCCAGTGGCTTCCCTTTTTGTTACGACATGAGGTCGTTATGCGTCACGACGACGTGGTGCGGCTGCGCCATCTTCACGACGTGGACCACGGCCGCCTTCGCGGTTAAAGCTGCGACCGCCTTCACGACCACCGTCACGGCGCTCAGAAGAGAAGCGACGACCACCTTCACGGTTGCCAGCGCCTGGGCCATTGCGACGATCGCCACCGGCCGGACGACGGTCACCACGACCTTCGTTTGGCTGAGCATCACCCAGTAACTGCATATTCATCGGCTTGTTCAGAATACGTGTACGGGTGAAGTGCTGCAGCACATCGCCTGGCATGCCTTTCGGCAGCTCGATAGTCGAGTGGTTACCGAACAGCTTGATGTTACCGATGTAACGGCTGCTGATGTCGCCTTCGTTAGCGATCGCGCCAACGATGTGACGAACTTCAACACCATCATCGCGACCCACTTCGATGCGGTAGAGCTGCATCTCGCCAACGTCACGACGTTCGCGACGTGGACGGTCGCCATCGCGGCTGTCACGTGGACCACGCGCTTCGCGGCTGTCACGACGGCCATCACGATCGTCACGATCGCGGTATTCACGACGTGGCGGACGTGGCGCTTCCGGTGGCAGAATCAGAGGACGTTCGCCCTGTGCCATCTTCAGCAGTGCCGCGGCCAGCGTTTCCAGATCCAGTTCGTCTTCTGGCTGCATTTTAGTCAGCAGAGCACGGTACTGATCCAGATCGCTGCTTTCCAGCTGCTGCTGAACTTTCGCGGCAAACTTCGCCAGACGACGCTGACCCAGCAGCTCTGCGTTTGGCAGTTCAACTTCCGGAATAGTCAGCTTCATCGTACGTTCGATGTTGCGCAGCAGACGACGCTCGCGGTTCTCAACGAACAGCAGCGCGCGGCCAGCACGACCGGCACGACCGGTACGGCCGATACGGTGAACGTAAGATTCTGCATCCATCGGGATGTCGTAGTTAACCACCAGGCTGATACGCTCAACGTCCAGGCCACGGGCCGCAACGTCAGTCGCAATCAGGATGTCGAGACGACCATCTTTCAGGCGCTCCAGCGTCTGCTCACGCAGTGCCTGGTTCATGTCACCGTTCAGCGCGGCGCTGTTGTAGCCACTGCGCTCCAGCGCTTCTGCAACTTCCAGGGTCGCGTTTTTGGTACGTACGAAGATAATCGCCGCATCAAAATCTTCCGCTTCCAGGAAGCGAACCAGTGCGTCAGTTTTACGACCGTAAGCGGTCCAGTAGCTCTGGCTGATGTCAGGACGCGTGGTCAGGCTTGACTGAATACGCACTTCCTGTGGATCTTTCATGAAGCGTTTCGTGATGCGACGAATCGCTTCTGGCATGGTGGCAGAGAACAGAGCGGTCTGATGACCTTCCGGGATCTGCGCCATGATGGTTTCAACGTCTTCGATGAAGCCCATACGCAGCATTTCGTCTGCTTCGTCCAGCACCAGGCCGCGCAGGTTAGAAAGGTCTAACGTGCCGCGTTTCAGGTGGTCCAGCAGACGGCCTGGCGTACCCACAACAACCTGTGGTCCCTGACGCAGTGCACGCAGCTGCACGTCATAACGCTGGCCGCCGTACAGGGCAACCACGTTCAGGCCACGCATGTGTTTAGAGAATTCGGTGACAGCTTCAGCAACCTGAACCGCCAGCTCGCGGGTCGGTGCCAGCACCAGGATCTGAGGTGCTTTTACAGAAGGGTCAATGTTGTTTAACAGCGGCAGAGAGAACGCCGCAGTTTTACCACTCCCGGTCTGCGCCATACCTAACACGTCACGGCCCGCCAGCAGGTGAGGAATACACTCAGCCTGGATTGGGGAAGGCTTTACGTAGCCCATGCCATTCAGTGATTCAAGGATGTCGGCGTTCAGGCCAAGGTCAGCAAAAGTGGTTTGAATATCAGTCATGTAGTACACGTGCCTCTTAGATTGCGGCGGCCAGTCTACATAACTCGTCGTGAAAACTTTCAGTCATTTTCATCAAAAAGTGTGAACCGGCTCAAATTAGAAGTTTTGACGAACAGAAAAGCCCTCATCCCTGAAGATGATGACTTTACAGGTGTTACGGGCAAATTTAGTTCGTCAGCTATTGCTGGTCAGATTCTGATAAATCGTCTTGTGCCTGGCCGAGTTGCGCCAGTTCCAACAATGCGTATCGGTGTTCAACAAAGTTATTGACGTTGTTGGCCACCGCCAGTTTGAACAACGCTTTCGCGTCGTCCTTCTCCCCCAGACTTAGGTAGTACTTACCTAAATAGAAGTTGGTTTCACTGAGATGTTCAGCGAGCGAGGTGTTATCCGTTGCGTCCGCCTTGAGACTTTCCATCAACGTTTTCTCGTTGATATCTCCAAGGTAGAACTCGACAATATTCCATCCCCATTGGTCTCTGACCGCTTTGTCATGACGCTGTTGAAGCGCGACTTTTGCCTTGTCGGCATCCATCTCACGTTCAGCCAGATAGAGCCACAGACTGCGGAAAGGATCGTTAGGATCGTCTTGATAAAACGCCAGCAGATCATCTTGCGCTAACTTGTATCGACCGCCGTAATAGAGGGCGATACCACGGTTTAAATGCGCATAGTTGTAAGTTGGATCAAGCTCAAGTACAGAATCGAACGCTTCATAGGCGGCATCAAAGTTGCCCGCCTGCGTTAAATATATGCCTAAGTAGTTAAACACTTCGGGCATATCTGGTCTTATAGACAGCGCTTGCGAAAAATCGTTCCGCGCTAATGCCCGCAGACCTAAACTATCATACAACACTCCGCGCTCATATAACAGCTGTGCGCGTTCATCATCGGTGAGAGCGCGACTGGCAAGTATTTGTTCCATGCGCGCCAGTATCACTTCCTGCTGCAGTGTGGGCTGTAACGGCACTGCAAGAACTTCGTTCTTACGCCAATTGGAGTTGCTGCATCCTGCCAGCGTTAAAGCTGTCGCAACAAAACACCAGCGCAGAAAAGGCTTCATTTCCCACTCCCGAATACAAACATTGGGATAACCATCCTGTCATCCGCCTGCTGTGCACAAGGATTCCCGCCCTCGCGATGACACAAACGCCCCTCTCTGCCAGGCAAAGAGGGGCAAATCAGCAACGACTTATTCAGCGGCAGGTGTGGTCACCGCTGCAGCTTCTTCAGCCTGCGGCTTAGATTCTGTCGCTTCTTTGATGCTCAGACGTACGCGGCCCTGGCGATCAACTTCCATCACCTTCACCGGCACTTCCTGACCCATCTGCAGATAGTCAGTCACTTTCTCAACGCGCTTATCGGCGATTTGCGAAATGTGAACCAGACCTTCTTTACCACCGCCGATGGCGACGAAGGCACCGAAGTCAACGATACGGGTCACTTTACCACTGTAAATGCGGCCCACTTCGATCTCTGCGGTAATCTCTTCGATACGACGGATCGCTTCTTTCGCTTTCAGACCATCGGTCGCAGCGATTTTCACGGTGCCGTCATCTTCGATTTCGATCGTTGTGCCGGTCTCTTCGGTCAGTGCACGGATCACTGAGCCGCCTTTACCAATCACATCTTTGATCTTGTCAGAGCTGATCTTGATGGTGTAAATGCGCGGTGCGAATTCAGAAATCTCAGTACGTGGCGTGCTGATAGCCTGTTCCATAACGCCCAGGATGTGCAGACGCGCACCCTTAGCCTGGTTCAGCGCTTCCTGCATGATTTCACGCGTGATGCCTTCGATTTTGATGTCCATCTGCAGCGCGGTGATACCTTCACGGCTACCGGCCACTTTGAAGTCCATGTCGCCCAGGTGATCTTCGTCGCCCAGGATGTCAGACAGAACCACAAACTTCTCATCTTCTTTCACCAGACCCATTGCAATACCTGCAACAGCGGCTTTGATTGGTACACCTGCATCCATCAGCGCCAGTGAGGCACCGCAGACAGAGGCCATTGAAGAGGAGCCGTTAGATTCGGTGATTTCAGACACCACACGCACGGTGTAAGGGAAATCTTCCGCTTTCGGCATAACCGCTAACACACCGCGTTTCGCCAGACGACCGTGACCAATTTCACGACGCTTCGGCGAACCGACCATGCCGGTTTCACCGACAGAGTACGGAGGGAAGTTGTAGTGGAACAGGAAGCTGTCAGTGCGCTCGCCCATCAGCTCATCCAGGTTCTGCGCATCGCGGGTGGTACCCAGCGTTGCCGTTACCAGTGCCTGCGTCTCACCACGGGTGAACAGGGATGAACCGTGAGTACGTGGCAGCACGCCAGTACGCACGTCCAGACCACGGATCATATCCTTTTCACGGCCATCGATACGCGGCTCGCCGTTCAGGATACGGGTACGAACAACGTTCTTTTCCAGGCTATGGACGATGTCGCTGATTTCAGCGCTATCCAGCGTCTCATCTTCAGCCAGCAGCGCAGCAATGGTTTCGTCTTTGATGACGCCAACCTGCGTGTAACGCTCCTGCTTATCGGTGATACGGTAAGCATCGCTGATGCGCGCTTCTGCCAGTGCAGCAACGCGTGAAATCAGCGGGGTGTTGGCGGCTTCTGGCTGCCAGTCCCAGCGTGGTTTGCCCGCTTCAGCAACCAGCGCATTGATGTTTTCAATAACAACCTGCTGCTGATCGTGGCCAAAGACCACGGCGCCCAGCATCTGCTCTTCTGACAGGATCTCAGCTTCAGATTCCACCATCAGAACGGCATTCTGCGTACCGGCAACCACCAGGTCCAGACGAGACTGTTTCAGCTCATCCGCTGTCGGGTTCAGAACGTATTGATCGTTGATGTAACCAACACGCGCAGAACCGATTGGGCCATTGAACGGCAGACCCGAGAGTGACAGCGCGGCAGAAGCACCGATCATAGCAACGATATCAGGATGAACCTGTGGGTTTACAGAAACCACGGTCGCAATGACCTGAACTTCGTTAACGAAACCTTCCGGGAACAGCGGACGAATCGGGCGGTCAATCAGACGCGCAATCAGCGTTTCGCCTTCGCTTGGGCGGCCTTCACGACGGAAGAAGCTGCCTGGGATACGACCAGCAGCGTAGGTACGCTCCTGATAGTTCACGGTCAGTGGGAAGAAGTCCTGACCGGGTTTAGTTTTTTTCTGGCCGACGACAGTGACGAATACCGCGGTATCGTCCATGCTCACCATAACAGCAGCAGTCGCCTGGCGCGCCATCATGCCGGTTTCCAGCGTGACGGTATGTTGACCATATTGGAATTTGCGTACGATCGGATTCAGCAAAATCAAAGTCCTTAACTTCGGGGCAAGGCTATCTGTAGCCCGCCATTGATTACCAATCTCCAGCTGCATCCT
Organism: Pantoea sp. EKM101V; assembly: GCF_011800325.1. Classification (NCBI taxonomy): domain Bacteria; kingdom Pseudomonadati; phylum Pseudomonadota; class Gammaproteobacteria; order Enterobacterales; family Erwiniaceae; genus Pantoea; species Pantoea sp. EKM101V. The sequence goes on from NZ_JAALFP010000005.1 coordinate 115,937, forward strand.
CGCGACTAATGACAACCCTCGACCGCCCCTGCGGTAAAGCCTCTCATTAGCCGCGCGAAATTCTGCAAACTAAAGATCACACTAAGCAACAATACATCAGTTTGGCCCGGATTGCTGCCGATTGCTCAAAAAAAGGGGCCATAAAGGCCCCCTTTTCATGAAACTCGCACAAATCTGATCGTCTGCTGCACGCCGCGTTAATCGCTGCATGACGCCCTGACGACCCGATTTTTCAGACTTAGCGACGCAGACCGAGGCTTTCGATCAGGCTGCTGTAGCGCGCAACGTCTTTACGCTTCAGGTAGTCCAGCAGCTTACGACGCTGAGATACCATGCGCAGCAGACCGCGACGGCTGTGGTGGTCTTTTTTGTGCTCAGAGAAGTGACCCTGCAGATGGGTGATCTGCGCGGTCAGCAGGGCAACCTGAACTTCAGTTGAACCGCTGTCGTTAGCACCACGGCCATATTTAGCAACGATCTCTGCTTTAGCTTCTACGCTTAGAGACATAATAAACTCCGGTATAAAATGAATGTATGGGTGCCGATCTCTAATTCAGCATCCCGCTTTTAAAGCCGCGCTATTCTACTCTGCGCCCGATAGCAACGCAAATGCCCCATCAGCGAAAAGTGAAGGCACGACTTAATCCTGATACTCCACGACTAAGCGACGGGGTGCCAGACGGCCATCGTCGGCAATTTCAGCCATCCCGATGAACTTACGCGCCTCACCTTCGGACACCCTGACCAGCCCCTGCGCGGGCGCCTGACTGGCCTGAACCGGCTGACCCTGGCGGAAAAACGCAGCCACGGCAGGCGGGATGTTTACTTCCGGGAAATCGGACGCAGGACTGTCCATTGGCAACAGTAGCGGATCGAGCTGCGTTTCCAGAGGAAGGCCGGCTTCTGTCGCTTCCGCCAGCAGGGTGTTGAGCTGTTCCAGCGTCACCATCCTTTCATACGGATAACGGGCAACCTGAACGCGACGCAGCATGATGACATGCGCTCCGCATCCCAGCTTCTCACCGAGATCGTCGATGATGCTGCGGATATAGGTGCCTTTCGAGCAGTGAATTTCCAGCTCCAGCTCGTTATCCTGCCAGCGAATAAACTGCAGTTCGTAGACCGTGATTGGACGCGGTTCACGCGCAATCTCAATGCCCTGACGCGCATATTCATACAGGGGACGTCCCTGATGCTTCAGCGCCGAAAACATTGAAGGCACCTGCAGGGTCTCACCGCGGAAGCTCTCCAGCGCGCTGTCGAGGTCGGCCTGACTGAAGGTGACCGGACGTGTCTGAACGAGGTTGCCATCGGCATCTGACGTGTCGGTCCGCTCACCCAGCCGCGCAATCACGCGGTAGCGCTTGTCGGAATCCAGCAGATACTGTGAAAACTTGGTCGCTTCACCCAGGCAGATCGGCAGCATGCCGGTTGCCAGCGGGTCAAGCGCGCCGGTATGGCCTGCGCGGTTAGCGTTAAATATCCGCTTCACCTTCTGCAGGACATCGTTCGACGAGACGCCTTGCGGCTTATCCAGCAGCAACACGCCATGGACGTCGCGGCCGCGACGACGCGGACGACTCATTACGCCTCCTCGTCATCGCCGGTGGCGTCAGAGCCACGGCGCTCGGCATCGTTTTTCACGACGCTTGTGACGAGATTGGACATGCGCATCCCTTCAACCAGGGAGTTGTCGTAGAAGAACGTCAGCTCCGGCACGATACGCAGACGCATCGCTTTACCCAGCAGAATGCGGATGTAGCCTGACGCTTCTTTCAGCGCTTTCAGACCCTGTTTCACCGCGTCCTCATCCTGGTCATTCAGGAAAGTGACGAACACTTTTGCGTAGGCGAGATCGCGTGACACTTCAACGCCGGATACGGTGACCATCATGCCCAGACGCGGATCTTTGATCTCACGCTGCAGGATCATCGCAATCTCTTTTTGCAGCTCTTGTGATACGCGCTGCGGGCGACCAAATTCTTTCGCCATCATTATTTCTCCCAAATAATTCGGGAGGCCAGAGGCCTCCCAAATTGCAACACATCAGCAGTCGATTACTCGATGGTGCGTTTAATTTCGATGATTTCAAACACTTCGATCATATCGCCAACGCGAACGTCGTTGTAGTTCTTCACGCCGATACCGCACTCCATGCCGTTACGCACTTCGTTAACGTCATCTTTAAAGCGACGCAGGGATTCCAGCTCGCCTTCGTAAATCACCACGTTATCACGCAGGACACGGATTGGGTTGTGACGCTTGATGTTACCTTCCGTCACCATACAACCGGCAATCGCGCCAAACTTCGGTGATTTGAACACGTCGCGGACCGCAGCCAGACCGATAATCTGCTGTTTGTACTCTGGTGCCAGCATACCGCTCATCGCCGCTTTTACTTCGTCAATCAGGTTATAGATGACGGAGTAGTAGCGCAGATCCAGGCTTTCTGCGTCAATGACGCGACGCGCAGAGGCATCGGCACGCACGTTGAAGCCCAGGATGATGGCGTTAGAGGCAGCCGCCAGGGTTGCATCGGTCTCGGTGATCCCGCCCACGCCTGAACCGACAATCTTCACCTTCACTTCGTCGGTAGAGAGTTTCTGCAGGGAGTCAGAGATCGCTTCCACAGAACCCTGAACGTCCGCTTTCAGAACGATGTTCAGTTCAGAGACTTCGCCTTCGGTCATGTTGGCAAACATGTTCTCAAGCTTAGATTTCTGCTGGCGAGCCAGTTTAACTTCGCGGAATTTGCCCTGACGATAGAGCGCCACTTCACGTGCTTTCTTCTCGTCACGTACCACGGTCGCTTCATCACCCGCAGCCGGCACGCCGGAGAGGCCCAGAATCTCAACCGGGATAGACGGACCCGCTTCCATGACTTCGCGACCCAGTTCATCGCGCATTGCACGAACACGGCCATATTCGAAGCCACACAGGACGATGTCGCCTTTGTTCAGCGTACCTTCACGAACCAGCACGGTTGCAACCGGACCACGACCTTTGTCGAGGAACGATTCGATAACCACGCCGCTCGCCATACCGGCACGGATAGCCGTCAGCTCCAGGACTTCCGCCTGCAGCAGGATAGCGTTAAGCAGGTCATCAATGCCGGTACCCGCTTTCGCAGAGACATTAACGAACATGTTTTCGCCGCCCCACTCTTCCGGAATGATTCCGTACTGGGTCAGTTCGTTTTTAACGCGATCCGGATCCGCTTCTGGCTTATCGCACTTGTTCACCGCAACCACAACCGGCACTTTGGCCGCTTTGGCGTGCTGAATAGCTTCGATGGTCTGAGGCATCACGCCATCGTCTGCGGCAACGACCAGGATAACGATATCGGTCGCCTGCGCACCACGTGCACGCATCGCGGTAAACGCGGCGTGGCCCGGGGTGTCCAGGAAGGTGATCATACCGTTGTCAGTTTCAACGTGATAAGCACCGATGTGCTGAGTAATGCCGCCCGCTTCGCCAGAGGCGATTTTGGTCGAGCGGATATAGTCCAGCAGTGAGGTTTTACCGTGGTCAACGTGACCCATGATGGTAACCACCGGCGCGCGAGCTTCCTGCGCGGCATCGGTGTCACGATCGTCCATTACCGCCTCTTCCAGCTCGTTTTCACGACGCAGGGTCACTTTGTGGCCCATCTCTTCTGCGACGAGCTGTGCGGTTTCCTGGTCGATGACCTGGTTAATGGTCGCCATCGCGCCCATCTTCATCATCGCTTTAATGACCAGAGAACCTTTCACCGCCATTTTGTTCGCCAGTTCGGCTACGGTGATGGTTTCGCCAATCACAACATCGCGGTTCACGGCCTGAGCGGGTTTGTTGAAGCCCTGCTGCAGTGCGCTTGGTTTACGATGTTTGCCACCTTTACCGCCACGAACCTGTGCACGCGCTTCTTCGCGGTCAGTTTTCGCTTCGGAATGTTTGTTGCCTTTTTTCGCCGGACGCGTTGCTTTCGCCGTGGTACGCGCACGCGCACGGCCAGCTTCTACCTGACGGTCGTTTTCATCTTCCGCCTGACGGGCATGGGTTGAAGTGGTGACGTGATAGTCGCCTTTATCCTCTTCTTCCGGCTTTTCCCACTCGGCTGATTTCTCTTCAGCCAGACGGCGGGCTTCTTCGGCTACGAGGCGGGCCGCCTCTTCGAGCTTACGGCGAGCTTCTTCTTCCGCTTTACGCTTCAGTTCAGCTGCTTCAGCTTCGCGACGGGCTTTGTCAGACTGCGCAGCCCTGGTCACTTCGTCGGTAGGTTGATTTGTCACTTTGTCATTTTCCGCTGCTGCACGTTTGGCCTTCTCAGCGGCTTCGCGCCTGGCTTTATCTTCGGCTTCACGTTGCGCTTTCTGTTCAGCTTCGCGACGGGCTTTCTCTTCAGCCTCGCGTTGCGCCTGCTCTTCCGCTTCACGCTGCGCCTCGGCTTCAGCTTCTGCCTGAGCTTGCTCAGCCTCTGCATCACCCTTCACATAGGTACGCTTTTTGCGGACTTCAATTTGCACCGATTTACTTTTACCCCCGGTGCCTGGAATATTCAAGGTGCTGCGCGTTTTACGCTGCAGCGTCAGCTTAGCTGAACCGACCTGGCCGTGTTCACGGTTCAGATGAGATAGTAAGGTTTCTTTCTCTTGCTGGGTCACGGCGTCATTTTCAGACTTAGGGATCCCCGCATCAGCAAATTGCTGTACCAGGCGATCGACCGGAGTCTGAATTTCTGCGGCCAGCGATTTTACGGTTACATCTGTCATGCTGTTCCTTCCTGTTATTACGCGTCATCGCCGAACCAGCAGATATTACGTGCGGCCATAATCAGCGCGCCGGCTTGTTCATCAGACAGGCCTTCAATATCCGTCAGATCGTCAACACCTTGCTCAGCGAGATCTTCCAGCGTGCAAACGCCTTTCGACGCCAGGCGGAACGCCAGCGCACGATCGAGACCTTCAAGGTTCAGCAGGTCCTCAGCAGGATCCTGATTACCAAGGCTCTCTTCTTTCGCCAGTGCCAGGGTGGTTAACGCATTTTTTGCTCGTTCACGCAGGGCTTCAATGGTCTCTTCGTCGAGGCCGTCGACTTCCAGCAGCTCGTTGATAGGCACATAGGCCAGCTCTTCCAGCGAGGAGAAGCCCTCTTCCACCAGTACGGTGGCGAACTCTTCGTCGATGTCGAGATGTTTCGTGAACATATCGATCGCTGCATGCGCTTCAGCCTGATGCTTAGCCTGCAGATCATCGACGGTCATCACGTTCAGCTCCCAGCCACTCAGCTGTGATGCCAGACGCACGTTTTGGCCGTTACGGCCGATCGCCTGAGCCAGATTGCCAGCTTCGACGGCGATATCCATGGTGTGGTTATCTTCATCAACCACGATTGACGCCACATCGGCCGGGGCCATGGCGTTGATAACAAACTGCGCCGGGTTATCGTCCCAGAGCACGATATCGATACGCTCGCCGCCCAGTTCGCTGGAAACAGCCTGAACACGCGCGCCGCGCATGCCCACACAGGCACCCACCGGATCGATACGTTTGTCGTTGGTTTTGACTGCAATTTTCGCACGCGAACCCGGATCGCGGGCAGCGGCTTTAATTTCAATCAGTTCTTCGCCAATTTCTGGCACCTCAATGCGGAACAGTTCGATCAGCATTTCCGGTTTGGAACGCGTTACGAACAGCTGCGCGCCACGCGCTTCCGGGCGAACGGAGTAGAGCACGCCACGGATACGGTCGCCTGGACGGAAGTTTTCACGCGGCAGCATGTCTTCGCGCAGAATGACCGCTTCAGCATTGTTGCCTAAGTCGAGGGAGATGTTGTCGCGGTTAACTTTCTTCACCACGCCCGTGATAATTTCGCCTTCCTGCTCACGGAACTGATCAACCACCATTGCGCGCTCAGCTTCGCGCACTTTCTGCACGATAACCTGCTTAGCGGTCTGGGTGGTGATACGGTCAAAGGTGACCGATTCAATCTGATCTTCGACATAATCGCCCAGATTGAATGCTTCATCTTCGAAGCGGGCCGCATCCAGCGTGATCTCGCGCGTCGGCTGAGTCACCTCTTCTACGATTTCCCAGCGGCGGAAAGTATCGAAGTCGCCACTGCGGCGATCAATGCTGACGCGTACCTCAATTTCCTGCTCGTACTTTTTCTTGGTCGCAGTCGCCAGCGCGCTCTCCAGCGCTTCGAAGATTTTCTCACGCGGCAGGGCTTTTTCGTTAGAAACGGCTTCTACAACAGCTAAGATCTCTTTGTTCATCCTGGTTAGCCTCAATCCGGACTTTTAAAAGTGGGGGACCAGGTTCGCTTTCTGAATATTACTCAGCGCGAACACTACATCGTTACCCTCAACATGCACCGTGATCATCTCGCCATCAACTGACTTGATGATTCCCTGCCATTTACGGCGGTTCTGAACGGCCATACGCAGCACCAGAGTCACTTCCTCACCCATAAAGCGGGTGTAGTGTTCTGCGGTAAACAGAGGACGATCGAGTCCCGGTGAAGAGACTTCAAGGTTGTAAGGCACGGTAATGGGATCTTCTACATCCATTACGGCGCTTACCTGGTGGCTGACATCGGCGCAATCATCGACATTGATGCCATCTTCACTATCAATATAGATGCGCAGAATAGATGTGCGACTACGAACGAATTCAATACCAACCAGTTCGTAACCCAGCGCTTCTACCGGAGCCGATACCAACTCTGTCAATTTTTGCTCTAATGTGGACAAGCCCACCCCCAAGACATAAAAAAAGGGCCTATAGCCCAGTATTACGATTCGCTAATAACAAAAAACCCCGAATATTCGGGGCTTTTAGTCACTGGACCCTGTCTGCCGCAATGCGGCCCGGACTCCATCCAAAGAATTTTCTTTCAAAAATCAGCCGTGAATGCGTCCGTCGATGCACACAGTATATTTGAAAAATAACTCAAAGGGAAAGTGGTTGCGGGGGCCGGATTTGAACCGACGACCTTCGGGTTATGAGCCCGACGAGCTACCAGGCTGCTCCACCCCGCGTCCGAAAACGTGGCGAATATTACGCCAGACCTGCATAAAATGCAAGTGATACTACGATTTGGTACCGAGGACGGGACTTGAACCCGTAAGCCCAATCGGGCACTACCACCTCAAGGTAGCGTGTCTACCAATTCCACCACCACGGCACTACACTGACCACAACGATGCGTTGTGTTGACGACCTTACTTAGGAATATCGCTGCCCGGTGTAACCGGTTGAGCTGGCTTTTCAGTCTGTTGAGAAGACTGCGCCGGCGCAGAAAGATTTTCCCACTCGCTTCCTTTCGAGGCTTTATTGCTGTTCAGATTACCCAGAACCAGGCTGATGATGAAGAACAGAGCCGCTAAGATGCCAGTTGTGCGCGTCAGGAAGTTACCTGAACCCGAAGAACCAAACACCGTACCGGATGCGCCTGCACCGAATGAGGCTCCCATATCAGCGCCTTTGCCTTGCTGCAGCATGATCATACCTACGAGGGCGATCGCTACAATAAGGAAAACAACTAAAAGAGCTTCGTACATATTCAACCTGTTCCTTGCACGATAATCGTACAGTTAAAGCTTCAGCCAGTATTGATGGGGAGTCTCGTCATCACCCATCAGAAGCGGGTGTGAATACTAACCAAAGGCGCATAGCTCTGCAAGTGCAATTTTCACCTCCTAAACTGATTGCAGAAAAAAGCGCCATCCCGGTGATTTTACAGGCAGTTCAGCCTGCTGCGAACTGCCTGCAGGCGTTTTAAACCGCCTTGACCTGGTCGGCGATCAGATTAGCCAGCTCTGTTACCTTCGCCTCATCCTCGCCCTCAACCATCACCCGAATCAACGGCTCAGTGCCTGACTTACGCAGTAACACGCGTCCGCGCCCCGCCAGGGCTTTTTCCGCCTCTGCCGTTGCGGCTTTGACCGCCTCGCTTTGCAGCGGATCGTGCTCACCGGCAAAGCGGACGTTAACCAGCACCTGTGGCAGCATCTTCATGCCACTGCAGAGGTCGTGCAGGCTCATGTGATTACGTACCATCGCAGTAAGTACTTGCAAACTTGCAACGATACCGTCGCCGGTGGTGGTTTTATCCAGCAGGATAACGTGACCGGAGTTCTCCGCGCCGAGACGCCAGCCCTTCTCCTGCATCTTCTCCAGCACATAGCGGTCGCCCACTTTGGCGCGGGTAAACGGGATGCCGAGCTGCTTCAGTGCCAGCTCCAGGCCCATATTACTCATCAGGGTGCCCACCACGCCACCGCGCAACTGACCCTGACGCAGGGCTTCACGCGCGATGATATAGAGGATCTGGTCACCGTCGACTTTGTCACCCAGATGGTCAATCATCATGATGCGATCGCCGTCGCCATCATAGGCCAGGCCGATATCCGCCTTCTCTGCCAGAACACGCTGCTGCAGCAGTTTGAGATCGGTCGCCCCACACTCTTTGTTGATGTTCATGCCGTCCGGCTGAACACCGATGGCAATCACGGTCGCCCCCAGCTCACGCAGCACGTTCGGCGCGATGTGGTAGGTGGCGCCGTTGGCACAGTCGACCACAATTTTCAGGCCATTCAGGTTCAGTTCGCTGGGGAAAGTGCCCTTACAGAATTCGATGTAACGTCCCGCGGCATCGACGATGCGGCTGGCACGGCCTAACTGCGCAGACTCCACGCAGGTAATCGGCTTTTCCATCTCCAGCTCAATCGCTTCCTCGACATCATCCGGCAGCTTTGTCCCTTCGGAAGAGAAGAACTTAATGCCGTTGTCATCAAACGGGTTGTGCGAGGCAGAGATTACAATGCCCGCCTCAGCGCGGAAGGTGCGGGTCAGGTAGGCGATGGCCGGGGTCGGCATTGGGCCGGTAAAGGCCGCCGTCAGGCCCGCCGCGGCGAGCCCCGCTTCCAGCGCTGATTCCAGCATGTAGCCTGAGATACGCGTATCTTTTCCGATGATGATCTTCTTTGAACCGTGGCGCGCCAGTACTTTCCCGGCGGCCCAGCCCAGCTTCAGGACGAAATCGGGGGTAATAGGGGCTTCACCGACTTTGCCGCGAATGCCATCTGTACCGAAATATTTGCGATTACTCATGTTTATCCTTTTGCTCTTCGGGTCGCTTCGACCACGCGCATTGCTTCAGCCGTCTCTTTCACATCATGCACGCGAATAATCTGCGCGCCCTGCATGGCTGCAATCACCGCGCAACTCAGGCTGCCGGTTAAACGCTGTGACGGGCCGACATTTAACAGCTGGCCAATCATCGATTTACGGGACATTCCCACCAGCAGCGGCAGGCCGAAGTGGTGAAAATCGCCCAGATGGGCCAGCAGTTCATAATTGTGGCTGAGATTCTTACCGAAACCGAAGCCCGGGTCGAGTATCAGCCGTTCTTTTTTGATACCCGCCGCTTCACAGCGCGCAATCTGCTGAGCGAAGTAAGTGTCCACTTCGCTTGAAATGTTGTCGTAAGCGGGAGCCTGCTGCATGGTGCGGGGTTCGCCCTGCATATGCATCAGACAGATGGGCAGGTCGGTCGCTGCGGCCGCCTCCAGCGCGCCGGGTTCAGAGAGCGAACGCACGTCATTAATGATGTGAGCACCCACTCGCGCGGCTTCGCGGATAACCTCTGCTTTAGAGGTGTCCACGGAAATCCAGACTTCGAACCGCTGGGCAATGGCATCAATGACGGGAATGACACGCTCCAGCTCCTCTTCCACACTCACCTCATCCGCGCCCGGACGGGTGGATTCCCCGCCGACATCGATAATGGTGGCTCCTGCGTTGACCATCTCATTGGTATGGGTCAGTGCATCGACCAGCGCGTTATGTTTACCCCCGTCAGAAAAAGAGTCCGGCGTGACATTCAGAATGCCCATCACATGAGGAAAAGATAAATCGAGATGGGAATCACGGGCGAACAACTTCATGGCGGAAACTCCTTACGGGTCACTATCCGGATGTAAAAAACCCCGGACCAGCCGGGGTTTTGTCTGACGAGATAACGTCTTATTTATTGTACTGCTCTGACATGGTGTTGCCTGGGTTTGGCGTACGCGGTTCATCGACCGGACGCGGTGCCTTCGGCGTACCGTTGCTGTCTGAGTTGCTGCCGGGATCTTCCCAGCCCGCTGGCGGACGCACTTCGCGGCGCGCCATCAGGTCGTCGATCTGCGGTGCGTCGATGGTTTCATACTTCATCAGCGCGTCTTTCATTGCGTGAAGGATGTCCATGTTCTCACCCAGGATGCGACGGGCACGCTGGTAGTTGCTGTCGATCAGGTGCTTCACTTCCTGGTCGATGATACGGGCCGTTTCATCAGACATGTGTTTTGCTTTGGCAACAGAACGGCCAAGGAACACTTCACCCTCTTCTTCTGCATAGAGCAGCGGACCCAGTTTGTCCGAGAAGCCCCACTGCGTGACCATGTTGCGTGCCAGGTTGGTCGCGACTTTAATGTCGTTCGACGCACCGGTAGAAACATGTTCTGCGCCGTAGATGATCTCTTCTGCCAGACGACCGCCGTAGAGGGTCGAGATCTGGCTTTCCAGTTTCTGACGGCTGGCGCTGATCGCGTCGCCTTCAGGCAGGAAGAAGGTCACACCCAGCGCACGGCCGCGTGGGATAATCGTCACTTTGTGCACCGGATCGTGCTCTGGCACCAGGCGACCGATGATCGCGTGGCCCGCTTCATGATAAGCCGTCGACTCTTTCTGCGATTCGGTCATGACCATAGAGCGACGTTCCGCACCCATCATGATCTTGTCTTTGGCTTTTTCGAACTCAACCATCGACACCACACGCTTGTTGGAACGGGCTGCAAACAGTGCGGCTTCGTTGACCAGGTTGGCAAGGTCAGCACCGGAGAAGCCAGGCGTACCACGCGCAATGATGGCGGCATCGATGTCGGTTGCCAGCGGCACACGACGCATATGCACTTTCAGAATCTGCTCACGACCACGGACATCAGGCAGACCCACCACAACCTGGCGGTCAAAACGACCTGGACGCAGCAGCGCCGGGTCCAGTACGTCAGGACGGTTCGTCGCGGCGATAACGATAATACCTTCGTTACCTTCGAAACCATCCATCTCCACCAGCATCTGGTTCAGCGTCTGTTCACGTTCATCATGACCCCCGCCTAAACCGGCACCACGCTGACGACCGACGGCGTCGATCTCATCGATAAAGATGATGCAGGGCGCGGCTTTTTTGGCCTGTTCGAACATGTCGCGCACACGGGATGCACCGACACCGACAAACATTTCCACAAAGTCAGAACCGGAGATGGTAAAGAATGGCACCTTCGCTTCACCGGCAATCGCTTTTGCCAGCAGGGTTTTACCGGTTCCCGGTGGCCCCACCATCAGCACGCCTTTAGGAATTTTACCGCCCAGCTTCTGGAAACGGCTCGGCTCACGCAGGTACTCAACCAGCTCACCCACTTCTTCTTTCGCTTCGTCACAACCGGCTACGTCAGCAAAAGTGGTTTTAATCTGGTCTTCCGTCAGCATGCGGGCTTTGCTTTTGCCGAAGGACATCGCGCCCTTACCGCCGCCGCCCTGCATCTGACGCATAAAGAAGATCCACACACCGATCAGCAGCAGCATCGGGAACCACGAAATGAAGATGGAAGCCAGCAGGCTCGGCTCTTCCGGCGGTTCGCCAACCACTTTGACGTTTTTGGTCAAGAGGTTATCGAGCAACTTAGGATCGTTGACAGGAATGTAGGTGGTGTATTTATTGCTGTCTTTTTTAATAACGTTAATTTCACGCCCGTTAATACGTGCCTCGCGGACCTGATCCTGGTTCACTTCCGACAGGAAGGTTGAATAATCAACCCGACGGCCATTCGACTCGCTGGGCCCAAAGCTCTGGAATACTGACATCAGCACGACCGCGATGACTAACCAGAGAATCAGGTTTTTCGCCATGTCACTCAAGGGATTAACCTCATATTACAACGGTGTTAACAGATAGCGTAGGGTACTATAGATCCTGCATACATGGAATCGCAGCACAGCTGCGGACAACTCCAGCAATTTGGTTATAGTTTGCGCCCAGTCGCCACAATGTACACTTCACGTGAACGTGACCGTGAAGCGTCCGGCTTACGAATTTTCACTTTCGTAAACAGGGAGCGAATTTCCCGCAGGTATTCATCGAAGCCATCTCCCTGAAACACTTTCACTACAAAACTTCCGCCGGGTGCCAGGATATCCCGACACATCTCCAGCGCCAGCTCGACCAAATACATCGACCGGGGAATATCTACGGCAGGTGTACCACTCATATTCGGCGCCATATCGGACATGACAACCTGAACTTTCTCTTCGCCAACGCGCTCAAGCAGCGCATTGATCACCGATTCTTCACGAAAATCGCCCTGAAGGAAATCGACACCGACTATCGGATCCATTGGCAGGATATCACAGGCAATGATGCGCCCTTTGTTCCCGATTTGCTGTACAACATACTGCGACCAGCCACCGGGTGCAGCACCCAGATCTACCACGGTCATACCGGGTTTGAAAAGCTTGTCACCCTGTTGTATTTCATCAAGTTTAAACCAGGCACGCGAACGCAACCCTTTTTTCTGCGCCTGAAGTACATATTTATCGCTAAAGTGTTCCTGAAGCCAGCGGCTCGAGCTGGCCGAACGCTTTTTACCCGTCATAATATTTCCAGTTAAATCGTCATCGTAGCGATAAACCTGCACGCAGTGGGTTGCGCCGATTTGGTGATATACCCGAGATGGCGGTAGAATGAACCGTTTTCAATCCCTGAGTAAGTAAAAAACTACGATGAATCTAAGTACCAAACAAAAACAGCACCTCAAGGGCCTCGCCCATCCGCTCAAGCCGGTCGTTATGCTGGGTGGCAATGGCCTGACTGAAGGCGTGCTGGCCGAAATCGAGCAGGCTCTGTCGCATCACGAACTGATCAAGGTGAAAATCGCCTCGGAAGATCGTGAAACGAAACAGCTGATCGTTGACGCTATCGTGCGTGAGACCGGTGCCAGCAACGTACAGGTGATCGGCAAAACGCTGGTGCTGTATCGCCCCTCTAAGGAGAGCAAAATTTCTCTGCCACGCTAAGTGGGCAAAGAAAGTGCCATGCTCCCACCTCAGATAAAAGGCCGCATTGCGGCCTTTTTCCTTTCTTTACATTGTGCTTTAGCGCTTTTCAAAGCGTAGCAACACTTTAAAGGTATTCCACCTTCAGGATCTCATACTCAACGTCGCCGCCTGGGGTTTTAATGATGGCGACATCATCCGCCTCTTTACCCACCAGGCCACGCGCCATTGGCGAATTGACAGAAATCAGATTTTGCTTAAAGTCCGCTTCGTCATCGCCGACGATGCGATAAGTCGCCTCTTCGTCGGTTTCGATATTCAGTACGGTTACCGTTGCGCCAAAGATTACGCGTCCGGTTTTAGGCATCTGCGTTACGTCGATAACCTGCGCATTAGAGAGTTTGGCTTCAATCTCCTGAATGCGGCCTTCGCAGAACCCCTGCTCTTCACGCGCAGCGTGATATTCCGCGTTCTCTTTTAAATCGCCATGTTCGCGTGCTTCAGCGATAGAGGCGATAATGCGCGGGCGCTTCACGGTTTTCAGCTCGTTCAGCTCTTCGCGCAATCTTTCAGCGCCTCTCAACGTCATCGGAATCTGATTCATTTAAGCTCCTCGCCATCTTTCCTGTTTAACGGTGTCATCCTGACTGGTGACTGCAGAAAAAAGCGTTCTGCGGCGCATTAGCCCGTTTTTTGCAAATAAAAGAATCCTGACCCGGAGATGCTTCCAGGCCAGAAAAGAGTTTTGCAATTTGATACGTATTTTACCCCAGAGTTCCCTGCGGGTCATCGTTTACTTTGCACCACCCAGCGACGTAGTATTGACGCCCTCACCTGCCAGTTACCGCGAGATTATGCGATTTTCACGACTTGTTACCGGATTAAGCTGCGCATTTATGCTGCAGGCACACGCAGCGCCAGTTGATGAATACATGCAGTACCTGCCAGACGGCGCCAATCTGGCGCTGATGGTGCAGAAAGTGGGCGCATCAACCCCGATCATCGATTACCACGGCAAACAGATGGCCCTGCCCGCCAGTACCATGAAAGTGGTGACGGCGCTCGCGGCGTTGCTGGAACTGGGCGGCGATTACCGTTTTCAGACCACCTTTGAGACCCGAGGCTCTATCGTGGATGGCACGCTGAACGGCGATTTAGTCGCCCGTTTCGCCGGTGATCCCACCTTAAGCCGCCAGGATCTGCGCAATATGGTGGCGGCGATAAAGAAGCAGGGCATTAACCATATCAAAGGCAACCTGGTGATTGATACCTCCGTGTTTGCCAGTCACGACATGGCTCCGGGCTGGCCGTGGAACGATATGACCCAGTGCTTCAGCGCCCCGCCAGGGGCCGCCATTGTGGATAAGAACTGCTTCTCGGTGTCGCTTTACAGCGCCAGTTCGCCGGGCGAAAACGCGTTTGTCCGCATCGCCTCCTACTATCCGGCACACATGTACAGTCAGGTTCGCACTCTGGGCCGCAACAGCGGCGAAGGGCAATATTGCGAACTGGATGTGGTACCGGGTGAACTGAACCGTTATACCCTGACCGGCTGTATGCGTCAGCGTGCAGAGCCGCTGCCGCTGGCCTTTGCCGTGCAGGATGGCGCGGCCTGGGCGGGCGAGATCCTCAAGGCGGAACTGCGCGCGTCAGAGATCGACTACAGTGGTCATCTGGTTCGTCAGACACAGGTCACCGAGCCGGGCACCGTGCTCGCCTCCACCCAGTCTGCGCCGCTGCATACCCTGCTGCACACCATGCTGAAGAAGTCAGACAACATGATTGCTGATACGGTGTTCCGCACCATCGGCCACCACTACTTCAATGTGCCTGGCACGTTCCGCGCCGGTCAGGACGCCGTACGCCGCATACTGAAAGCCAAAGCCAACATCGATATGGGCAACAGCATTCAGGTGGATGGTTCCGGTCTGTCACGCCATGACCTGATCTCGCCGCAGACCATGATGCAGGTTTTGCAATTCATTGCGAAGAATGACAATACGCTGGATTACATTTCAATGCTGCCGCTGGCGGGTTATGACGGCACGCTGCAGTATCGCGGCGGGCTGCATGAAGCGGGACTGGATGGCAAAGTCTCGGCGAAAACCGGTTCCCTGCAGGGGGTCTATAACCTGGCGGGCTTTATCACCACCTCCAGCGGTGCGCGGGTTGCCTTTGTGCAGTTCCTCTCCGGCTATGCGGTTCCGCCAGAGGATCAGCGTACCCGCCGTATTCCGCTGGTGCGTTTTGAGAGCCGGCTCTACCGCGATATCAATCAGAACAACTGATGCGCGCGTAACAAAAAACGCAGCGGGTCATCGACCTGCTGCGTTTTAATCGTCTCCTCCCGGCCCGATTATTACTGAATCGATCAGAAGCGGGTGTTCACACTCATGTACCAGGTGCGGCCCGACTCATTGAAGGTGTTGGCCCCTGCCCCGTAGAGGTAAGCGCCGGTTCGCGTATTACCCGTGGTCTGTGCATTGCCCTCACGGAAATGACGCTTATCGAACAGGTTATCGACGCCTGCAGTGACGCTGACAGAGGCGTTAATGTCATAGGTGCCACTCATGCCGAGCACCGAATAGGGGCTGACCTGATCGGTTGCACTGCCGGTGACGGCGTTACCTTTATAGTCATACTTCTTCGGGACCTGCTTGCCATACCAGGTCAGGGTGGTCTGCAGCGAGAGATCCGCCATCGCCTGCCAGCTGAGCGTAGAGTTGAGCGTATATTCCGGAATCACTGACAGGCGGTCCCCGGTCTCTTTGTTCTTACTCTGCAGCATGTAAGTGAAGTTGTTGTTCCACGTCACGCTGTCGGAGAAGGGAACGTTGATCGTGCCTTCCACGCCTTCGACCAGGGCTTTCGGCACGTTTTCCCATTTGTAGATGTCCGTTTTGCCGTTAGAGGCGGTGCCGGTCGGCACCCTGCCCGCGTCGATCTTGTTGCGGTAGTCGTTACGGAACCAGGTCAGTCCGGCCTGATAGCCGTCACGCTTCCACTCCAGCCCAATCTCCTTGTTGATGCTGTTTTCTGCTTTCAGATCATCATTCCCCATCAGGTAGCAGGCACCGGCACTGGCGGCGCAGCCCTGGCCGTTGCTGTAGAGCAGATAGTTGGGGTTGGTCTGATAGAGGCTCGGCGCTTTATAAGCACGGGCGATACCCATTTTCAGAGTCAGCTCATCGCCCAGCCCCTGAGACAGGTTGAGCGACGGACTCCAGTTATCGCCCACGATCGAGTGATGATCAAAACGCACTCCCGGCGTCAGCATGGTGCTGTCGGTCAGCTCAATGTTGTCTTCGGCAAACAGCGAGAAAATCTCCGCCTGAGAATAGGGAGAGCGGCCGGTGGTGGCGATCCCCGGAATGGAACCGTAACTGGCAGCCTGCGTGGTTGACGACGGATCTTTCATCCGCTGCTGATTCCACTCGGTGCCAAAGGTCGCCGTCTGATTCACCAGCCACTCAAACGGCACGCTGATCTCACTGTGCAGCAGCAGATCATCCAGCTGGATGGTGTTGAAACGGCTGTCGGAGAAGATGCCCTCCGTCCCGCCCGCCAGCCCTTCGTTCAGCCGGGAGTTGCGGGTATTCTCATACTGCGCATACGTATTGGTACTGACGCCATTGTCCCAGGCGCCGGTCCACCTGACAGAGACGTTCTGCCGATAGAGCCGGTTAGTCTCATCACCATATTTACTTTTCACCAGATCACTGGTGTTGGTGTTCTGCGTATCCCCGGCGTAGAGGTTGCCCTGACGGCTGAAACCGGCCCCCACTTCCAGCGCCTGCATCGGCGCAAAAGCCCAGCGCAGCAGACCATGGATGTCTTTGTTGACCGCACCTTCGCGGCCCGCCGGATACGATCCGGCGTAGCTTCCGGTACGGGCGGCGGCGTGCCCTTCATTGATGTCATACGCATCTGCCTGCGTTTTTGCCAGCCCGCCATAGAGGCGGAAGCTGACATCATCCCCCAGCGGCCCCTCAAGGCTGAAGTTAGTGCGTCGGGAGGCCCCCTCATCCTTATGCTCCGGCACGTTGTAGTAGGCGCTCCACGAGCCGTGCCACTGATGATCCATCTCTTTTCGGGTAATGATGTTGACCACGCCGCCCGCCGCCCCGTTACCGTAACGGGCCGCTGCCGGGCCGCGGATCACCTCGATGTGATCGATGATCTCTGGCGGCACCCAGTTGCTGTCGCCGCGCGTGTCACGCTCGCCACGCCAGCCCAGCCGGACGGCATTACGGCTGGTCACCGGCAGACCATCAATCAGGATCAGGGTATTTTCCGGGCCCATGCCGCGGATGTCGATCTGACGATTGTTGCCGCGCTGACCGCTGGTGGAGTTACCGGTCAGATTGACGCCCGGCATGGTGCGGATGATTTCGGCGACATCGCGCGCCGGCGGGTGCTTTTTGATTTCGTCGGCGGTAATGGTCGAGACACCCGGCGCCTGCAGCGTCTGCTCGGCGGCGGTCACCATCATGGTGCTGTCGTTAAGGCTGTCTGACGCGGTGCCATTAAGCGCCGGGTCGCTGCTGCTGGCCGCCACGGCACCGGCAGAGATGAGAGAGGCGGTGAAACCCAGTTCAATCATAATGGCCAGTGAAAGCCGCGATAACTTTTTCATTTTTCTGTTCCTGGACGACCAGCAGGGATGCCACTGCCAGCGCGCCGGTAAAAAGGTAATGTCCCTGATCCCCTTCCTGCCCGGCTGATTTCAGCACCGCGAGACACCCCGCTGAAAGCCGGTGCGGCAGAGAAAATGCACACACGCCCTGACGAGCGGAAACACCCTATTGCAAATGCAAATAATTATCAATACTATTATTTATATCATTTATGTCACAGATTTCGTCTGTTCGAACGATGGCGCGTATGACCTGGTTAAACGAAGAAACCGGCAGTGAACGCTGGTGGCAACAGCAGCAGCAGCGGGGGATTCCGCTGATTGAACCGGGTGACGCGGGCACCTGTCAGGTCACCTTTTTCTGGCGCGATCCGCAGGGCGACACACAGAGATCGGACACCCGCCGCGTCTGGATCAACATTACCGGCGTGACCGATCATCATCATGCCGCCGCCCCTGTTTCACTCTCTCCGTTGGCCCACACCGATGTCTGGTGGTGGCAAACCACCCTGCCCGCTGACTGGCGTGGCAGCTACTTTCTGATCCCGGATGCGCAGGCCGAGCCGTTTACCGGCCAGAGCGATGCGCAGGCGTTACGGCAGTGGTGGAAGCAGAAATTTCCGCAGGCGCAAAACGACCCGCTCAATCCGCTGCGAGGCTGGGCGGGCGGACGCGGCATGTCACACTCGCCGCTGCACCTGCCTCATGCGCCCGACCAGCAGGTCTGGCGGGCGGTCGATGAAGGCCGCGCCGCCGCAGTACCGCTGCAACACTTTCTGTGGCGCAGCAAACGGCTGGGAAACCAGCGTCAGATCTGGATCTGTGTAACCGGCGAGGCCGATGCTGGCGCGCGTCCGCTGGCACTGCTGCTGGATGGACAGTTCTGGGCGCACAGCATGCCGGTTGCCGGTCCGCTTCAGCAGCTCACCGCGGCAGGCGAACTGCCCCCGGCGGTCTATGTCATGATCGACATCATCGATCGCGAACACCGCACGCGCGAGCTGACCTGCAACCCTGACTTCTGGCTGGCCGTTCAGCATGAGCTGCTGCCACAGGTTGCGCACCAGACGCCCTGCCGTATCGACAGCGACCGCACGCTGGTGATCGGCCAGAGTTTTGGCGGACTCGCTGCCGCTTACGCCACGCTGACCTGGCCCGACACCTTTGCCGGTGCCGTCAGCCTTTCCGGCTCTTTCTGGTGGCCCGGGCGCGACGATCCCAGCGGCTGGCTGCCGCAGCAGTTACAGCAGGGCCTGCTGCAGGCACCGCCACGGCGCTTTTATCTGGAAGCGGGTCGGCGCGAGCGGCTGATTCTGGCCGCAAATCAGCAGTTTCAGCGCGATCTGACCGATGCCGGACATCAGGTCAGCTATCATCCGGTGGAAGGCGGTCACGATGCACTCTGCTGGCGCGGCGGGCTGCTGACCGGCCTGAAAACCCTGTGGCCATCATCCTCATTCGCTTAACGTCCGCCGCCTGCCCGCCACTGTAGGGTACCACGGGCAGAATCGGGGCGTCAGCGCGCTCCGCGATGGTGGTCAGGAGACTAATATGCAACAACCTCACCCTTTTGACGACCCGCAGCAGGCGTGTCTGGTACTGAAGAACGATCGTCAGCAATACAGCTTATGGCCCACCTTTTGTGCGATCCCGGCCGGGTGGCAGCCGGTATGGGGCCCCGCGCCACAGGCACACTGCCTGACGTGGCTGAATGAACACTGGCACGATATCCGCCCCGTCACCGCAGAAGCCAGCCGGAGCGATCATGTCTGAACGCTCTCTGACACCACAGAAAACGCTGCCGCTGGTGGCTGCCCAGCCCGGAATCTGGATCGCTGACCAGCTCTCGCCCTACCGCAATGCCTACGCCGTGGCACATTTTGTGGAACTGCGGGGCGCACTGGACAGCGCGCTGCTCTCCCGCGCTATCGTGGCGGGCATGCAGGAGGCGGACACCCTGAACATGGCCTTTGGCGAGCGGGACGGCGAGCCGCTGCAGTGGCCTGTCGCGCAGCATTTCCGCTTACCCGAGGTGATCGATCTGCGCGGCGCCGTCGATCCGCACGCCGCCGCGCGGGCGCGGATGCAGGAGGATTTGTCGGGCGATCTGCGGGTGCTGAGCGGTGCGCCGCTCTGCCACCACAGCCTGCTGCGACTGGGTGAGGAGCAGTGGTACTGGTATCAGCGCTACCATCATCTGGTGGTGGATGGTTTCAGCTTTACCGCCCTGACCCGCCGTATCGCCGATCTCTACAGCGCCTGGCAGCGCGGCGACACGCCGCCGCCGACGCCGTTTGTGCCGTTCAGCGAGGTGGTTGAGGAGTATCAGCGCTATCAGCAATCGGCAGCCTGGCTGCGCGACCGCCAGTTCTGGCTGGAGAAAGGTATGGCGTTACCCGCCCCCGCCTCCCTCTCCCCGCTGCCGCTGGCCGGTCAGCACGCCAGCACGGATCTGCGGCGTCACAGCATCACGGTGGATCGAAGCGCCTTTCAGAAGCTGCTTGAGCACACCGGGCAGCAGAACCTCAGCGCGGCAGATACGGCCGTGGCGCTGGTGGCGCTGTGGCTGGCGCGTCTGACCGGTCAGAACGATTTTGCCGCCGGTTTCATCTTTATGCGCCGCATCGGCTCGGCGGCGCTCTGCGCCACCGGTCCGGTGATCAACGTGCTGCCTCTGGCAGTGCATTACGATCCGGCCCAGCCGCTGGCAGCTCTGGCGGCCCGGCTGGCGGGTGAAGTCAGAAAAATGCGTCGTCATCAGCGCTATGACGCAGAGCAGGTGCAGCGCGATCTGGGTCGTCACGGCGACAGCGATCCGCTTTACGGGCCGGTGATTAACCTGAAGATGTTCGACTACCAGCTCGATTTCGCCGGTACAGCGGGCATCACCCATCAGCTGGCGTCCGGCCCGGTTCGCGATCTGGAGATGGCTATCTATCTGAACGATCAGGGCGATCTGACGCTGGCGCTGCTGGCAAACGCGCAGCGCTACAGTGACGCCCTGGTGCAGCAGCATGCGCGCCGTTTTGATCGGCTGCTCTCCCAGCTCGCCAGCCAGCCCGCGCGTGCCTGTGGCGAGCTGGATATGCTGATGCCGGACGAGCACCGGCAGCTGGCGGCGATCAATCAGACCGCCGTGACGCTTCCCCCGGCCACGCTGAGCAGCCTGCTGCAGCAGCAGGCTGAACGAACGCCGCAGGCACCGGCGCTGGCCGATGCGTCGCATCAGCTCAGCTATCAGCAGATGCAGCAGCAGGTCGCCGCGCTGGGACAGCAGCTGATCGCCCGGGGTGTGGCGCGCGGAGATATTGTCGCCGTGGCGCTGCCGCGCTCCGTGTTTTTATCGCTGGCGCTGCAGGCGATCGTCAGCGTGGGGGCCACCTGGCTGCCGCTCGACACCGGGTATCCCGACGACCGATTAAAGATGATGCTGGCAGACGCCACGCCGAAAGCGCTGATCACCCGCCGTGAACTGGCTGACCGGCTGGCGGCGCTCTCGCCGGTCACACCGCTGTTTTACGACACGCTGTTAACCCCCGCTGAGGCGATGCCGTCGCAGGCGCCCTCCCCGCAGGATGGCGCGTACCTCATCTACACCTCCGGCTCAACCGGGCGGCCAAAAGGCGTGCTGGTCAGTCACGCCGCGATCGTCAACCGCCTGTTATGGATGCAGGATCTCTATCCGCTGGGTCAGGATGATGTGGTGTTACAGAAGACGCCGGGCAGCTTTGATGTCTCCGTCTGGGAGTTCTTCTGGCCCCTGATCGCCGGTGCGCAGCTGGTGATGGCGCCGCCCGATGCGCACCGCGACCCTGAGGCGCTGAGGCAGCTGTTTGCCCGCTACCGCGTGACCACCACCCACTTTGTTCCGTCGATGCTGGCCGCCTTTGTCGCTGCGCTGCAGGAGGAGAAGGCGGCAGCCTGCTGCGCAACCCTGCGTCGGGTCTTCTGCAGCGGTGAAGCACTGCCCGCCGCGCTGTCGCGTCAGTGGCAGACGCTGACCGGGGTGCCGCTGCATAACCTCTATGGCCCGACCGAAGCGGCGGTGGATGTCAGCTACTATCCGGCCTCCGGCGCAGAGCTGGCCGCCGTTGAAGGCGCCAGCGTACCGATTGGCTTCCCGGTCTGGAACACCGGCTTGCGGATCCTGGATGCCCGTCTGCAGCCGGTGCCGCCGGGCATTGCCGGCGATCTCTGGCTGACCGGCGTCCAGCTGGCGCACGGCTATCTGGATCGTCCCGACCTCACGGCCAGCCGCTTTGTGGCCGATCCCTGGGGTGACGGCACCCGGATGTATCGCACCGGCGACGTGGCACGCTGGCTGCCGGATGGCGCAGTGGAGTATCTGGGCCGCAGTGACGATCAGCTTAAAATTCGCGGACAGCGCATTGAGCTGAATGAGATCGATCTGGCGATGGCCGCCCTGCCGGGCATTGAGCAGGCGGTGACGCACGCGGCCGTGCTGGGCGGCGGCGGCGATCAGCAGGGTGATGCCCGACAGCTGATCGGTTATGTCGTCGCCGATGAGACGATTGACGCGGACGCCCTGCGCCAGCGGCTGGCCACCCGGCTGCCCGCACACATGGTGCCGGTGGCGATTGTTCAGCTGGCGAGCCTGCCGCTCAGCAGCAACGGCAAGCTCGATCGTAAAGCCCTGCCGCTGCCACAGACCCAGGCCAGAATCGCCGGGCGCGCGCCCTGCCCTGGACTGGAAAGCACGCTGGCTCAGGCGTTTGCTTCGCTGCTGGAGCGCGAGTCGGTCAGCGCACAGGATGACTTTTTCTTGCTGGGAGGGCATTCGCTGCTGGCGATGCGGCTGGCGGCGCAGCTGCGCCGGACGCTGGATCAGCCGGTGTCGGTGGGGCAGATTATGGTGGCCCCTACGGTGGAACAGCTGGCGGCTCTGCTCAGCGGCCCCTCTGCCGGGGCGACCCGCGCCGGGTTTGAGACGGTATTGCCGCTGCGGCGCAGCACGGGCCCGACGCTGTTCTGTTTCCATCCCGCCTCCGGTTTTGCCTGGCAATTCAGCGCATTAACGCGTTATCTGGACCCGCGCTGGTCGCTGCTGGGCATTCAGTCACCCGACCTCACCAGCCCGCTCAGCCAGGCGCAGCATCTCGATGCGGTGTGTGATGCCCATCTGGCGACGGTACGACAGCAGCAGCCTCAGGGGCCTTACTATTTCCTGGGCTACTCGCTGGGCGGCACGCTGGCACAGGGAATTGCCGCGCGGCTGGAAGCGGAAGGCGAAACCGTTGCCTTCCTCGGGCTGCTCGACACCTGGCCGCCGGAAACGCAAAACTGGGATGCACGGCGCGGCGAGAACGTGCTGGATCCGGCAGTGCTGGAGGAGGTTAACCGCGAGCGCGAGCAGTTTATCGCGACGCAGCGTCAGCAGGCGGGTGAAGGTATGGAGACGCTGTTCACCACCATTGAGCGCAATTACGCCCGTTCCGTGCGGCTGCTGGCCACGGCCCGCAGTGCCCGTTTCAGCGGACAGGCGACGCTGTTTCTGGCGCAACAGACGCAGCAGCCCGGTCAGGATGCACGTCGCGCCTGGGCACCTTACCTCGGCGGTCTGACGATCTGGCCGCTGGACTGTGCCCATGTTGAGATCGTCTCACCCCGCCTGTTTGAACAGATCGGTCCCCGCCTGCAGCAGATACTGGCGTCGCTGAATCCGTAGCCGCCTTCTCCTGCGGAGAGGGTGCCGGTCAGCCTCTTCCGCACGGCACAATCATCGGGGTGCCGGCTACCGGATCGCGGATGATGACGCAGCGCAGGCCGTAGATCGCTTCAATCAGCGCTGGCGTCACAATCTCCGCCGGTTTCCCTTCAGCGATGATTTTTCCGTCACGCATCGCAATCAGGTGGCTGGCGTAACGGCACGCCTGATTAAGATCGTGCAGCACCACCACCAGCGTGCGGCCATGCTGCTGATTGAGATCCTGCATCAGCTCCAGCAGCTCAATCTGATGCGTGATATCCAGCCAGGTGGTGGGTTCGTCGAGCAGCAGTAAGGGGGTTTCCTGCGCCAGCACCATCGCGATCCAGACCCGCTGCCGCTGACCGCCAGAGAGCGTATCCACCGGCTGGGCGGCCAGATCGGCCACCCCGGTGGCCTGCATCGCCTGCTTCACCGCCGCCTCATCTTCCTGTCGCCAGCGTCCGAACAGCGTCTGGTGTGGATAACGTCCGCGTGCCACCAGTTCACTGACGCTGATGCCCGCGGGCGCACTGGAACTTTGCGGCAGCAGCCCCAGTCGCCGCGCCACCTCTTTGGTGGCATACCGCGCGATCGTCTGACCATCCAGCAGCACCTCGCCCTGCAGCGGCGTCACCAGCCGGCTCAGGGTGCGCAGCAGCGTCGATTTTCCGCAGGCGTTAGGCCCGATGATGACGGTCAGTTCACCGTCGGGGATCGCGACCGAGAGATGCTCCGCCACGATCTTTTTGTCGTAACCCAGCGTCAGCGCCTTACCCTGCAAACGTGTTTTCTCTCTCACTGGCGTCGCGCCTCCCGAATCAGCAGAGCAATCAGATAGAGTCCGCCCAGGCTGACGGTAATGACACCGACCGGCAGCTGATAAGGCAGGAAAAGATGCTGTGCGGCGTAGTCTGCGGCGATTAACAGCAGCGCACCGCATAGCGCAGCCAGCGGCAGTGCGCCTTTGACGCCTCCGCAGAGACGCCGTGCAATCTGCGGCGCCAGCAGCGCAATAAAAGAGAGAGGCCCGGCCAGCGCGGTTGAGGCCGCAGTCAGGATCACGCCTGTCAGCATCAGCATGACGCGGCTGCGTTCCACCGGAACCCCTAAGGCGCAGGCGGTGTCATCGCCCATCTCCAGCAGACGCATGCGCCGGGCCAGCATTCCCGTTGCCAGCAGCGCCAGCAGCAGCACAACCGTCACGGGAAGCGTCTTCGCCCAGGTGATGCCGTTAAGTGAACCGGCGCTCCAGAGCCCGGCGCTCAGTGCCGCCTCCAGGGAGGCGCTGATAATCAGCCAGCTGTTGAGCGCCATCAGCAGCGCCCGCACGCTGATGCCGACGATAATCAGACGAAAGGTCTCCACGCCGTTGCGCCAGCTGAACAGCCAGACCACCGCCGCCGTAAGCAGCCCGCCCGCCAGTGCCGCCAGCGTCATGCCCGCCATGTTTTGCTGAAACAGCACCAGCGCGACCAGCACCCCGCTGTATGCCCCGGTGTTGAAACCGAGAATATCGGGGCTGCCCAGCGGGTTACGCAGCAGTGACTGAAAAATCGCACCACTGACGCCCAGCGCGGCCCCCAGCAGCAGCGCCATCGTGACGCGTGGCAGACGCCACTCCAGCACAATCAGCTGAACATTGCGCGCCGCCTCCCCGCTGAAGAGCGTCCACAACTGCTGCAGAGAGAGGGAGGGGGTGCCGTGTGTCAGCCCCATAAACGCCAGGATGCCGCAGGCAACCAGCAGTAAAAGCGCATTGATTATGATGCGTTTCATCACAGCCCTCTTCCCGGCCGGCGGCGAACCAGCACAATCAGCATCGGCGCGCCGAGAATGGCGGTCACAATCGACACGCGCAGCTCGCCCGGCACCAGCAGCCGTCCCAGAATGTCGGCGGCCAGCAGCAGGCAGGGGGTCATCACAAGGGTTCCCGGCAGCAGCCAGCGATGGTCGTTGCCCAGCAGCCAGCGTGCCAGGTGTGGCGTCATTAAGCCGACAAAGGCGATGGGGCCGACAGCGGCCGTCGCCGCGCCGCTCAGCAGCGCAATCGCCAGCAGGCCCGTCAGCTGCGTTCGCACCACGCGGGTGCCCAGTGCGGTCGCCATATCACCGCCCATGCTCAGGCTGTTCAGTGAACGTGCCAGCAGCAGTGCCAGCACGCTGCCGACAGCGAAGGCCGGCAAGGTGGCGCGCAGAATGGCGAAACTGCGGATATCCAGCGAGCCGCTGTGCCAGAAACGCAGATGATCGTAGATATCAGGATTGAGCAGCGACAGCCCGGACGTTAATCCCTCCAGCACCGCACCCAGCGCTACCCCCGCCAGGGTCAGGCGCACCGGACTGACCCGACCGCCGCCCACGGCGCCGGTCAGCGCCACCAGCAGAGAGGCCAGCAGTGCACCGGCAAAGGCGAAGCCCAGCCAGTCAGCCGGGGAGTCTGCGCCGGTCAGGGCGATTCCCAGTACGACCGCAAAACCCGCACCGGCGTTAACCCCCAGAATGCCGGGATCGGCCAGAGGATTTCGCGTCAGGCTCTGCATCAGCGCCCCTGCCAGCCCCAGGCTGCATCCGGCCAGCACCCCCGCCAGCGTGCGCGGCAGCCGGGCGTCACGCACGATGACACAATCGACGCGGGTGCAGTCGGTGAACAGGGCCTGAGTGACCTCATGGAGGGGAATGGATTTGGCGCCCAGCATCAGACTGAGCGCGAAAAGTAGCAACAGCAGCATCCCTGAACCTGCGATTGCGCGACATTGACGCATAACGTTTAAGCCTTCACCAGAAGAGTCACAGAGAAACCCATGCGATTAAGCGACCGATAAGCCTCATCATTTCTGCAGGTTATCCCGTCTCTCAGACGCCACGACCGTTAACAAACAGCGTCTCCAGCCGCGTCAGCAGATTGCTGGCGCTGTAGTAGTCGAGGCGGAAGCTATCCAGCCCCAGTGCATAGACCGCCCTGCTTTTTACTGCCGGGGTCTGCGCCAGGAAAGGGTTGCTCATCACCTGTGCAGTGGTGTTATCGTCGGCGGCAAACAGCAGGTAAGTCTGACCATTCAGGCCCGCCGCCAGATTTTCACCTGACAGCTGAAGAATATCTTTGCGCATTCCCATACTGTGCCCGGCGTGAAGGCTGGCGGGCGGCGTCGCCAGCGTGAAGCCCAGCTGCTGCAGTAACCTGGCCTGCGCTGACGCTGCCGTCCACAGGTTCACGGCCCGCCCGTCGCCGTTCCAGACCATCGCGGAAACCGGCTGCGGCGGCAGCGTCAGCTTCGCCTTCAGCGCCTTTTCGCGTGCCTCAAAGGCGTTTATCCGTGCGGCCGCATCCACCTCATGCCCCGTCGCCTTGCCCAGCAGCGTCACCAGCTGCTGCCAGCTTTTATCGTCATAATTGACCACCAGCACCGGCGCAATCGCCGCAAGCTGATCGACCAGTCTGATGGCTGAATCGTTGCCGGTGGCGCTGACCACAATCAGATCCGGCGCTTCGGCAGCAATCGCTTCTGCACGGGGTTCGCCAATGTAGAGACGCTTCACGCCGCGCTGTTTCGCCACCGCGCCCCACTGCCGGAAATAGCCCTGCTCATCCGCCAGGCGACTGCCGGGGGCGGTGGCCCCGCTGGCGACCACTGGCGCATTAATGGCCAGCAGCGATCCGGTCAGGGTCACGCTGGTTGAGACGATTCGGGTCGGTGCCTGCGTCAGGGTAAGATCGCCACTGGCTCCGGTAACGGTGCGCGGCCAGCCCGTCCCGGCCACCGCGCTGACACTGAGCAGGCTGCTCAGAAAAAACAGCACGATCGCCCTGCTAACCCTCTGTTTATTCATACGTTATTTTCCACACTCGTTCAGATAAGGTCGGCGGCTGTTTATGCTGATCTGACCCGGAGCAGCAGCCGAAGCGCCGCATATGGATTGACAGATCCGGCCAATCCACGTAGCTTAACGCCTAATAATACAAATGATAATCATTATTAGTTATCTTATCATTTCCGGGTGAAAAGTATGGCCGAATCACGCGCATTTGAACATCCCCTGTTGCACGATTTTGCGGCACTCTGCCAGGGTTTCCTGTTTACCTCGCCCTGGCAAAGCCTCACCACACAGGGCTGCTTTACGACGCTGACCACGCCAGTCAGACAGGGTGAACAGCTGACAGGGGATTTTCAGCAGCAGCTTCAGCACCACTTTACCTCGGCCAGAAAGCAGGGCATTGCGCACCCCATCGTGGCAGGTGCCATCCCCTTTGACGTGGCGCAGCCCGCCGCGCTGTTTATCCCGGAGTCCTGGCAGCGCTTTAACCGTGACGATCTGATCGCCCGGGCCTCACTGGCAGACGCCGATCTGCCCGTGATTCGTCGCCGCACGGCGTTGCCGGATCAGGCGCGCTTTACCGACATGGTGGCGCAGGCAGTTGCCGCCACGCGTCGGGGCGACCTGAAGAAAGTGGTGCTGTCGCGGCTGATGGAGATCGTGGCTGAACAGCCGGTTGATACGGCTGCTCTGATGCAGCGCATCGTGGTGCAGAACCCCGGCAGCTATCACTTTCATCTGCCCCTGCCCGGCGGCGGCGCGCTGGTGGGAGCCAGCCCGGAACTACTGATTCGAAAACAGGGTCGCCTGTTCAGCTCCTGTCCCCTGGCCGGCTCGGCCGCACGCAGCCGCGATCCGCAACGCGATCGGGCCTCCGGCGACAGCCTGATGCAGTCGGCGAAGGATCGTCATGAACATCAGCTGGTGACAGATGCGATGCGCGCCACCCTGCAGCCGCGCAGCCGTTTGCTGTCGGTGCCTGAAACACCCTCTCTGCTGACCACGGCCACCCTCTGGCATCTCGCCACGCAGATCCGAGGCGAAGTGCTGGACGAGCGCGAAAATGCACTCTCCCTCGCCTGCCTGCTGCATCCGACGCCGGCGCTCAGCGGCTTTCCGCATCAGCGTGCGCAGGCCCTGATCCAGCGCCTTGAGCCGTTTGAGCGTCAGCTGTTTGGCGGCATCGTCGGCTGGTGTGACGACCGGGGCAATGGCGAATGGGTCGTCACCATTCGCTGCGGCACGGTGAAGGGGTCGCGGGTACGGCTGTTTGCCGGTGCGGGCATCGTGACGGATTCACAACCTGAAGCAGAGTGGCGTGAAACCGGCGTCAAACTCGACACCCTGCTTCGCGCTTTTGGATTGCAATAAAGGAACCTGCATGACGATCTCCTACAGCCGCTGGCCGGACGACCTGGCCGCCCGTTACCGTGAAAAAGGCTACTGGCTCGACCTGCCGATGACCGACATACTGGATCGCCACCGCGACAACGATAGCGTGGCGGTGATTGAGGATGACAGGCGGTTGACCTACCGCCAGCTGGCGGCACTGAGTGACAACCTGGCGGCGGCGTTACAGCGGCGTGGCCTGAAACGGGGTGATACGGCGCTGGTGCAGCTGGGCAACGTGGCAGAATTTTACCTCACGCTGTTTGCCCTGTTTAAACTCGGTGTTGCGCCGGTGAATGCCCTGTTCAGCCATCAGCGCACCGAACTGACCGCCTACGCCAGCCAGATTTCGCCCCGCCTGGTGATTGCTGACCGCACGCATCCGCTGTTTGCCGATGACGCTTTTATTGCGCAGCTCCGCCACGATCACCCTTCACTGCAGCAGGTGATCCTGCGCCATGCCTCACCGCCGGAACAGAGCCTTGAAGCGCTGCTGGCCGAACCGGCCGGTGCGTTTATGGCCACGCCGACCGCGGGCGACGAGGTAGCCTTTTTCCAGCTCTCTGGCGGCAGTACCGGCACGCCAAAACTGATTCCGCGCACCCATAACGACTACTACTACAGCATCCGTGAAAGTGACGCGATCTGTGGCGTCACCGCCGATACCCGCTATCTCATCGCCCTGCCCGCCGCCCACAACTTCCCGCTGAGTTCGCCGGGCGCGCTGGGCGTCTTTTACGCGGGGGGACAGGTTATTTTGGCCGCCGATCCCAGTGCGACAGCCTGCTTTCCCCTGATTGAAAAACATCAGGTGACCGATACCGGCCTGGTTCCGCCTGCCGCCAGCCTCTGGCTGCTGGCACTTCAGGAATCGGACAGCAAGGCGGCACTGGCCTCCCTGCAGCGCATGCAGGTGGGGGGCGCTAAGCTGGGCGAAACGCTGGCTGCACGCATACAGCATGAGATCGGCTGCACCCTGCAGCAGGTCTTTGGCATGGCCGAAGGACTGGTGAACTATACCCGGCTGGATGATGATCCGCAGACCATCCTCACCACACAGGGACGCCCGATCTCCCCGGATGATGAGGTCTGGGTTGCCGACGAGCAGGGTCATCCTCTGCCCGTGGGGGCCACCGGTCGTCTGATGACGCGCGGCCCCTACACCTTTCGCGGCTACTACAACAGTCCGGAACACAACGCCGCCAGTTTCGACGAACGGGGCTTTTACTGTTCCGGTGACCTGGTTGAGATCACCCCTGACGGCAACCTTATCGTGCAGGGTCGGGAGAAAGATCAGATCAACCGGGGTGGCGAGAAGATCGCCGCGGAAGAGATCGAAAACCTGCTGCAGCAACACGCCGATGTGATCCACGCGGCACTGGTCTCCATGAGCGATCCGCTGCTGGGTGAAAAAAGCTGCGCGTTTATCGTCACCCGTCAGCCGGTAAAACCGGCGGCGCTGCGGCGCCACCTGCGTGAACTGGGCGTCGCAGAATTTAAGCTCCCCGACCGCATTACCTGCGTAGATGCCCTGCCACTGACCCCGGTCGGCAAGGTCGATAAAAAACGTCTGCGCCAGCATCTTGCCGATCAACATGCGTAAGCCCGATCTGTCCGGAGAATTTTATGACTATTCCACAACTGACCTCCTATCCACTGCCCGCCGCCACCGAGTTGCCGAATAACCGGGTGAAATGGGCGCTGGAGCCGGGCCGGGCCGCCCTGCTCATCCACGATATGCAGCGCTATTTTCTCAGCTTCTGGGGGGAAAACAGCCCGCTGATTGAGCAGGTCGTCGGCAATATTGCCCGCCTGCGTCGCTACTGCAAAGCGCAGGGTATTCCGGTGTTTTACACCGCCCAGCCGACGGCGCAGAGCGATGCGGATCGCGCCCTGCTCAACGATATGTGGGGACCGGGCCTGAATAAGCATCCCGACCAGCAGAGGATCGTGGCGGCGCTGGCCCCCGACGAGGACGACCAGGTGCTGACCAAGTGGCGCTACAGCGCCTTTCATCGTTCCCCGCTGGAGGCGATCCTGAAGGAGATGGGCCGCGATCAGCTGATTATCACGGGCGTCTATGCTCATATCGGCTGCCTGACCACCGCCACGGATGCCTTTATGCGTGATATTCAGCCGTTTATGGTGGCCGATGCGCTGGCTGATTTCAGCCGCGAGGAGCATATGATGGCGCTGACTTACACCGCCGGCCGCAGCGGAAAAGTGGTGATGACGGCTGATATGATGCCAGTCCCTCTTAGCAAAGCGGATCTGCGCGCGCTCGTCCTGCCGCTGCTGGAGGATGATGAGGTGCCGGAGGATGATGAAAACCTGATCGATTATGGTCTGGATTCGGTGCGCGTCATGGCGCTGGCGGCACGCTGGCGTCAGGTTCACCGGGATATCGACTTTGTCACGCTGGCGAAAAATCCGAGCATCGATGGCTGGTGGGCGTTGCTGTCGCGGGAGCTCACTCAATGAGCCACACCTTCGACTTCAGCGGTCGCGTTGTCTGGGTAACCGGAGCCGGTCAGGGCATTGGTTATCAGAGTGCGCTGGCCTTTCATCGGGCAGGCGCACAGGTGGAAGCCTTTGACCTGCAGTTTGCGCGGCAGGATTATCCGTTTCGCTGTCATCGCCTGGATGTGGCCGATCCGGATCAGGTAGAAACGATCTGTCAGCGCGTGCTGGCAACGCAACCGCGCATTGATGTGCTGGTCAACGCGGCGGGCATTTTGCGCGTCGGTGCCACCGATGCGCTCTCCTTCGCTGACTGGCAGGCGTGCCTGAACGTCAACGCGGGCGGCGCCTTTAACCTGTTTCAGCAGACGCTGCCGCGCTTTCGCCAGCAGCGCGCCGGGGCCATCGTCACCGTGGCGTCTAACGCGGCGCACGCGCCGCGAATCGGCATGTCGGCCTACGGCGCATCGAAAGCGGCACTGCGCAGCCTCTGTCTGACCGTGGGGCTGGAAATGGCCCCTTTTGGCGTTCGCTGTAACATCGTTTCACCCGGCTCCACCGACACCGCGATGCAGCGCAGCCTGTGGCAGACCCCCGGCGGCGAGCAGGAAATGATCGCCGGTTTTCCGGATCAGTTTAAACTGGGGATCCCGCTGGGCAAGATCGCGCAGCCGCAGGAAATTGCGGCCACCGTGCTGTTTCTCGCATCAGACCTGGCCAGCCATGTGACCCTGCAGGATATCGTGGTCGACGGCGGCGCAACCCTGGGAGCCTGAAAATGGCTGCGATCTGGAAACGATCCTTCGATCTTCCCACCCTGAATGCACTGGGCGAGCAGTCGCTGGTCGCCCATCTCGGGATCGTCTTTACCGTGATAGGCGAGGATTACCTGGAAGCGACGATGCCGGTGGATGCGCGCACGCACCAGCCATTTGGCCTGCTGCATGGCGGGGCCTCCGTGGTACTGGCGGAGTCGATGGGCTCTATGGCCGGGTATATGGCGGTGGAAGAAGGTAGCAGCGTGGTGGGTGTCGAAGTCAATGCCAGCCATCTGCGTGCGGTGTCAGCCGGGACAGTGCGGGGGATCTGTCGCCCCCTGCATCTGGGCAGACGCAGTCAGAGCTGGCAGATCGAGATCCGTAACGGCCGGGATCAGTTGTGCTGCAGTGCGCGACTCAGCGTGGCGGTGATGAGCAGCTGAAAAAAAAGCCCCCCTTTCGGTTGGAAAGAGGGGCTTTGCCGGTCAGCCTGTGGCCGCGTCGTGGTTAGCGCTGATAGATAATTTCGACGCCTTCGTCGTCTTCATCATCCCAGTCGTCATCCCACTCTTCATCTTCCACTTCTGTCGCATTTTCAAGGGTTTCTTTGTGGTAATCGTCCCACATGAACTCCACTTTCTCCGGCTGCTTCTCTTCGAGCTCGGCTTCTTTCGGGTTGGCGTTGATGAAGCTCATCACATCCCAGCAGAGTTCGTTGACGCCGGTACGGCTGGCGGCAGAGATCAGGTAATACTTATCTTCCCAGCCCAGCGCCTCAGCGACCGCTTTGGCACGTGCCTGCGCTTCTTCTTCACCAATCAGGTCCACTTTGTTGAAGACCAGCCAGCGCGGTTTGTTGAACAGCTTCTCGCTGTACTTTTCCAGTTCGCCAAGAATGATGCGGGCGTTTTCAACCGGATCGCTTTCATCGATCGGATCGATGTCGATCAGGTGCAGCAACACGCGGCAGCGCTCCAGGTGCTTCAGGAAGCGGATCCCGAGACCGGCACCCTCAGCGGCGCCTTCAATCAGGCCCGGAATATCGGCCACGACAAAGCTCTGCTCGCTGTCCATACGTACCACGCCCAGGCTTGGCACCAGGGTGGTAAACGGATAGTCCGCCACTTTTGGCTTGGCGGCCGACACGGCGCGAATAAAGGTGGATTTACCGGCATTCGGTAAGCCCAGCATGCCGACGTCCGCCAGCAGCATCAGCTCAAGCTGCAGGTCGCGCTTCTCACCCGGGGTTCCCATGGTTTTCTGGCGCGGGCTGCGGTTCACTGACGATTTAAAACGGGTGTTGCCCAGGCCATGCCAGCCGCCTTTACCGACCATCAGTTTCTGGCCGTGACGCGTCATGTCGCCTAAGGTCTCGCCGGTTCCCTGGTCGATAACCCGGGTGCCGACCGGAACTTTGATTTCGATATCTTTACCGCGTTTACCGGTACAGTCGCGGCTCTGGCCATTCTGCCCGCGTTCAGCGCGGAACGATTTCTCGAAACGATAATCGATAAGGGTATTGAGGTTTTCATCGGCGATCAGATAAACGTCGCCGCCGTCACCGCCATCACCCCCGTCAGGGCCGCCCTTCGGGATATATTTTTCGCGGCGGAAGCTGACGCATCCATTACCGCCATCACCCGCGACGACCAGAATTGTCGCTTCATCAACAAACTTCATTTTCAATCTCCGTCACACAATCGCCTGCAGCACTCTGCAGACGGGTCCGCCAGGGTCTTCTGCGCTGACCAGCGGCGGATAAATCAGGACTGGCTGTCGCCAGTGTGTACATAAAGTGTACAGCAAACTTCAGTGAGGCGTCGCTTTTACCGCGACAGAGCGCAGAATGTAAAAAGCCCCGCAGGAGCTGCGGGGCCTTTAATTCGTGCGTTCAGACGTTAAACGTCTGCGTCACGACAACCTTACTCAGCAACGATGCTGATGTATTTACGGTTGTTCGGACCTTTAACTTCGAATTTTACTTTGCCGTCTGCGGTAGCGAACAGGGTGTGGTCACGACCACAACCTACGTTGCTGCCTGCGTGGAATTTGGTGCCACGCTGACGAACGATGATGCTACCTGCCAGAACAGATTCACCACCAAAACGCTTAACACCCAGACGTTTTGCATTGGAGTCACGACCATTTCGAGTCGAACCACCAGCCTTTTTATGTGCCATTTGTCAGATCTCCTCTTACGCCGTGATACCAGTGATTTTCACATCAGTGAACCACTGGCGATGGCCAGCCTGCTTACGGTAGTGCTTACGACGACGAAACTTAACGATCTTAATTTTCTCGCCACGACCGTGCGCAACAACTTCTGCCTTGATCATACCGCCTGAAACCAGTGGCGCGCCGATTTTCACGTCTTCGCCATTAGCAATCATCAGAACCTGGTCAAACTCGATGGTTTCACCGGTTGCGATGTCCAGCTTTTCCAGGCGAACGGTCTGACCTTCGCTTACTCGGTGTTGTTTACCACCACTTTGGAAAACCGCGTACATATAAAACTCCGCTTCTGCGCTTGCCTTTTAGTTCATCAGGCGGCGCGCTAAATATTCACAATAGGGCGCGAATTCTACGCAAAACTCCAGAAGAAGACAAGAGCACTTTGCACACTCTTGCAGAAAAAAAACACAGGCTGAATGCAACCGTTTCTCAGGCTGAAAATTCAAGTACAATCAGTAACAGATTACCTGAACGCTGGCTGGGTAAAAGCACTTACCATGGCAGAGATAACGAGTCATAGCTGAAAAGACGAATGAACTTAGAACAGATCAACGAATTAACCGCACAGGATATGGCTGCCGTTAACCAGACCATCCTCGACCAGCTGAATTCAGATGTCTCGCTCATCAACCAGTTGGGCTACTACATCATCAGTGGTGGGGGTAAGCGTATCCGTCCCATGATTGCCGTGCTCTCCGCACGCGCCATGGGCTACAAGGGCGACCTGCACGTGACCAATGCGGCGCTGATCGAATTTATCCACACCGCCACGCTGCTGCATGACGATGTCGTGGATGAATCCGATATGCGTCGTGGCAAAGCGACCGCGAACGCGGCGTTTGGCAATGCGGCAAGCGTGCTGGTCGGGGATTTTATTTACACCCGCGCCTTCCAGATGATGACCAGCATGGGGTCGCTGCGTATCCTGGCGCTGATGTCAGAAGCGGTCAACGTGATCGCTGAGGGCGAAGTCCTGCAGCTGATGAACGTGAACGATCCTGACATCACCGAAGAGAGCTACATGCGCGTGATTTACAGCAAGACTGCGCGCCTGTTTGAAGCCGCGTCGCAGGCTTCTGCGATCCTGGCTGACGCCACGCCGGAAGAGGAGAAAGCGCTGCAGGATTATGGACGCTATCTGGGCACGGCTTTCCAGTTAATCGACGATTTGCTGGATTACAGTGCGGACGGAGAGACGCTGGGTAAAAACACCGGCGACGACCTGAGCGAAGGGAAACCGACGCTGCCGCTGCTGCATGCAATGCAGAACGGCTCACCTGAGCAGGCGAAGATGATCCGCGAAGCCATTGAGCAGGGTAATGGCCGCCATCTGCTGGAACCGGTACTGGAAGCGATGCACCAGTGTGGTTCGCTGGAGTGGACCCGCACCCGCGCCGAACAGGAAGCGGACAAGGCGATTGCCGCTCTGCGCATTCTGCCTGAATCACCCTGGCGCAGTGCGCTGGAGTCGCTGGCGCATATGTCAGTTCAGCGCGATTTCTGATTCCCTACGGAGCCTCCCTGGCTCCGTTTCTCCTCCCCGCTCTCACTTCTTTATGTTCGCTCATTGCTGTTGCATGCCTTTTGCGGGCTGTCACACAGACCCGACGCTGACGCCAAATATTACTGGAAATTAATGGAAACTATTTGCTATAAAAAACGCTTACTTTCCAGATAACAGTAAAAAGGTAAGCCAACGTCCCGGTGGACGACACAAAGACAAGGAGAACGGGTTATGCAAAAAAGGATGGAAGACTGGCACCCGGCTGACATTATCGCAGCCCTGCACAAACGCGGTACCACGCTGGCCGCACTGTCACGCTCGGCCGGCCTCAGCTCATCAACACTCGCGAATGCGCTGACGCGCCCGTGGCCAAAAGGCGAATGGCTGATCGCTGAGGCGATCGAGGTGCATCCCAGCGAGATCTGGCCCAGCCGCTACTACGATCCTGACACGCACCGCCTGCTGGATCGCAAAAAACGTATCCGGATCCCCGTCGATCTTTCCGGCACGCCCTGAGATCGACAGGCGAAAAAAAACCAGCCCCGCAAAGGGCTGGTTCTTTCAGCGCATACCTGAGATTACTCTTCGCTGACGCGCTCGATATTCGCACCCATCGCTTTCAGCTTATCTTCGATATGCTCATAGCCACGATCGATGTGATAAATGCGATCGACGAATGTCGTGCCTTCCGCGATACAGCCAGCCAGAACCAGGCTGGCAGAAGCGCGCAAATCGGTCGCCATCACCTGCGCACCGGACAGGGTTTCCACCCCGTGACAGATCGCGGTGTTGCTCTCGATCTCCGCATGGCCGCCCATACGAATCAGCTCCGGGATGTGCATGAAACGGTTTTCGAAAATGGTTTCGGTAATCACGCCGGTGCCTTCCGCCACCATATTCAGCAGGGTGAACTGCGCCTGCATATCGGTCGGGAAACCCGGATGTGGCGCGGTGCGCACATTGACCGCTTTAGGGCGTTTGCCGTGCATATCGAGGCTGATCCAGTCTTCGCCGGTTTCGATATCGGCACCGGCGTCACGCAGCTTAGAGAGAACCGCATCCATCGTATCGGGCTGAGCCTTGTGGCACATTACTTTGCCGCCTGAAATGGCGGCTGCCACCAGGAAGGTGCCGGCTTCGATACGGTCCGGCAGAACGCGGTAAACACCGCCGCCCAGACGCTCGACGCCTTCGATGGTGATCTTATCGGTGCCTGCGCCGCTGATGCGGGCACCCAGCGTGTTAAGGAAGTTGGCGGTATCGACAATTTCCGGCTCCCGCGCCGCATTCTCAATCACGGTGGTGCCGGTCGCCAGGGTTGCCGCACTCATGATAGTGACGGTTGCGCCGACGCTGATCTTGTCCATGACAATCAGCGCGCCCTTCAGGCGGCCGTGGACGGACGCCTTGACGTAGCCCTCTTCCAGCTTAATCTCGGCACCCAGCTGTTCCAGGCCGGTGATATGCAGGTCAACCGGACGCGCACCAATCGCGCAGCCGCCCGGCAGCGAAACCTGACCCTGACCAAAACGCGCCACCAGTGGGCCCAGCGCCCAGATGGAGGCGCGCATGGTTTTCACCAGATCGTAAGGCGCACAAAATACATCGACCGCGCTGGCATCGACATGCACAGAACCGTTGCGCTCCACCTTCGCACCCAGCTGGCTCAGCAGCTTCATGGTGGTATCAATGTCGCGCAGCTTTGGCACATTCTGGATCTCTACCGGCTCTTCAGCCAGCAGGGCAGCAAACAGAATAGGTAGCGCGGCGTTCTTCGCCCCGGAAATGGTTACTTCACCACTTAAGCGGGTGGGGCCTTGCACACGAAATTTGTCCATTAACACGGCTCTCAATTAACTAGCTAAAGATGGGACTCGCTTACCACGAGTGCACCACGCTGAGGGATCAGAAACCGTTGAGTTTACGGTCGCGCGCCCATTCAGCGGGAGTATAGGTTTTGATAGAGACAGCATGAATGCGGTTGTCCGCGATGTATTCCATCAGCGGCGCGTAGACAGCCTGCTGTTTTTTCACGCGGCTCAGCTCGCCAAACAGTTCGCCTACGGCGATCACCTGAAAATGGCTGCCATCGTTGCTCATCACATGCACTTCGTCTAAAGGCAGCGCTGCCATCAGCACGGCCTGAATTTCACTGTTTTCCATTGTGCTTAACTTCACTTAATAATAATAAGGCTGACATAGTAGAGGAAAGCGGCTGACTCTTAAATACGCAAAAGCCCCTGTTGAAAACAGGGGCTTAGCATAACAAGCGGAAATCAGGCGCTTTTATCCGCAGAAACAATAATCTGTTGCAGATTGTAAAGCGTAATCAGCGACTGCAGTTTGTCGCTGATACCGGCAAAGCGCGGGGTGCTCCCCTGCGCCCGTGCGATTTCCCGCAGGTGCACCAGCAGAGCGAGGCCGGAAGAGTCAACCCGGTTCAGCGCCGCGACGTCGATCGTCTCGACGCCGCGAATCAGCGTTTCACGCTGCTGCCAGAGGCCCATCAGGGTGTCGCGATCCAGCTCGCCTTTCAGTAATAGCGTGCTGGCTTCGCGCTCCCAGCGTAACGATTCGTGCATTATTGTTGTTTATCCAGCGTGATTGGCTGTGACGCAGACGATTTGAGCTGCGCCGTCAGACCATCGATACCTTTGGTCCGTAACAGATCGCTCCACTCATTCTGTTTGGTGGTGATCATGCTGACGCCTTCGGCAATCATGTCATAAGCCTGCCAGTTGCCAGTCTGGCTGTTTTTACGCCACTGAAAGTCGAGGCGAACCGGCGGACGGCCATTAGGATCGATGAT
Organism: Pantoea sp. EKM101V; assembly: GCF_011800325.1. Taxonomy (NCBI): domain Bacteria; kingdom Pseudomonadati; phylum Pseudomonadota; class Gammaproteobacteria; order Enterobacterales; family Erwiniaceae; genus Pantoea; species Pantoea sp. EKM101V. The sequence goes on from NZ_JAALFP010000005.1 coordinate 154,324, forward strand.
AGTGACGCGAATCGCCACAATTTTGGCGTCGCCCAGCGGCTGCTCAGGCTGGATCTGGTAGCTCTGGCCGTTGTAGAGGGCCAGTGCCTGACCATAAGCCTGGGCCAGATAGTCGCCAAAAGCGCTGAAGTAAGCTTCGCGCTGGGCCGGTGTTGAGTCACGATAGTAGCGACCCAGCACTAATGCGCCCGCATATTTGATCTGCACGTAAGGCAGCAGTTCCTGACGCACAATCTGACGCAGGTAGTTGGGGTCCTGCTTGATTTTTGGCTGCTCATTTTTCAGACGGCTGAAGGTCTTTTGCGCCGCTTCGTTCATCAGCTTGTAGGGATTGCTCTGGTCGGCTGCCGTTGCCGTCAGCGGGACCGCAACCACCAGCATGGCAATCATCAGTAAACGTTTAAACATGGTATGCCCTCTTCTTTAAGGTTGAGCCGGTTCCGCAGGCGCGGCACTGCTGCCATCCTGCGCCTCCTTGCCCTCATTTTTTTGTTTGTTGTCGCCGCTCTTGTAAAGGAACTGACCGATCAGATCTTCAAGCACCATCGCCGATTTGGTGTCGCGCAGCGTATCGCCGTCTTTCAGCATCGCCGAACCGAGCTCAGGGTCGTCAAAGCCTAAATTAAGCGCCAGGAACTGCTCACCCAGCAGACCCTGGGTGCGAATCGCCAGCGAACTGGTGTCTGAAATTTTATTCGCGTACTGATCGCTGATCTCCATCGTGACGCGCGGCAGCAGGGTCTTCGGTTCAAGCTCGATATCCGTCACCCGGCCAATCACTACGCCGCCGATTTTGACCGGCGAACTGGCTTTGAGGCCGCCAATATTGTCAAAGGTCGCGTAGAGTTTCCACGTCGGCTCCGTGCCCATTGACTTCAGGTCGGCGACGCGCAGACAGAGGAACAGCGCGGCAATCAGCGCCATAATCATAAAAATGCCAACCCAGATTTCGCTTTTTTTGCTTTGCATTGCATCAATTCCCAAACATCAGTGCTGTCAGCACAAAATCCAACCCGAGTACCGCCAGAGAGGCGTGTACGACGGTACGCGTTGTCGCGCGACTGATCCCTTCGGAAGTGGGAATCGCGTCATAGCCATTAAAAAGAGCAATCCAGGTCACCGTCACGGCAAAGACGGCACTTTTGATCAGGCAGTTCACCACGTCGGTGCGGAAATCGACGGCATTCTGCATCGCCGACCAGAAGAAGCCGGGATCGATCCCCTTCCAGCTCACCCCCACCAGCGCACCGCCCGCGATCCCGACCGCCGTAAAGATGAGTGCCAGCAGCGGCATGCTGATGAAGCCCGCCCAGAAACGGGGCGACACCACCCGGCGTAACGGATCGACCGCCATCATCTCCATACTGGAGAGCTGCTCGGTGGCTTTCATCAGGCCGATTTCCGCCGTCAGCGCCGAGCCCGCCCGGCCGGCAAACAGCAGTGCGGTCACCACCGGTCCCAGCTCTCGCAGCAGCGACAGGGCCACCAGCATACCCAGACTGGTTTCGGCGCCATAGGTGGTCAGCACCAGATAGCCCTGCAGCCCGAGAACCATGCCAATGAAGAGACCCGATACCACAATAATCAGGAGCGACAGCACGCCAACGCTGTAGAGCTGTTTGATCAGTAGTGGCGTGTGTCTGCGAAACGCCGGTTTTCCTACCAGCGCGTGAAACAGCATTAATCCTGCGCGTCCAAAACTGGCGCACGTTTCAATTCCCTGACGACCAAACGACGCCAGCGCCTTCAAGACCATCTGTTTAGTTACTCCGTGAGCCGGTTAAATCAGCGAGATAATCGCCGGCAGGAAAACGGAATGGAACCGGACCATCCGCATCGCCATCAATAAACTGGCGCACGCGCGGGTCGTTATTCTCTCGCAGTTCCGGCGTGGTGCCGTGTGCGATAATTTTTTGTCCGGCCACAATATAGGCATAGTCCGCAATGCTCAGTACTTCCGGTACGTCATGCGAGACCACGATGCAGGTCAGGCCCAGCGCATGGTTCAGTTCATCAATGAGTTTGACCAGCACGCCCATGGTAATCGGATCCTGACCGACGAAGGGCTCATCAAACATGATGAGTTCCGGCTCCAGCGCAATAGCGCGCGCCAGGGCCACACGTCGCGCCATCCCGCCTGAGAGCTCTGCGGGCTTCAGCTGGGCCGCGCCCCGCAGGCCCACCGCCTCCAGCTTCATCAGCACCGTGCTGTGTAGCAGCGGCTCAGGCAGTCGCGTATGTTCACGCAGCGGCCACGCAACGTTTTCATAAACCGTTAAGTCTGTAAACAGCGCACCCGACTGGAACAGCATGCTCATCTTTTTACGCGCTTCATACAGTCTGGCGCGCGATAATGACGGAATGTTTTCGCCACGGAAAAAAATCTCGCCGCGGGTCGGCTGAAGTTGCCCCCCAATCAAGCGTAGCAGAGTGGTTTTTCCGATCCCCGATGGCCCCATAATCGCGGTCACTTTGCCTTTCGGCACGGTCAGCGAGATGTCATCAAAGATGGTGCGATCTCCGCGCGAAAAACTCACGCCACGAACCTCAACCAGATTCGTTTGCTGCTGGGTCATTATTACCTCTTGTAAGGATCGGGCGTAAACATGGGGTACGATGGTAGCCTGTTCGGTCCTGATTCACGATAGCTTTACAGAAACTTACCGCTAAGATTTGGCGAAAATGGTCATTAAATTTACTTTTGCCCCTGAGGCGGTCAAAATCAGCGCCTGTCTCGCCAAACAGAATTTTAAACCGGCCGGGAACGCATTGCCGGCCTGAGTTTTTACGCAAGGATTTTTCATGTTCGTAGCTTCTGCACTGTTGATTATCGGTTTGCTTTTACTGGCTTATGGTGCCGATCGACTGGTGTTTAGCGCCTCAATATTATGCCGCTCTCTGGGCATTCCGCCGCTGATTATCGGCATGACCGTGGTCAGCATCGGCACCTCGCTGCCGGAGATGATCCTCTCCTTTTCGGCAGCGCAGCATGGCCAGATGGATCTCGCTGTGGGCACCGCCCTCGGCTCGAATATTACGAACATTTTACTGATTCTGGGTGCCGCTGCGCTTATGCACCCGCTGAGTGTGCATTCTAATCTGATTCGCCGCGAACTGCCGCTGATGTTGCTGGTCACCCTGCTCAGCGGTTTTATGCTGTTTGACAATCAGCTTAGTCGACTGGATGGAATTGGCCTGATCGCGATTGCCGCGATTTATCTTCTGGTGGTGATTCGCATCGCACGCAAGGCCGAACGGGACAATAACGACACCCTGACCCGCGAGCAGCTGGCCGAGCTGCCCCGTGAAGAGAGCGGCAACACGGTGGCCTTTCTCTGGCTCGCCGTTGCGCTGATCATCCTGCCAATGTCGACACGTATGGTGATCGACAACGCCACGGCCTTTGCCGACTACTTTGGCGTCAGTGAGCTGGTGATGGGCCTGACGCTGATTGCCGTGGGCACCAGCCTGCCTGAGCTGGCAACGGTCATCGCCGGTGCACTGAAAGGCGAAGATGATATCGCGATCGGTAATCTGGTCGGCGCCAACATTTATAATATTGCCATCGTGCTTGGCCTGCCGGCGCTGATCCACCCCGGCAGCATTGACTATCACGCTTTCGCCCGCGACTACTGGGTGATGCTCGGCGTGAGTGCGCTCTTTGCCCTGCTCTGCCTGCTACGGCGCCGCCGTGTTGGCCGGACGGCAGGCCTGATTTTACTCTGTGGTTTCTTCGTCTGGGTGACGCTGCTGTGGATACAGCCGGCGTTCATGGACGGCTAATAAGGACAGACTCACTATGCCACATCAGCAACCAACAGCATTCGACTTCCAGCAGGTGGGAAAAACCGTCCTGCGCATTGAGCGTGAAGGGCTGGAACAGCTCGATCAATATATCAATGAGGATTTTGCCCGCGCCTGCGCCCTGATCTATGCCTGCCAGGGTAAGGTGGTAGTAATGGGCATGGGGAAGTCAGGTCACGTCGGCAAGAAAATGGCGGCGACCTTTGCCAGCACCGGCACGCCCGCCTTTTTTGTGCATCCGGGCGAAGCCAGCCACGGCGATCTGGGCATGGTGAGCAAAAATGATGTGGTCATCGCCATTTCTAACAGCGGGGAGTCGAACGAGATTCTCGCCCTGATTCCGGTGCTGAAGCGCCAGCACATTACGCTGATCTGCATGACCGGACGGCCTGACAGCGCGATGGGACGGGCTGCCGACGTGCATCTCTGCGTCCACGTTCCTCAGGAAGCCTGCCCGCTGGGTCTGGCCCCGACCAGCAGTACCACCGCCACGCTGGTGATGGGTGATGCTCTGGCGGTTTCGCTGCTGGAAGCGCGGGGATTTACAGCGGAGGATTTCGCCCTCTCCCACCCCGGCGGTGCGCTGGGCCGCAAACTGCTGCTGCATGTGGCCGATATCATGCACAGTGGCGATGCGCTGCCGCATGTCACCCGTGACGCCTCACTGCGCGATGCGCTGCTGGAGATTACCCGCAAAAACCTCGGTCTGACGGTGATCGTCGACGACCTGATGAAAATCGAAGGGATTTTTACTGATGGTGACCTGCGCCGCATCTTTGATATGGGCATCGATTTCCAGCGTGCCACCATCGGGGAAGTGATGACGCCAGGGGGCATCCGCGTCCGGCCAAACATGCTGGCGGTGGACGCCCTGAACCTGATGCAGACCAAAAACATTACGTCGATTCTGGTGGCCGATGACGACCATCTGCTCGGTGTGGTACATATGCATGACATGCTGCGCGCTGGCGTAGTCTGAACAGGAAGAGAAAATGCAACAGGCAACTCCCCCGATTGACACCTGCTACGGCCCGGTCAGTGCTGAGGTTATGGCGCGCGCCAGTCGCATTCGTCTGCTGATCTGTGACGTGGACGGCGTGATGTCCGACGGGGTGATCTACATGGGAAATAACGGCGAAGAGCTTAAGGCGTTCAACGTGCGGGATGGCTATGGCGTGCGCTGCCTGCTGACCTCAGATGTGGAAGTGGCTATTATTACCGGCCGCAATGCCCGTCTGATGGAAGATCGCTGCAAAACGCTCGGCATCCGTCATCTTTATCAGGGACAATCGGATAAGCTTTTGGCCTATCGCGAACTTCTGGATAAACTGTCTCTTTCCGACGACCAGGTCGCCTATATCGGCGATGACCTGATCGACTGGCCGGTCATGGCGAAGGTGGGATTGAGCGTGGCGGTGGCGGATGCACATCCTATCCTGTTGCCGCGCGCAGACTATGTTACCCGTATCGCCGGTGGACGCGGTGCGGTTCGTGAAGTCTGCGATCTGATCTTAATGGCGCAGAACAAATTTGAGGATGCCAAAGGGCAATCAGTATGAGTAAAAGCAGGCGTTGGATAACGCTGATTCTGACCTTGATTGCACTGGTTTTGATCGGCTGGAATCTTACCAATAAGGATGACGATGGGATGCCCGTCGGGACAGACAGTCAGTCTCCGACCTACACCAGTGCGGATTCGCACACGGTGGTTTATAACCCGCAGGGCGCGCTGTCCTATAAACTGGTCTCAGACAAAGTGACCTATTTCTCGGATGACGAACTGAGCTGGTTCGAGCATCCGGTGATGACCACCTATGATGAGAACAAGATCCCGACCTGGACGTTACGCGCGGATAAGGCAAAGCTCACTAAAGATCGTATGCTTTATCTTTATGGCCATGTTGAGCTCAACACGCTGACGCAGGATTCTCAGCTGGAGCGGATCAAAACAGATAACGCGCAGATCAATCTGGTGACCCAGGACGTTACCTCGGATGACCAGGTGACATTGTATGGCCGCAGCTTTAACTCCACCGGCATGAAAATGCGCGGCAATTTACGGACAAAAAACGCCGAGTTAATCGAGAAGGTCAAAACCTCTTATGAAATTCAAAATGAACAAAAATAGCCTGAAGCTTTTACTGGCCAGCGTGCTGCTGGCGACCAGCGTTCCGGCGCTGGCCCTGACCGGTGACTCGGACAAACCCGTTAATATTGACTCGCAGAATCAGGCGCTGGATTTACAGGGCAATGTCGCGACCTTTACCGGCAACGTCATTGTGACGCAGGGCACCATCAAAATTACGGCAGATAAAGTCGTGGTCACCCGTCCGGGCGGCGACAGTAAGAAAACCATCGTCGACGCCTACGGTAATCCTGCCACCTTCTATCAGATGCAGGATAGCGGCAAACCGGTTCAGGGCCATGCCGCAAAACTGCATTACGAACTGGCCAACGATTTCGTTGAACTGACCGGCAATGCGTTTATTGAGCAGCAGGACAGCAACATCAAAGGCGATCGCATCACCTACCTGGTGAAAGAGCAGAAGATGCAGGCTTTCAGCCAGGGCCAGAACAAGCGCGTCACCACCGTACTGGTGCCGTCGCAACTTCAGGATAAAGCGTCGTCCAACAGCGAGAAGAAGAGTAACTGATAGCTATGGCCACATTAATCGCAGAAAACCTGGCGAAGGCCTACAAAGGCCGTCGCGTGGTAGAAGATGTCAGTCTGCAGGTGAAATCCGGCGAGATTGTCGGCCTGCTGGGCCCGAACGGTGCCGGTAAAACCACCACGTTCTACATGGTGGTCGGCATCGTGCCGCGTGACGCGGGCCGTATCGTAATTGACGATGAAGATATCAGCATCCTGCCGCTGCATGCGCGTGCGCGTCGTGGCATCGGCTATCTGCCGCAGGAGGCGTCCATTTTCCGTCGCCTCAGCGTCTACGATAACCTGATGGCGGTGCTGCAGATCCGTGATGATCTGACCGAAGAGCAACGCCAGGATCGCGCCCGCGAGCTGATGGAAGAGTTCCACATTGAGCACCTGCGCGACAGCATGGGCCAGGCCCTCTCCGGCGGCGAACGACGCCGTGTTGAGATCGCGCGTGCGCTGGCCGCCAATCCGAAATTCATTCTGCTGGATGAGCCTTTTGCCGGTGTTGACCCTATCTCCGTTATCGACATTAAGAAGATCATTGAGCATCTGCGTGACAGCGGCCTCGGCGTGCTGATTACCGACCATAACGTGCGTGAAACGTTAGCGGTCTGTGAGCGGGCCTATATCGTCAGCCAGGGCCACCTGATCGCGCACGGCACACCCAATGAAATTCTTGCGGATGAGCAGGTTAAGCGGGTTTATTTGGGTGAAGAGTTCAGACTCTGATAAGGTGTCGTTAAGACCGCTATTTACCTGGGAACTATCATCCTGTCTATGAAGCAAGGCTTACAACTCAGGTTCAGCCAACAGCTGGCAATGACTCCCCAACTGCAGCAGGCAATTCGTCTGCTGCAGCTCTCTACGCTTGAACTCCAGCAGGAGCTACAGCTGGCGCTGGAAAGTAATCCCCTGCTTGAGCAGACGGACCCGCACGACGAGATCGACTCCCGGGACGCTGCAGAAGCGGAGGCGCTGGATACCCGCGAAGCGCTTGAGCAAAAAGAGATGCCCGATGAGCTGCCGCTGGATGCCACCTGGGATGAGATCTACACCGCTGGCACACCTTCCGGCACCGGAACGGACTATCAGGATGATGAGCTACCGGTCTACCAGGGTGAAACGACGCAGTCCCTGCAGGATTATCTGATGTGGCAGGTCGGCCTGACGCCGTTCAGTGATACCGATCGCGCGATTGCGACCTCTATCGTCGATGCTATCGATGACACCGGATATCTCACCGTTTCGCTTGAGGAGATCCTCGACAGTATCGGCAATGACGAGCTGGAAGTGGATGAGGTTGAAGCGGTGCTGAAACGCATCCAGCGCTTTGATCCGATTGGCGTGGGTGCGCGCGATCTGCGCGACTGCCTGCTGGTTCAGCTGTCACAATATGCGCCCGACACGCCCATGCTGACCGAAGCACGTCTGATTGTCAGTGAGCATCTCGACCTGCTGGCCAACCACGACTTCCGTAGCCTGATGCGGGTAACGCGCCTCAAAGAAGAGGTGCTGAAAGAGGCGATGCTGCTGATTCAGTCGCTGGACCCGCGTCCCGGCCAGTCGATCAACACCGGCGAACCGGAATATGTGATTCCCGATGTGCTGGTGCGCAAGGTCGGCAGCCGCTGGACGGTTGAACTCAACGCCGACAGCCTGCCCCGCCTGAAGATCAATCAGCACTATGCGGCGATGGGCGGCACCACGCGTAACGACAGCGACATGCAGTTTATCCGCAGCAACCTGCAGGAAGCACGCTGGCTGATTAAGAGTCTGGAAAGCCGCAATGATACACTGCTGAAAGTGACGCGCTGTATCGTTGAGCAGCAGCAGGCGTTTTTCGAGCAGGGGGAAGAGTTTATGCGCCCGATGGTCCTGGCTGATATCGCGCAGGCCGTTGAGATGCACGAATCGACTATCTCCCGCGTGACCACGCAGAAGTATCTGCACAGTCCGCGCGGTATTTTTGAACTGAAGTACTTTTTCTCCAGCCATGTCAACACGGAAGGGGGCGGCGAAGCCTCCTCTACCGCGATTCGTGCGCTGGTGAAAAAATTAATTTCGGCGGAAAATCCAGCCAAACCCTTGAGCGACAGTAAACTGACCTCCATGTTGTCCGATCAGGGGATCATGGTGGCACGGCGTACCGTCGCAAAATATCGTGAGTCTTTATCCATCCCGCCATCGAACCAGCGTAAACAGCTGGTTTGACAGAAATGAGAAGGAAGACCTATGCAGCTGAACCTGACCGGGCAACACGTTGAAATTACGCCACCACTGCGTGAATTCGTCAGTGCTAAATTTGCCAAACTGGAACACTATTTTGAGCACATCAATCAGGTCTATATTGTCCTGAAAGTTGAGAAAGTCATGCAGGTGGCTGACGCAACACTCCACGTTAACGGTGGCGAGCTGCACGCCACGTCGGAAGCGGAAGATATGTACGCGGCGATTGACGGGCTGATCGACAAGCTCGCCCGTCAGCTGACTAAACATAAAGATAAACTGAAAAAACACTAACCTTCATGCTGGCTACGCGCGCCTGGCGCACTGAGCCGACAGGATGGGGCGGATAATCCGCCCCGTTTTGTCATCTGGCAGGCGTCATTTTCCGTCACGTCAGAAGACGCCGGCGGTGAATGGCCTGGTGAACCCGCAAGTGAAACGATAATGAACAACGATCTTACACTGGAATTGAGCACGGTGCTTTCGCCTGACTGCACACGCAGTGGCGTACACTGCCAGAGCAAAAAACGTGCGCTGGAAATCATCAGCGAACTGGCCGCTAAGCAGCTCAACCTGCCGCACCAGACGCTTTTCGAAGCGATCCTGACGCGTGAGCGTATGGGCAGTACCGGTATCGGCAACGGGATAGCGATCCCGCACGGCAAGCTGGAAGAGGATACGCTGCGCGCGGTCGGGGTCTTTATCAGCCTCGAACAGCCGATTGCGTTTGATGCCGTTGATAACCAGCCGGTCGATCTGCTGTTTGCCTTACTGGTTCCGGCTGACCAGTGCAAAACACACCTGCACACCCTTTCACTGGTGGCAAAGCGTCTGGCCGATAAAACGGTCTGCCGCCGGCTGCGCGCTGCGCAGAGTGATGAAGAGCTTTATGCCATTATTACGGAAAACCAGACAGAGCTGTAACGCGTCTTTACCGGCCGGGTGCCGGTTTTAAAACGGGAGAGAAGGTCATGGTGCTGATGATCGTTAGCGGTCGTTCAGGCTCGGGGAAGTCAGTGGCACTCCGTGCGCTGGAGGATATGGGGTTCTACTGTGTTGATAACCTGCCGGTGGTGCTGCTGCCGGAGTTAGCGAACTCACTGGCAGAGCGGAATATTTCGGCGGCGGTCAGCATCGACGTGCGCAATATGCCTGAATCCCCCGAAATTTTTGAAACCGCACTGAATAATCTGCCCGACTCCTTTTCACCTCAGCTGCTGTTTCTCGACGCCGACCGCAACACGCTGATTCGCCGCTACAGCGATACGCGTCGTCTGCACCCCCTCTCCAGCAAAAATCTGTCGCTGGAGAGCGCCATTGATGAAGAGAGCGATCTGCTGGAGCCGCTGCGTTCGCGCGCCGATCTGATCATTGATACGTCAGAGATGTCGGTGCATGAGCTGGCCGAGATGCTGCGCACCCGCCTGCTGGGCAAGCGTGAACGCGAGCTGACCATGGTATTTGAATCCTTTGGTTTCAAACATGGCATCCCTATCGACGCGGACTACGTGTTTGACGTGCGCTTTCTGCCCAATCCCCACTGGGATCCGAAACTGCGCCCGATGACCGGCCTCGATCGCCCGGTCGCGGCCTTCCTCGACCGCCACACGGAAGTGCATAATTTTATCTACCAGACACGCAGCTATCTTGAACTCTGGCTGCCGATGCTGGAGACCAACAACCGTAGCTATCTTACCGTGGCGATTGGCTGTACCGGCGGTAAACACCGCTCAGTCTATATCGCCGAGCAGCTGGCGGACTATTTCCGCTCGCGCGGTAAGAATGTACAGTCACGCCATCGCACGCTGGAAAAGCGCAAATCATGACCGTCAGACAAACTGTAGAAATCAAAAATAAGCTGGGCATGCATGCCCGTCCGGCGATGAAGTTGTTTGAGCTGGTGCAGAGCTTCGATGCCGAAGTGTTACTGCGCAACGAGGCAGGCACCGAAGCCGAGGCCAGCAGCGTGATCGCCCTGCTGATGCTCGACTCGGCAAAAGGGGGACACATTGAGATTGAAGCCAGCGGGCCGGAAGAGGTCCCGGCGCTGGCTGCGGTCATTGAGTTGTTTGAAGCGGGCTTTGATGAAGAATAAGGTCAGTTAAGCTGATTACGCTGTAAAAAGCCCTCTCCGCCCAGCTGACGCATCTGGCGCAGTATCCACTGCTGCCGCGACCTGACATAGCCTGAAGGCGCGGCGGCACGGTAACGAATTGGATTCGGCAGGACCGCCGCCAGCAAAGCAGCATCGGCCGCAGTGAGCCGGCTGGCAGGTTTGTGGAAGTAGTGCTGTGACGCGGCCTCCACACCAAAGATGCCCGGCCCGAACTCCGCGATATTGAGATAGACGGTCAGAATACGCCGCTTCGTCCAGACCGTCTCAATCCCCACCGTCAGACCCGCTTCCAGCCCCTTACGGACCCAGCTGCGACCATCCCAGAGAAAGAGATTCTTCGCGGTCTGTTGTGACAGCGTGGACGCTCCGCGCATCCGGCTGTCGCTGTTATCCAGCACCGATTCAATCGCCGCCACATCAAAGCCCCAGTGCGTGGGAAACTTTTGATCCTCAGAAGCGATAACGGCCAGCCCCATCCACGGCGAGATCTCATCATGTCCGACCCAGTCTGAATGCGCCACATAACTGAAATCACCGCGCAACCACGCCCCTACCTGTCGCTCCACCATCACCGCGGAGAAGGGCACCGGTAAAAGCGAAAAGAGTAAAATGCCGGCCAGCCACACGCCCAGCCAGACCAGCAGGAGACGGCCGGCAATCCGTCTGATACGCCGTCCGGCGCTTCCTTTATGCTTGTTCATGCAATCTTCCCATACCTGTTTCAGACGTTAATCAATTACTCATGTAATCACTGCCAGAAAAATCGCCTTTTTGCGATTTTCGGTGAAAATGAACGGTGCGTTTCCAGACTTCATGCACCTATTTTGCATCAACATGCGGCAACAGTTCGAAATAGTTCAAGGACTTCCGAAAAAAGGAATCGGTTCCATTCATTGCCACTGCTTAGCATCTTTCCAGATAAACACTTAATAATGGGTAATAAACGCCGCTTTAAATCATTCATCAACCTTAACTGTTATTTTTTTCTGTTGTCGTAATGGTTCAACTCTTAACCAGAACTATTCTTATAACGTCTAAATAAACAGCAGAGGTCAGCGTAAATCCTGTCATAAATGACCCGGTTTTCGATCCCTGCCCCGCAACCCGGCAGACGCAGAAAAGCGCAAAGTTTAAGATTCATTTCTGCCATTCCGAATCGTTTTGGATGATTCGGTTCATTTCAGGCTGCCGGCTTGCAATATCAGCGCGTTACGCGGACTGTAAGGGCAAATGAACCTGCCGGTTCGCTTTTACGCTGTACGGTCTTCACGACATAGCGCAGCCGCGTTAAAAGTACGCGAAAAAGGGTAAATCTGATTAAAATAGCAGCAACATAACGCGGAAATTAATTCCTTGCTTGACTGTGTTGCCAAATTAATGTTTTCTGTGTTTAAACGCTGCTCAACATCACACATTTTAATGAATCTTGTCACATGAGAAGATGAATTTGCTAAGGTGATGACAGTGTTAACCAATACCCTGCGGCTGCATTAATTATTCAAATCATAGCGGCCGCAACATTTTCCCTGGTGTTGGCGCAGTATTCGCGCACCCCGGCCTCGGCTGGGGTCATTTTTTTCTGCCGTTTCACTTCTCCTGTCCGGCAACCCAGTCGCGCAGAACCTGCACATCGTGTCGCCACTCATGTTTCAGCTCTTCAATCCATTCAACCACGTTGTCCCACCACGCCGGCAGCTCCGGACTCTGGATCTGTTTCGCCAGCATCTGTAAACGCTGCAGCCCGACGGACCCGGCCGCGCCTTTGATTTTGTGCCCCTCTTCCGCAATTCCTTTCTGATCGCGCGCCATCAGATTCGATTCCAGCACCGCAAGATAGTCCGGCATCATCTTCTCAAACATCGTCAGGCTCTGTGTAATCAGCCCCGGCCCCACCAGCTCGATATACTGTTCGAGCATGGCGACATCCAGCAGCATCCGGGTTTTGTCATCGCTGACGGCGGGCGTTTCATCGTCCGTTTCTGCCTGATAGTCCCAGTACTTTTTGATCATTGCGGTCAGGGCAGGCACGGCCAGCGGTTTACTGAGCACATCATCCATCCCGGCATCGAAATACTCTTTTTTATCTTTCAGCACGTTGGCCGTGAGCGCCACCAGCGGAGGCAGATGCGCGCCCTGATACTGCTGGCGAATCGCACGGGAGACATCCAGCCCGGTCATATCGGGCAGCTGAATATCCAGCAGCACCAGATCGAACTCCAGCGGGTCAAACATCGCCAGAGCCTCGCTGCCGGTCATGGCGACCTCCACGCTGCATCCCAGCTTCTCCAGAACGGAGCGCGCCACAATCACATTCAGTTCAATATCCTCAACCAGCAGCACATGCAGCGCAGGCAGAGGCAGGCTGTCGTCGACGCCTTCGTCAATCACTTCTTCTGCGATGCGTGGTGCTTTAATTTCGACGGTGAAGCATGAGCCCTGGCCGGGCGCACTCTGTACGCGGATATCTCCCCCCATCGCCTGGGCCAGTCGACGTGAAACCGCCAGCCCGATGCCGGTTCCGGTCGCCGGTTTCCCGCCATGCTGATCTTTAACCTGATAGTACATCGCAAAAATCTTGTCCTGCTCCTCCTGGCGGATACCCATGCCGGAGTCCTGCACCTCAAAGCGCAGTGTTTCATCCTGCTCATACGCGACGCGCACCACGATCTCGCCCTGCTGGGTGAACTTCACGGCGTTACCAATCAGGTTCCAGAGAATCTGACGCAGACGCGTTCCGTCGGTGGAGATCATGTGAGGCAGCGGCAGTTGCGGCGCGAGCACAAACTTCAGCCCTTTTGGCTGCGCCAGCAGGCCGGAGAGATTCTCTAAATCGGCGAGGAAACCGGTGAAGTCGAGCGGCTGATTATCCAGCTGAACTTTACGACGCTCGATTTTGTCCACCTCAATCACATCGTTGAAGATGTTGCCCAGCGTAATGGCCGAGACGTGGATAGTTTTCAGGTATTTCAGCTGTTCCTGGTTCAGATCGGTATCCAGCAGGATGCGGCTCAGGCCGACAATGCCATTAAGCGGCGTACGCAGCTCGTGGCTGATGGTGGAGATAAAGGTGGTCTTTTCCCGGCTGGCGTTCTCTAACGCGTCCTGATAGCGCTTACGCTCGGTGATATCGCGGCCAAAGCCCATCAGCCCGCTGCGTTTGCCGACACGATCGTAATAGGGCACCTTGCGGATCTCAAAACAGGCTTTGCGCCCGTCGGGATATTGCAGCCACTGCTCATAGGTCAGGGAGACATTATGGCGGAACACTTTTTCGTCCGTTTCCAGCACCTTGGTCGCGGCTTCATCATCGTAGATATCGCGCGGCGTCAGGCCAATCAGCTGCTTTTCGCTTTTGCCGGTCAGCAGCTCCATGGCGCGGTTGCAGCCGGAGAACTGCTTGTCGATGTTGCGATAGAACACCAGGTCAGGTGACGCATCCAGGAAGGAGCGCAGGAAGGATGATTGCTGCTCCAGCTCAATCTGAGCCTGTTCGCGGCGGGTGACCTCTTCGCGCAGCTTGTCCATCACCTGTTCGCGCGCCAGCTCCGCTTTTTTACGATCGCTGATCTCCTGATTCAGTTGGGTGATGGTTTCCTTCATCTGCTGATTGAGTTCCAGGTCGCGGGTGCGCATCTCTTCCAGCTTATCCACCAGCCTTGCCAGCCGCTGACGCGACTCCTCAAGCTGATCGACCACCACCGACAGAAAATAGACGGCCCAGGGCGTAATCAGCAGCCCAAAGAAGACCGAGCGCACCACATCGATACTCTCGACGTGCCCCCGCAATACCATCGTGACCGCCATCTGGACAATCATCGCCAGCACCACCAGCGCAGAGGCCAGCAGCAGCGAGAACCTGACCAGGCCAAGTTTGACCATTAAATCGACGTAGTACTGCGCCAGCAGACGAATCTGTTTCATAACGACTCCCTGGAAAAGAAACAGCCCCATGATAGCGCAGTTAGCCTGCGGACGTCGCAGCACGTCACGCGAAGATGAGGGATTGAATGCGCTTTTATGGTGCATCCGCCCTGCCGTTCGGCGACGTTTGGTACAAACCGGTTAAATCCCTTGACTGATTGTGCCAAATGAATAATCTGTAAGGCCGCCTGTGAATCGCAGATTTCACCCGACGGCCTTTTTTCAATATCCTGGCAGCGTCCTGTTGCGCAGGCTCTCTCCTTTATATGAATACTCATTCAACTTTAATGCTGTTTTAAGCATTCGCCGCCTGATTAATTTTTCTTATAACCAACGGCTGTTTCATTCAAATAGGCCGACATAAGAAAAACAGATACATGCTATGTATCAGGGGTGCCGGACAGCATTTAATGCTGCCAGACACCCTGTCACCAGCATGGTGCAGAGATATGACGCCTGCACTACAGTGAGTCAGTTCACATTTATCGGCCGATCACCAGGTGGCAGAGTGAGACATTTTAAACCATAAAAATCAGTATTTTCATATATTTACACGAGAAAAGCGCCTGATAAGCCCGCCTGGCCGCCCTATTTGACCTGATTACGCTTTCCCGATAAGTTGGAAATCCGCTGAAAGCTTTCCTGACGGGCCATTGTCTCGGCATATCTATGCAACAAGAAGACTCCCGCGTGGTTTAAGTCATCTCCTTTACGAGACCGGAAATCGAAGAGCAGCTCAATAAAGGACGTTTTACGGATGTCTGGAGAGAAATGCTCAGGGCTATGACGCGCGCTCGACAGAGCATGGCGATGAAAATGAAGCTGCGCCTCAGTTGCGCCCAGACCCTGAAACAGTGCAGGTAATGTCAAAGCAGTTTAAGGAGACCCTCAATGTCCACTAAAAAACCTCAATCCTATGGCTTGTATGATCCGACAGCAGGCAGTGACAGCTGTGGTGTAGGTTTCATTACGCGTAAGGACGGCGAGCAGACCCATGAGATTCTGCAGATGGCGCACAGCGCCCTGTGCACAGTGCCGCATCGCGGCGGTATGTCAGCAGAAGGTGTCGGCGATGGCGCAGGCGTCAACGTTGACCTTTCACTGCATTTCTTCCGCAAGATTACCGGCCAGCCACTGGAAGCG
This sequence comes from Pantoea sp. EKM101V, assembly GCF_011800325.1. Taxonomy (NCBI): domain Bacteria; kingdom Pseudomonadati; phylum Pseudomonadota; class Gammaproteobacteria; order Enterobacterales; family Erwiniaceae; genus Pantoea; species Pantoea sp. EKM101V. The sequence goes on from NZ_JAALFP010000005.1 coordinate 170,190, forward strand.
GGTCGCTTTGGCGTCGGCAACTTCTTTGTGCCGAAAGATGCTGAGCTGCGCGCGAACGCCGAACGTCTGGTGGATGAGACCCTCAGCAGTTTCGGCCTGCCGGTGATCATGAAGCGCGATATGCCGCTCGACAGCAGCGTGACGCGTCCGGCTGCCATTCAGTTTCAGTTACCGATTCTGCAGTGGATCTTCACTGCGCCTCAGGACGTGGCCGATCAGAACGACTTCGAACAACGTATCTACCGCGCCCTGTTAACTATCGAAGCACGCGCCTTTACCGAAAGCGAATTTGGCGGTCTCTATCCGCTGTCGCTGTCGTCGCGCACGCAGGTATTTAAAGCGCGTCTGAACTCCAATGAAGTGATTCCTTACTTCAAAGATCTGACCGATCCCGATCATCAGGTGCGCGGGCTCTTTTTCCACACCCGTTTCTCGACCAACACCGATCCGCATACCACTATGGCGCAGCCGTTCCGCCTGATGGCGCACAACGGCGAGCTGAACACGGATCGGAAAAACCGCATCGCCGAATCGGCCCTTGCACTGGCGCGCGGCAAAAAGATCGTGCGGCCTAAAGGGCAGTCCGACAGCTCGCGTCTGGATCAGAGTATCCACAGCCGTCTGATGGAAGATAATCTCGATTTGATCACCGCCGTGGTTTCCATGATGCCGCCCGCCTGGGAAAACGACAGCTCGCTGTCAACCGAGGTGCGCGACATGCTGGAGTATTTCTCTCTGTATGAAGAGAAGAACGACGGCCCTGCCGCCTTAATCTTTGGCAATGGCGAAGTCATTGGCGCACGCCTTGACCGTCTGGGCCTGCGCCCGCTGCGCTCGGTCGAAACCGCAGACTATATTGGTGCGATGTCCGAAGCGGGCCAGATCGCCTTTCCTCCTGAAAGCGTCCTGCGTCGTGGCCGTATCGAAGCGGGCGGCATGCTCTACTTCGATCACCGTGAAAAACGCAGCTACACCACGCTGCAGGCGCTGGAAAAACTGGCCGCAGAGAAAGATTACTCCGCCCTGCTGCGTGAAGCGCGCGTCGGCCTGGACGATCTGCCAGAGATCCCGGCTGAGCAACAGGGTTCACCGCTGCGCTATCGCGGCGATCTGAAAACCTATCAGCGCTTTGTCGCCTACTACTATAACCAGGAAAGCTTCAAGTTCATGATGGACCCGATGCTTAACACCGGCGCAGAGAAGATCTCCGCAATGGGTTACGGCAACGCCATCAACGGCTTATCCGATCATGAAGGCGGCATGGCGCACTACTTCTCTCAGCGCTTTGCTCAGGTTACCAACCCGCCGCTGGACTCTATCCGCGAAGTGGATGGCATGACGCTGCGTGTGGCGCTGGGGGCGAAACCGCACCTGGGCCGCAGCAAAGGCCGTCAGATTGTGGTGCCGACACCGATTCTCAGCCATCTCGATATGCTGCGTTTGCGTGAGCAGACCGTTGCCCCTTACGCCCGCTTCGAGATGCTCTATGAGCCGGTCATCGGCAAAGATCTGCTGAGCACGACCGCTAACGCGAACGCCCTGGAAAAAGCGATTGATGACCTGGCGCAGCAGGTGGTGGATTTTGCCCGGACGCAGGGCGGCATCGCCGTTCTGACCGACCGCCATATCTCCTCGAAGCACGCCGCGATCCCGATGCTGCTGGTGGTTTCCGCCATCAACCAGCGTCTGGTGCAGGAAGGTCTGCGCCTTGATGTGTCACTGGTGGTGGAAAGCGGCCAGAGCATCTCCTCGCACCACATTGCCGCGACGCTGGGCTTCGGCGCATCAGCAATCTATCCGCTGGGCGTACAGATGCGCGCAGAGGAGAAATTTGGTGAGGGTGAAGAAGGCAATAAAGCCTTTAAGCGCTATGCCAAAGCCGCGGAAAAAGCCCTGATGAAAACCATGGGCAAAGTGGGCCTCTGTACCGTAGAAAGCTACAGCAGCGGCGAGTTCTTTGAGCCTAACTTCCTCAACACCGATGACCCGGTGCTGAAAAAGTACTTCCCGAATATCAAAACGCCGGTGGGTGGCGCAGGCTTCGCGGCTATCGCGCAGATGGCCGTTGACTGGCACCAGAGTGCACTGAAGATTCAGGGTGAATCGGACGTACCGTTGCTGGGTCTGTTTAAAGAGCGCGCAGAGGGTGCCGGTCACTCCTACGGCACGATTGCCGTACGCACCTTTATCGATATGACCGAAGAGCCGATTCGCTTCGCTGATAAAGCGCGCGAAGAGGATAACTTTATCCGTCTGATGACGCTGGCAAAACTGGATAACGCTTTTGGTATCAAGCCAGAAACCTTTAAAGACAGCAGCTTCGAGCGTATTCCGGATGAGGTGATCAACAACTTCGCGATCACGGCCGACTATCGTCAGTTCTCCAGCCTGATGTATGAGGAGCGTAAGCGTCGCCCGGCGGCCCTGCGTGACATCCTGACATTCCCGGCCGATCTGACCCATATCGACAGCGAAGCGGAGTTCCGCCGCAAACTGGGACGCTACTCACTGACCAACAACGGCTTTGCCATTCGTGGTCTGGTGTGTGAAGCGGTGGATGGCAGCCTGAATCACTTTATGCTGCGTCTGACCGATGCGATCGAAGGCCTGAAGCCAGAGAACGAGCGCCTGCAGAATCTCTCTAACGCCCTGAAGTTCCGCTTCGGCGACGATATCGAGAGCAGCGAGGTGGTGACCGGCGGTCTGAAAATAACCGCTTACGGTAAAGCGGCAGACTACCTGTCACGTATTTTCACCACTCTGCCCTCCCTGCCACTGAGCGACGTGCAGCCGGCGTGCGAAATCACCCGCACCTTTGCCTCTGGTGCGATGAGTCACGGTGCGCTGGTCGCCCCCGCGCATGAAGCGGTGGCGCACGGCACCAACATGGTCGGCGGCATGAGTAACTGCGGTGAAGGCGGCGAGCACTACTCCCGTCACGGCACAATCCGTGCCTCACGCATCAAGCAGCTGGCGTCCGGCCGTTTTGGCGTCTGGGCTGCCTATCTGGCGGACCCGATGCTGGAAGAGCTGGAAATCAAGATTGGTCAGGGTGCGAAGCCTGGCGAAGGCGGCCAGCTACCGGCGGCGAAAGTCACGGTTGAGATTGCGGCAGCGCGTGGCGGTACGCCAGGCGTCGAGCTGGTCTCGCCGCCGCCGCATCACGACACCTATTCCATCGAAGATCTGGCGCAGCTGATCCACGACTGTAAAGCCGCGCGGGTGCGCGTGATCGTCAAACTGGTCTCCTCAGAAGGGATCGGCACCATCGCGGTCGGCGTGGCCAAAGCGGGCGCAGACGTCATTAACGTGGCGGGTAACACCGGCGGTACCGGCGCTGCGTCGGTAACCAGCCTGAAATACACCGGACGCGTGGCGGAAATCGGCATCGCTGAAGTTCATCAGGCGCTCTGCGCCAACGGCCTGCGTGAGAAAGTGCAGCTGCGCTGCTCGGGCGCGCAGCAGACCGGCAGCGACGTGGTGAAATCCGCGCTGCTGGGCGGCGACAGCTTCGAATTCGGTACCACTGCGCTGATGATGCTGAAGTGCGTGATGGCGAAAAACTGTAACGTCAAATGCCCGGCGGGCCTGACGACCAACGCCGAAGCCTTTGATGGCGATCCGCGTCAGCTGGCGCAGTATTTCCTCAACGTCGCCCATGAAGTGCGTGAGATCCTGGCGCGTATGGGCCTGCATTCCCTGCGTGAAGCGCGCGGCCGGGCCGACCTGCTGCACCTGATGGATCACCCGCTGGAAGTGGGCAAGCTCGACTTACGCGCCATGCTCACCGTGGTGCCGGAGCTGAAGATCGAAAAACCGGTCTATCTGGAGAAAGATTTTGAGCTGGATGATGGCTGGGTTGAGCAGCTGAAATCAGCGCTGGTCGATCAGGGCAATACCGACGTCGCACTGGGCAACGGCATCGTGCTGAACAACCGCAACAAAAGTGTGGGGGGCCAGCTGGCGATCGACATTGAACGCATGCTGAACCATCAGCTGAGTGCGGCGCAGCTGCAGGCGATGCCTGCGGTTCTGAGCGATGACCGCGGTCGCCATTATCTGGCCCCTGCGACCGTAAAAATTTCAACCACCGGTTCAGCCGGTCAGTCATTTGGCGCCTTCTGCAACGATGGCATGCAGCTGACCCACTACGGCACCTGTAACGACGGCGTCGGCAAGGGACAGTGTGGCGGAGAGCTGTTTATCATGTCGCCGGGCGGCGGCGCGCAGGATGGCGATGGTAACGTGCTGATCGGTAACTTTGCGCTGTTTGGCGCGACCGGTGGACGCCTGTTCGTGCAGGGCCAGGCCGGTGACCGCTTCGCGGTGCGTAACTCCGGTGCCACAGCCGTGGTCGAAGGCGTAGGGGATTTTTGCTGCGAATATATGACCAATGGTGCCATCCTCAACCTGGGCACCTTCGGTAAAGGCTTTGGTAACGGCATGAGCGGCGGCTTCGCCTATCAGTATGACCCGTATGGAACACTCGCCAGCCATGCAGCCGGTGATTCAGTACGCTTCGGCTCGATTGCCGATCAGGATGAGATGGCGCAGGTGCATAAGCAGGCCGTGCTGACCATGCTGAACTGGCATCTGGAGGCCACAAATTCACCGCGTGCTGCCTGGCTGCTGGAGAACTGGGAAACGGAGTGTCATCACTTTGTGTATGTGATGCCGCGCTCGCTGCTGCTCTATCAGGATGGCGGAGAGATCCTGAAAGCCAGAAGCCGCAAAGATCTGCTCGAAGAGCTGTCGACCGCGCTGGCCGGCCATCAGGTTGCGAAGTTCAAAGCGGCCTGGCGTCAGGGCAAGACGATTGCTGACGGTGCGGTACCCGCCTACGGCGCGACCGATACGCTGGAGATGTTTGTTCTGCTTAACAACTACACCGTTCTGAGCTTTGCTCAGCAGCTGGCCCTGAGTAAATTACCGAAAGGGACACCGGTTGAAGATCCGGCGGTAGAAAAAGCCGTGCGTAATCTGCTGATGACGGAGGACTTTTCGCTGATCAGCAAACTGCAGCGCCATGCCCGTTCCGCCATCGAAGCGTATAACGATGACGAACTGGCCAGTCTGATTGGTTCCAAACGCATGTCAGATTACAAAGCGGCGCTGACGCAGCGCAACATCCGCTCCATGGACAGCCTGGCCACCTATGGCTGGATCATGTATCAGGATGCCTGTAACCGGGAAGTGCTGGGCCATCTGCCTGATTTTGAAGAGCTGTTTGCACGTGCGGCCTTGCCTGAAATCGCCGCGGCGGTGGGCAAACTCTCCTGACAGTCACACTGTTCAGGCTGAACTGAATGTTATTCATTGATCATTGCCCGGAGTCGTCGTTGTACCGGACAGATGCAGAACCGCTCTCCCCAGCCGCACACCGCGGTGCGGGAAAGCGGAACTGCTTAAACCGGCCAGCGTTACTGATGACGGGGAAGAACGGGATTGAGTAAAAGTACCCATGAAAATTCCTTATATTCCAGAAGATGCACCTTTTAATGGCGATCAGAAATACTGGCTGGCTGGCTTTCTCGCGGGTCTTCACTCCCGTCTGCTGGTATTAGAAGACAAGCAGCAACCCGCTGCGGGCACAGGCGCAGCCGCGACCACGCAACTGCACATTCTCTACGGCTCACAGACTGGCAATGCCGAAGCGCTGGCGCAGACCGCCGCGAAATCGGCGCGTGCTAAAGGGCTGGTGCCGGTGGTTCAGGCGCTGGGCGATGTCGACCTCGACGTCTTTGCCACCATGCGCCATGTGCTGATCGTCACCTCAACCTACGGCGAAGGCGAGATGCCGGATAACGCGCAGCTCTTCTGGGATGCGATCTCTGCCAGTACCGCACCGCGCCTGGAGCAGATGCATTTTGCCGTGCTGGCAATCGGTGATACCGGCTATGACGGCTTCTGTCAGGCAGGCAAGTTCATCGATATGCGCCTTGAGCAGCTGGGAGCAAAACGCGTGGTGGATCGCATCGACTGCGATATCGACTATGAAGAGCCATCCAGCGAGTGGCTGAACAGCTCCATGCCTCAGTTTGCGGCCAGCGCAGGCAGCAGCGGCACCGTGCTGGAGAGCGCGCCTGAAGCACCGGTCATCCCGGGCAGCAACAAATCGAACCCTTACGCCGCGGCGCTAATCACCAACAAGCGCCTCTCTGGCGAGCAGTCTGCCAAAGATATCCGACATTTTGAGTTTGACCTGACCGACAGCGGCCTGAAGTATGAAGCGGGTGATGCGCTCGGCGTCATTCCGGTCAACGAGCCATCGCTGGTCGGCCTGCTGCTGACCCAGCTTAATGCCGACTACGAGACGCCGGTGCCCGGCTTTGACCGCAGCCTCGGCGACCTGCTGACCTACCAGTTTGAGATCTCTGAACCGTCGCGCAAGCTCATCGAATGGGTCGGGCAGAACACCACCAACCAGGAACTGCGTCATGTGTTACAGCACGATGACAAAGATGCGCTGGGTGTCTGGCTGTGGGGCAAAGATAGCCTTGACCTGCTGCAGCTTGACCTGACGCGCACGCTGGCGGTGCCTGAGTTTGTTGCCCTGCTGCGTCCGCTGCAGCATCGCGCTTACTCAATTTCATCCAGCTCTAAAGCCCATCCGAATCAGGTGCACCTGACCGTTGCCTCAGTGCGTTATCACAGCGGCGGCCGTAATCGTGGTGGCGTCTGCTCAACCTACCTGGCTGAGCGCGTACGTCGTGGCGAAAAGCCAGCCATCTTTATTTCGCCGAACAAAGCGTTCCGCGTCCCAGCCAATAACAGCGCTCCGCTGATCATGGTGGGGCCTGGCACCGGCATCGCGCCCTTCCGGGCTTTCCTGCAGGAGCGTCAGGCAACCGGCGCGCAGGGCAAAAACTGGCTGTTCTTCGGCGATCAGCATCAGGAACATGACTTTATCTATCAGGATGAACTGCTCGCCTGGCGGGATAATGGCTTGCTGACGCGGCTTGACCTGGCGTTCTCCCGCGATCAGGAGAAGAAGATCTACGTGCAGAGCCGGATGCTTGAGCAGGGTGCAGAACTCTATGCCTGGCTGCAGGAAGGCGCTTACTTCTATGTCTGCGGTGATGCATCACGCATGGCGAAGGATGTGGATAATGCGCTGTATGAAGTGGTTCGCCAGTTCGGTGGCCTCTCCAGCGAGCGCGCAGCGGACTATGTCGACCAGCTGAAGAAAGAGAAGCGTTACCTGCGCGACGTCTATTGATAGCGAAGGTGTGATAAAAAATCCGGTTTGCGCAGGCAGCCGGATTTTTTTATGGTTGACAGGCAAAAAAATACCCGCCGGAGAGGCGGGTATCTGTTTTAAGAATGCTGCGGTTATTTCACGACGCGCAGTGAAGGTCGTCCGCCCCGCGGCGGTGGATCGTCATCAGGCGGTGTCTCATCATCGCTGGCATCGTCGGGACGATCGCCATCAATCACAGACATCATGGTCTCTTCCTGACCTTCTGACGCCTCCTGAATATCCAGCTCGTAAGCCGGTTCCGGTTCAAACATCGTTCCGGCACCGTTTTCCCGGGCATAGATTGCCAGAATTGCCGCCATCGGCACGTTAACCTGACGAGGAACACCCCCAAAGCGGGCGTTAAACGACACCTGGTCATTCGCCAGATCGAGGTTACCGACAGCACGGGGCGCGATGTTCAGGACAATCTGACCATCACGCGCGTACTCCAGCGGCACCTGTACACCTGGCTGATTGATGTCGACCACCAGATGCGGCGTCAGCTGGTTGTCGAGCAACCAGTCATAGAAGGCGCGCAGCAGATAGGGACGACGTGCAGTAAGTTGCGACATTTCCATACGTTAAGCCCGTGCTTGCAGGCGCATTTCACGTTCAGCTTCAGTTAATGAAGCGAGGAAAGAGTCACGCTCAAATACGCGGTTCATGTAACCTTTCAGCTCTTTTGAACCAGAGCCGATCAAATCGATGCCCATTGAAGGCAGACGCCATAACAGCGGTGCCAGGTAGCAATCCACCAGGCTGAACTCTTCGCTCATGAAGTAAGGCGTGCGGCCAAACAGCGGCGCGATCGCCAGCAGCTCTTCACGCAGCTGTTTGCGTGCGGCTTCGGCTTCCTGACCGCTGCTGTTCTCAACCTTCCTCATCAGGCTGTACCAGTCCTGCTCGATGCGGTGCATCATCAGGCGGCTGTCACCACGGGCAACCGGATAAACCGGCATCAGTGGCGGATGCGGGAAGCGCTCATCTAAATATTCCATGATGATGCGGGATTCATACAGCGTCAGCTCACGATCTACCAGTGTCGGTACCGTGCGATACGGATTGAGGTCAATCAGATCCTGCGGCAGGTTATCCATTTCGACCTGCTCGATCTCTACGCTGACACCCTTCTCCGCCAGAACGATACGTACCTGATGGCTGAAAATGTCAGTAGGACCAGAAAACAGCGTCATTACCGAACGTTTGTTGGCAGCGACAGCCATGAAAACCTCCAAGTTTGTTCACAAAAAGATACTGCGAATAGCCAACCACACGGCGACTCACTTGCTTGTCGAACTCGCACGCAACCTGGTCAGCTGCGCCGTAAAACTGACGCCCCGACAGCGGGAAGGCGCATAACGCACCGGCCTGCGGGCGCAAAGTGACACAGAGTTTACCAGATTTTAGGCTGCTTGTGGGCGTGGAATGAATCTTTGCAGGTAAATTGAGCGCGGGCTTACGGTTTTCACCGTTATCAGACGGGAAGGCAGAAAATAAAAAACCCGCCGAAGCGGGTTTTTTGAGCCAATTGCCGCAGCCGGAGCTGCAAACAATTAACGCTTGGAGAACTGAGGACGACGACGTGCTTTACGCAGGCCGACTTTCTTACGTTCAACCTGACGCGCGTCACGCGTTACGAAGCCAGCTTTACGCAGCTCGCCACGCAGTGATTCGTCGTATTCCATCAGAGCGCGGGTGATACCGTGACGGATCGCACCAGCCTGACCAGAAATACCGCCACCTTTAACAGTGACGTACAGATCGAATTTACCAACCAGATCCAGCAGTTCCAGCGGCTGACGAACGACCATGCGGGCAGTTTCGCGACCGAAGTACTGTTCCAGAGAACGTTGGTTAATTACGATGTTACCGCTACCCGGCTTAATGAATACGCGAGCGGTAGAGCTTTTGCGGCGACCAGTGCCGTAGTTTTGAGTTTCAGCCATTGCCTTTAATCCCGATTAAATGTCAAGAACTTGCGGTTGCTGTGCCGCATGGGTGTGCTCGTTGCCTGCGTAAACTTTCAGCTTACGGTACATAGCACGACCCAGCGGGCCCTTCGGCAGCATGCCTTTAACCGCGATCTCAATCACACGCTCAGGACGGCGAGCAATCATCTCTTCAAAGGTCGCCTGTTTGATACCACCGATGTGGCCGGTGTGGTGATAGTAGATCTTGTCAGTACGCTTGTTGCCGGTAACAGCAATTTTTTCTGCGTTCAGAACGATGATGTAATCACCCGTATCAACGTGCGGAGTGTATTCCGCTTTATGCTTACCACGCAGACGGCGCGCCAGTTCAGTCGCCAGGCGACCCAAAGTTTTGCCCGTTGCGTCAACTACAAACCAGTCACGTTGGACGGTTTCTGGTTTAGCTGTAAAAGTTTTCATCGAAAAGCTTACCCAAATTAAGTTACACGTTGGTGAAATCCCAAACGCTTAAGTAAACGAATGAGGCTCACACGACCATTTTGACCAGCAAGCCACCCCTTCGGATAGAGTTACTGGAACACAGAGGATTTGGGAAAAAAATCCTTTGCTGTAACGTGGGGTCGCAAGATTATAGAGAAGTCGATTGCAAAAATCGAACCCTATTTCGGTATTTATCCTGATTATTCTCACGGCAGATGCGGCAGGCGCAGATACTCTTCGCTCTGCATCTCCTGAAGCCGCGATAAACAGCGCTGGTATTCAAACTTCAGCCGCGTCCCCTGATAGATCTCGGTCAGCGAGGTTTCTGCGGCCACGACCAGCTTCACGTGACGCTCATAAAATTCGTCAACCAGGGCCAGGAAACGGCGCGCCTGATCTTCGGTTTTGTAGATCATTACCGGCACGTCATAGAGCAGCACGCTGTGAAAACGGCGGGAAAGCGCGATGTAGTCATGCTGGCTGCGCCCTTCCCCGCACAGCGTCGTGAAGTTGATGGCCAGCACGCCGTCGCTGACGCCCAGCGTCGGCATCTGGCGATGGTTGATCTCCAGCACCGGCGCCTCCTCCGGCTGGCTGCCAGACAGCGCCTTAAACATGCGCGCCATCTCCGTGTGGGTGGCCTCGTTGAGTGGATAGTTCCACAGATGCGCCGAGGTCAGTGTCCGCAGCCGGTAGTCGATGCCGGCATCCACATTCATCACATCACAGTGCCGTTTTATCTGCTCAATAGCCGGCAGAAAACGCGCGCGCTGCAGGCCATTGCGGTAGAGGTCATCCGGCGGAATGTTCGAGGTTGCCACCAGGGCGATGCCGCGCTCAAACAGCGCTTCCATCAGCGTGCCCAGCAGCATCGCGTCGGTGATATCGGAGACAAAAAATTCATCGAAACAGAGGATGTCGGTTTCCGCTTTGAATTTGTCCGCGATAATCAGCAGCGGGTCGCTCTGCCCCTGCAGTTGCGTCAGTTCTTCATGCACCCGCAGCATGAAACGGTGGAAGTGCAGGCGCAGTTTGCGTTCGCCAGGAATAGACTGAAAAAAGAGATCCATGACCCAGGTTTTGCCGCGCCCGACGCCGCCCCACATGTAGAGCCCGCGAACAGGCTGGGGCGTCGCATTTTTCTCTTTACCGATCAATTTCGACAGGCGACCCAGCAGGCCGGATGAGGCGGGCGCGGCAGCCTGTTGCCGGGCAACCAGCGCCTGCTGCAGGGCGTCTAAACGGGTAATCGCTTCACGTTGTACGTCATCGGGCCTGAATTCGCCCTGAGACAGCGCCTGCTCATAACGTGCAAGCGGAGATGAGGTTTGCATTGTTGTTTCAAAGTCCCTGAATAGTGTCTGATTCATACCACGGTTGCTGAAAAAAAGGCCGTTCTACACTAAGCCATGCTGCTCCGGAGTTCCACATCCATAAGATTAACGGGTATAGTGACTATTATTGAAATGGTGCAACGCCCTACGAAACAATGGAAAAAACACGGGAGTCATTATGACCTGGGAATACGGGCTAATTGGTTTAGTGGTAGGTATTATTGTCGGCGCAGTCGCCATGCGTTTCGGCAACAAAAAGCTGCGTGAGCAGCGCAGCATGCAGTATGAACTGGAAAAATCGAAGGCCGAGCTGGCCGATTACCGCGAAGAGCTGACTAACCACTTTGCACAGAGCGCCGAGCTGCTGGACAACATGGCGCGTGACTATCGTCAGCTTTATCAGCACATGGCGAAAGGCTCTAACGATCTGCTGCCGAATCTGCCGGGTCAGCAGAATCCTTTTGCCTATCAGCTGACTGAAGCGGAAGCTGACAACGATCAGGTGCCGGTGCAGATGCCGCGCGACTACTCTGAAGGCGCATCCGGTTTACTGCGTGGCGAGCGCCCTGCCCGCGACTAATCTTTTTGGGGCGCAGCCTGTCTGCGCCCGCTGTTTTTGCGAACCCTGACCACAAACGACTGTCACACTCATTAAATCCTCCCACTTTGCAGCGAGAGCGTTGTAGCAATGAAAAAACAAGCACGCCTGTTTAGCGCATTAGCCTTGAGTATCGGGATGAGCCTTGCCGCCGCGCCAGACGCGATGGCAACGCTGCCAGCACAAATTGCGGGCCAGCCGCTGCCGAGTCTGGCACCGATGCTGGAAAAAGTGTTGCCTGCCGTGGTCAGCGTTCACGTGGAAGGCACCGATTCCGGCGAACAGGCTCAGGATATCCCTGAGCCTCTGAAACGTTTTTTCGGTCAGATGCCTGGCGGGAATAATCAGCCACAGCCGTTTGAAGGGCTGGGCTCGGGCGTGATCATTGATGCCGCGAAAGGCTACGTGCTGACCAACAATCATGTGGTGAACGGTGCCGACAAAATCAACGTGCAGCTTGGCGACGGCAGCGAGTATGAAGCCAAACTGATCGGTCATGATGAGCAGACCGATATCGCCCTGATTCAGATCCAGGGCGCGAAAAACCTCACGCAGATTAAAGTGGCGGACTCCGACCAGCTGAAAGTGGGTGATTTTGCGGTCGCAATCGGGAACCCGTTTGGTCTGGGCCAGACGGCGACCTCCGGTATCATCTCTGCGCTGGGCCGCAGCGGCCTTAACCTGGAGGGGCTGGAAAACTTTATTCAGACCGATGCCGCGATTAACCGCGGCAACTCCGGCGGTGCGCTGGTCAACCTGAACGGCGAGCTGATTGGGATCAACACCGCCATTCTGGCCTCCAGCGGCGGCAATATCGGCATCGGCTTTGCTATCCCGAGTGATATGGCGATGAACCTCGCGCAGCAGCTGATTAAATTTGGCGAAGTGAAGCGCGGTCAGCTGGGTATTAAAGGCACCGAAATGACGGCCGATATGGCGAAGGCATTCAATGTCGACGCGCAGCGCGGCGCCTTCGTTTCGGAAGTGTTACCGCAGTCTGCCGCACAGAAGGCGGGCATCAAGTCCGGCGACATCATTACCTCAATCAACGACAAGCCGATTACCAGCTTCGCTGAGTTGCGGGTAAAGGTAGGCACGACCCCACCAGGCGAACAGGTTAAGCTTGGCCTGCTGCGCGAAGGCAAACCGGTGACGGTCACCGTTACGCTGGAGCAGAGCGCTCAGACCACCGCCAGCGCCCAGCTGATGTCTCCGGCCCTGCAGGGAGCCACCCTGAGTGATGGACAGACCAAAACCGGCGACAAAGGCGTGAAGGTGGACACCATCGAAAAAGGGACACCGGCTGAACAGGTTGGCCTGCAGAAAGATGATGTGATCATCGGCGTAAACCGCAACCGGGTTCAGACCCTGGCTGAGATGCGCAAGATACTGGAAGGCAAACCGCCGGTTCTGGCACTGAACGTGGTGCGCGGCGATGAAAGTATCTATCTGTTGTTGAGATAAACCTCGCATTATGGCGGACACAAGCGCGTGTGTGTCCGCCGCTCTCATGTTATTCTGCCCAGCGATCTCCCCTGGCGTGATTTAACACCATGTTTCTTAAACTTTTGCGTGCCGTAGTGCTGGGCCTGATTGTGGCGGGTATTCTGCTCGCAGCACTGCCTGCACTGCGTATGGGCAGCGACGCCCTCTATAACCACGACGATATCAACGACGAAACGCCCTTCAGCTTCAATCAGGGGGTGCGCCGCGCCGTGCCTGCCGTTGTAAACGTTTATAACCGGAGCGCCCACGGCAACAATAACCGTGGCATCACCACCCTGGGCTCGGGGGTGATTATGAATGCCAAAGGCTACATCCTGACCAACAAGCACGTCATCAATAATGCCGATCAGATTATCGTGGCATTGCAGGATGGCCGCTTCTTTGAGGCCACGCTGGTCGGTTCCGACGGCATGACCGATCTGGCCGTGCTGAAGATCACCGCCTCCGGCCTGCCTGTCATCCCGATCAATCCCAATCGCCAGGCGCATATCGGTGATGTCGTGATGGCGATAGGCAACCCCTATAACCTGGGGCAGACGGTGACGCAGGGCATTATCAGCGCCACGGGCCGGGTTGGACTGAGTTCATCAGGCCGCCAGAACTTCCTGCAGACCGATGCGTCGATCAATCAGGGTAACTCCGGTGGTGCGCTGATTAACTCGCTTGGCGAGCTGATGGGCATCAACACCCTGACCTTTGATAAAAGTAACGATGGCGAAACGCCGGAAGGCATTGGTTTCGCCATCCCCACCGTTTTAGCCTCGAAGATCATGGATAAGCTGATTCGTGATGGTCGGGTGATCCGCGGCTACATCGGTATTACCGGTCGTGAGCTGCCGCCGCTGCATGGACAGGGCAGCAATCTGGATCGGGTTCAGGGCATTATCGTCAGCGTGGTGACGCCGGATGGACCGGCAGACAAGGCCGGGATTCAGGCCAACGATGTACTGCTCAGCGTAAACGGTAAGCCAGCCATCTCGGCGCAGGAGACCATGGATCAGGTGGCAGAGATTCGTCCCGGTTCCGTGATTGATGTGCAGGTGCTGCGCAACGATCAGAAACTGACGCTGCCGATCACCATTCAGGAATTTCCTGATAACAGTGGTTAGCTGAAACAGGTGCCCGGTCAGGGGTGGCCCGGCTGATCGCAAAGAAGGCCGCCATCCCTGGCGGTCGGCCTCGCCATCCTGGCTCGGACGCTTTGCTCTTCATCCGGGCCACCCCTTCCCCTCTGCTCCGTCATCGTCTGTGAGCCACGGACTAGCAGCGATCAACCGGAAAGGCGATCACCTCACTCAGTGACTCTGCTTTTAACGCCAGCATAATCAGCCGATCGATACCCAGCGCGACCCCGGAACAGGCGGGCATACCGTGCGCCAGCGCATCCAGCAGATAAGTATCAATAGGATGGACCGGCAGACCGCGCGCCGCACGGCGACGGTTATCCTGCTCAAACCGCTGACGCTGCTCGCGGCTGTCGGTCAGCTCACGGAAACCGTTCGCCAGCTCAATGCCTTTGTAATAGACCTCAAAACGTTCAGCTACGCGGTGATCTTCGGTGCTGATCTCCGCCAGTGCCGCCTGACTGGCCGGGAAATGATAAACGAAGCAGGGTTTGTCCTGGCCAATCTTCGGCTCCACGCCCAGCATAAACAGCAGCATCAGCAGCGTATCGCGATCCTCTTCTGCACGCGCCAGCTCGCCTTCGCCCAGCTTCTCTGCCGCTTCACGCAGCTGCGCTTTATCTGCCGACAGCGGATCCAGATCCAGGTGGCGGATAAAGGCCTGCTGATAGGAGAGCGACTCTGCGCTGTCACACTCCAGCACCTGCTGCAGCAGATCGTCCACCTCATTCATCAGGCGGTACATGTCGTAGTGCGGCCGGTACCACTCCAGCATGGTGAATTCCGGATTATGATGACGTCCCGCCTCTTCATTGCGGAAACTGCGCCCCATCTGATAGATCGGACCACTGCCCGCTGCCAGCAGGCGTTTCATATGATATTCCGGGCTGGTCATCAGCCAGAGATCGCGCCCCTGCGACGCACCAGGCCCGACAAAACGCGTCTGGAAAGGCACCAGATGGATATCGGTAATAGTGGCCTGGCTCATCGCTGGCGTATCCACTTCCAGTACGCCACGATCGGCAAAGAAACGACGCACTTCCGCTAAAATCGCGGCGCGTTTTAACAAATTGGCGATGGATGCGCTTGGTTGCCAGCTTGCCGTTTCGCTCATGGTGATGACTCCTGATACAAATAAGGGGTGGAAGTCTACCTGCAATGCCTGCGGCAAACAATCTCATGCCGGCGATGCCAAAAACAGCGCTTCGGCTTCTATACTTAAGCAGTTAAATCACAAAGGAATCCCGCTATGTCTTTATGGAAAACCCTTGTCGCCAGCCTCAGCGCTTTTCTCTCCGTTGCCTGTAGCACCACGCCACCTAAAAACGTCACGGTTGTTGAGAACTTTGACAGCCAGCGCTATCTCGGTCAGTGGTATGAGATTGCCCGCCTCAATCATCCGTTTGAACGCGGTCTGGAGCAGGTCACGGCTAACTACAGCCCGCGTGAAGATGGCGGCCTGAAAGTGATCAATCGTGGCTATAACGTGAAAAAACAGCGCTGGCAGGAGAGCGTCGGTAAGGCCTACTTCACCGGTGAGCCGCAGCGCGCCGCCCTGAAAGTCTCGTTCTTTGGCCCCTTCTACGGCGGCTACAACGTTATCGCCCTGGATCCCGACTACCGCTATGCTCTGGTGTGTGGCCCGAATCGCCACTACCTGTGGATACTGTCGCGCACACCGCAGCTGGAGCCGGGCGTCAAAGAGAAACTGGTTGATCAGGCGCGCCGTGATGGCTTCCCGGTTGATGAGTTAATCTGGGTGAAACAGAAATAGTGCAGAGGGAATAAGCCGGTACAAAACCGTTTTCGTACCGGCTGTAATAACAGGTTACTTCGTGCTGTTCTGAATCGCCTGGCCACCCGCTTCGACGTCTTCACCCACGCCACGCGTAGTGTTGCAAGCCGTCAGCAGTGAAGAGAGCACCAGTACAGAGAAGATCGCGGCAATACTTTTCTTTAACATGACAATGTCCTTTTTGATGGATGTAAAGTACAGCGCTTTAAGCATAGCCGGATTTCCGGCGGATGCTGCCGCGGAACTTTAAAAAGGAGAAGCCGTTAAGGTCATTTTGCCGCACGCGAAATGGCACCACCTAAGTGGGAGACATCTTCGCCAAAACCGTGGAATGTGTTGCAGGCACTTAATGCAGAGGAGACCAGCAACGCGAATGCGATTAATTTTGCCAGCTTTTTCATTTTTTTCTCTCAGACAAGAAAAAGGCGCATCCGGAGATGCGCCTGCGAATCTTACTTCACGCGTGACACGTATTCGCCAGAGCGGGTGTCAACTTTCACCACTTCGCCTTCCTGAACGAACAGTGGCACTTTTACAACCGCGCCGGTAGAGAGCTTGGCAGGTTTACCGCCGGTACCGGCAGTGTCACCTTTCAGGCCTGGATCGGTTTCCACGATTTCAGCTTCGATAAAGTTCGGCGGCTGAACAGCGATAGGACGACCGTTCCACAGCGTAACGATACATTCTGCGTTGTCCTGCAGCCATTTCGCTGCTTCGCCCACAGTCTTCTCTTCAACCGGGAACTGCTCAAAGCTTTCCTGGTGCATGAAGTGGTAGAACTCACCGTCGTTGTACAGGTAGCTCAGGTTGGTATCCATTACGTCTGCGCCTTCGGCGGAGTCGGTGGATTTGAAAGTTTTCTCAACGCGAGAACCCGTCAGCAGGCGACGCATTTTAACGCGTGCGAATGCCTGACCTTTACCCGGTTTAACGAACTCACTGGATTCGATGGCATACGGCTCGCCTTCGAACATGATTTTAAGACCGGGACGGAAATCGTTGCTAGAATAAGTCGCCATGAAGGCCCTCTACGAAAATTGATACTGGTACTAAGCCAAAAAAATGGCACACATTGTAACCCTAAAAATACCTTCCAGAGAAGATTGGTTGCAGCAACTTGCTGATGTTGTCACTGAACCTGATGAATTACTGCGTATTTTAGCCCTGGAACAGCATCCTGAGCTGGCCGCTGGCGCGGATGCGCGGCGGCTTTTCGCTCTGCGCGTTCCGCATGCCTTCATCAGCCGGATGAAAAAAGGCGATGCGCACGACCCGTTGCTGCTTCAGGTTCTGACGCAGCGTCAGGAATTCATCGATACGCCTGGTTATAGCACCGATCCGCTCGATGAACAAAGTAACGCGGTGCCCGGACTGCTGCATAAATACCGCAACCGGGCGTTATTGCTGGTCAAAGGCGGCTGTGCGGTCAACTGCCGCTACTGCTTCCGCCGTCACTTCCCCTATCAGGATAATCCCGGTAATAAGCGAAGCTGGCAGGCGGCGCTGGACTATATCGCCGATCATCCGGAACTGGATGAGATTATCTTCTCCGGCGGCGATCCATTAATGGCGAAAGATCATGAACTCGCGTGGCTGATTGCCGCGCTGGAAAAGATCCCGCACCTGAAGCGGTTGCGCATCCACAGTCGTTTACCGGTAGTGATTCCGGCACGCATTACCGATCAGCTCTGTGAGATGCTTCGCGCGACCCGCCTGCAGGTGGTAATGGTGACGCACATCAACCATGCGCAGGAGATTGATGATGCGCTGCGTGAGGCGATGAGCAGCCTGAAGCGGGCCGGTGTCACCCTGCTGAATCAGAGTGTGCTGCTACGGGGCGTGAACGATAATGCGCAGACGCTGGCCACCCTGAGCAATGCCCTGTTTGATGCGGGCATTCTGCCCTACTATCTGCATGTGCTGGATAAGGTGCAGGGTGCCGCACATTTCTTTGTGTCTGACGATGAGGCGCGCCAGCTGGTGCGGGCGTTACTGTCACAGGTTTCCGGCTATCTGGTGCCGAAACTGGCGCGGGAAATTGGCGGAGAGCCGAGTAAAACGCCGCTGGATTTACAGCTGCGTCAGGAATAAAAACGGCCAGCACAAGGCTGGCCGCTGAGATTCGCTGTACTACCCATGCCACATTATGGGCACTTGTAGACCTGACCGGTCATTTTGCTGTCCAGAGGCGCAAACGCAGACAGCAGATTCTGTGTCGGGCTGGTGGCACCATAAATCACGTTGCCGCCCATCTCCGCGGCGCGATTGCGCAGGTCATTGGCTGCACCGCGCAGTGCGCTGGTTTCGCCGCCTGCACCGCTCAGCCAGTTGCTCTGTGAGCCGGTAAGGTTGCCCAGAAGCTGGCAGGAACTGGCAGGCTGCTGATCGGTAAACGTCACGCGCTCGCCTGCTGAAGAGAGTTGCGTAGAGCTGCTGCAGCCCGCCAGCAATAACACGCCAGCCGTCAGTCCGGGCAAGAGGTTAATCCGCATTGTAATCCCCATTTATTATCATCAGAGTCGGGTGGCAGCGTAGCAGAAAAAAAGCACTTTTTTCTGCACATTCATTGCCTTAATCCCGTTATATCCCCTCAATATTTCATGTTACATCTCGGCGACGCTGCCTGCCTGAAGAATGAACTGAACATCAGTGAATTCAGCCGGACAACTGCAGACAGCGTGCAGACAACGGGAAATATCAGGAGGAAAGACGTACGATTGCGCCACTACTTATACTATTTTCCTGCCCAAAAGAAAAACCCCCGGCCGTTTCCGGTCGGGGGTTCTTTTGTGACTCAGGCAGTCAACGGCAATTACATCATGCCGCCCATACCGCCCATGCCACCCATACCGCCAGCGCCTGCGCCTAAATCAGGTGCGTCGCCTTTTGGCAGGTCAGTGACCATGCACTCGGTAGTGATCATCAGACCCGCAACAGAGGCCGCGTACTGCAGCGCAGAACGGGTCACTTTGGTTGGGTCCAGGATACCGAAGTCGATCATGTTGCCGTACTCTTCAGTCTGCGCGTTGTAACCGTAGTTACCGTCGCCCGCTTTCACGTTGTTCGCCACAACAGAAGGCTCTTCACCGGCGTTAGAGACGATCTGACGCAGTGGTGCTTCCATCGCGCGCAGCGCAACTTTGATACCGACGTTCTGGTCTTCGTTCTGACCACGCAGCTCTGACAGCTGTGCTGCAACGCGAACCAGCGCCACACCACCACCTGCAACCACGCCTTCTTCGACAGCAGCACGGGTTGCGTGCAGCGCATCTTCAACGCGCGCTTTCTTCTCTTTCATTTCAACTTCAGTGGCTGCGCCCACTTTCAGAACGGCTACGCCGCCTGCCAGTTTCGCGACGCGCTCCTGCAGTTTTTCTTTGTCGTAGTCAGAGGTCGCTTCTTCGATCTGCTGACGAATCTGGGTAACACGGCCCTGAATGGTGTTCTCTTCACCCACACCGTCGATGATGGTGGTGGTGTCTTTGTTGATCACAACACGTTTTGCCTGACCCAGATCTTCCAGCGCAGCTTTTTCCAGCTCCATACCGATCTCTTCAGAGATGACGGTACCGCCGGTCAGGATAGCGATATCCTGCAGCATGGCTTTACGACGGTCGCCGAAGCCTGGTGCTTTAACCGCAGCCACTTTAACGATGCCGCGCATGGTGTTGACCACCAGCGTTGCCAGGGCTTCACCTTCAACATCTTCCGCGATGATCAGCAGAGGTTTACCGGCTTTCGCAACGGCTTCCAGCACGGGCAGCATTTCACGGATGTTAGAGATTTTCTTGTCAGCCAGCAGGATGAACGGCGATTCCAGTTCAACCGCACCGGTTTCTGGCTTGTTGATGAAGTACGGTGACAGGTAGCCGCGATCAAACTGCATACCTTCAACCACATCCAGCTCGTCCTGCAGGCCGGTGCCTTCTTCAACGGTGATCACGCCTTCTTTACCCACTTTTTCCATCGCCTGAGCAATCAGCTGGCCCACGGTTTCATCGGAGTTAGCAGAGATAGTACCTACCTGCGCAATCGCTTTAGAGTCTGAGCAAGGTACAGACAGCGCTTTCAGTTTCTCAACGGCAGACACAACGGCCTGGTCGATACCGCGCTTCAGGTCCATCGGGTTCATACCCGCGGCAACGGCTTTCAGACCTTCGGTGATGATAGCCTGCGCCAGTACGGTCGCGGTGGTGGTGCCGTCGCCTGCAGCGTCGTTCGCTTTAGAGGCCACTTCTTTCACCATCTGCGCGCCCATGTTCTCGAACTTGTCTTCCAGTTCGATTTCACGCGCAACGGACACGCCATCTTTAGTGATGGTCGGTGCACCAAAAGATTTATCCAGAACCACGTTACGGCCTTTCGGGCCCAGGGTAACTTTTACTGCATCTGCCAGTACGTTCACGCCACGCAGCATTTTTACGCGAGCGTCATTACCGAATTTTACGTCTTTAGCTGCCATTTCAATTGTCCCTTAAATTCGTTTCGTTCAGTGAGTTACGCGAAAAAATTACGCTTCGACAATCGCCAGAATGTCGCTTTCAGAGATGATCAGCACTTCTTCGTTGTCGATCTTTTCGGTTTTAGCGCCGTAACCTTCGTTGAAGATCACCACGTCGCCAACCTTCACGTCCAGCGGCTTAACGTCGCCACTCTCAAGGATGCGGCCATTGCCGACAGCCAGAACTTCACCACGGGTAGATTTACCGGCTGCAGAACCGGTCAGCACGATGCCGCCAGCTGATTTAGCTTCAACTTCTTTACGCTTGACGATGACGCGATCGTGCAATGGACGAATTTTCATGTGATAGCTCTCCTTTGAGAAGTCCAATCATTCAGTTTTGGGGTTGAACACCGGGCTGCATGGCTTCCGGCCTCGTGACCTGTGAGATAGGGCCATCCCCACCCGCTTTCAAGGGGGCTAACAACAAATTTTTTCTATGGAAGCCATAAGTGATGCTTTTTTAAACAGACGACGGCACAAATAAAAAACGCAACCCGGAGGTTGCGCTTTCAGTGGTGACAATGGCGGTTAACGATCCTGGTGATCGTCGTGATGCTCAAGGCGATCGCTGTTTTTACGCTCAAACTCGCCGTCCATCGTGTAGCCGCTGTCCGGTCCGGCTCCCGGCCCGCGCCAGACGCGCAGATGGGGCATCAGCTTCAGCGTGAGATGCTTCTGAACCGGGGGCAGCAGCAGCAGCAGGCCCAGCAGATCGGTAAAGAAGCCCGGCAGCAGCAGCAGGAAACCGGCGATGATCAGCGAGACGCTTTTGATCATCTCCGTGGCCGGGCTTTCGTTACGCGCCAGCTTCTCCTGCATCAGCATGAAGTTTTTCATGCCCTGATTTTTTACCAACGAGACCCCGATGCAGGAGGTGAACACCACCAGCAGCATGGTCAGCAGCACGCCCATGACGTGCGCGACCTGGATGAACAGTGAAATCTCAATCCAGGCCAGAACAAAAAAGACTAATAACGGTATCCAGCGCACCGTACTCTCCTGTAAGTAGAGGCTGAACGGCAGCGTGCCGGTCAGCAGAAAGCGTTCATCCTGAGGAGGATAAGAAAAGAGATGGGCACCCGCGCCGCCCTTTTCAACCGATCCTGTCAAATTTATCCTGCGGGGTTAATTTTGTAACCAACTTCACATATCGTTAACCCGGCAGCAGCATTAGCGATCTGCATGCGTGCTTTTCCCGGGCATCAGAATATGATCGCACACGCCTCTATGAAGACGGATAATATGTCGGCACGGGCACACCACGACAAAATAAACACATCCTTTGTGATGGTTAGCGGCAACAACAAGAAGGTTATCATGGCGAACAACATTCGTATCGAAGAAGACCTGTTAGGTATGCGCGAAGTTCCGGCGGATGCCTATTATGGCGTTCATACTCTGCGTGCGATTGAAAATTTTTATATCAGCAACAGCAAAATCAGTGACATACCTGAATTTGTCCGCGGTATGGTGATGGTAAAAAAAGCAGCAGCGATGGCTAACAAAGAGCTGCAGACCATCCCGCGTAACATTGCCGATACCATCATTCAGGCCTGCGACGAAGTGCTGAACAAGGGCCGCTGTATGGATCAGTTCCCCGTGGATGTCTATCAGGGCGGCGCCGGGACCTCGGTCAACATGAACACCAATGAGGTGCTGGCAAACATCGGTCTTGAGCTGATGGGCCACCAGAAAGGGGAATACCAGTATCTCAACCCCAACGACCATGTAAACAAGTGCCAGTCCACCAACGACGCCTACCCGACCGGTTTCCGCATCGCGGTTTACAGTTCGCTGCTGAAACTGCTTGATGGCATCAGCCAGTTGTCTGAAGGCTTCCAGCGCAAAGCCGATGAATTCCAGACCATCCTGAAAATGGGCCGAACCCAGCTGCAGGATGCGGTGCCGATGACTCTGGGGCAGGAGTTTCACGCCTTCAGCGTGCTGCTGAACGAAGAGACCAAAAGCATTCTGCGCACCGCCGAACTGCTGCTGGAGGTTAACCTTGGCGCGACCGCCATCGGTACCCGTCTTAACACGCCGGATGGCTATCAGCATCTGGCCGTGCAGCGTCTGGCGGAAGTCAGCAACCTGCCGGTCATTCCGGCGGAAGATCTGATTGAAGCGACCTCCGACTGCGGTGCCTATGTGATGGTTCACTCGTCGCTGAAACGCCTGGCGGTGAAGCTCTCTAAAATCTGTAACGACCTGCGCCTGCTCTCCTCGGGTCCGCGCGCCGGCCTGAATGAAATCAACCTGCCTGAGCTGCAGGCGGGCTCCTCCATCATGCCGGCCAAAGTGAACCCGGTGGTACCGGAAGTGGTTAACCAGGTCTGCTTCAAGGTGATTGGCAACGACACCACCGTGACCATGGCTTCTGAAGCGGGTCAGCTGCAGCTTAACGTCATGGAGCCGGTGATTGGCCAGGCGCTGTTTGAGTCGATCAGCATCCTGACCAACGCCTGTTACAACCTGCTGGAGAAGTGCGTCAACGGCATCACCGCCAACCGCGCGGTGTGCGAGGCCTACGTCTTCAACTCAATTGGCATCGTGACCTACCTCAACCCCTACATCGGCCACCACAACGGCGACATCGTCGGCAAAATCTGTGCCGAAACCGGGAAAAGTGTGCGTGAGGTGGTGCTGGAGCGCGGCCTGCTGACGGAGAGTGAGCTGGACGATATCTTCTCGGTGCAGAACCTGATGTATCCGGTTTATAAAGCAAAACGCTACACCGATGAAAACGAGCAGTAGGGTTTAACCCACGCGGGTTAACCAAAGGCACACCGCGATCAACATGGTGTGCCTTTTTTTTTGGTACACAGCATTCCCGGAGTTCACCGGTTAACTTTGCAGGAGTGATTCATGTTTGTGGTTGAGCTGCTTGTCGTCCTGATGGCGATCTGGCTGGGCGCACGTCTTGGCGGCATTGGTATCGGATTCGCCGGCGGGATGGGGGTACTGATCCTGACGCTGGGCTTTGGTATGGCACCCGGCGCTATCCCGTTCGACGTGATAGAGATCATCATGGCGGTGATCGCCGCCATCGCGGCGATGCAGGTGGCGGGCGGCATGGACTATCTGGTGAGCCTGGCGGAACGCCTGCTGCGCCGACATCCGCGCCACGTCACGCTGCTGGCCCCGCTGGTAACCTACCTGATGACGCTGCTGGCAGGCACCGGTCACACCGCTTTCTCGACGCTGCCGGTGATCGCGGAAGTGGCCAAAGAGCAGGGCGTGCGCCCTTCCCGTCCGCTGTCGATTGCGGTGGTGGCGTCGCAGATCGCGATTACCGCCTCTCCCATCTCCGCCGCCGTGGTCTTTTTTGCCACGCTGCTGGAACCGCGCGGCGTCAGCTACATCACGCTGCTGGCGATTGCGATCCCCGCCACGATGGTGGGCCTCTTCCTGGCCGCGCTGGTCACTAACTTCCTCGGCAAAGAGCTTAAAGATGATGAGGTTTATCAGGCGCGTCTCGCCAAAAGGGAAGTTACCCTGCGAGGTGCCAGCGTCTACCAGCCGAAGCCGGGGGCGAAACGCTCGGTGCTGCTGTTTCTGACGGGCATTATTGCCGTGGTGCTCTATGCCACCGCCACCAGCGCCGGGCTGATCGCCGATCCGCCGCTGCCACGCAACGAAGCGATTGTGGTGTTTATGCTGACCATCGCGACGCTGATTAGCCTGACCTGCAAACTCGACACCAGCGAAATCCTCAGCGCCAGCACCTTTAAGTCCGGCATGAGTGCCTGTATCTGTGTGATGGGTGTCGCCTGGCTGGGCGACACCTTTGTCAAAGCGCATCTGGCAGAGATTCAGACGCTGGCGGGCGACACGCTGAAAACCTATCCGTGGATGCTGGCGCTGGTGCTCTTCTTTGCCTCCATGCTGCTCTACTCACAGGCGGCGACCACCAAGGCACTGATGCCGGCCGCCCTGCTGCTGGGCGTCACCCCGCTCACCGCGATTGCTTCCTTTGCGGCGGTATCGGCACTGTTTGTGCTGCCCACTTACCCCACACTGCTGGCCGCCGTTGAGATGGACGATACCGGCTCCACCCGGATTGGTAAGTTTGTGTTCAACCACGCCTTTATCATTCCCGGCGTTATCGCTATCGCGCTGTCGGTGCTTTCCGGCTTCATCTTTGGCGGACTGCTCTTGTAGCGGTGCCATCGTGTTATGAAGGGAGCATGCTATCATCGGCGCTCTTTTCATCACACAGGAGTCACAGGATGAATGCCGTCGTTATCCTCTGTACTGCCCCCGATCAGGCCACGGCGCAACAGCTTGCGACCCTGGCGCTGGAAGCCAGGCTGGCGGCCTGCGTCACCCTGCTGCCCGGCGCGACCTCCTGCTATCGCTGGCAGGGCCGGATTGAGCAGAGCAGTGAAGTGCAGATGCTGCTGAAGTGCGACAGCGATCATCAGCAGGCACTGTGCGATCTGCTTAAAGCCGCGCACCCTTACGACGTGCCCGAACTGCTGGCACTGCCGGTTCAACATGGAGACAGTGAATACTTGTCATGGCTGCACGCATCTCTCGCTTAATAACGCTTCTGCTGACGCTGTTTGTCTGTCTGCAGGCGCACGCTTCCCTCTTTTCCAGTCCGGCGACCGGCCGCTTTGTGCCCGTCAATCAGGCCTTTACGTTTGATTTCGACCAGCAGGGTGCGCAGCTCAACCTGCACTGGAAAGTGAAGTCAGGCTATTACCTCTATCGCCAGCAGATTCACATCACGCCAAAGAATGCGACCCTCGCACCGCTGACGCTGCCTGCCGGAGAGCCGCATGAAGATGAATTTTTCGGCAAGAGTGAGATCTATCCGCAGGATCTGACGCTGCCGGTGACGCTGCAACAGGCAGGCCCGGGTGCCACGCTCAGCGTGACTTATCAGGGCTGTGCGGCTGCCGGCTTCTGCTACCCGCCGGAGACGCGATCCGTGCCGCTGAATGCGGTAGCCGCAGACAGCCCGCCAGCGTCCGCCAGCGCTAAGGCTGAGGTTCAGCCCGCCTCCGCCAGTCCGCTACCCTTTTCGCCACTGTGGGCGTTGCTGATCGGCATCGGCGTCGCCTTTACGCCCTGCGTGCTGCCGATGTACCCGCTGATCGCCGGCATTATCCTGGGCGGCCAGCGCCATTATTCGCTGGGACGCCTGTTTGCCCTGGCGATGGTCTACGTGCAGGGGATGGCGCTGACCTACACGCTGCTGGGCGTGGTGGTCGCCGCAGCCGGTCTGCGTTTCCAGGCCGCCCTGCAGCATCCCTGGGTGCTCATCACGCTCTCGCTGCTGTTTATCGTGCTGGCTCTCTCCATGTTTGGCCTGTTTACCCTGCAACTGCCCGCCAGCCTGCAAACCCGCCTGACCCTGTGGAGCAATCGCCAGCGGGGCGGATCGCTGCCCGGCGTCTTCCTTATGGGAGCGCTGGCGGGATTGATCTGCTCGCCCTGCACTACGGCTCCGCTCAGCGCCATTCTGCTCTACATCGCGCAGAGCGGAAATCTGTGGGCCGGCGCCGGTACGCTGTGGCTCTATGCCGTCGGGATGGGGCTGCCACTGATCGCCGTGACCCTGTTTGGTAACCGCCTGCTGCCGAAAAGCGGCCCGTGGATGCAGACCGTCAAGGAGGGCTTCGGGTTTGTCATCCTGGCGCTGCCGGTGTTCCTGCTGGAGCGCATCGTGGGCGAGGCCTGGGGATGGCGGCTCTGGAGTCTGCTTGGCGTGGCGTTCTTTGGCTGGGCGTTCAGCCTCAGCCTGCGTGCCAGCAGCGGAAAGTGGCGCGTCGTGCAGATTGTCATGCTGGCCGCTGCGCTGATCAGTGCGCGACCCTTGCAGGACTGGGCCTTTGGCGATCCGGCCACGCAGCAGGCGGTAACCCCCCTGCCGTTCCAGACCCTTCAGACGCCGCAGCAGCTCGACAGTGCGCTGCAGCAGGCCCGCGGTCGCATCACGATGGTCGATCTCTATGCTGACTGGTGCGTCGCCTGTAAAGAGTTTGAAAAATATACCTTCAGTGACCGCGCCGTGCGCGATAGCCTGCGTCAGGTGCAGCTAATGCAGGCCAACGTCACCGACAACAACGCCCGCGACAACGCACTGTTACAGCATCTTCAGGTACTGGGCTTACCCACAATTCTGTTCTTTGATGCGCAGGGCCGGGAAATCCCCGGTTCGCGTATCACCGGGTTTCTGGATGCCGCTGATTTCCGCGCGCATTTGCAGAAACTTACCCCGTAAACAACACTGGAGTCAGGTCATTGCCCGGTAAAACAGCCGGGCCTGCATACCAGAGGAGAGTCACTTGCAGCGTGAACAGATACTCGAGCATGCATTGAATGTGCTTGAACAGAACGGCCTCGCCGCCACCCTCTCATTGGAAAACCTGGCGGGTTCCGGATTACCTTCAGAGCAGCTCCGGCTGTTCTGGCCCGACCGCGACGCCCTGCTCTACGATGCGCTGCGCTATCACGGGCAGCAGATTGAAACCTGGCGTCGCCAGATCCTGCTGGATGCGTCGCTGTCGGCAGATCAGAAACTGATGGCACGCTATGAAGTCCTGAGTGAACAGGTCAGCAAAGGGCGTTTTCCGGGCTGCCTGTTTATCGCCGCCTGCAGCTTCTACCCGCAGCCCGATCAGCCCATTCACCAGCTGGCCGAGCAGCAGAAACGCGGCTCCTGGCAGTTTACCCATGAGATTCTGGTGGAACAGGGTCTGGATAACCCCAGCATGGTCGCCGACCAGATGGAGCTGATTCTTGAAGGCTGCCTGAGCAAGCTGCTGGTGAAGCGCAACGTGCAGGATGTCGCCACCGCTCAGCGCCTGGCGGAAGATGTTTACAACATCGCGCTGTGCCGCAAAAACGGGGCGCTGGCCTGAGGTTTTACCCCTTTTGACTGAAAAGCAGGCAATCAGACACGTTTTCCGGGGTTTTTTAGTGAAAGCCGTTGACGGCCTGCGGCCTTTACGGTTTAATGCGCCCCGTTGCCCGAATAGCTCAGTCGGTAGAGCAGGGGATTGAAAATCCCCGTGTCCCTGGTTCGATTCCGGGTTCGGGCACCATATTTAAAGAACCCAGCCTATGGCTGGGTTTTTGCTTTTCAGAGCGAACCCGTTATCGAACGTTCAATACACGCGCCACATGCCATTACGCCGCACGCATCCAGTCGCAGAGATGACCCAGCATCGCCATGCAGCGTTCAAGCTGCGCCACCGCGACAAACTCATCCGCTTTATGTCCCTGTGCCATACTGCCCGGCCCGCAAATCAGCGTGGCGATCCCCACCTCATTAAATAACCCCCCTTCCGTGCCAAAGGCCACGGTAGAGAAGGCCTCGCTGCCGCTCCAGTCAGCCAGCCAGCGGGCGAAGTCGCTCTGTGGATCGGTTAACAGACCGGGATAGGCACCCAGCGGCTCAAAAGCAATATCGCTCTCGGGTGCCTTCTCCCGCATAGCGGGCAGCAGCTGATGACGCGCAAAGGCCGCAATATCCTCCAGCACCGCCCCGGCATCGGCCGTGGGCAGCGTGCGCAGCTCAAAATCGAACTGACAATCCTGCGGCACAATATTCAGCGCCGTCCCCCCTGAATCGTGCCGACCTGCAGCGTGCTGAACGGTGGATCGAACCGCGCATCCTGCGTCTGCTGCAGCGCCGTACCGACGCGAGTGATGTGGTTAATCAGCTTCGCCGCCTGCTCAATAGCGTTGACGCCGGAAGGCGCATAGGCGGAATGGCAGGCGTGGCCTCGCACCTGACAGCGCATCGCCACCTTCCCCTTATGACCATAAACCGGCTGCATATTCGTCGGTTCGCCGATAATGCAGAGCGCCGGTCTCTCCGGCGACGCTCGCAGGTGCGCCACCAGCGAACGCACGCCCAGGCAGCCCACCTCTTCGTCATAGGAAAACGCCAGATGGAGCGGCATACGCAGCGGCTGCGCCAGGAAGCGATCCAGCGACACGAGCACGCAGGCGATGAACCCTTTCATGTCGGCGCTGCCGCGGCCATAGCAGCGTCCGTCGCGCTCCGTCAGTGCAAAGGGGGGAACCGTCCAGCGCTGACCCTCGACCGGCACCACGTCGGTGTGCCCCGACAGCAGCACGCCGCCATCGCCCGCCGGTCCCAGTCGTGCATACAGGTTAGCTTTCGTTCCGCTCTCGTTATAAAAAAGCTCAGCCGTCATGCCGCGCTGTGCCAGGGCGTCACGGATAAAGGCGATCAGCGCCAGGTTCGATTCGCGGCTGGTGGTATCGAAGGCGAGCAGGGCCGAGAGCGTCTCGCGCAGCGCGCTATTCATCGCCTGGCACGCCGTAGGCCGGTGCCTCGCGCGGGTCGAGGGCGCGCGTCACGTAGGCCTCCATCTGCGGCTCGTAGGCGAGCCACAGGCGTGACAGCTCGCCGACCGGATCCTCGTCGGCCCAGTCCACCCGCAGATCCACCAGCGGCCAGGTGTAGTCATCCACCACCTTCACGGCAGCAGAGTGTACCGGCCCCGCCTCGCCGCCTCGCGCAATCCCCGCCTGCAGTGCGGCGATCAGCCGGCTGGTCAGCTCGCCGGAGGAGGCGTGAAAGGCCGCAATCATCGCGTCGATCACCGCGCCGTCGGCCAGCATATTGCCCGCCGCCACGCAGTTTTCTCCCTGCGCGACCTTCCAGACGCCCAGGGTTTCGCTGCCGCTGAAGTGGGCCACCTCACCGCCGGAATCGATTACCGTGACCTGACGATACTCACTGAAGCGATCCTCCGCCAGGGCCAGCCTCAGCGCCTCCTGCGCTGAGGCACCCGCTTCCAGCTGCGCCAGAATCTGCTGTCCCAGTGCGGGCAGCGTAATATTCTGGCTGGAGACCGCCCCCGTCCCCGCCTGCAGCCAGGGGCAGCGTGCCCCGACCGCAATGCTGGAGGAGCTGATGGCAACGCCCAGCTGCCCGCTCTCTTCGCAACGCGCACTTATTGAAAGGGTCATTGCGCCTCCTGGCCGTGCCAGTTATCCGGGATCACCGCAATCACGTCGATCTCCATCAGCCACTGCGGCTGCGCCAGCGCCGAAACCACCAGCCCGGTCGAGATCGGGAAAACGCCCTTCAGCCATTTACCGACTTCCAGATAGACCGGCTCGCGGAAGCGCGGATCGGTGATATAAGTGGTGGTTTTCACAATATGCGACAGGTCGCTGCCCGCCTCTTCCAGCAGCTGCTTCACGTTCTTCATCGCCTGTGCCGCCTGCACGCCAGGCTCCCCCAGCCCGACCAGATTACCGTCGAAGTCGGTGCCGACCTGGCCGCGTACATAAACGGTATTGCCTGCACGCACGGCCTGACAGAGATCGTTGTCGAGCGCCTGGTTGGGATAGGTCTCTTTGGTATTGAACATGCGGATGCGGGTATGGGTTGGCATCATTGCTCTCCTGCTCGGTTTATAAGGACGACGCGGTCGGGTAGTGCTGGTACTGGCGCTGAATCGCAATCTGGTCAGCGATATATTTTGCGTCGTGCCACACGCCCCAGATAAAGGTAGAGCCGCGGCGGGAGAGCCAGGGCAGGCCGAGAAAGTAGACGCCCGGCTCGGTGGATACGCCACGATGGTGCTGCGGTTTCCCTTTCTCATCGAAAGCGTCGACCGCCAGCCAGCTGTAATCCGCCACATAGCCGGTCGCCCAGATGAGGCTGGTCACGCCCGCGCGGGCAAGGTCGAGTTCGCTGAGCGGATGAGTCACACAGTGGGGATCGGGCATAAAGTGACGCGCCTCCGGCTCTTCCGGCAGATCGAGTCCGTTGCGGGCAATCCAGGCATCCGCCGCATCCAGCAGCGCCAGATAGCTGGCGTCGCCGCGCGCGATGTTCTGCGCAAGGTCGGGCTGAAAGCGCACCATGTCGCCGTCGAACGCCTGCGTCATGCCCACCAGATTCACTCCCTGGTGCGCCAGGGCGCGGAAATCCACCGTATGGCCGCCGCGCGCCCCGCTTACCGCGATAGTGACGTGCTCTTTGCCCGGCTGGCTGGCCGCCGCATCCCACATGCCCAGTACGCCGAGCCACCAGCAGAAGTCGCGCTGACGATAGGCGCGCGGTGGACGATCGTGCGGACCCACGGAGAGGTAGACGGTTTTTCCGGCGCGCTGCAGCTCATCGGCGATCTGCACGCCGGAAGAGCCTGCCCCGATGACCAGCACGCCCCCCTCCGGCAGCTGCTGCGGATTGCGATAGTCCGCCGAGTGAAGCTGTGTCAGACGGTCGCTCTCCGGCGCGACTGGCGGAATGACCGGCTTCTGAAAGGGGCCGGTGGCCGCGACGATGCGCTGCGCTTCAATGACGCCCTCCGAGGTGCGCACGGTAAAGCCTGCGCGCCCGCTGTTGCGTGCCACGTGCAGCACCTCGACGCCGGTGCGGATCGGCGCGTGAAACTTCTCTGCATAGGCGACGAAGTAGTCCGCCACCTTCTCTTTGGCGACGAAGCTGTCGGGTTCGCATCCCGGAAAGGCCATACCGGGAAAACGATCGTGCCAGGCGGGGCCGTTGGCCACCAGCGAATCCCAGCGTCCGCTGCGCCAGGCCTCGGCGATACGGTTTTTCTCCAGCACCAGATGCGGAACGTCGAGGCGGCTCAGGTGTTCGCTCATGGCGACACCCGCCTGCCCGGCGCCAATCACCAGGGTATCAATTTCTGTTTTCATCTCTGTCATTTCCGCGTCCTTCAACCAGCCGCCGGCTGATATATTCACCATAGGAGAGGTTTCCAAGACTATTTGAGCCGACAGAGCGGGTAAAATATTATAAAGCTAACACCTGCATAGGAATTTATTAGGCTGCGCGCCAGGCGCATTATTAACGCGCCGCAACCGGAAAAAGTTCGGCGCGACGACAATACTCCATAAATAATTGCGCCGGTCGGGTTGGCTCATTATTTTGCAGGTAAGCCATAATGAGCGTCGAGTCCGCCATCTCATCTTCTATCTCAAGATGAATTAATTGCTGCCCGTCATAGGTTATATCAGAACAGGGGCGCGTCACCAGCACGGAAAAACCTAATCCCTGGCCCACCATGCAGCGCACCATCTCAATCGACGGCGAGCTATAGGCGACGTCGGGATGGTAGCCCTTCTCTTTAAAGATGCGGATAAAGTAATTTTTGCTCGGAATCGCATCCAGCAGGATCATTGGTTCGCGGCTCAGCTGCTGCAGCGTCACCGTCGCCTGACTCGCCAGCGGATGCGCGGCGGGCAGCAGCGCATAGGGGCGATGCGGCGCGTTCAGCGGCTCTTTTTTGATGGAGTGGTCAAGATCGAGATCGTAGAGAAACGCCAGATCGAAACGGCCGCGGTGCAGCCCATGCATCAGCTCATGCTGCTCGCCGTCATAGAGTTCAATGGTGATATCGGGATAGATTTTTTTAAACCCGGCAATGAGTCTGGGCAGATAGAGCGGCGCGGCCGACTCAAAGCAGCCGACGGCGATAGTGCCGGAAACCAGTTGATGCTCGGCGCGCGAGTTCTGTTCAAACTCATAGGAGAGGCGCAGCAGATCGCGCGCCTTCTCGTAGAAACGGCGACCGCCCGGCGTCAGAGAGACGCCCTGAGCGTGGTGGCGGATAAACAGCTGCTGGTCAAAGGTATCTTCGAGGTTTTTAATGGCAATGGAGATAGAGGGCTGCGCGATATGCAGCTGGCGTGACGCTTCGGCGATGCTCTCGGTTTCGACCACCGTGACGAAGTACTTAAGCTGTTTCAGCGTGAATCGCATCATAAATTATCTCTGTTAGCGCGCTCGACTGGCGCACTTTCTGGCAGGTTCTCTTCTGCTGCAAGGGTCATGCCACTCCTGCGCCCCGTAAACGGGCAGCGCCCCCGGACGCGACGCGGATCGCTTCATTCGCTTTGTGACTGATATTTCATGGCCGGAAGCGGTTTTATTTTGTCACCCATACGCCTTAATTTTTTTATTGCCTCATTTTGGCTCAGGGCTGCTCTTTTTCAGAGCAGACAGAGGAGACAATTGAATTTCCCGTATAGAAAAGATTCCCTGTTTAAATTAATCAGCGCCATGTATGTTTCGCGCCCTCTTTTTTTACTGGATAGTTTTTTTAAAGTCTGAAGGCAGCAATTTACTAATTGCCTCAAATTAGCCGCTGCCGCCATAGTGTCAATCAATCGACAGCGGCGAATTTTTATTTCTGAAATTCGCGTTATTTAAGCGAGTGAAATGCCTCATGACTTTTAACTGGAACTATATGTTCAGCCTGTTCAGCGACGCCGAATTCTGGCTGGCGAGCTGGACCGTCATAAAACTGAGTTTACTCACCTGGGGCATCAGTATCGTCGTGGGATTTGTGCTCGCGCTGGCAAAGCAGTCGAACCGCCTGGTGTTCAGCCTGCCAGCTCGCGGCTATATCTGGCTGTTCCGCAGTCTGCCGCTGCTGGTGCTGCTGATTTTTGTCTACAACCTGCCGCAGGCCGCACCGGGCACCTCCGCCCTGCTCAGCGATCCCTTCTGGGCGGGCCTGATCGCCATGGTGCTCAGCGAAAGTGCCTACATCGCTGAAATTCACCGCGGCGGGCTGCTCTCTATTCCAAAAGGCCAGAGTGAGGCCGCCCGTGCCCTGGGGCTGCGCTTCGCCGGTATCCAATGGCGCATTATTATTCCGCAGGCGGTGCGCGTCGCCCTGCCCGCGCTGGCAAACGAATATATCGCCATCGTGAAGCTCAGCTCGCTGGTATCGGTGATCTCCCTGACCGAGATCCTGATGGTCGGCCAGCGCCTCTATTCGCAGAACTTCCTGGTCATGGAAACCATGGCGGCGGTCGCCTGCTACTACGTGCTGATTGTCACGGTGTTCGATTTTCTGCTGAAACAGCTGGAGCGCTATCTCGACGTTACCCAGCGCCGCCCGGCTGGCAAGGTGGATGACGCGCTCTATGCCCTGGCGCAGCGTTGCGCGGCCACCCCGCTCGCCCGTCCGGTGGCGCAGAGCAGTGGCCCGGCGCTGCAGGCGTCACGGCTGCATAAAGCCTATAACAACGTTGAGGTGCTGGGGGCGGTCAGCCTGCAAATCCAGCCGGGTGAAGTAGTGTCGGTCATCGGACCGTCCGGCTCCGGCAAAACCACGCTGATCCGCCTGCTGAACGGGCTGGAGCAGATCGATAATGGCGAAATCCGCATTAACGGCCAGCCCTTTATCCATCTCAGCCAGCAGGGCGAGCAGAAGCCGCGCTTCATTGAGCATGCCGAGCACCGCCTCAGCATCGGCATGGTGTTCCAGAGCTTTAACCTGTTCCCGCATCTCAGCGTCCTCGACAACCTGATGCTGGCCCCGCGCTATCACCGGCTGGCCTCGCGCGATGAACTCAAACAGCACGCCTGCGAGCTGCTGCACAAAGTAGGCATGCTGGATCACGCATGGAAATATCCGCACCAGCTCTCCGGCGGCCAGCAGCAGCGCGTGGCAATCGCCCGCGCCCTGATGATGCGCCCGCAGATCATGCTGTTTGATGAGCCGACCTCCGCGCTCGATCCGGAAAAGGTCAATGAGGTGTTGCAGGTGATCGAAACCCTGGCGCACGAAGGCATCACGATGGTGATCGTGACCCACGAGATGAACTTCGCCTTTAAGGTCTCTGACCGCATCGTATTTATGGAAAAAGGGCGTGTGATCTGTGATGACGCGCCTCAGGCAATGCGCAGCGGAGAGCATCCGCGCGTGGAAGCCTTTCTGAAGGATGTTTCTCTGGCTTAACCCATTTATCCGCACGAGGGGAAAATCATGATCGAGCAGTGGCAGGTAGAGCAGTATCACCAGCAGGGTTTTCTGGTGGTGGAGAATGTCCTCAGCGCCGACGACATCGCCGCGCTGCAGCAGGACTTTGATGGCTGGGTGGAAGAGAGCCGCACTCATCAGGCGGCCTGGGGCGAAACGCTGGATGGCCGCGCGCGTTTCGATCTGGAAGAGGATCACCGCGCCGACCATCCGTCGCTGCGCCGCGTCAGCTCGCCAACGGAGATTTCCGCCGCCTATCGCCACGCCGCGCTTCAGTCGCGTATGGCGCAGATCGCCGGTCAGCTCACCGGCAGTCAGGGCGCACGCTTTCACCACAGTAAGATCAACTCCAAGCTGCCGCACACCGCGACCAAAGTGGAGTGGCATCAGGATTTTCTCTTTACGCCGCACAGCAACGACGACATCGTCACCGCGCTGCTGATGGTGAGTGAAGTGACGCCGGAAAACGGTCCGCTGAACGTGGTGCCGGGCAGCCACAAAGGGCCGCTCTACTCTCACTGGCAAAACGGCCGTTTCACCGGCGCGGTCGATAAAAGCGTGGTCGGGGCGGCGTGTTCGCAGCCTGCGGCCTGTTTCGGCCCGCCCGGTTCGGTCTGCTTTATGCATACCCGCCTGCTGCACGCCTCCAGCCCGAACGAGACCGGGGTGCCGCGCACGCTGTTTATCGCCGTCTACGCGGCGGAAGATGCGCTGCCCTTTGGCGAAAACCCGCTGCCAAGCCGGGATGCCGGCACCCTGGTCGCAGGCGAAGAGAGCGGCATGGTGCGCAGTACCGTTAATGAGTTCCGTCTGCCGCAGAAACCGAGCGGCGCATCCTTTTTTGTCCAGCAGGCCGGAACCGATCCTGCCCGCGCGTAACCGCCACCACGGAGGCTTTATGAAATCTGTTGCCCTGACTTTTTTAGCCGCCAGCATCGCGCTGGGGTCGTTTAGCGCGTCGGCGTTCCAGCAGCCGGGAAAAATTATCGCCGGCTCTGACATGACCTTCTTCCCTTATGAGTACATTGAGAACAATAAACCGGCGGGCTTCGACATCGAGTTTCTCGACGGGCTGGCAAAAGTGATGGGCCGACAGGCGGTTAACCTCGACACCCGCTTCCCCAACCTGATTACCGGTCTGCAGGGTAACCGTTTCGATATCACCAACTCCTCAATGTACATCACCGCCGAGCGTCTGAAGGTGATCGATATGATCCCCTATCTCAAGAGCGGTGAGGCGATCCTGTCGCTGAAAGGGGCCGCCTACCAGCCGAAAACGCCGGAAGAATTTTGTGGTCACAAAATTGGCTCAATGGGTGCCACCTCCTGGCTGCAGCAGCTGCACAAGCTCTCAGCCGACTACTGCGTGAAAAATGGCAAGCCGCCGATCGCCATCAGCGAATACACCACCGATCCGCAGACCACCCAGGCGATGCTTTCGCATGCGGTTGAAGCGCAGATCACCGACGCCGCCGTCGCGCGCGGCGTGGTACAGAAGCTGGGCAACCGCGTGCAGATCTCGTCGGAAACACTGATCTACCCGGTGCTTAACGGTTTCGGCGTGAAGAAAGGCAACGATGAGGTGAAGCAGGCGCTGATCGACGGGCTGGAGAAGTACAGCAAAACCCCGGAGTACGCCGCTCTGCTGAAGAAATATAACTTTGAGGCACCCAGCGCAGAGGATATTAAAACCCTGATGCCGACGCCGTAATCCCGATGCGGGCGTCAGCGAACCGACGCCCGCCTTCCTTTCTCACCCCCATCAGGAGAGATTTATGGCGCTCTCATTTGAAGAACAGACCCGCATCGATCTTGCTGCGACCTTTCGCATTATTGCGCATCTCGGCATGCACGAGGCGGTCGCAAATCACTTCAGCGCGGCGGTCTCTGCGGATGGCCGGCAGTTTCTGCTTAACCCGAAGTGGAAGCACTTTTCCCGCATCCGCGCCAGCGATCTGCTGCTGCTCAACGCCGATGACCCCGCCTGCGCGCAGCGCGACGACGTGGACGCCACCGCCTGGTCGATTCACGGTCAGATCCATCAGCGGCTGCCGGAGGCGCGCGTGGTGCTGCATCTCCACCCGATTTACACCACCAGCGTCGCCTGCCTGGCTGAGCCACATATCCCGCCGGTCGACCAGAATACCGCCCGCTACTTTAACCGTGTGGCGATCGACACCCTGTACGGCGGCATGGCGGACACGGCCGAGGAAGGTGCACGGCTGGCGGGTCTGCTGGCGGGCAAGAGTCGTCTGCTGATGGGCAATCACGGCGTGATGGTCACGTCGGCACACATCGGCGAAGCCTTTGACGATATCTGGACGCTGGAGCGCGCCTGTCAGATCCTCGTGACCGCCTGGTCTACCGGCCAGCCGCTGAAGATCCTCAGCGACGCGGTGGCGGAGAAGACGGCGCGTGCCTGGGAAGGGATACCCGACTTTTCACGCCAGCATTTCGAGGAGATGAAAGCGCTGATGGTCGCCGCCGACCCCTCGCTGCTCGACTAGCCTGTCAGCCGCTCACGCGCACGGCACCCAGACCGCGCCCGCCTCTGCCGATTTCACGCACTGCGCGACCCAGCGCACGCCGGTTAATCCGGCATGCACATCGGGATACCAGAAATCCTGCAGGAAAGCGGTGTCGCGGCGATCGGTGGCGTCCATCGCCAGCGCGAAGCGGCGATAGAGATTTGACCAGGCCTCAAACAGTCCCTCCGGATGCCCGCCGCCGATGCGATCCTCTTCCAGCGCGCGCGGGGTGAGATAGCCCATGCCACGCTCCAGAATCCGCACCGGCTCGCCCTGCACTTCATAGCGCAGCTGGTTGGGCTGCTCATCCCACCACTCCAGGCTGGCTTTCGCGCCAACGACGCGAATCTTCTGCCCGTGCATGGAACCGGCATTGACCGCCGATGCCCAGAGCGTGCCGACCGCGCCGTTGTCATACTCCATCATCACAAAGGCGTTATCCTCCAGCGGCGCGCGTGAGGCGACAAAGCTCTGGCGCGCACAGAGCAGCCGCGTCATCTTCAGCTGTGGCAGCATGGTTTCGGCGATAAACAGCGGATGCGTGGCCAGATCGCCTAATACATAGCTCGGCCCGACAAAACGCGGGTCTACCCGCCAGCGGGTACTTTCACTCTGCAGCTCCACCGCCTCATTATGGAAACCGTGAGCAAACTGCATGTTCACAATGCGAATCTCGCCCAGCGCCCCTGCCGCAATCATCTCTCTGGCCTGATGGATCAGCTGATGTCCGGCGTAGCCGTAGGTGACGCCAATAATCTTCTGCTTCTCCCGGCTGAGCTGCTCCAGCTCATCGGCCTCGTCGACCGTAAAACAGAGCGGCTTCTCACACACCACATGCAGTCCGGCATTCAGCGCTGCCCGACAGATGGCAAAGTGGGTGTTGTTTGGCGTGGCGATGGACACCGCTTCAATCCCCTCTTCCCGCGCAGCCTCGCCGGCGAAGAGGCTGGCGTAATCGGGATAGCAGCGATCGGGCGCCACGCCCAGCGCCTGACCAAACTCGCGTCCGCGCCCGGCATCAATATCAAAGGCGCCCGCCAGCAGCGTGAAGTTACCGTCACGCTGCGCCGCCGAACGGTGGATGTAGCCGATCTGGCTGGTGCCGCCGCCGCCGATCATCCCCCAGCGCAGTGAGCGATTAGCCGCTTTTTTTCCGTTAATCATGCTGTTGCCCTCAGAATCCTGTTGATCGGAGATAGTCCAGGCTGGCTTTCACATCGCGCAGGCTGGTGTCGGCATGGCGTGGGTCACGCTCCTGTTCAATGGTGATCCAGCCGCGGTAATGGCGTTCCGTCAGCAGCGCATGCACGGCCGGATAGTCGATTGCGCCCTGGCCCAGCGGGCACATGACGCCCTCCGCGCAGGCGGTGAAGAAGTCGACTCCGCGCGTGATGGCGTCCTGCCAGACCCGCAGATTCACATCTTTAAAATGGAGATAGTCGATGCGCGTCCAGTACTTTTGCAGCGCCGCCACCGGGTCCATCCCGGCGTAACAGAGGTGGCCGGTATCCAGGCACAGCCCCGCGACCTGATGCGGAATATCCCTGACCAGCTGCGCCAGCTCGTCGGCGAATTCGATGCAGCCACCCGCGTGCGGATGGATCACCGGCCGTACGCCATACTCCCGCCAGGCAATGTCGCTCAGAATGGTGATGTGCTGCATCATGCGCTGCCACGCATCCGCGGAGAGCCGGGGGGCCTTCTCTGACTGACCGGCATATTTCGCCCGTTCCGGATTGCCGAAGTCGATAATCACCAGATAGGGCGCGCTGGCTCCCGGGGTTTTCGCTGCTGTCGGGACACGGGCGAGCGTGCGGCAGAGGTTGTGAGTCAGCGTCACCAGGGTGGGGAAATGGGCCTCACTGACCAGATCGTCAAAGATCGTGCCCGCCACCAGCGAAAGCTGATGCGCATTGAGCTGCCGGGTCAGCTCAGCCGGATCGGTGGGCAGGTAGCCCCACGGCCCCAGTTCGATGGCCGGATAGCCCGCCTGCGCGGCCTCGGTCAGGACTTTCTGCCAGGGTGGCAGCCAGGGATTGGCGGGATCGTCCACGCCCCAGCTACAGGGCGCATTAGCAATGTGAAAGGTCATCGTGTCTGCCTCTGCAGTAAGAACTGCCGGCAGTATCAAACAAACGTTTCATCTCAGACAACGATGAAAGTTTCATTTTTTGATAGAGATCGCTTTTAAAAATCGCATTTTATGATAGTTTTCTATCATTAAAAAGCTAACACCTTCTTTCTACAGGTTTTCCCGCGTCACGATCTCAAAGGGCACGGTAATCTGCGCAAAGTGATCCCGCGGCTCCATCCGCCCGTTCAGACAGGCCGAGACCACCGCTTCGGCCATCGCCTCAATACGATGGCGCAGCATCAGCGTGATGGTGCCGTCAATCAGCGCCAGCTCGTCGCCAGGCAGCGGGCCGTGGCACACCAGGTCAATCTGCGTGCGTCCGCTCTCACGCAGCGCCTGCACCACGCCCTCAATGCCGCCGCAGGGGGCATAAATCATGACCAGGTCATCATGACTCTCCAGCAGCGCCCGGGTGGCCTGGTAGCCCCCCTCTGCCGTCTCGTGCGTTTTCAGCGGCTCCAGCACGCGCTGGCTGATGCCCGACTCGCGCAGGGAGGAGCGAAAACTGATTTCGCTGCTCTCCTGACAGGTAAAGCGATGGTCGCCGATCAGCACGCCCACGCACCCTGGCCGGCGCAACAGGTGGCGGGCCATCCAGGCGGCAGTGCGTCCCGCCTTCTGGCTGTCGATGCCGATAAAGCCTGCATGTTCACAGGCGGAGAAGTCGGAGAACAGGGCGTAAACCCGCACGCCGAGCCGCGAAACATCCTGAATCGCGTGACGAATCAGCGGATGATCCAGCGCCACCAGCGCGATCACGTCGCAGCACTGCGCCAGCTGCCGCACTGAACGGGCAACCGCCTCCACGTCATGAATATCATGCCAGCAGAAGACCGGTTCACTGCCCGCAGGCTGCTGCTGTTCCGCCTGCTGTTTCAGCGCCTCGCCCAGCTGCTGATAGAGCGAATAGCGCGCGGGCAGCAGGATAAAGCCAAAGCGTAACGCCTGCGCGGCGGGCGACGCGATATGCTGGCTGTGGGCCTGTGTCAGCTGATAGCCCAGCGATCTGGCGGCCGCCATCACCTTCTGCTCTGTGGCGCTGCGCACCGGTGCGCGACGGTTCAGCACCCGATCCACCGTGGCTACCCCCACGCCCGCCGCCTGTGCAACGGCGGTCATCGTCACTTTTGGCATCCTGTTTCTCCCTCTTCACGCTCTGTTGTGGTGACTGACGATAATACTCTATCCCGGCACGCCCTTTTTCTCTCATTTATTTGATAGAAAACCTCACGCAAAGTTGATCGCTTTCGCAAAAATGAAACATCCGTTTCTTTCTGCGTTCTCTTTAAAACAGTCATTTGCTAAAACCGGTGAAAGGCTTGTGCGAAAGCGGCGCGCAGACAGGCGTCCTCTTCACTCAGGAACCGTTCCTTCAACCTTGCCGGAGCAGAGAGATGAAAATCGCTTTTGATGTGGATGTGATTAAAGAGCTGGGCATCACCCGTATGGTTCATCAGGTCGCCGACTGGGGATATCAATATATCGAACAGTCGCCGCATCCGCAGATCAACCCGTTTTATAAACATCCCAAAGCCAGCCGCGAAATCATCACCGAATATAAAAATGCGCTGCGTGCGACCGGCCTGGCGATCTCCTCGTTTATCGTCGTCTATCGCTGGTCCGGCCCGGATGAGCTGCGTCGTCAGGCGGCGGTGAAGAACTGGAAGCGGATGATTGAGATCGCGGTTGAGATGGGAGTACCGGTGATCAATACCGAACTCTCCGGCACGCCAAACGAGCCGGAAATCTGCGAAGAGATGTTCTATCGCTCGATGGAGGAGCTGCTGCCGATCCTCGAACGTGAAGGAATACGCGTCGAAATTCAGGCGCATCCGTGGGATTTCTGCGAAGAGAACAACGAAACCGTGGATATCGTGAAGTCGTTCCGCAGCGATAACGTGAAGTATATCTACAGTGCGCCGCACACCTTCTTCTATGACAAAGGCAAAGGCGATGTGAAACCGATGCTGGAGTACGCCGGAGACGATCTCTCCCATATGCTGATTGCCGACACCATGAACCACACCCGCCACTGCCGCTACATCGTCAATCCGCCAGGCGTCGACGCCACTATTCATCAGCATGTCGGTGTTGGTGAAGGTGAGGTCGATTTCGACACCCTCTTCCAGACCCTGCGCGACACTGGCTTTGCCACACGCCGTTACAAAGTTGGCGGAGAGCCGATCATCGCGGCCTCGCTGTTTGGCTACCCGGAAAAGATGTCGGTTCAGGCCATTGAAACCCGCGAACGGATTGAGCGCGAACTGCTCTGATCCCCGCAGCCATGCAGCCCGGCAGTGATCCTCCGGGGCGATGCCCGCCCCGTTTTTCCTTTTTTCATCTTCCCGATCGCCCAGACATCAGCGGATTGC
Organism: Pantoea sp. EKM101V; assembly: GCF_011800325.1. Lineage (NCBI taxonomy): Bacteria > Pseudomonadati > Pseudomonadota > Gammaproteobacteria > Enterobacterales > Erwiniaceae > Pantoea > Pantoea sp. EKM101V. The sequence goes on from NZ_JAALFP010000005.1 coordinate 211,478, forward strand.
CGCGCGCCCTCACGCAGCCAGCAGAGTTAAACCGCCTTTTCAGCACCTGCTACACTCCAGACAAACATCACACCACGAGGCGAACGTTTATTATGTCGGAAAATGCATATCAGCCTGCAACAGTCTGGAACTGGGATCCTGAAGCCAAAGGCAACGGCGCGAAAACCAATCGCCCGTTCGCGGGTCCTACCCATGAAAAAGCGCTGCCGGTCGGTAAACACCCTTTACAGCTCTACTCACTCGGCACCCCGAACGGTCAGAAAGTGACGATCCTGCTGGAAGAGCTGCTGGCGCTGAACGTTAACGACGCAGAATATGATGCCTGGCTGATCCGTATTGGTGACGGGGATCAGTTCTCCAGCGGGTTTGTGGACGTGAATCCGAACTCAAAAATCCCGGCGCTGAGCGATCACTCCGTCACCCCGCCGCTGCGGGTGTTCGAGTCGGGCAATATCCTGCTTTATCTGGCGGAAAAGTATGGCTACTTCCTGCCAAAAGATATTGCCGGCCGCACAGAAACCCTGAACTGGCTCTTCTGGCTGCAGGGCTCTGCGCCTTATCTCGGTGGCGGTTTTGGTCATTTCTATCACTATGCGCCGGAAAAAATTGAGTACGCCATCAACCGCTTCACGCTGGAAGCGAAGCGTCAGCTTGACGTGCTGGATCGCCAGCTGGCGGATCATCGCTATCTGGCCGGTGAGGATTACACCATCGCTGACATCGCCACCTGGCCGTGGTACGGCAACATGGTGCTGAATGACCAGTATGGCGCGGCGGAATTCCTGGATGTGCAGTCCTATAAAAATGTGGTGCGCTGGGCGAAAGAGATCGCGCAGCGTCCCGCCGTCATTCGTGGCCGAAAGGTCAATCGTGTCATGGGCGACCCGGCCGATCAGCTGCATGAGCGTCATGATGCTGCTGACTTCGATACCCAGACCCAGGATAAAAAAGCGTAAGGAGCTAACCTGTGAGTGCATACGTCGTATTTATTCGTGATAACACCCTGAACCAGGACGAAATGAACACCTATTCTGAGAAAGCGGGCCAGGCACGCGGCGATCATCCGATCAATCCGCTCGCCTTTTATGGCGCGCTGGAAACGCTGGAAGGTCCGGAAGCGGAAGGCGTGGTGATTCTGGAATTCCCGACCCGCGAAGCGGCGCACGCCTGGTATGACAGCCCGGAATATCAGGCTGCCAAAGCGCACCGTCTGAAAGGGGCGAACTATCGCGTGGTGCTGGTGCAGGGCATCGATAAATAACACGCAGGGCGGCAGCGATGCCGCCTTTTTTACGCCTCCACCTTCTGCAGCGTCTGCTGCAGAAACGCCACGAACGCCGTCACGCGTGCCGGAAGCTGACGCTGCGCCTGCCAGACCGCAAAAATGTCGCCATCGGGTGCCTGCCATTCAGGCAACACCGGCACCAGATCCCCCGCCGCGAGGCTGTGCTGCGCATCCCACCAGGAACGCAGCAGAATGCCATGCCCATCCATCGCCAGCCGCATCGCCACTTCGCCATCGTTGGTCATCAGGCTGCCGCGCACCTTCTGGCTGATGCTCTGCTCACCGCGGGTCAGTCGCCACAGGGTAAAATCGCTGTCGTGCTGACGCAGTAGAATGCAGTTGTGTTCCGCCAGCTCGCTGACCGTCGCAGGCAGGCCGTGCCGGGCAGCATAAGCGGGCGAACAGCAGAGAATACGCGGATTGGTTCGCAGCTTACGCGCCACCAGCCGCGAGTCGGGCGGCTCACCGACGCGAATATCGATATCGATGTGCGCATCGAGAAAATTCAGCGGCTGGCTGCTGAGGTGTAGAGACAGCGCAAGCTGCGGATGCAGCGCGGCAAAGGCGGAGACGCACGGCGCGATATGGCGACGGCCAAACCCGAATGAAGCGTTGATATTCAGCGAGCCGCGCAGCTGAGCGGTTTCACCGCTGACCGCCTCTTCCAGCGCCACCAGCTGATCGAGCAGCGGGCGGGCACCAGCCAGATAACGGTGGCCTTCCGGCGTCAGCTCCAGCCGTCGCGTGGTACGGCGCAGCAGCTGCACGCCCAGACGCTGCTCCAGCTGGCTCAGACGTTTGCTGACGGCCGCCAGCGACAGGCCCAGCTCACGTGCCGCTGCGGTCAGGCTCTCCAGCCCGGCCAGGCGAACAAAGAAGGCCAGGTCATCGGTGGAGGTGCGGGATTCTCTACTTTTATTCAACACTGGTTTGCGTTTCAGACTCATTATTTCCCCGGAAGCGACAGTTATACTGCGGTCACAATTCGAACATCAACCGGAAAGGTGCCCTGTGACTGAGAAAATCCATCGTATTGCCGTGATCCCCGGCGACGGTATCGGTAAAGAAGTGATGCCGGAAGGCGTCCGCGTGATGAATGCCGCCGCCGAAAAATTTAACATTCCGCTGCGCTGGGAGTGGTTTGATTACGCCAGCGCTGAGTACTGGCAGCAGCACGGCAAAATGCTGCCTGACGACTGGTTCCCGCAGCTGAAAACCTTCGATGCCATCTACTTTGGCGCCGTCGGCTGGCCGGAGGTGGTGCCTGACCACGTCTCCCTGTGGGGGTCGCTGTTACAGTTCCGCCGCGAGTTCGACCAGTACGTCAACCTGCGTCCGGTGCGCCTGATGCCCGGCGTCAAAGCGCCGCTGGCCAATCGCCAGCCGGGCGATATCGACTTCTATGTGGTGCGTGAAAACACCGAGGGCGAGTACTCCAGCGTGGGGGGCACCATGTTCCCCGGCACCGATCGGGAAGTGGTGATTCAGGAGACGGTGATGACGCGCACCGGCGTCGATCGCATTCTGAAGTTTGCCTATCAGCTGGCGCAGAGCCGGCCGAAGAAACATCTGACCTCGGCCACCAAATCCAACGGCATCGCCATCACCATGCCTTACTGGGACAGCCGCGTCGACGCGATGTCCGGCCAGTTCCCGGAGGTTCGCGTCGATAAGTATCACATCGATATTCTCACCGCCAACTTCGTGCTGCACCCGGACTGGTTCGATGTGGTCGTCGCCAGCAACCTGTTTGGCGATATCCTCTCTGACCTTGGCCCGGCCTGTACCGGCACCATCGGCATTGCCCCCTCCGCCAACATCAACCCGGAAGGTCTCTTCCCCAGCCTGTTTGAGCCGGTTCACGGCTCCGCGCCCGACATCGCCGGTAAAGGCATTGCCAATCCCATCGGCCAGATCTGGTGCGGTGCGATGATGCTGGAGCATCTCGGCTACAAGGCGGCAGGCGAAGCGGTTCTGGACGCCATTGAACGCACGCTGGCGGCGGGTGAGCACCTGACGCGTGACCTCGGTGGCTGCGCCAGTACAGAAGAGCTGGGAGCGGCCATCGCCGCCGCACTGTAAGTGAATCACGCTGCCGCCCGCCCCCGGCGGCAGCCCTCTCACCACCGCGCCACTTATTCCGGTAGCCGGACGACCATCGCCGGATGCCACCCTGCGGGTAAGGGGTCCGGCCGCACGATGTTCAGGTTATGCAGGTGCAGGTTCTCTACGCCGCGCGCAAACAGCCCTGGCAGCCCGCCGGGATAGGGCTCAACCCCAAATGCTTCACCGGATGCCGGGTCAACCCGGTAGGCGTTATCCAGGCCCATGCCGGTCGGGGCGTCCGGGTTGCAGGGCGGCCGTATGTCGTAGTGCCCCTGGGGCAATGACGCCACCGCCTGCTGCATCTGGATCTGGCTGATAACCACATCGCGTATCCAGCCCGGTTCTGCCGCATGCAGGTTAATCGCCCCCTCGGCCACGCCGGTTATGGTACTGAACTGCACCTGCTCCACGACGCCGGGTGTGATGGCGGGATCGCGGCGGCGTACCGAAATATGCAGCGGATCGGCTTTGCCCCAGTGACAGGGCGGCGCGTGGTGACAGGCAAACGTCAGATTACTGAACAGCAGACGCCGCATGGCGCCGCCGTCGCGCGACAGAATGCCAATCCCCCGGTTCGAATCAAAAATAGTGCAGCCGGTTACCGTGACATCTTCCACATCGTCCCAGGTTTCGGTGCCAATCTTCAGGGCGCAGCTGTAGCTGCGCAGCAGGCAGTTGGTGATCATAATCTGCCGCGCCGGCCGCCGCAGTGCGGCGGGTTTATGGGTGGTTTTGATACAGATGGCATCGTCGGCGGCGCTGAAATAGCTGTTGCTGACAAACACCGCTTCGCAGCTGTCGATATCCAGCGCATCGGTGTTGGGCATCGTCATGGCGTTGTCGATGGTGAGGTGATCGATATGCACATGGCGGCAGCTCACCAGATGGACCGTCCACATCGGTGCCTGCACCAGCGTAAAGCCGGTCAGCGTCACCTGCTCACAATCTTCAAACACAATCAGGCGTGGCCGGTCAGCGTGCGGCAGGCGATAGCCCTGTGCATCACGCTCAGCGGCAAACCAGGCGTCACCCTCACCATCAATGCGGCCGGTGCCGCTGAGGGTGATATTGCGCTGGCCCAGCGCATAGAGCAGCACGTTGTGGGATTTCTCCGCGCAGCTCAGCGCCTGCACCGCCTGATAGTCAGCCAGCTGCTGGCTGGCGATCAGCACCGCACCCGCGTCGAGATGCAGCTCAATGTCTGAGGGCAGATTCAGGCAGCCGCTGCGATAACGTCCGGCAGGCAGTGTCAGACGGCCGCCGCCCGCCGCCGCAATCTGGTCAAGGGCGCGCTGCAGCACGGCGGTGTCCGGGGTTTCGCCGTCGGCGGCAGGATGAAAATCAGCAAGGGAAAGGTGCATGGTGCGTCTCCCGCAGGTTTGAGGAGGAAAAATTGCAGCACGAAACGGCGCAGAAAACCTTTGTCTGGCCGCCAGTTCGCCGTTTCGTGCGGGCTGTCACAGATTACTTCACGGCCCCTTCCGTCACGCCGCTGATAAATTTGCGCTGGAAAATCAGGAACACCAGGATCAGCGGCATGATCACAATCATCGCCCCCGCCATCAGCACCGGAATGTCGATGGTATTTTTATTCTGGAAAAACATCATGCCAATCGGCAGCGTCCGCAGCTCATCTTTGTTCACCAGAATCAGCGGGATCAGGAACTCATTCCAGGTCCAGATAAACAGCAGCAGCCCCAGCGTGGAGAGGGTCGGCCAGATAGCGGGCACCAGAATGCCCCACAGGATTTTGACCCGCGACGCGCCATCCATCACCGCCGCCTCCACCAGCTCTTTCGGCACCTGCTGAAAGGCGCTGGCGATCATCAGCGTGGTAAAGGGCAGCGACAGGGCAATCTGCGGCAGGATCAGCGCCAGATAGGTGTTGGTCAGCCCCATCCAGCGCAGCTCGTGATAGAGCGGAATGATAAAGGCCTCACTCGGCAGCACCATACCCAGCGCCAGCATCGCGGCTATCACCTTTTTGCCGGGGATCTTCAGCCAGGCAAAGCCAAATCCGGCCAGAATGCCCAGCAGCACGCTGAACAGCACCACCGGGATCACCACCAGCACAGAGTTAAGGAAGTAGACGCTGAAGTGTCCCTGCTGCCACGCGGTCAGGTAATTTTTAAAATTAAGCGAGGCGGGCAGCGTAAAGACGCCCTGAAACAGCTCCATCTGGGTTTTGAATGAGGTCATCAGCGCCATCAGAAACGGCAGAATCGTCATCAGCGCCACGATCCAGATCAGCGCGCGTGAAATGACCGGCGTGCTTCGCATCAGTAACGCTCCCTTAAGGCCAGATGGATCAGATAGTTAATCCCCAGAACAATGATCATGCTGAACACCGCCACTGACGAGGCATAGCCAAAGTAGTGCAGATCAAAGCCCTGCTTATACATAAAGATGTTGGTGACCATGGTGGAGGTGCCCGGCCCGCCCTGGGTCATGACATAGACCAGGTCGAAGGCTTTGAGGCTGGCGATCACCGTCAGCAGCAGGGCAATCCGCAGCTCGGGTCGCAGACCCGGCAGCGTGATGCGCATAAACTTCTGACGGCGCGACGACCCATCCAGGTCGGCCGCCTCCAGCAGGGAGGGGTCCATACGCTGCAGGCCCGCCATAAACAGCACCAGACAGAAGCCGAAGAAGTACCAGGTGGCGACCAGACCGACCGCGGGCAGCGCCCAGGTAAAATCGCCCAGCCACGACAGGGCCAGCTGCGGCAGGCCGACGGCGCGCAGTATCTGATCGATCGGGCCAAACGCCGGGTTATAGAGCCAGCGCCACACGACCCCCAGCACGGCCATCGGCATGATGTAGGGCAGGAAAAAGAGAATGCGCAAGACGCTGCGTTCCTTGTTGTTGCGCGTCTCATAGAGAAAACTGCACAGCAGCAGGCCAACGCCGATAGGCAACAGGGTATAGAACAGCATCAGGATGGCGTTATTGCCCAGCGCAATCCAGAACACCGGATCGCTGAACATCCGCATATAGTTACTGATGCCGCTGAACACCGGCAGTGAGGTGCCGTCCCATTCGGTAAAACTGATGCCCAGCGAGGCCAGCAGCGGAAAGAGCAGAAATACCGCATAGACCAGCACCGCAGGCAGCACATAGAGAAAATTACGCCAGCCGCTTAAATTCAACATAACCCTACTCGTGACTCAGAACAGTGCTCAGGCCCGGCGCTTCGCCGGGCCTCCGGCTTAGTGTTTCAGGGTTTTCAGGTAACGCTGATAGTTGTTATCAAAGTTGACCACCATCTGATCGGCGGTCTGACGGCCCGCCAGCAGCAGCTGGACATTCTGATTCAGCTCGGCATTCATGGTCGGGGTCGCCCAGTCTACGTAATGACCTAAACCGTCATACTCATTGAGCGTCAGCCAGACCTGATACGCTTCGGCCAGCAGCGGATTGTCCGCCGGCATGGTGGCCGCTTTGTTGGTGCTGGCGGGCAGGAAACCGACCTTCAGCCAGCGGTTCGCCATGGCATCAGAGACCATATAGTTGATGAACTTCGCCGCACCCTCCTGCTGATCTTTGCCTTTGGCGGTGCTGGTGATGGAGAACGCCAGATCGGTGCCCCCCACCATCAGCGGCTGCTTCACACCTTCACCGGCAGGCATCGCCGCGAAGTGAATATCTTTGTTGTCTTTGAACTGGCCGAGGTACCAGGTGCCACTGACCAGAAACGCCGCCTGACCGTTCTGGAACAGGGTGGCGGCATCGTCATGGCCAATGCCCTGGAAGCCGGGGAAGAAGTAGCCTTTGTCGGTCCAGCTCTTCATCATGGTGGCGGCGTTGACCAGCTTGCTGTCCCTGAAGGTGCCGCCCACATCGTAAATCAGGTTATCCAGCGTCTTGCGGTCACGGCTCTCGATCTGGGCCTGCCACAGGGTGCTGAGCAGCTGCTGGCCCATGTTGCCGTCCAGCAGCCCCAGCATCATCGGCGCGGTGCCCTGCGATTTGAGTTTCGCCATGGCGCTTTCCAGCTCTGCCAGCGTTTTCGGCACCGGAATGCCCGCTTTATCCAGCAGCGCTTTGTTGTAATAGAGTCCGACCATCTCCCCCAGGCTGGCGATGCCGTAGAGTTTGCCACTGCCAAATTCACCGCTGTCTGACCAGCGGTTACGTTTCAGAATCGAGTCCGGAAAACGGGTCGTCCAGCCATAGCTGGCTGCGTAGCTGTCGAGCGGCAGCAGCAGCTTATCTTTAACCAGCGAGCCCATATCCCCGCCGCCCTGGTTGACCTGCGCAATCTGCGGGCCGTCACCGGCGGTCAGCGCCAGCTTAAGCGGGATGCGGGTATCTTCAAAGGAGTGCACCGAGCGGTTGATAACAATGCCGGGATTCTGCTGAGAGAACTCTTTGATCCCCTCATCCACCGCGGCGGTCTGCTGCGGATAGTTGTAGATATCCCACTCATTAAGGGTCACGGCGGCGTGGGCGGCCTGCGAGACGCTGCCTGCCAGCAGGCCCGCTGCCAGCAGCCGACCCACATTGCGAATTCGGAACGAACGAACGGAGGAAACAGACATTATGCTCACCTTCTTCAGACCAGAATCGGCATCCCTGCATCTCACCGCCTGACATCCTGCAGGCTGAAGCCGCACACAAACGCACTGATTCATACTTACTTTAATAAAAAAATAAAGTCAAACAACCTGCCGCGGGAATTGCAACGCTGTGAGCGCGCGCAAATAAACAGCAACCTGGCGTGAATATCAGCACATCACGCTGGTCTGACGCCTGTTAACCGCGGCGGCAGCGTGCACCGCGCGCTTTTCACAGCAGGAGATCGCCAGGCTATAATGACAAAATAACACCCTGATAAACCATACGAAAATCCTATCACGCTCACACTTTTCTCTTTTTACCGGCGCTGAATCTGCCGCCAGCCGCCGCCCTGCGGGCGTGCTGGCGATCACAGTTGTGCATCATGACGCCGTGAAAGATTGCTTAACCGTCAGCGTTAGTGCGATAAGGGAATTATTCTATCTTGAAAACTAAGTCCACATTCATTAACGTAACTTTATCCTGTGGATCTGTTTACTCCCTGACCGTTTCACTCACTCATGAGACTTCACCATGGCGAATCAAGGTGTCATTCGTCCGGCCACGCCGGCGGACTTCCCGGCGCTCTACCGTATCTGCCTGGAAACAGCGGATGCCGGTGGCGATGCCCGCGCGCTCTACTCCGATCCCGACTATCCCGGCCAGCGTTTTGCCGTGCCCTACGCGCGGTTTGCGCCTGACTTCGCCTTTGTGCTGGAGCGTGACGGTGAGGTGCAGGGTTACGTTGTGGCCGTGCCTGACACCCGCGCGTTTGAGGCCCAGCTCGACGCCGAATGGTGGCCGCAGCTTCAGGAGAAATATCGCGACCGCAGCGCCAGCGCCCCGCTCGACAGTAAAGTGCTCGACGCCATCCGCCAGCCCGATCAGGCCGCGGAGACGCTGGTGACCCGCTGGCCCGCGCATCTGCATATCAACCTGCTGCCTGCCGCCCAGAAAGGGGGCTGGGGTCGCCGGATGATTGAGCATGAGCTGGCGGCGCTGCGGGCCGCCGGGGTCAGCGGTGTCCATCTTGGCGTCAGCCTGCAGAACGAGCAGGTGTGCGCCTTCTATACGCGTATGGGGTTCACCCCTATCCTGCGCAGTAATGCCATCTACATGGGCCAGTTACTCTGAGTGAGGTAGCCGATGACCAGCCTGCGCTTGCAGAATGTGAAGAAGTCGTATGAGCACGTCAATGTCATTCATGGCATCGATCTGACGATCAACAGCGGCGAATTTGTGGTGTTTGTCGGCCCTTCCGGCTGCGGCAAATCGACGCTATTACGGATGATCGCCGGGCTGGAGGAGATCAGCAGCGGTCAGCTGCTGATTGAGGGGCAGGATATGACGCAGCAGCCCGCCACCGAGCGCGGCATCGCGATGGTGTTTCAGTCCTATGCGCTCTACCCCAACATGACGGTGCGCGGCAATCTGGCCTATCCGCTGGAGGTCATGAAAAAGTCGAAAGCGGAGATCAACCAGGCTATTGCGCAGACGGCAGCACGGCTGCACCTGACGGAACTGCTCGACCGCCTGCCGCGTGCGCTTTCTGGCGGACAGCGGCAGCGCGTGGCGATTGGCCGCGCCATTATTCGTCATCCGCGTATTTTCCTGTTCGATGAACCGCTCTCCAACCTGGATGCCGAACTGCGTCTGCAGATGCGGATCGAGATCGCCCGCCTGCACGCTTCACTCGGTAACACCATGATTTATGTCACCCACGATCAGCTGGAGGCGATGACCCTGGCTGACCGCATCGTGGTGCTGCGTCAGGGCCGGATTGAGCAGGTCGGCGCGCCGCTGACGCTCTATCACGACCCGGATAATCTGTTTGTCGCCGGGTTTATCGGATCGCCGAAGATGAACTTTCTGCGCGCCGAGATCAGCGCGACAGGTGAAGGTGAAGTGCAGCTGCGGGTGCCGGAGCTGAAGATTGAGGGGCTGGTCATGTCCCTTGCGGCTGCCTGCCGCGAGGGCCAGACCGTCACGCTGGGTATCCGTCCCGAGCATTTTCAGCCTGCCGCGCAGACGCCGGACGCCCTGCGTTTTCACGGCGAGCTGGCCTATGGCGAGATGCTGGGTCACACCAACTATCTCTACCTGGATATCGGACGTGAACAGATGCTGGTGGTGGAAGAGCGCGAGGCCACCCCGCGCGATCTCGGTGCGCAGGTGGAACTGGGCATCTCTGCCGCGCACTGCCTGCTGTTTGATGAGCAGGGTCTGCGCCTGCGCTAGGAGAAGCGCGGAAACAAAAACGGGCGCTTAGCGCCCGTTTTTATTCGAGTGTTAACTCAGGTGACCGGCTCTTCGTCAGCCTGGGCTGCCAGCAGATCGAGCAAGCGGTTAACGGCAAATCCCGCCGCGCCCAGCGCCCACATCCGGTTCGATTCCGTCAGAAACTGCAGCGGCGTCATCTGTGGCGTCAGTTTCAGCCGGTAGGCCTGGAAACTCTGGGTGATGTGATCGAGCAGAATGCGTGATGCCATGTGCGGCTCCATCGCCAGATAGACCACATCCGGATCGTAGGCCACCGACAGGTTCGCCAGCGAAATGCCCAGTTCACGTCCCGCCTCTTCCAGCGCCGCCAGCACCTCTGGCGTGGGCCGCTGATCCAGCGCCTGCAGCGTCACGCCCTCCGCATCCTGCTCCGCCACCCGCTGCAGAATGGCACGCGAGGAGGCGACATCTTCCAGCAGGCGCAGCGAACCATCGCCCACCAGCCCGTTACCAATTTCGCCCGCCTTGCCGTGACGACCGCGATAGAGCTGACGATTAAGGATGATCCCCGCGCCAATCCCTTTGCCGTAGGTGGCGATCACCGCCGACTGCGCATTGCCGAGCTGACCAAACACCAGCGCGGCCATGGCCATGGCGTTGGCGTCGTTTTCAATAAAGACCGGCAGCGAGAAGCGCTCTTCAAGCAGGCGCGCAATCGGAACGTTATCCCAGCCCAGCACCTTGGAGCGGATGCAGTAGCCGTTTTCAGCATCGACCAGCCCCGACAGCGCCAGGCCAATGGCCCCCACCCGCTTCTCCTCCACGCCGCGCAGAAACTTCGCCAGCGCATCGCCAAGCTGGCGCGGCGTCAGCGTGCCTTTCGGCATCTGCTGTTCGCCCAGCAGGTTGCCGCTGAGATCGGTCATGACGATCAGGTTGCGTTCCGCATTGAGCTGAATCCCAATCACGCTGGCGCGGTCGGGGTTGAGCCCCAGCAGGGTTTTTGGCCGCCCCATCGACACGCGACGCAGCCCCAGCTCCTGCACAATCTCCTGCGTCAGCAGGCGGTTGGTTGCCTGTGAGACGGTCGACATGCTCAGTCCGCTGCGAACTTTCAGATCTGACTGGCTGATTGGCGCATTTTCGACAATCAACCGCAGAATGCGCGCGGTTACGTTGGGAGCGGTCATAGATTCCTCGGGTTATCGGGCTGAGGCAGCTCAGCCCGCTTGAGATCGGTAATCGGCAGGCGTCAGCTGCTGCGCCAGGGTCAGCGCCCCGCTCAGGGCATCGCCCTGCGGCACCACCAGCCGGGCCTGAATATCTTCATCCAGCCAGCGCTGAATCGGCGCGGCCACGCCGCCCATCAGCGCCACCGGCCCGCTGCTCAGGGCGATCAGGCGTCGCACCATCAGGCCGATATCGGCGGCGGTCTGTTGCAGCAGCTCCTGAGCGTGGCAGTCACCCGCGTCGGCGGCTGCAAAAATCTGTGGCACCACGCGGGCCCAGTCAGCAGGCACCGCCGTGCGCGTCCAGAGCAGCATGGTTTCCGGGCTGTCGCCGAACTGCGCCATCAGCTGGCGGGTCAGGGAGCCGTGCGGAATGATCGACTCATGCGCCAGCAGCGCCAGACGCAGCGCGCGACGGCCCAGCTCCGCCCCCGATCCCTGATCGGAGAGGGCAAAGCCCCAGCCGCCAAGCAGCGTAAAGCGTTCGCCATCCCAGGCGGCGCCCTGACTGCCGGTGCCGATGATAAAGACCGCCCCAGGCTCGCCACCGTGCGCGCCCGCGCAGGCGATCTCCACATCGCTGACCACCTGCAACGCCGCGCAGGCGGGCTGCCAGCTGGCGAGGCGCGCCTGCACTGAGGCGACGTTAGCGCCCGCCAGCCCCGCCACCAGCGCGGTCTGCGCCAGCGCCTCTGCGGTGAGTCCCGCCTGGATGAACACCTGTTCAGTCAGCTGCCCGACGCAGGTCAGGGCCGCATCATAATCTGACCAGACGTTGGCGGGTCCCCCGGTGCTTTCTGCCAGCAGGCGGCCCTGCCGATCGGTTAAGCGCGCGCGACACTGCGTTCCGCCGCCATCGATGCCAAGAAGATAGTGTGGTTGCACGCGCTTCCTTCCCTGATTAAGGGTTATAGCCATAATGAGCGAACGATAGGATAAAAAAACTTAAATCGCAATAACAAATAAATATGGTAAAAACATCCTGGCTATTTTTCCTTAATTTACATAAATATAACAAAAACCCACCCCGCAAAACGTGCAGCGCGATGTTGACATTACTTTTTCTGCCGTAATAAGTTGGTGGTCAGATTATCAGCAGCCGCGCCCGACCGCTGGCGGGCTTTGCATCATCCGATCTCAGGAGCAGGGGTTTACCATGAAAGTAGGCATTATCGGTCTCGGCTTTCGTCTGTCCCACGTCATGAAAGAGTTCAGCAAGGCTGACGACAGCTTTTCCGTCGTGGGCTATTACGATCCGGCCCCCGCCGGATTGCCGAATCTGCACAGCTTTGGTATCGCGCCCGGCCAGGCTTTTGCGTCTGTGGACGAACTACTGGCTCACGGCGGAATGGATGTGGTGCTGGTGGGTTCACCCAACTTTCTGCATCTGGAGCATGTGGGTCAGGCGCTGGCGGCAGGCTATACCGTCTTTACCGAAAAGCCGGTGGTAATTAATGAAGAGCAGACCATGGCGATGGCAAAGCTGGTGCGTCAGTATGGCGAGGCGCGCATTCTGGTCGGGCTGGTGCTGCGCTATTCACCGCTTTATCACGATCTGCTGGCTGCGCGCGATGCGGGCCAGCTGGGCGAAATCACCTCGATTGAGGCAACCGAACACATCAAGCCTTATCACGGTGCCTTCTTCCAGCGCGACTGGCGACGGCTGGAGAAGTATGCCGGTCCCTATATTCTGGAGAAGTGCTGCCACGACATCGATCTCTATCAGGGCCTGCTGCAGCGGCGTCCGACTCACGTCGCCAGCTTTGGTGGCCGGAAATCCTTTACCCCGGCTCACGCCCCGCAGGGGGCGATCACCCCTGACTCTGAGCTCTATCACGTCAAACCCAGCGGCTGGTCCAGCACAGATGCGGTCTTCGACAGCGATGCCGACATTGTCGACTACCAGACCGCGCTGATTGAGTATGAGGGGGGAGCCACCCTCGCCTTCCACGCCAACCTGAACGTGCCGGATGAGTTCCGCCGTTTCTGCGTCATGGGCACTGACGGCATGGCGGAAGGCGACTTTGTGCGTAACTACTTCCGGGTGCACAACGCCCGCAGCGGTGAGAAAGAGGTCGATACCGCCTACAGCGGCAACGCTTATGATGGCCATTACGGCGCGGATGCGCTGATGGCTGAAGAGATCGTCAAACATATTAAACAGGGAACACCGCTGAAAGTCTCAGTGGTGGACGCGCTGGAAGCGGGCCTCACCGCCATCAAAATCGATGAGGCACGCAAAACCCGCAGCGTAGTGGACATGCGTGAAAGCTGGCTGACATTTGACGCCAACCTGGGAAAATCCGGGGCCTGACGGCCCCAGCCTCAGGGGCGGCCGCCCCCGCCGTCCCCGGCTTGTTACTGGCACTCTGACTGGTACTCTGCTGAACTGGCCTCCGGGCCAGTTACTTCTCAGGTGACAGGCATTATTCCCCTTCAGGCCTGCCGCCTTATGTCAGCAACAGACGCACGAAAACGCCTTTAAATGGCCTCTTCCGGTATGAGAATAAATCGACAGGGTGTTGCTCACGCAGGCTGCAGAGCAACGATTGAACCCATGTTGATGAGCGGTAGTCGCTGCTGCCTGCTGGTCAGGCGTTTTGCGTGGCCTATTTCCGATCTTCTTTAGATGAAATCATCCAGGCTAACCCGTAAAGAACCAGTCCAGCGAGAAAAACGAGCAAGGGGGCGAGTACGCGCATAATCCCTTCATTCGCAAAGATGGCAATGAACATGCCCGGCACTACGGCGCTGATCACAACCGCCCCTGATAACTCAGAAATGACTTTTCTGATGACTCTAAAGATTCTCGATTGCACTCAGAAATTGCTCCGTTTTCAGAGGGTTTTTACGAAGAGTCTCACCAAGCTCAATGTAATTAGCTAAAGGTTCTTCAAAAAGGAAGTAAAGCATTTCAAAATCAAGTATGTAAAGCTTTGACCATAGCGCAGGATTTTTATGGCTCAATCGCCGGGAAGCTGCAGAAGCACGTGAAAGTACTCCCTGCAGAACTATGCCGCCCGCGAGGGTGCCCGTCCACAATCGTAGGGATAACCTCGTTATCACGCTGGCCATCATTCCTCCGATAACTTTTGAACCAAGATATCCTGTAATAGCCAGCTGCATTGACTGTCTTGAACCCAGGGAAGCCGCAGCTCCGATGAGTTTATCTGTGATTTTTTTGAGGGCTGGGTCTGGAAGATAGGACAGAGAATCTTTGATTATCATCTCCGCGATCTGCCCCAAAATGGCTCTGTTCCGAAAGAGCTTGTTTAAAGCCCGATACATCCTCTCATCATCACCGAAGTTACGGCGCTGAATGTTTCTTCCGCCATCTGTCAGGTTGAGGTCCTGAAAAGTTCTTTCTATACCCAGATAAAAATCCATCGGAAGAGAAGCAATACCATCAGCAACCGATACGGCAAGCGTTTTTGCGTCCATTCATTCTTCTACCGTCTGTGATATCAGCCTGAAAAATATCAGGCAAACCCACTTTTAGTAAACGAAAACTTATCTTTTAAGCACATGAAGCATTGTTTTTAGTGGACCTGATTTGTATTCATACCTATGGCAGCATAATGAATTTACGTTTGAAAAGGACAACTTTTTATGAACTCATTTTCACGGCACTACGACACTAAAAGATGTTCAAAATGGTGCCGTTCGTATCAGAAAGCAGCAAGAAAATCTCAGAGAGTACAGATAGGTTTAGGCACCTTATGCACTAAAAACGAAGGGATCAGATACCTGTAGCTAAGCATCGTAGGCCACGGACAAAAACGCCGGAAGCGTTTTAGCACAACGCAACGCCGTTGGCCCGTCTACGGGAGCACCTCATGGATGAGGTGCGTAATCGCCCGCGCTGAGCCTGCCAGGGAGGGCGTTTTTGCGTCTTTGCGGAGGACATATGCTCCCTGAAGCCTGCGCTCAATTTATCAGCGATAACCTTCCTGACATCACAAGCGCATACAGCTGCCCTGGGTCAGACCGCATCCCCCTCATTCTCCAGCTTCTGCCGCCGCCGCAGATGCGGAAACAACTTCATCCACAGGGCCACCACCACCAGCGTACCGATCCCGCCAATCGCCGCCGCCGGGGCTGCGCCCATCCATGCTGCCAGCATTCCCGACTCAAACTCACCCAGTTGATTCGACGTATTGATGAAAATGGCGTTCACTGCATTCACCCGCCCGCGCATCGCATCCGGCGTATCCAGCTGCACCAGCGCACCGCGAATCACCATACTGACCATATCGAAACCGCCCAGCGCACACAGCGCAAGCAGCGACAGCCACAGCTGCGTCGAGAGCGCGAACACCAGCGTGGCAACACCAAAGCCCGCCACCGAACCAAACATAATCATCCCGACGTGCTTATCCAGCTTATGCCGGCTCAGCCAGATGCCGACCAGCAGCGCCCCCACAGAGGGCGCGCCCCGCAGCATCCCCAATCCCCACGGCCCGGTATGCAGAATATCTTTGGCAAAAATGGGCAGCAGCGCGGTCGCGCCACCCAGCAGGACGGCAAAGAGGTCGAGCGAAATCACGCCCAGCACATCTTTGCGTTCGCGGATAAAGTGAATCCCGGCAAACAGATTCTTCATGTTCATCGGCAGGCGCGGCTGCAACGGGCGCTCATAGCGCAGCAGACTCACCAGCGTCAGCGAAATCAGATAAAACAGCGCAGACACGCCATACACCACATGCGGTCCCGCGACATAAAGCAGCCCGCCCAGCGTCGGTCCGACGATAACCGCCGCCTCGCCGCCCACCGAGTTCATCGCCATCGCCCGCGCCAGAATCGCGGGCGGCACCAGCGACGGCAGCATTGAGGACATCGAAGGCCACTCCAGCGCTTTCGCCACCGCAATCATAAATACCAGACCCCAGAGCGTAACCCGATCGGCGGTAGAGAATAAGGTAAGCACCACTAATGCCAGCAGCGCAGCAAATTCCACCAGCTGACCGAACAGCACGATACGCCGCCGGTCATACTGATCTGCCAGATGCCCTGCAGGCAGCGCCAGCAACACTGACGGCAGAAACTGCATTAAGCCGATCATCCCTAACGCCATCGCGCTGTCGGTCAGCGCATAGATCTGCCAGCTGATCGCCACCGAAAACATCTGAAAACCAAACGATGAACAGGTTCGTGCCAGCCAGAAGGCGACGAATGCCCGATGTCGCCACAGCGGCTCTTCCGCTGCCGATGCCATAAATCCCATGTCTTATCCCAAATTTGATGAGCCGTCCCGCGTCGTTGCGCGGTGTTATTTGTGCGGTCGATGAGGAACGTCAGATAACAGAGCGGATGAAGTATAATCGCGATGGTTTCCCCTCTGCTGCTCCCGGCGATAAATCGCCTTCCTGTCCATGCCGGGCCTGAAAAATCTCTCCTGATTATTACCAGCCTATTGGTCCCGACTATTGAATATATTCCACGTCATCATCAGACGCCAAAGGAATTATTGCTTCTGTGCCGAAGCGTTTATTTACGCTCCGCGACAATAAAAGGATGATTTGGATTAAGCAGATGATCTATATTTATTCGCGCGTTTGGAAAATGCGACCGTTTATATGATTGATTATCAATAAATCCTTTTTTATTGCACGCCAAAGAGATAATGAAAAACAGTTTATATAACCCTTATGTTACTGAACCTATCCATCACGTTACGCGTAATGTCACGGGCATTTGCTATAGCGTGCCATATCTTCAGCAAAATCAGGACAGCCGCAATATACTTAATACGAACAACATTATTTCATTACACAATCAAATCGCTACTGAAGCAGCATTAATGATTGTTCCGGTAGAAGACTTTCGGCTGCAGGGAATGATTGCGGTTCCGGATGCTTATTCTCATTTACAGAATGGGCGAATCAGAATTGGTATTAATTATACCAGTTTAGCCGCACACCACGCCTCACTGCTTGAATTAACAGAGAAATTTGATTTCTGGCTTTATGATTTTGCTCCGCCCGGCGCAGACTGGCGACTGCTGGAATCCTTTCCTTTTTCCGGGATTGTTTTAACCGAAGCGTTCTTTAATGACAATTATGAAAAGTTTACCTTTCCTTTTTTCATGGCGACATTCCGTGAGAAAGGGGCCGAGGTGATCGTGCGAAGTCATACGCCGCCTTTAAGCGCTGAACAGTTTGCTGAGATAAATATTAGCGGCTGGCAACAGCAACGCTCGGACGGCGACCTGATTAGCTGCTGAACCACAAATCCTGCCCTCCGGCGTTAAGGGCACACGGCGGTGCGCTTAACGTCCATTAATCCCCCATAAAATGTCGCGTTACTTCATTTGTTAAGCGCTTTGAGCTAAAAAAATCAAACCTTGATCTAATTTTGCTATAACATTTAACACAAAGGGAGCGTCTGTCTTAGCGGAAGAGATTCTCAAGAACACCCTTAATCATTTGTACTTGATAACTGGAAACAGCCTATCTGGTTGTTTTCGTATGTTTTATGGCAACAAAACGAGGTCGATATCATGGGGAAAAACTCCTCATCGTTTAGCGTAATTCGTTTCCTGACGATACTGTTCGCAGTACTGACGGGCGCGTTTATGCTGATTGGCGGTGGCTGGTTAGCCGCTATTGGTGGTTCCTGGTATTACGTTTTCGGCGGTGTGGTTATGCTCATCACCGCTTATCTGCTTTCCCGCCGTAAAAGCACCGCGCTGGTTCTCTATGCGCTGCTGCTGATCGGCACCCTGATCTGGGGCGTGTGGGAAGTCGGGACGGACTTCTGGGCGCTGGCGCCACGCACCGATGTGCTGGTGATTTTTGGTGTCTGGCTGATCCTGCCGTTTGTCTATCGCAGTGTTAACGCCGGTAGTAAAGCAGCACTGGGTACCATGGCTGTGGCGCTGATTGCCAGTGCGGCCGTGCTGGCCTACGCGGTATTCAACGATCCGCAGGTCATTAACGGTTCTGTGCCGGAAACCGCTGACAATGCGCAGCAGGCTGCACCGCTGAGCAACATTCCGGATGCTGACTGGCCCGCTTATGCGCGCGATCAGCAGGGAACCCGTTTCTCGCCGCTGAAGCAGATTAACCACGAGAACGTGAAAGAGTTACAGGTTGCCTGGCAGTTCCAGACCGGCGACATGAAAACCCCTAACGATCCGGGCGAAATCACCGACGAAGTGACCCCGATTAAAATCCGCGACACCCTTTACCTCTGTTCGCCACACCAGATCCTGTTTGCGCTGGATGCGGCTACAGGTAAACAGAAGTGGAAGTTTGATCCGGCCATGAAGGTGAATCCGACCTTCCAGCACGTGACCTGCCGCGGCGTCTCCTACCACGAAGTGCCGGCAGCCGCTGATGCAGCAAACAGCCAGCCTGCGCTCTGCTCACGTCGTATCTATTTACCGGTTAACGATGGTCGTCTGTTTGCACTGGACGCCGAAACCGGCGAACGCTGCCCGACATTTGGCGTTAACGGCGAGCTGGATCTGCAGCACAAACAGCCCGTCACCACGCCGGGTCAGTATGAGCCGACCTCACCGCCGATCATTACCAACACCACCATCATCATGGCGGGTGCAGTCACCGATAACTACTCAACCCGCGAGCCTTCCGGCGTGATTCGTGGCTTTGATGTGAATACCGGTAAACTGCTGTGGGTATTTGATCCGGGTGCTAAAGATCCGAATGCCATTCCGGCTGATGAACACACCTTTACCCTGAATTCACCGAACTCATGGGCACCGGCGGTTTACGATCCGAAACTGGATACCGTTTACCTGCCAATGGGCGTGAGCACACCGGATATCTGGGGCGGTAACCGCACACCAGAGCAGGAGCGTTACGCGAGCAGCGTGCTGGCGCTGAACGCCACCACCGGTAAGCTGGTCTGGTCTTATCAGACGGTGCATCACGACCTGTGGGATATGGATCTGCCGTCGCAGCCGACCCTGGCTGACATCACCGATAAAGATGGCAACACCGTCCCGGTGATCTACGCACCGGCTAAAACCGGTAACATCTTCGTTCTGGATCGCCGCACCGGCAAGCCAGTGGTTCCGGCGCCAGAAACGCCAGTGCCACAGGGTGCCGCGAAAGGCGACCACGTTGCCGCCACGCAGCCCTACTCTGAGCTGACCTTCCGTCCGAAACAGAACCTCACGGACAAGGATATGTGGGGCGCGACGATGTTTGACCAGCTGGTATGCCGCGTTATCTTCAAGCGTCTGCGCTATGAAGGTCCGTTCACGCCGCCATCTGAACAGGGTACGCTGGTGTTCCCGGGCAACCTGGGTATGTTCGAATGGGGCGGTATCGCGGTCGATCCACATCGTCAGATTGCGATTGCTAACCCGATGGCGCTGCCGTTTGTCTCGAAACTGGTTCCACGCGGTCCGGGCAACCCGATTGAGCCGCCGAAAGGCGCAGAGGGTGGTTCAGGGACTGAAACCGGTATTCAGCCGCAGTATGGCGTGCCGTTTGGCGTCGAACTGAATCCGTTCCTCTCTCCGTTTGGTCTGCCATGCAAACAGCCAGCCTGGGGTTACATCTCCGCGGTGGATCTGAAGACCAACGACGTCGTGTGGAAACAGCGTATCGGTACCGTTCGTGACAGCTCACCGGTTCCGCTGCCGTTCAAAATGGGTATGCCGATGCTGGGTGGTCCAATCACCACCGCAGGTAAGGTATTCTTCATTGGTGCGACCGCCGATAACTACCTGCGCGCTTTCAGCACCGACACCGGCGAGCTGCTGTGGCAGGCACGTCTGCCTGCAGGCGGCCAGGCCACCCCGATGACCTATGAAGTGAATGGCAAGCAGTACGTTGTCATCGCAGCAGGCGGTCACGGTTCGTTTGGTACCAAGCTGGGCGACTATGTGATTGCCTACGCACTGCCAGACCAGAAGTAATTCCAGCTTCGGTCAGTAACAAAAGGCGGACTCCGGTCCGCCTTTTTTGATCGCGTTACTTTTTCATTCCGCGCCAGTTAAGCCATGCGCAGAAGAGCATCACCGCGCAGGTCGCCAGAAATACCGGCCGCATCCCGAACGTCCCGCCGACCACTCCACCGAACAGCGGGCCGCTGACCTGACCCACATATTGTGCCGAAGTGGAATAACCGAGCATCCGTCCGACCTGCGAGCCCGGTACGTTATGACGGATAATCGCCGTGATGCATGGCATCAGGCCGCCCAGCGCCATCCCCATCAGAAAGCGCAGCAGCACCAGCTGCCAGGCCGCCGTGATAAACGCCTGCGGGATCAGCAGCACGCCGCTCAGCAGTAATCCCCCTGTCAGAACCCGCCAGTGTCCGACGCGATCGGCCAGGCGACCGAGCCGCGGTGCTGCCAGCACCGTGCCCAGCGCGGCGGCGGACATCACGATCCCGGCCATCAGGGTGATCTGATGTTCACCCTGAACAAAGTCGCCGACGTAGAGCGTAATAATCGGTTCAATCGACATGCTGGCAAAAATCAGCAACATGCCGGAAAGCCACATCAGCCGCACCAGGCGGTGATTGACCGGCAGCTCTGCCGGCATCGGTGAAGGACGATCGCGGGCGGTGCCGCTGGCACGCGGCTGCTCTCTGAGTAAAAAGGTGGTGGCGAGGAAGGCGAGAAAAATCACCGCGCCGGTCAGCCAGAAGGTCTGCCGGATGCCAATCAGCGGCGGCAGCAGGCCACCCAGCAGCGGCCCAACCACGTTGCCAGCCATAATGCCGGAGGAGAGGACGCCCAGCGCCCAGCCTGTCTGCGCTTTGGGCGTCTGCGCCGCCACCAGAATGGTCGACCCCGACGCGTAGCCACCCAGCAGCCCCGCCAGCAGACGCAGCGCCACCAGCTGCCACGGCGCCGTCGCCATACCAATCAGCGACATCGCAATCGCCATGCCGAGGCTGGCCCGAATCAGCATCAGCTTGCGACCGTAACGATCAGCCAGCCGGCCCCACAGTGGTGCCGTCAGCGCGGCACTGAAAAAGGTCGCCCCATAGGCCAGGCCGGACCAGCGCGCAATGGCGGCGGGCTGCTCAACGCCAAGCTGCTGAACATAGAGCGGCAGAAAAGGCAGCAGCAGCGTCATCGCCACGATAGTGGTAAAAGATCCGACGACGCAGACCGCTAAATTACGTTTCCAGTGGTGAAACACTGCCGTTTCGGGTGAGTGTTGCATAGCCATATCCCTTTATTGATCAGGGATACAGGCTAACCAGGGCGGCGGGTTAACAACAGTAACGCCGCGATAGTTACTCTGTGGCGATGAGTGTTGTCAGCAGGCAACAATCAGCCTTTGCTCAGCGCCGCAACCAGCGCATCGCTCAGCAGCGTGACGGGCGACGCCGTTTCCGGGGTGTCGTGCAGCAGCAGATAGCTTTGCAGACGGTCCATCTGCCACTCCGGCAACAGCTGCTGAATATCACCCCGCCCGACCGCCTCCTGCGCCATGTAGGCGGGCAGATAGGCGATACCGCTGCCGGCCAGGGCCGCATTCAGCAGTGCCATGCTGTTATTGGCGCGAAAGCGACTGCGTACATCCAGCGCCAGCCGCTGCTTATCGCGGCGGAACGGCAGCGCAGCGGTGTGGGCCGGACCATGAAACAGCAGAAGGTCGTGACGCGGCAGCATCCCGGGGTGAGTGATGGCCGGTCGCTGTGCCAGATAAGCAGGCGCGGCATAGAGCCCCCAGTCGATATCACTCAGCAGCCGGAAATTGCCCTGACGCGGTGCCCGGGATCGGATCACAATCGCCAGATCATCCTGATCGTCCAGCTGATCCTGGCTGCGATCGGTGAGATCGAGATCGACGTTGATATGCAGATGGCGGCGCAGAAAGCGATTAACGACAGGCACTACGCACTGACAGCCGAACGTGACGGGCGCCTGCAGCCTGACATGACCGGCGGCCTGCTGATGCAGCTGCTGAACGAACGCCTCGGCGCGCTGTGCTTCCGCCAGCATCCGGACACAATAGGGGTAGTACGCCTGCCCCAGCTCGGTCAGCGCCAGCCGCCGGGTGGTGCGCTGCAGCAGCCGGATACCGAGCCTGAGTTCCAGCCGGGCGATCTCCCGGCTGACATGCGATTTGGACCAGCCCAGTGCGCGGGCGGCCTCGCTGAAACTCTGTAACTCCACCACCCGTGCGAATACCAGCATGGCGGTTAAATTCGCGCCATTTTCCATGTTTCCCGACTCCGACAGTAAGGGGATGCAGGCAACAAACTAGCACGTTCAGGCGGGGGGGCTGTGGGGAGGAGGCAAAAAAAACAGGGCGATAGCAGGCGAAGCGAGGGTGGTGCGCGGAGTGACCTTTCCGTCTGCCTGCCGTGACGGAAAGGCCTTGTCAGGCATCAGCTGGCCATCGCCAGCGGGAACAGCAGTCGATCCGGCTCGACGCGACGCTGGCGGCGCAACTGGCCCGGCGTCACCATAAAATAATTTTTGAAGGTCCGGGTGTAGGCCTGCTGGGTATCAAAGCCGTAGTTCATCGCCACCTGCAGAATCGCTTCGTTGCTGCTCAGCAGCGTGAGCGCCGACTCCGTCAGGCGACGCTGACGGATATATTCTGCCAGGGAAAAGCCGGTGTGCTGGCGAAACAGGCGTTGCAGATGCCAGCGCGAATAGCCTGAGCGGCGCGCCACCTCATCCAGATGCAGATCGTGTCCTAAGTTGTTCTCTATCCAGTCCAGCAGACTCCGAATAAACTCGCGCTGATTCATGGTTCCTCCTGTTCAAGCTGATGTGCAGTGGAACCACTCTACCCGCTAAAATTTATCCCTTAATTAGCAGAAAATTAGCGCAGAATTAGCAAGGGTTGAAATGGAGGTGAGAGGGTGCGGCCAGCGGGGGCTGGCTTGCAAGGGACAGCAGACCCGGCGCAGAAAATGACGGTGAAGAGAAGCGCTATTTTCTCAGGCAGTCACTAATGAGGGGCCAGTAGTCTTATCCGGCTTCAATGCGTCTGAGGTATCGCTGATACTCCTTAGCCAGAAAATCCACTTTTCGAGGTAACTCCTCCCGATAAAATCCGGATGGCATGTCGTCGCCAGGCTCCTGTTGCAGTTCTGCCGCCAGTTGCTCAACAATCCGATATAAGGGGATTTTGTGCTGTGCCTGAAAACGTCTGAATGCTCTCTGCCAGATAAACGAGACAAAGTAGTCAACGTAATGCCTTCCCTGTCGGAAAGGAAGGGTTTGTAATTTCTCCAGCAAAAAGTTGAAAGCAGGCAGAGCCAGCACGCGTATTCGGTCAGCTTCAGTCAGCCTGTTTTTTCCGCCGGGAACGGTGGCATTTGAAAGGCGAGAACGGATACAGGCAATCGGATTCAGAACCCGAACATATTCATGGCTCATATCTGCACCATGTCGATCCGGCATAACCAGAAAGGGTTCTGTATTTAACATCAGTTTATCACCGTCAAAATCTCCAGCATCAAAGCCTGTGGGCCGATCGATAATATCCACAATATTCGCCTCATTTAGTTGCTCATTGAGGAACTGACCCTGGACATCCTCCTTGACCCTGCCTGTATCTTTATCAATAAGGGTGAGGAGTGCGATCGATGGCGGATTAAAAATGTCCTGAACCTGTGCTGAAACGTTGAAAATTTTTGCAATTACATCAACGCCTTCCTTTCGGGTCACATAGTCGACATCAATTGAAGTTATGGACGTGATGTCAGGCTGCTCAGGATAGAGATGCAGATACGTCAGATACCAGTACATAACAGCCTGACCACCAACGGTAATAACCGGGGATGGGAGCTGTTCCGCATTATCGATCAGATATCGATTGAGTTTAAGAAGTTGCTCTTCGGGAGGAATTGCCTGTGATGTCATAAAAAAACCCACCGGTATGATGGGCTTATTTTATCGCATGGCTGCGTTTAGCAGGGCATAACGTCAGAAAAATGCGAGGCTGCGTCCACCTTTTGCAGGCACAATACCCTGAGGTCGTTTTTCAAGTATGCGTCCCGGAGCCTGACCTTTTCGGACAGCTTCAACACGCTCCTGATACTCGCGCTGATGTCTGATTTTTACTTCCAGAGCTGACATACTGTCCACCGATGAAATGTCTGACATTGATCTGTTGCTCAAATATACGTCACCCTCTTTACGCATGCAATCACGGGTATCTCGATGAGTATAGTGAGGTACCCTGCCACCTCGATAACATATCAGTGACGGCGGTCTGCCAGAATCGTTCGTGCTGCAGGCAGGCGGTAAGTCGCAGCCAGCGCGGCGACAGCGGGAAGTGTGAAGGCGGATAATTCTGGCCTAACAATTGATGAGTAAACTCTCTCCCATCTTTGCAGAGGAGATCAGCCATGCGCGTGTTACTGGTTGAAGATGATGAAATGATCGGTGCAAACCTGCAGCAGGCACTGGAGGGCGCGGGCTGGTCGGTGGACTGGGTGCGCGATGGCGTCTTTGCCCACAATGCCTGGAGCGAAGGCGGCTACAGCTGCGTGCTGCTCGATCTCGGCTTACCCCGCGATGACGGGTTACAGGTGCTGCGCCGGGCGCGCGGGCGCGGCGACTCCACGCCCGTGCTGATTCTGACTGCCCGCGACACGGTGGCGCAGCGCATTCAGGGGCTCGACAGCGGCGCTGACGACTACCTGCTTAAACCGTTCGACCTCCAGGAAGTGATGGCCCGGATGCGCGCCATTACCCGACGCCGCCACGGCGCGGCAGATTCGGTGCTGGGCAGCGGGGATGTTCAGCTGGATATGATGACCCGCGAAGTGCTCTATAAGGGTCAGCGCGAGCAGCTGACCGCGCGCGAGTATGCCCTGCTCTACGCCCTGCTGGAGCGGCCCGGTGCCATTCTGTCGCGCGAGCAGCTGGAAAACCGCATCTATGGCTGGGGCGATGAAGTCAGCAGCAACGCGGTGGATGTCCTGATTCACGGCATGCGCCGCAAGCTGGATAATGACGTGATCCGCAACGTGCGTGGCCTGGGCTGGCGGGTTCCGGCCATATGAAACCCTTCACCTTTATGCGCTCGCTGCGTAATAAACTGCTCTCTACGCTGCTGATTATTCATCTGCTGATGATCGGTGGCGTCACCTGGTATTTCTTCAGCTGCTACGGCGATATGGTCGGCACGATGAAGGACGATCAGCTGGCAAAAATCGCGGACGCCTGGTCCACCAATAAGCAGATGCCCGCCCTGATGCCGATGCTGATTGCGCCGGATAAAGCGAAAAGCGCGTTTGTGGTTCAGCTGTGGGACGACCGCGGACAGCTGCGTGCCAGCTCCTGGCCGGAGCTGGCGGCCCCGTTACAGAACCAGCGGGGTTACCGCGACGTGCATGTCGGCCAGTGCGGCGACTGTGAATGGCGGATCTATACCCGGCCCGGTTTGCCCGGCAGCGCGATCAAAACCATTCAGGTCATGCACAACCTCAGCTACATGAAGTCCACGATGGTCAAGCGGGCGCTGGCGGCGATTATCCCGATGATCCTGATGATGCCGCTGTCGCTGCTGGTGATCTGGCTGGTGGTTCGCAAGATCACCCGCGATCTGCAGGTGGCTTCGCGTCAGATCGCGGCGCAGGAGACCCATCATCCGCACAACGTCTCGCCGGAGGGGCTGCCGGATGAGATTCTGCCGCTGGTGGCTGCCTATAATTCATTGCTGAGTAAACTGCGCGAGGCCTGGTCCTCTCAGCGTCAGTTCCTGGAGGACGCCGCCCATGAACTGCGCACCCCGGTAACGGCGGTGACCTTACAGCTGGAGAATCTGCGGCAGTATATCCAGCCGGGCGAAGCGAGCCGGCAGTTCAGCCAGCTGGAAGCGGGCGTCACGCGCACCCGTCATCTGGTCACACAGCTACTCAATGTGTCGCGCCAGGATGACCAGAGTGTGGTCGCCAGCGTCGAGCATATTGACCTGGAAGATCTGCTCAAGGAGAGCATTGAGCAGCTGATGGTGGTGGCAGACAAGCGCGGCATCGATATCGGCTTTAACGGCTCTGCCCAGTATCGTCTGCAGGCCAGTCGTTCTGAGCTGCGCAGCCTGTTTGACAACCTGATTGGTAACGCCATGTTGCACACGCCGGAAGGGAGTCTGGTCGATGTGCTGCTGCATCGGGTCGCGGGCAAAACGGTGGTCGATATTGTCGATAACGGGCCAGGCATGCCGGAATCCTTTATCGAGCGCGCGTTTGATCGTTTTACCCGCTCGCCTGACGTGAAAGCCCAGGGCAGCGGGCTGGGATTATCCATCGTGCGTAACGTCGCTCAGAAACATCAGATTCACGTCGCCCTTTCCAACTGTCTGACCCCACAGGGTGCGATCTGTGGTTTGCAGGTTCGCGTCACTTTTCCCTGATCCCGCCTTTTTGATCACGAACCAGACAACGTAAACGGTTGCCTGGTTCCGTTCGATCATGGTCTTAATTGTGAAGTGCATCACATTTTAGCTGAATTGTAATGCAACACTTTTTGACAAACGTGAGCAAAATCTATTTTCTATCGATCTGTTACAGGCACGCTACGCGGGCTGAACAACCGGCTGTTTTTTGCTGACATCCTCATTCCCTCCAGGGACCGATTTCTCTCTGACTGCGTCTGCTGTGCGGCGGTCAAAAGCATGTGGCTGATGATAATGAAATATAAAACGTTGATAGCAGGTGCCGTGCTGGCATGTTCACTGAGTGGTGCTGCGCAGGCCGCAGAAAGCGATCCGCAGTATCTCTCTGACTGGTGGCATCAGAGCGTTAACGTGGTAGGCAGCTACCACACCCGTTTCGGACCGCAGTTCAACAACGACGTCTATCTGGAATATGAAGCGTTTGCGAAAAAAGAGTGGTTCGACTTTTACGGCTATCTCGACGTACCTAATTTCTTCGGCGTCGGCAACAGCAACGCCAACGGCGTATTCGACCACGGTTCCCCGATGTTCATGGAAATTGAGCCGCGCTTCTCGATCGACAAGCTGACCGGCACCAGCCTGGCGTTTGGTCCGTTCAAAGAGTGGTATTTTGCTAACAACTACATCTACGATATGGGCCGCAACAGCGACAGCCGCCAGAACACCTGGTATATGGGTCTCGGTACCGATATCGATACGCACAGCGATGTCGGCCTGTCGCTGAACGTCTATGCCAAATATCAGTGGGAAAACTACGGTGCGGCGAACGAGAACAGCTGGGATGGCTATCGCTTCAAAGTGAAATACTTCGTCCCGATCACGACGCTGTGGGGCGGTAATCTGGGCTATGTCGGCTTCACTAACTTCGACTGGGGTTCCGATCTGCGCGATAAAGGCGGCGCATCACGCACCAGCAACTCCATCGCCTCCAGCCACATTCTGTCACTGGGCTACGATCACTGGCACTTCTCTGCGGTGGCGCGTTATTTCCACAACGGCGGACAGTGGGCAGATGGTCAGGAAGTGAACTTCGGCAACGGGCCGTTTGAGCTGAAATCGACCGGCTGGGGTTACTACCTGGTGGCGGGTTACAACTTCTGATGTAAAGCGGCGGCGCTTCATCGCGTCGCCGCCCTGTGTTTCTGCTGGTATGGCGTCGCGTCCTGCGACGTCCGTCAGCCGCTTAATCCTGCGACTTCTCCACATTGATGCGCCACGGAATGTTGAACTTATCGATAAACATGGCGAAGCCGTTCGACCAGAAAGTCTCCTGCCACTCCGTTGTCACCTTGCCGCCTGCCGACAGTTTTTCAAACCACGCTTTACCCTCTTCGACATCGGTGGTGGAAAGGCTGACCGCATAACCGGCATGTTCCGACGCCGGTGGCTGATCGGTGTTACCGTCGCTGAGCATCAGCTCGCCGTCGCCAATACGCAGTTGCGCATGCATGATCTTCTCGGGTGGCTGCGGCGCTGCGGACTGATCGCCAACCTGCTCTCCCTGATCCGGCATATCGCCAAACTTCATTTTCGCGAGCAACTCGCCCCCGGTCGCCTGCAGGTAAAAGTCGATAGCCTCTTCACAACGGCCATAGAGAAACAGATAAGGACTGACTTGCATCTTCACCTCTATATTGTCGGTTGGATTTTTACAGTACCTTAAGAGTGTAGACGATCGACTTTACTCGCTGATTTTACTGGCAATAACGGCGAAACAGCTGCGCCATATAGCTGCTCATGGGCGTCAGCGCGGTCTCCTTGCGCTGAATCAGATAAAAAATCGCTTTCGGCAGGGGTTCGTCAAGCGTCAGCGCCACCAGCGACCGTCCCAGAACCGGATCGTCAATCACATCGGCTGACAGAATGCTGATGAAATCGCTTTGCGCCACCAGGCTGGTGCAGGCCATAAAGGTTTCACAGGTCACCACAATTTTGGGTGCCATGCCGCGCTCGCCAAAGAGGTCGTGCAACAGGCGGTAATAGCTGCCTTTCGGCGTCGGCATGGTCCAGTCCGCCTGCTGCAACGCCGCCAGTGAACGGGCTTTTTCCAGCGGATGGCCTTTGCGAACCACCACCTTATATTCCCGCTCCATCACCCGCTCATACATCAGCTCCTGATCGAGATGACTCTGGTCATAAGTATTGATGGTGAAATCGAGCGTTCCCTGACGCAGCTCATGCACCATTGACACCAGCTGGCCTTCGACGATGCGCACCTTGACCAGCGGATATTCCCGATGAAACTGGTTGATCACCTGCGGCATAACGGTACGCGCCACGCTGCTGCCGATGCCGATATTCACCTGCCCCCCGCCCCGCCCCAGCCGCTGCTGGATATCCTCTTCGGCGACCCGCAGCTCCGCCAGCACCAGGCTGGCATGACGGAAAAAGTTATCACCGATATCGGTTAACACGACGCCCTGCTGGCGGCGGATAAACAGCTTTGCCCCCAGCTCACGCTCCAGTTCCTGAATCGCTTTGGTCAGCGCCGGTTGCGACAGCCCCGAAACACGGCTTGCCGCACGGATACTGCCCTGCCGCGCCACGTCAACAAACGCACGCAGTTGATGAAGTTTGAGATTAGCGGACATAACTTTTGTGATAACCGTTGTTTATCAGTCACAAGATATTCGCATCTTATGCCCGGCAATTCCATTGTGTAGATTCGAAGCAGTGCATAAAAAACCAACAACGAGGACAGAGCCGATGAAAACCCTTTCCGACCACGTCAGTGCAAGGCTGCCGCAGCTTCAGCAGTGGCGTCGTGACTTCCATCACTACGCCGAATCGGGCTGGCTGGAGTTTCGCACCGCCACGCTGGTCGCTGAAGAGCTGCATCAGCTCGGTTATCAGCTAAAGCTGGGGCGTCAGGTGATCGACGCAGAGGCGCGGATGGGCCTCCCCGACGCCGCCGTGCTGAAACAGCAGGAGGCGCGGGCGTTACAACAGGGCGCGCTGCCGCAGTGGATCAGCCACTTTTCCGGCGGATTCTGCGGCATCGTGGCGACGCTGGAAACCGGCCGTCCCGGCCCGGTGATGGGCTTCCGCGTGGATATGGACGCACTGGATCTCAATGAGAGCCAGGCCAGCGATCATCTGCCGCAGCGGGAAGGGTTCGCCTCCTGCAATGCGGACATGATGCACGCCTGCGGGCATGATGGCCATACCACCATCGGGCTGGGGCTTGCCTCGGTGCTGATGGCGATGAAAGAGCGGCTCAGCGGCACTATCAAACTGATTTTTCAGCCTGCTGAAGAGGGTGTACGCGGCGCGAAAGCGATGGTAGCGGCGGGCGTGGTCGATGATGTGGATCGCTTCACGGCGATTCACATTGGCACCGGCGTGCCGGCGGGCGAAGTGGTGTGCGGCAGCGACAGCTTTCTCGCCACCACCAAGCTGGATGTCCACTTCACCGGCGTCGGTGCCCATGCGGGTGGCCGCCCGGAGGAGGGACGCAATGCCCTGCTGGCGGCGGCTCAGGCGACGCTGGCCCTGCATGGCCTGGCCCAGCACAGCGGCGGCGTGGCGCGGGTGAATGTCGGCGTGCTGCAGGCCGGAACCGGCCGCAACGTGGTCGCCGACTGCGCCCTGCTGAAGGTCGAAACCCGCGGCATCACCAATCAGGTTAACGACGATATTTATCAGCAGGCGCTGCGGGTGATTGCCGGTGCGGCGGCGATGTATGGCGTTGAGCAGCAGGTGACGCTGATGGGTGCGGCGCGCAGCTGCACCCCGACGCAGCCGTGGGTCGACTTCATTCACCAGCAGGCAGACGCGCTCGGTATCTTTGATTCCGTGGTCGATCGCAAAGCGCAGGCGGCAGGATCAGAAGATGCGACCTATATGATGGAGCGGGTCAGGCAGCGTGGCGGCCAGGCCTCATACGTCATTTTCGGCTGTGACCTGGCGGCGGGCCACCATAATGCCCGATTCGACTTTGATGAGCAGGTCATGCCGGACGCCATCACGCTGCTGGCGACGCTGGCGCTCAATCAGGCGCAGTATGGTGAAACACGATGATGGAAGCCTTTATTGCCGACTATATCGACCGCCATCAGCACCGTTTCAGCACGCTCAGCGACGCCATCTGGGATACGCCGGAAACCCGCTTTGCCGAAACCCGCTCCTCGGCCCTGCTGGCCGACGCGCTGGCCGAAACCGGGTTCATCGTGGAGCGCGGCGTGGGCGGCATTGACACCGCCTTTATCGCCAGCGCCGGCAGCGGCAAACCGGTGATCGCCATCCTCGGGGAGTTTGATGCGCTGGCCGGTCTCAGCCAGCAGGCCGGATGCGCCCGGCCAGAACCGCTGGAGGTGAACGGCAACGGACACGGCTGCGGCCACAACCTGCTCGGCACCGCCGGCGTGGCGGCGGCCTGTGCGGTTAAAGCCTGGATGGAGCAGCATCACGCTGGCGGAACCGTGCGTTTTTATGGCTGCCCTGGCGAAGAAGGGGGATCGGGTAAGACCTTTATGGTGCGTGAGGGCCTGTTTGACGATGTGGATGCCGCCGTGACCTGGCATCCGGAAGGTTTCAGCGGCATGTTCAATTTGCGCACGCTCGCCAATATTCAGGCCGCGTTCAGCTTCAAAGGGGTCGCGGCTCATGCCGCTAACTCTCCCCATCTGGGCCGCAGCGCACTGGATGCCGTCACGCTGATGAATACCGGGGCCAACTTTCTGCGCGAGCACATCGAACAGGAGGCACGTCTGCACTACGCCATCACCAACAGCGGCGGCGTCTCGCCAAATGTGGTGCAGGCCGATGCGGAGGTGCTCTACCTGATCCGCGCGCCATCGCTGCCACAGGCGCAGGCGATCTATCAGCGGGTGATCAATATTGCCCGGGGTGCCGCCCTGATGACGGACACGACCCTGACCGTGCGTTTTGACAAAGCCTGCTCTGACTATGTGCCTAATCGCGCCCTGGAAGCGGTCATGGAGCGCTATTTGCATCACTTTGGTTTGCCGGACTATAGCGACGAAGAGCGCGCGTTCGCGGCTGAACTGCGTGCCACTCTGACCGATGACGATCTGCGTAATGCCCGCCTGAACGCCGCCCGTATCGGTGGCGAAGCCGGTCACGCCTGGGCTGAGCAACTGGGGGAGAGGCTGTTTATGGATCAGGTCGCGCCCTATGCCGTCACCCGCGACCTGCTCTATGGCTCCACCGATGTCGGCGATGTCAGCTGGGTCACGCCGACAGCACAGTGTTTTGCGCCCTGCTTTACCTTCGGCACGCCGCTGCACACCTGGCAACTGGTGGCGCAGGGCCGCACCACGATCGCGCATAAGGGCATGTTGCTGGCGGGCAAAGTGATGGCGGCGACGGTGACCACGCTGCTGCAGGATGAGCAGGCGCTGGCGGAGTGCCAGGCCGAATTTCAGAAGGTACGCGCCGGGCAGCCCTATCACTGCCCGATCCCTGCGGGGATCACACCCACAAAACTGGCCGGATGAGCCAGCGGCCGCGTCGCTGACGCGGACCAGAATAAAAAGAGTGCAAACACTTCCCTGATTCTGCGGGGCCGGAACTGAACTCACCGCCTGTCGCCTGTCGCGACCGGCGTCAGTCCGCGCCGCCATCGATAAGGGGGTCACAAGACGACAAGAAGAGAACCCATACCATGGAAGCAACCTCCGAGAACCGTAGTCCTGGCCGGCTCTTCAGCTGGATCGAACGCGCAGGCAATAAAGTGCCTAACCCGTTTTTACTGTTTGTCTATCTGATTGTGGTACTGATGGTCGCAACCGCCATTATCAGTGCGCTGGATCTGGCGGTGAAGAACCCCGGTAATGGCGAAATCGTCCGGGTCAATAACCTGCTGAGCGTCGCGGGTCTGCAGTGGATCCTGCCCAACATCATCAAAAACTTCAGCAGCTTTACACCGCTGGGGTCGATTCTGGCGCTGGTCATTGGTGCCGGGCTGGCGGAAAAGGTCGGCCTGCTGCAGTCGCTGATGGTTAAGATGGCGTCACGCGTCAGCCGCCGTTACGCCAGCTACATGGTGCTGTTCATCGCCTTTTTCAGCCATATCTCCTCGGACGCGGCGCTGGTGGTGATGCCGCCGCTGGGTGCGCTGATCTTTCTGGCGGTGGGCCGTCATCCGGTTGCGGGCCTGCTGGCCGCCATCGCCGGTGTCGCCTCGGGTTTTACCGCCAACCTGCTGATCGTCACCACCGATGTACTGCTTTCAGGTATCAGCACCGAAGCCGCTAAAGCGGTCAGCGATACGGTGCATGTCAGCGTCATCGATAACTGGTTCTTTATGGCCACCTCGGTGATTGTGCTGACGATTGTGGGTGCATTGCTGACCGACAAATTTGTTGAGCCGCGCCTGCCGCAGTGGCAGGGCAACGGCGAAAAGCTGGCGGCGCTGACGCCGCTGGAGAACCGCGGCCTGCGGGCCGCCGGGATCGCCGCGCTACTGTTCATCGCCGTGATGGCGCTGCTGGTCATGCCGGAACATGCGCCGCTGCGCAATCCCGCCAGCGGTGCCATTATCCCCTCGCCATTTATTCAGGGCATTGTGCCGATCATTATTCTGTTCTTCTTTGTGGTGGCGATTGCCTACGGTGTCGCCACCCGGCAGATCCGCCGTCCGGATGATATCCCGCAGTTGCTGGTCGATCCGATGAAAGGCATGGCGGGTTTTATCGTGATGGTCTTTCCGCTGTCGCAGTTCGTGGCGTTCTTTAACTGGAGCAACATGGGCAAATTCATGGCGATTGGACTGACCGACGTGCTGGAGAGCGCAGGCGTCAGCGGCGCGCCCGCATTTCTCGGCCTGATGTTTCTGTCGGCATTTCTCTGCATGTTTATCGCCAGCGGCTCAGCCATCTGGTCGATTCTGGCGCCGGTGTTCGTGCCGATGTTTATGTTGCTCGGCTTCCATCCCGCCTTTGCCCAGATGATTTTCCGCATCGCTGACTCGGCGGTACTGCCGCTGGCACCGATGTCGCCCTTTCTGCCGCTGTTCCTCGCCTTTTTGCAGCGATACCAGAAGGATGCGCAGCTCGGCACCTACTATGTGCTGATCTTCCCCTATCCGCTGGTGTTCTTTATCAGCTGGATCGCGCTGCTGGTCGCCTGGTACTGGCTGGGACTACCAATTGGGCCGGGTGTCTGGCCGCAACTGCCTTAAGGCACCGTGCCAGCGATACAGCCAAAACGCTGGCACGTTTTCTGCGGCACTGCAGTTATGTCAGTGCGCAGCCAGTTCCTGAAAGAAGGCGGGATTCTTCTGGATAGTCGCCAGCACTTTAGCTGCCAGTCCGGTCGGATTGCGGCGTCCGCTTTCCCAGCTCTTTATCGTATCAAGGCTGGTTCCCAGTGCCGCCGCCATTTCACTCTGGGAGACGTTAAGCTGCGCCCGGATAGCCTTCACATCTGCCAGCGCGTAATGGGTAACACGGGCGGGTTCTCTGACACCGTTTTTTATCTCCACCGCCTCTTCCAGCGATGCTTTCAGCTCATCAAAAAAACTCATGTCATATCTCCTCTTTCAGTCTTTGTGTCAGCTTTTTCAGCACGGATTTTTCCGCATCCGTGAGGTTCTCTTTGAGATTCTTTGGATAAGCCATGATCAGGTAAATCACGTCAGCGGTAGCCAGAAAGTAAATTACCCTTGCGCTGCTGCTTTTACCCTGATTGCCCGTCGCCATCCTGATTTTTCGCAGTCCGCCGGTTTTCTGAATAAGATCGCCTTTCTCCGGTGACTCGATAAGCTCCCTCTGAAGCTCCCGAAGCTCTTCATCCGTGGCGATTTGCTTTATCTGTCGGGTAAACATCGGGGTTTCGATAAACTCAATTGCCTGACTCATCGCTCACTCCTGCCTCTTCCATGAGGAGTACATAGTACACCCAGCCTGCTTCATGAAAAAGCCCACGGATGGCAAAACCTGCAACGTATGTTGCTAAATCGTCAGCAACGCCCCTCTCGGCAACGGCAGATGAATTGATTATTCTGCTATTTCTTCGCCTGCTAACGGTTGACGTTCTGCATAACCGCCTGCGGGTGTTTCCCACACTGCCTGAGGTTGACGCTGATATGACCACTCACTCCACCCGCCTGCCGCCGATGCACGCGTCATCGGCGGCCCGCAACAGCGTAGCCGGGCGCATTGATGCGCTGCCCGCGTCCGCTGGCTTATGGCGCTTTATCACCCTGCTGGCGCTGGGCGGCTTTTTTGAACTTTACGACCTGTTTGAAACCGGCTATATCAGCACCGGCCTGCTGGCGGCGGGCGTCTTTCACACCGGTGAGGCGGGCGTGCTCGGCTTCTCCGATCAGGCTGCGTTTGCGTCAGCCACCTTTCTCGGCCTCTTTTTCGGTGCCAGCCTGCTGGCCCCCTACGCTGACCGATTTGGCCGCCGCCTGACCTTTATGTGTGCGCTGCTCTGGTATGGGCTCTTTTCCCTGCTGATGGCCTTTCAGCAGAGCGCGGAGATGATCATTCTGTTCCGCTTTCTGGTGGGGATCGGGCTGGGCGTCGAGCTGGTGACCATTGATACCTATCTGTCGGAATGGGTGCCGAGCCACCTGCGCAGCCGGGCCTTTGCTTACGCCTTTTTCGTGCAGTTTTTATCGGTGCCTGCCGTCGCGCTGATGTCGTGGTGGCTGGTGCCGCAGACCGTGTTCGGTCTGGAAGGCTGGCGCTGGGTCGTGATCGCAGGCGCGCTCTGTTCACTGGTGATCTGGCTGGTGCGCAGAAATCTGCCGGAATCGGCACGCTGGCTTGCGCAGCAGGGGCACTATCAGACAGCACATGAGGTGTTATCGTTGATGGAGCAGCGCTGCGGCATTCCGGCCGGGCCCGCTATCCTGCCCGATGACGCGGCTGCCCAGCTGCCCAAACGCGGGCGCTTTCGTGAGATCTGGGCTCCCGCTTATCGCCAGCGCACCCTGATGCTGGTGGTGATGAACTTTTTCCAGGCGATCGGCTTTTTTGGCTTTGGTAACTGGCTGCCTGCGCTGCTGTCAGGCCGCGGTGCCACGGTGACACACAGCCTGCTCTATGCCTTCTTTATCACGCTGGCCTATCCGCTGGGATCGCTGATCTGCAGCCGCTATGCCGACAAGCTGGAGAATAAGTGGCAGATTGTTCTGTCATCGCTGATGACGGTGGTATTCGGCACGCTGTTCGCCTTCCAGACGCAGCCGGTTCTGCTCATCCTCTGCGGCTTCCTGATTACCTGGTCCAACGCCTGGCTGACTTTCAGCTTCCACGCCTATCAGACCGAGATTTTCCCGACCCACATCCGGGCGCGGGCAGTCGGCTTCTGCTACTCCTTCAGCCGCCTCTCTACGGTATTCAGCAGTATTTTAATCGGGGTGATCCTGCAATACGCCGGCACGCCGGGTGTGATTACGTTCATCGTGCTGAGCATGCTGATGGTGATGCTGTCGGTAGGGATTTACGGGCCGAAAACCCGTGGGATCGATCTGGAGAATATTTAAAAGAAAAGGCCGTCATCCTGATGATGGCGGCCTTTTTACGGGTTATTTGCCTTCCAGCACCCGGATGTCTGCACTGCCCAGACGATCCTTCTCATCTTTACGCAGCGACGCGACCTGTTTCGCGGTCACCGGTTCTGACGCCTTATTACCCCAGCTGTTACGCACGAAGTTCACCACATCGGCAACCTGCTGATCGTTCAGCCGCCAGCCAAATGCCGGCATGGTAATGGTCGATGGCGCACCGTTCACGCCAGGCAGTTGCCCGCCCACCAGCACGATGTGAATCAGCGAGGTTGGATCGTCCGCCAGTACCACCGGGTTGCCGCGCAGCGCCGGATAAAAACGCTTATAGCCGCTGCCATCGGTTTTATGGCATGCCGCACAGCTGTCGACATAGGCCGCCGCGCCGGTCTGGCTGTCATCGCCGCGCCAGAGTGCTTTGGCGGTGGCATCATCCACGCTGAAGGCCGCCTGATGCGGATCTTTCGCGCCCAGTGACTTCAGATAGCGCGCAATCGCGGTGATATCGGCTTCACTCAGGTGCTGCAGGCTGTGTTCCACCACATCGGTCATTCCACCAAACGCGGCAGTCTGATCGTTACGGCCATAACGCAGGAACTGACGCAGGTCATCTTCGCTCCAGCGCCCCAGCCCATCGCGGTTATCACCACGCAGGTTGCTGGCCGTCCAGCCGTCAATCGGCGCGCTGCTGCCCGCCAGATAGTCGTTGCCTTCGGCGTTGGTCAGCACCTTCTCCTGCATGGTGAAACTGCGCGGCGTGTGACAGGCACCGCAGTGGCCCAGCCCCTCAACCAGATAGCGACCGCGCGCCAGCACCGGATCTTCCTGAGCGGCAGGCTGGAACGCTTTCACATCGGGCGCAAAAATTCCGCGCCAGATCGCCAGCGGCCAGCGCATCGACAGCGGCCACGGAATGTCGCTGTCGCGATTTGGCTGCTTCACCGCCGTCACGCCATGCATGAAGTAGGCGTAAAGCGCCTTCATATCCTCATCGCTGACGACCGCGTAAGAGGGATAAGGCATGGCGGGATAGAGGGTATCGCCATTTTTCGCCACGCCATGACGCACCGCTTTCTGGAAGTCGTCGTAGCTGTACTCACCAATACCGGTCGTGCGATCGGGGGTAATGTTGGTGGAGTAGATGGTGCCAATCGGGGTGGCCATCGGCAGACCACCGGCAAAGGTCGCGCCGCCTTTGCTGGTGTGACAGGCCACACAGTCACCGGCGCGCGCCAGATACTCTCCCCGCTTAACCAGATTGTCCTGGCTCTCATCCGCCAGCGCGGCAAAGGTCAGGGTGCCCAGAATCAGGGCCAGAATGCCATTTTTCATCGCCATGTTCCTTATGCCTGCACCAGTGGACCGGGGTTCTTCAGGTAGTTTTCGCGAATCGCTTTAGCTGACCAGTAGGTCAGCGCCGCCACCATGCCGGTCGGGTTGTAGCCCAGTCCCTGCGGGAAGGCAGAGGCACCTGGTACAAACACATTCGGCACGTCCCAGCTTTGCAGATAGCGGTTAACCGCACTGGTTTTCGGATCGTCGCCCATGATCGCACCGCCACTGATGTGGGTGGTCTGATAAACCCTGGAGTCAAAATGGGTGCCCGGCTTTTTCGCGCCGCCCAGAATCATCTTCGGATTCATCGCCTCCGCGATATTGCGCATTTTTCCGACCATAAACTGCGCCATTTTGATGTCGTTCTCCTGCCAGTCAAAGGTCATGCGCAGCAGTGGCTGCCCATAAACATCTTTGTAGTTGGGATCGAGATCGAGATAGTTAGCGCGGTAGGACTGATGCGCGCCGTGCGCATCCATCGACAGGTGATGGGTGTAAGTATCCGCCACTGCCGCTTTCCATTTACTGCCCCAGTCTGGCGTACCGGCAGGCACTGGCATGCCGGAGATCGGCTTGGTCCCCGCCTGGTTGACCCAGAATGGCGACCCGCCCACAAAGCCCAGCGGTCCGTGGTCGAAGTTATCGGCGTTGAAATCATCAACCGCAACGCCCGCGCCACCTGCGCCGATAAACGGGTTAGTGGTAGTGTTTTTATCAAACAGCGCCTTCAGGGTAGAGAGGTTCTGATAGGCGAAGTTACGGCCGACGGTGCCTTCGTTGGTAATCGGGTTGTAAGGCTTGCCGATGCCTGACAGCAGCATCAGATGCACATTGTGGAACTGGAAGGCGGAGAGGATCACCAGGTCAGCGGGCTGCACCTGCTCGCGCCCCTGCCCGTCCACATAGGTCACGCCGGTTGCGCGCGTTTTGTCATCGCTGAGATTGACCCGCAGGACATACGAGTTGTTACGCAGTTCAAACTTTGGCTCCTGGCGCAGTGCAGGCAGGATGTTCACGTTAGGTGACGCTTTGGAATACATGTAGCAGGCGTAGCCGCTGCAGTATCCGCAGAAGTTACACGGCCCCATCTGCGCGCCATAGGTGTTGGTATAAGGCCCGGAGGTGTTGGCGGAAGGCAGATCGTAAGGATGATAGCCGACCGACTCCGCCGCCTGCGCAAACAGCTGTGCCG
Organism: Pantoea sp. EKM101V; assembly: GCF_011800325.1. Lineage (NCBI taxonomy): Bacteria > Pseudomonadati > Pseudomonadota > Gammaproteobacteria > Enterobacterales > Erwiniaceae > Pantoea > Pantoea sp. EKM101V. The sequence continues at coordinate 250,239 of NZ_JAALFP010000005.1, forward strand.
AGTAGGTTCGCTTCTGTGCGGGCAGCGGGAAGTTATCTGAGCGATCGGGCGCAAACGGGTTACCGCCTTTATCTTTGCCGACCACCTTGCCCTTGATACTCCAGGCGCTGCCTGAGGTGCCAAAGACTTTTTCCGCCTTGTCGAAGAACGGCTCCAGCTCATCATAGCTGACGCCAAAATCCTGAATCGTCATGCCTTCCGGGATGAAATTCTTGCCGTAACGCTCTTCGTAATGGCTGCGCATCCGCAGTTCAATCGGATCCACGCGGAAGTGGACGCCTGACCAGTGCAGACCCGCGCCGCCGGTGCCGGTGCCGGGCAGGAATGCCGCCAGCTGACGATAAGGCACCGCCGTCTGCGAAGCATCATGACGGATGGTCACGGTGCTTTTAGAGAGATCCTGGAACAGCTTTTTGCGGATGTTATAGGTCAGCTCATCAATGGACTGCGGATAAGAGCCGTCGGGATAGGTGTCGCGATGCGGCCCACGCTCCAGCGCCAGCACATTCAGGCCCGCTTCGGTCAGCTCTTTCGCCATGATGGCACCGGCCCAGCCGAAGCCAACAATCACCGCATCCACTTTTTTCATTTCGTTTGCCATGCTTAACTTCTCTCCCCGCGAATCGATACTGACGGGAACGGATAACGTTCACCGCGCTCTACCCAGTCCATAAAGTCGGCGCGTGCGCCAGGGAAGTTGATCAGCTTCCAGCCGACCATTCCCTGATTTCCGCCGTGGACAGGATCGCTGAAGAAGCCTTCGCGGGTGTTCTGCAGCAGAAAGGCAAAGAAGGTTTTAGCGGGCAGCTGGCTGAATTCGGCGCTGCCACTCTCCATCGCCTGCAATAGCGCATCCTGCTGCTCCGCGCTGAGCTGAGCGAACACCTTACCGTGCTGCTGTTTGCTGTAGTGGTCGGCATCGGCCAGACCGAGACGGTAGATCTGCTGCGGCACCAGCGGCAGCTGATAGCCCAGCTCTTTCGGCAGATCGGGATTAAACGGCCCCTGCATATACCAGTTCGATCCGGTGGCATAGGGAGTATTCATCTGGCGGTCGATGAACTCCGGCACGCCCGCTTCCACTGCGCCAGGCCCGCGTTCATCGCTGGGGATCAGGCGCGCCACGGCGGCGGTGATAAAGGCATACTCTTCGGCGGTAAACCAGGAGGGCTGATAATCACGCGCCTTCTGCGGTGCAGCCGGCGTTTCAGCCGCCTGTGCGGTCTGCGGCAGGGAGAGAGCACCTATCGCTGTGGACCCTACCGCCATTGCAGGCGCCAGGGTGATTGTCTTCAGCAAAAAATCCCTGCGTGAATGACCCTTTTTTTGTTCTGACATGACATTGCCTCATTCCCGCGCTGGATGGCGGTATGAAAAAATAGGTGGTTGCGTTGTAGTGGTTTTTATCAGCAGATACCGGCCCTGATGCCGGCTTGTTACCGGTAACAAGCCGCCATATTGTAACACTGCTATTCACAAAGATTTAGTTCCGCGAAACAAAACCGCACAATTTCATTAACATTCATCCCTGTCCTGTCATGAGCAGAAACAACAGACTACAGACAGCAAGCAACCAAAACGTTATAAAAGACCACACACAACAGCGGAGTGCCTATGTTTAAGTCTTTTTTTCCGCGGCCAGCGCTGTTTTTCAGCTCAGCGGCCGTCTGGAGTTTAGTCGCTATTTTTGCCTGGTTTGGTTTTGCTGAGCAGTTGCCCGGCATGTGGCCCATGTTCGAAACCGCCATCAAAGCGCCCCTGCCGACGACCGCAGCGCGTTTTATCGCGGCGAGTCAGATCTGGTTCTATCTCTATTACTGGATAATGGTCGCCATTTTTGCCGTGGCGTGGCGGGTGATCGACTCGCATCCGTGGCAACGCTGGTCAGTCTGGGGATCGGCACTGATCATCTTTGTCACCTGGTTTGGTGTCCAGGTCGGGGTCGCCATCAACGCCTGGTATGGCCCGTTTTACGATCTGATCCAGAAAGCGCTGACAAAAGCGGGATCGGTGCAGATTGCTGAGTTTTACCACCAGGTTGTGGCTTTTCTCGGCATCGCATTAATCGCGGTGGTGATTGGCGTACTCAATTCGTTCTTTATCAGCCACTGGGTTTTCCGCTGGCGTACCGCCATGAATAACTACTACATGCACAACTGGCAGCGGCTGCGCCATGTTGAAGGTGCCGCACAGCGTGTTCAGGAAGACACCATGCGCTTTGCGACCACGCTGGAAAACTGGGGCGTCAGTTTTATTCAGGCGATCATGACGCTGGTGGCATTTTTGCCGGTACTGGTGGCGCTCTCCCATCACGTTAAAGATATCCCGTTCCTCGGTAATATCCCTTACGCGCTGGTGATTGCCGCGGTGCTCTGGTCGGTGTTTGGTACAGGTTTACTGGCGCTGGTCGGGATTAAACTGCCAGGGCTGGAGTTCCGCAACCAGCGGGTCGAAGCCGCCTACCGTAAAGAGCTGGTCTACGGCGAAGACAATGCCGATCGCGCCGGGCCACAGACGGTGCAGGAGCTGTTCAGTCGGGTGCGGGTTAACTACTTCCGTCTCTACTTTCACTATCTCTACTTCAACATCACCCGCATTCTCTATCTGCAGGTGGATAACGTGTTTGGTCTGTTCCTGCTGTTTCCCTCGATTGTGGCGGGCACCATCACGCTGGGCTTACTCAACCAGATCACCAACGTGTTTGATCAGGTGCGCGGCTCGTTCCAGTATCTGATCGCCTCCTGGTCGACGCTGATTGAACTGATGTCCATCTACAAACGTCTGCGCAGCTTCGAGCAGATTCTGGATGATGTGCCGCACGACGAGATGATGCGCGAAGCGTCAGAGGATGTGTAGCGCACAGGCGCTTTATTGAGGCGAAAAAGCCACTCTGACAAGTGGCTTTTTTTATTCAAAGGTCAAAAGCAATTCTTTTTCCTGTCGGCAGTCTGACATCAATACTTATCTCGCCTCCCAGAGCTGTAACGTAACGCTTCAGCGTAGAAAGGCGTGGATCGTTGTCAGCCTGCTCCATTCTGGCAATGGTTGGCTGCTTCACCCCCATGGCTCGCGCCATCTCTGTCTGGGATAGGTTAAGTTCTTCCCGCAACATGTTCAGGGCAATAACCTGTCGCATTTCGTCCACTTTTTCGGCAATACGCTCACGACTTTCCGGGCTTTGCTTTGCCATCAGCTCTTTTAAATTAGCCATTTTCCCCTCTTTTCAGGTGTTTGCGGAATTCAGCATCTGCCAGTTTGATCATCTCTTTATAGAATCTTTTTTCTTTAACCCCGGTTTTATCGCCAGCACATAACACAATGCCACGGCGAGCAGGATCAAACGCGAAGAAGGCTCGAACCGGATTGCCCTGATGCTGCACTCTTAATTCTTTCATATTTGGAAAGTCAGAGTCGTCTACCGTATCAGCGCCTTCCTGACTGAGGACCATACTCGGAAAGGATAATCATCGCGGCGAGCATATCCTCCTTCAGCGCCTCAGTCTGGGTCTCAAACCACTCGTCAAAGAGATGGGTTGTATCGATATCCCACATCGCAACATCCTTATAGCGAATAAGCTATAAATCATACTATAGCTTATTCGCTATAAGGGCAACTGTTGCCCCATAACCGCGACATGTCCTGGCCAAAAGCGTGCTTTTCAATACAAAAAGCCACCCGTGAGAGTGGCTTTTCCGGTGACACAGCGCGGCGGTAAAACCGTTTACCTCCCCGCGCAGAGAGCGTTCCTTACAGAGTAATGCGCATCACGCTATCAGGATTCGCTGGCGGCGCCTTGCGCGAGCCTGGCTGCTTTACGCTGACATAAAGCACGTTGCCATCCGCTGAGAGCGCCAGACTGTTCGGCAGGGCCGGCGTTTTTACGGTACGTTTAACCTGATAAGTGCGGGCGTCGATGATGCTGACCTCGCCCGCTTTGCGATGGGTGACATAAAGCTCATCGCGATCCGGATTGAACAGCACCGCCAGCGATTCCGGAACGGCAATCCGCTGTATGACCTGCTGACTGCGCAGATCAACCACCAGCACCTGAGCCTGCTTTGAATCACTCAGAAAGGCACGCTGACCGCGCGTATCCAGCGCAATGTTCAGGAAGAAGTGCGCTTTATCGCCATCAATCTTCTGTTTTTTCTCAACGGCATTGGTGCGGGCGTTAATGGTCACCAGCTCGCCATCCGCATTGGTGACGTACACCTTCTGCGCGGCTGAATCCACTGCCAGGCCTGTGCCCATTTTGCCGGTGTTCGGGATCGTGCTGATCAGTTTCAGCGAACTGCCATCCACGACCCAGACCACGCTCTGCGGCCCCAGCCCGGTGATATAGACGCGGTCAGTTTTCACATCCACAGCCACCTGACGCGGCTGCAACGGACGCACGGTTTCGCTGCGCTTGCGGCCATCCAGCACCCGCGTGTTGAGGAGGTTGCCACTGCTGGCATCAATCGCGGTCACTGAACCGTCAAGCGTATTTCCGATATAGAGCACGTTCGTTTGCGGGTTGAGCGCCGCGCCAAACGATTTCAGCGGCGTGGCGATCGACTTCTGCACCGCCAGCGTCGCGGGATCGAGACGAAACACGGTGCCGCCCTCGCCGCTGCTGTTTTGTGCTGTCGCCACGAACAGCGCCTTCTCCTTCGGGCTGACGGCCAGTTCATAGACCCCTTTGCCCACCGCCTGATTCAGATCTTCTGCCTGCACAGCCAGCCATCCTGACGCAGAAAACAGGGCCGTAGCCAGTAACAGCGGACGCAGCGTCCGGCGCGTATTGGTATTCGCTTTCATAACTTCTCCAGAGTGAATTCACCGCAGACGCAGTGAAATGAAAGCCCGACATTGCAACCAGAAACAGCTGACCAGCAGCCTGAGAGAATCTTGTTTTTGAGAATAATAATTATTTCGGAAGGAAAGGGACAGGATTATTCGCGCAGAAACGCCGCCAGGACGCCCGGAGGCGTCCTGTCAGCATGGGAGGGCAGAGAGATTATTTCAGCAGTTCAGCGGTCATGTGCACGCCGTTGTTGGTGTAAGCTTCAGTGATTTTATATGAAGCACCAGCTTCCTGAGCCTGCGCAGCAATTTTCGCTTCAGCACCGTCCAGCGTAGAGTCGATAGCGGTCACAGATTGCGCGAAGCTGGCGAATGGCAGAACAGAAAGCGCGATAACAGCTGCAAAAGTTTTGATAGATTTCATGGTCAATTCCTCGGTTGATTTTTATCAGGTAAGGCGTGCTGCCTTGTTGATAGAAATAATAGTCCGGAAGTTAATCAGGAAAAAGCGGAGGGTTTTGCTTATCTCTTTCAGAAAAACTGAACATAAAAAGCACGCATCGTGCAGTTATCGCTCAAAAGGTTAATCACCCGATCATGAAAGAAAAGGCAGCATAATCCGCTGCCTGCAGAAGATTAACCGTGGTGCCGGACCCGGCTGAAGATGGTCAGTGCAGCCAGCAGCATCAGTACCCCGCTGGCAACAAATACGCCGCCAGCGCCGCGCAGATCGAACATCCAGCCGCCCGCCGCCGCGCCGACAGTTATCGCCAGCTGAATCGTGGCGACCAGCAGACCACCGCCCGATTCTGCATCATCCGGCACCGCACGCGAAATCCAGGTTGACCAGCCGGTTGGCATCGAACCAAACGCCATGCCCCAGATCGCCACGCCCACTCCCACTATCCAGCTGACCCCGCCAAAAGTCACCAGCAGCAGCGCGGTCAGGCTCATCAGCAGCGCCATCCCGCTCAGCGTCAGCGACACGCTGCGGGTCACCAGAAAACCGGCCAGCGAGGTGCCAAAGAAGTTCGCCACACCAAAGGCCAGCAGCGCCAGCGACAGCTGATTAAGGTTGAACTGCGCCACACCTTCCAGGAAAGGGCGCAGATAGGTAAAGAAGGCGAAGTGGCCGGTGAACATCATGATCACGGCCAGCATGCCCCAGCGCATCACGCCGATCCGCAGCAGGGTCAGTACGCCGCCGCTGCGGGCTTTGTTCTCTGCCGGCATGGCGGGCAGGGTAAAGAACTGCCACAGCAGCGCCAACGCGCCCAGCCCGGCGGTCAGCATAAAGATGTTGCGCCAGCCCACCAGGCCACCGAGGTAGCTGCCAAGCGGCGTGGCGATAATCGTCGCCAGCGAGATCCCGCTGAAGACGATGGAGAGCGCCCGCGGCACCTGATCGACGGGCACCAGACGCATGGTGATGGCGGTTGAGAGGGTCCAGAAGCCACCTATCGCCATCCCCAGCAACACGCGCGCCAGCAATATCACCGTCAGATCGCCGGCAAACGCCACCATCAGCGCCGAGGCGATAAGGAGCAGTGAGAACACCAGCATCACGATGCGGCGGTCGATACGCCGCGTGACGCTGCCGGTCACCAGGCTGGTAAACAGCGCCACCAGGGCGGTAATGGTGACGGTCTGTCCCGCCTGCCCTTCTGAAACGCCGAGGCTGTGCGCCATGGGCGTCAGCAGACTCACGGGTAAAAATTCGGCGGTAATCAGGCTGAACACCCCAAACGCCATAGCAAAAACCGCGCCCCACGCGGGGTGGGTCGGCGAGGAAACCTCATCAGCCACTTCGGTTGTCAGACTCATGCTGCTTCTCCGGAAGATAAAAAAGTGTGAGAGAGCATAGAGGGAGGCGTCAGGACGATCTATGATGCTTACACCTTCATTTTTGATAATTCGTCTGGAATCGCATGAGCCACTATGGAGACCTGACCAGCGAGCTGTTGATGGGGATGCGCCTTTATGGCGTCAACTATCAGCGTATCGCCGTAAGCGCACCGTTCGGGCTGCGCTTCGATCACGCACCGGGCCGGGCGCAGTTTCACTTTGTCGGCCGCGGCTCACTGCTGGTGCGCAGCGCCTCCGGTGAGGTGTTTCCGCTTCACAGCGGCGATGCGCTACTGGTGCCGCACGGTAAACCGCACAGCCTGATCTCCGGCGAGGAGGTGGCGTGTCTGTGTGTGAAAAATATGACGAGCAAGCCGATCTGCGACAGCGTCTGCGCCATCGCCGCCCCGGAGGATGCCGGTGAGGATGAGCACAGCGTGCTGCTGTTCAGCGCCTGTATGGCATTTGAACTGGGCGGCATGCAGCCGCTGATCAATACCATGCCGGATGTGATGCTGGTGAGTACCCTGCTGTCGCAGTATCCGGAGATTCAGCCGATCCTGGCGGCGATGGAACGGGAGTCGCGCACCCGGCAGGCGGGATTTGCCGGTATTCTGTCGCGTCTGGCCGACGTGGTTGCCGCGCTGATTGTGCGCGGCTGGGTGGAGAACGGCTGCGGCCAGCAGAGCGGGCTGGTGCAGGCGATGCGCGATCCGCGGCTGAGTCAGGCGATTGCCGCCATGCACCGGGAGCCGGGCGAAAACTGGACGGTCGCACGGCTGGCCAGCGTGGCGGGCTGTTCGCGTTCGGTGTTTGCCGGCCGTTTTCTCAACGCCACCGGCATGACGCCGTTACGTTATCTGACCGAACTGCGGATGCGGCTGGCGGTGCAGCGGATTGTGAACAATGGCGAAGCGGTGGAAGCCGTGGCTTACCATCTCGGCTACGGCTCGATTGCAGCGTTCAGCCGCGCCTTTAAACGCATCGTCGGTCAGTCGCCAGGCGCGCTGCGGGCCGGACGCGAAGGCACGCAGGCGCTGACCGCCTCATCTGCCGCTTAGCGGAATACGCTGATCGCCTCCACCAGACGGTTTGCCTGATGGGTCATGCGGCCCGACGCCTCGGCGCTTTCCGATACGCGCGCGGCGTTCTGATGGGTAATGTCATCAAGATCTTCCACCGCTGAACTCACCTCACTGAGTGCGGTGGCCTGCTCGGCGGTGGCGGCACTGATCTGGGCAATCAGTGCCGTGACATTCTGCACCTGCGACACGATATCCTGCATGGTCCGGCCTGCCGCGCTGGCGTGTTCATTGCCCGATTTGACCCGGCCAGCGCTGGTCTCGACCAGCATTTTTATCTCACTGGCCGCTTTGGCGCTGCGCTGCGCCAGACTGCGCACCTCGCCCGCTACCACCGCAAAGCCTTTGCCCTGTTCACCGGCCCGAGCCGCTTCCACGGCCGCGTTCAGCGCCAGAATATTGGTCTGGAAGGCAATACCGTCGATCACGCTGGTAATATTGGCGATTCGCTTCGAGCTGTCGGCGATTTCGCCCATCATCTCCATCATCTCGCTCATCACCTCGCCGCCTTTGCTCGCCGCACTGCTGGTGTCGGCAGAAAGGGTATTCACCTCATGCGCGGTTTCCGTATTGCTCTTCACCGTCGCGGTCATTTCGTTCATGGTGGCCGCTGTCTGCTGCACGTTGGCGGCCGCCTGCTCGGTGCGACGACTCAGTTCGTTATTGCTGCGGGCGATAGCGTCGCTGGCGCTTAAGACGTTGATCGCCTGGCCGCTGACATCATCCACCAGCCAGCGGAACATCAGGCCGAGCTGGCCGATGGCACGCAGCGTCACGCCCACCTCATCCACGCGATCCATCTGCTCAACCTGATGGCTGGCTCCGGTCGCCACGCGCAGGGCCTGCTGACACATCCGCTCGATCGGGCGGGAGATCTGCTGCTCCAGCCAGAGGCTGCTGAGTGTCAGCAGAGCGGCCATACCGGCAGCAAAACCGGCCAGGGCCGCCGGTGTCATCCCCAACGCCCAGGTACCCGCCACCGACAGAGGCAGCAGCGCCAGCAGGGTGCTGCGGATCCGCCAGCGCAGGGGCAGCGTCTTCAGCAATGAGGCGGGACGCCTCCAGCCGCTGCGCACCAGCAGGCCTTTGTGGAAACGTCGCCCTCTGGCGCGGCCTTCACGAAAATCCTGATAGAGCGCTTCGCTCTGACGCACCTCTTCCGGGGTGGGTTTAGTGCGCACTGACATATAACCCTGCACTTTGCCGTCACGCACCACCGGAATGGCATTGGCCCGCACCCAGTAGTGATCGCCATTTTTACGTCGGTTCTTGACCAGCGCGGTCCAGGGCTCGCCCTGCTTCAGCGTCGCCCACATGTCAGCAAAGGCTTCCGGCGGCATGTCGGGATGGCGCACCATATTGTGCGGCTGGCCGTTAATCTCGTCGGCGGTGAATCCGCTCGCTTCGATGAAGGCGTCGTTGGCGTAGGTGATGTGGCTGTTGAGATCGGTGGTGGACATCAGTGTCGCATGATCGTCGAACAGATATTCACGCTGAGAGACAGGCTGGTTGTTACGCATCAAAAATCCTTGAAGACCCGACCTTCTGCCCGTGACAGCTTAACTGTCAGCGGGAAAACGGCAGGCTGAGAGATAACGATTACCTTTTTTTATGTTTTCGGCATGCGTCTGTACTCTCTTTAGCGATTCCGTTAAATTTCTGCCGCGAAAAAAGCCACTTTGCAGCGGCTTTCACATTTTTGGGCGATTATTCATCCGTTAGCCGGATTTCAGAATTCCGGCAGTCCGTCAGCTGAGGTCAACATTTCGGGTGCCGAACCACCAGGTCAGCAGAAACCCGCCGGTCCAGGCGACCATCAGCCCGGCCAGATAGACCGCCATCCCGGCGAAGATCCCCTGTCCGGACGTCATCAGCGGCAGCGTGACCAGACCGGATGGCCCGAATACCGTATTCATCCCCACCGGTAATCCCAGCCACGCCACCAGTCCGATAAAGAAACCGCCCAGCGCTCCGCCCCCACAGGCGGTGATGAAGGGCTTAAGGCGCGGCAGGGTGACGCCGTAGATCAGAGGTTCACCGACACCCAGCAGGCCCGGCACAATGGCACCTTTGATCTGCGCCCGCAGCAGCGCCCCCTTCTCCGCTTTGCACCACAGCGCCAGTGCTGCACCGACCTGCCCGGCCCCCGCCATTGCCAGAATCGGAAACAGGGAGTTAAAGCCCTGGCTTTCCATCAGCGCAAAGTAGACCGGAATAAAGCCCTGATGGATGCCAAACATCACCGCAATCAGGAACAGCCCGGCCAGCAGAGCACAGCCAAAGGGATTATTGTTGAGATGGATGAACAGCCAGGACATCCCTCTGAACAGTTCACCGCCCAGCGGCATGATGAGCAGATAGGTGATGGCGCCGGTGATCACCAGCGTAAACAGCGAAGTGAGGATCATATCGAGGTTATCGGGAATGATGCGGCGCAGCTGTTTCTCAATCCAAGCCCCGATAATCGTCGCCATCAATACCCCGATAATGTTGCCGCGCGGATCGATGCTGAGGCCAAAGAAGCTCTCCATCCCGCTGTAGTAACCCGTGGTGGCAGTGGGCACATAGCCCAGCACAAACAGCGAGGCGATGATGGCACCATTGACGCCGCTGCCGCCAAAGGCTTTCTGCGCGTTGTAGCCAATCAGGATGCTGAGAAAGGTGAACAGCCCTTTGCCGAACACTTTCATGTACGCCACGGTGTGCAGCAGCCAGGGCGCATGGTCGCCGGGCGCATTAAGGTGGAGGCTTTGCTCAATCAGCGTGGCAAAACCGAGCAGCAGGCCCGCGCCGATAAAGCCCGGAATCAGCGGGGTAAAAATGGTGGCAAAACGCGACAGAAACTGGTGAACGCCGTGGGTCTGTTTCGCCCTGAGCTGCTGCTTCTGCTCCGCCGCCCGCTGTGCCAGATCCGCCGTCTGCTGGCGCGGAGGTGGCGAGATATCTTCCTGTGACAGCAGGCGCTGCATCCCTTCCGCGGCGGTCTGCGCTTTCCCCGGACCGAGGACAATCTGAAGCTGCGCCTCGCTGTCGATGACGCCCAGCACGCCCGGCAGGCTTTTCAGGCGTGGCAGATCGGCCTGCCCGGCCTGATTGAGCGTCAGCCGCAGCCGCGTCATGCAGTGGCCGCAGGCTGCGATATTGCGCGCCCCGCCGACCGCCTGCAGGATATCGCGCAGCAGTGCTACGGTGATGCTGGCCATCAGCGTGCTCCCGCTGCCTGCAGAGCCTGACGGATAAAGCCCTGATGCTGGCTGAGCAGCGCTTTTGCCTCATCGGCGTTCAGTCCGGCCAGCACCATCAGGATGGCCGTTTTGCAGTGTCCGCCGCAGGCGGTGAGCGCAGCGCGGGCCGTGGCGTCATCGCAATCCGTGGCCTGCATGACGATGTTGACCTGGCGCTGCACCAGCTTCTGATTCGTGGCTTCCACATCCACCATGAGATTGCCGTAGACCTTTCCGCTGCGGATCATCGCGCCGGTGGTAAGCATGTTGAGCACCAGTTTCTGCGCCGTGCCCGCTTTCATGCGGGAAGAGCCGGTGACAATCTCCGGGCCGACCACCGGAGTGAGCGCAATCGCGGCAACCTGTGCCATGGCGCTGTCCGGATTACAGGTGAGCGCCACGGTGGTCGCGCCAAGTTCGTTCGCGTAAGCCAGCGCACCCAGCACGTAGGGTGTGCGACCGCTGGCGGCGATACCGACCAGGATATCGTGGCGGCTGAAGTGGATATCTTTCAGATCCTGCGCGCCCTGCTCCCGGTTATCTTCGGCGTTTTCAACCGCCTGCAGGATGGCGGTATGGCCACCGGCGATCAGGCCGATAACCTGTTCGCGGGGGGTGCCAAAGGTGGGCGGGCATTCGCTGGCGTCCAGAATACCGAGCCGTCCGGAGGTGCCTGCGCCGCAGTAGATCAGTCGTCCACCGGCCCGGAAGGCGGCGCAGATGGCGTCAACGGCAGCAGCGATCTGCGGCAGGATAGCCTCAACCGCCAGCGCGACCTTTTTATCTTCATCATTAATGACGCGCAGCATCGCTTCGGTGGAGAGTTCGTCAATGTTCTGGCTGGCCGGGTTGCGGCCTTCGGTAATCATCTGGCTAAGGTCGAGTTTCATGACGGGCTCCGCAAAAGGAATAAATTATTCAAACTGGAAAACATTATAAAGAATGATTAATTCGCTGGGGGAGATCTTTTTTCACTGGATGTGAGTGGCGTCGTTGTCAAACCGGAGCCGATCAGAAAAGGTTCACCTGATCGTAAAGACGCATTCGTCATCCATAACGCTCGTCCCACGCCGTCCCTGGCGTGGGACGCTTTACTCGTCAGGTGAACATTTTCTTCCCTCAGGCTGTTTTACTGCTGTTTGAAAAGAAGTTTTAGCCGGACATCTGCCCTATCGACCCGGTATGAACTAAGCCACACAAAAAAAGGGCCCAACTTTCGTTGAGCCCTTTCTGCGTGAACGACGACGATCAGCCTGCGGTCTGCGTCCGCAGCTGCAGTTCGTACGCCTTCGCCTGTTCTGCATCGAACTGGTTTTCCCAGCGGGAAATCACCAGCACCGCCAGCGCGTTACCGACCACGTTCAGCGCGGTACGCGCCATGTCCATGATGCGGTCAACACCAGCGATAAACGCCAGGCCTTCCAGCGGAATGCCGACGCTGCCCAGGGTGGCCAGCAGCACCACGAACGACACGCCCGGCACGCCGGCGATCCCTTTCGAGGTCACCATCAGCGTCAGCACCAGCACAATCTCGTCGGTCAGTGACAGGTCAATGCCATAGAGCTGCGCGATAAAGATGGCCGCGATGCTCTGATAGAGCGTTGAACCATCGAGATTAAATGAGTAGCCGGTCGGCACCACAAAGCTGGTGATCGCTTTCGGCGCGCCGTAGGCTTCCATCTTCTCCATGATGCGTGGCAGCACGGTTTCCGAACTGGAGGTGGAGTAAGAGAGGATCAGCTCATCTTTCAGGATACGCATCAGGGTGGTGATCCGCAGCTTGCAGAGACGCGCCACGCCACCCAGTACCACGAAGGCGAAGAAGAGAATCGCCACGTAAACCAGCAGCACCAGCTTGGCCAGCGGCCAGAGCGAGGCAAAGCCGAAGTTGGCAATCGTCACCGCAATCAGCGCAAACACCCCTACCGGCGCATAGCGCATGATCATGTTCGTGACTTTAAACATCGTTTCAGAGATGCCACGGAACAGGTTCACCAGCGGATCGCGCTGTTCTGACGGCAGAGACGAGAGGCCTAAGCCAAACAGCACCGAGAAAAAGATAATCGGCAGCATGTCGCCCTTCACCATCGAGGCGAAGATGTTCTGCGGGATCAGCGACAGAATGGTGGCAACCAGGCTGTGCGGACCGCCCTGCACCTCTGCCGTTGTCGCTTCATATTTAGAGATGTCCACCGTTGCCAGCGTTGACATATCGATGCCGGTGCCGGGTTGAAATACGTTGGCCAGCGTAATACCGACCACAATGGCAAGGGTGGTGATCACTTCAAAGTAGAGAATCGTTTTGACGCCGATGCGTCCCAGCTTCTTTGCATCACCTACGCCGGCAATGCCGACCACCAGGGATGAAATCACAATCGGTACCACAATCATCTTGATGAGATGAATGAAGATATCGCCTGCCGGACTGAGAATGTTGGTGACTAACCATTCACGATTGTCTGGCTGATTATGCAACACAGCGCCCACAATGATACCAAGCACAAGGGCTGTCAGAATCTGCCAGGCCAGGCTGATTTTAAAACCTTTCATAACGTGTCATTTCCTCAGTCAAAACCCGTTTTTTCTCTGCTGCGAAGGTGCAGAAGACGATACACACAGGGAGTGAGCAAAAAGCCCGGTAAATTAGAGGGTGTCTTGAAACAGCGCCTCGTATGAAAATCTGACGATTCCCATACCCATTTTCAGACGCGGTCTGAGTTGATACCTGCAGAACAGGGGCGAGATAAGTACCATTTTCACTGTGGTAAATGCAACCCCTGGCGGATCCGATTAAAAGTTCACCACCTGAGTAGCATAAAGTGCTGCTGACGCTGAAAAACCCTAACCTGCTGTTATGAAAAGTATTACTTCGATGAATTTACGCATAGCTATGCAGGAGCGGTTAAAAAGGCTCCCGGCGCGTTTGCTTGCTTTTTATTCAGGGTGAGTGTCAAAAGGTCATGCCTGTCGCCCTTATCCCCGTCGGCTTATCCAGCAGAAATATCGGGATAGCCTCCCGCTCAGGCGGCGAAGAAATATCCCGTGATCTGTGGCGCAAAAAAGAAACAAAGGCTCAGGGCAGGCTTCAATTAACTATTGATTGACATATCATTAACATCTTCAAGGAGATCCGCCATGAGCCAAAACCACAAACATCCTGTTCCAGAGAACATTGCAGCGAATGCCCTGATCACAGCAGAACAGTATCAGGCGATGTATCAGCACTCTGTCGACGACCCGGACAGTTTCTGGGGCGAACAGGGCAAAATCCTTGACTGGATTAAGCCCTACAGCACCGTGAAAAACTGCTCGTTTGCACCGGGTAACATCAGCATTCGCTGGTACGAAGATGGCACGCTGAACCTGGCGGCAAACTGCCTTGACCGTCATCTCGCCACGCGCGGCGACCACCCGGCCATTATCTGGGAAGGCGACGACGCCAGCGAGAGCAAAACCCTGACCTTCCGCCAGCTGCATGCTGAAGTCTGTCGCTTCGCCAACGTGCTGGAGCTGCTGGAGGTGAAAAAAGGCGATGTGGTGGCGATCTATATGCCGATGGTGCCGGAAGCGGCTGTGGCGATGCTGGCCTGTGCGCGTATCGGGGCCGTTCACTCGGTGATCTTTGGCGGCTTCTCACCGGAGGCGGTGGCGGGCCGTATCGTCGACTCCAGTGCCTCGCTGGTGATCACCGCAGATGAAGGGATCCGCGCCGGCCGCAGCATCCCGCTGAAGAAAAATGTCGATGACGCATTAAAAAATCCTGCCGTCACCAGCGTGAACAACGTGGTGGTCTTCCGGCGCACCGGTAAAGAGGTGGGCTGGGTGGAAGGCCGCGATCGGTGGTGGCATGACCTGATGCAGAACGCCAGCACCAACCACTCCCCAGCCGAAGTGGGTGCAGAAGATCCGCTGTTTATCCTCTATACCTCCGGCTCCACCGGTAAACCCAAAGGGGTACTGCACACCACGGGCGGCTATCTGGTCTATGCGGCGACCACCTTTAAGTTTGTCTTTGATTATCATCAGGATGATATCTACTGGTGCACCGCCGATGTCGGCTGGGTCACCGGCCACAGCTATCTGGTCTATGGCCCGCTGGCCTGTGGCGCAACCACGCTGATGTTTGAAGGGGTGCCGAACTGGCCCACACCGAGCCGCATGGCGGAAGTGGTCGATAAACATAAAGTGACCCTGCTCTACACCGCGCCCACGGCTATCCGTGCGCTTATGGCGGAGGGCGATAAGGCGATAGCGAACACTGACCGCAGCACGCTGCGCATCATGGGTTCGGTCGGCGAGCCGATCAACCCGGAAGCCTGGGAGTGGTACTACCAGAAAATCGGCAACAGCCGCTGCCCGATTGTGGACACCTGGTGGCAGACCGAAACCGGCGGCTTCATGATTACCCCGCTGCCGGGTGCAACCGAGTTGAAAGCCGGTTCCGCCACCCGGCCGTTCTTCGGGGTGCAGCCCGCACTGGTAGACAACGAAGGTCATCCTCAGGAAGGTGCCTGCGAAGGCAATCTGGTGATCACGGAATCCTGGCCCGGACAGGCGCGAACGCTCTTTGGCGATCACGACCGTTTCGAGCAGACCTATTTCTCCACCTTTAAAAATGCCTACTTCAGTGGTGACGGTGCCCGTCGCGATGAGGATGGCTACTACTGGATCACCGGCCGCGTTGATGACGTACTCAATGTCTCCGGTCACCGGCTCGGCACTGCCGAAATTGAGTCGGCGCTGGTGTCGCACCCGAAAATTGCCGAAGCCGCGGTGGTGGGCATTCCGCACAGCATCAAAGGTCAGGCGATTTATGCCTATATCACGCTGAATCACGGCGAGGAGCCGTCACCGGAGCTTTACACCGAAGTCCGCCAGTGGGTTCGCAAAGAGATCGGCCCGATAGCCACGCCGGATGTGCTGCACTGGACGGACTCTCTGCCGAAAACCCGCTCAGGCAAAATCATGCGCCGTATTCTGCGCAAAATTGCCACCGGCGACACCAGCAATCTGGGTGACACCTCCACGCTCGCCGATCCTGGCGTCGTAGAAAAACTGCTTGAGGAGAAACAGTCCATCAACATGCCTTAAGCGCACGCTGTCCGGCGGGAAGATCGCTTCCCGCCACCCCCGCCCCACGCAGTCTGTTTCGGTAGTCACAAATATTATAACCAGCTGAATCCGCGTCCTGACGCGAGGTTCTCCCCTGCAAGACCTCTGGAGAAAATGTGATGAATGACGCCCTTTCGAGTCAGGATGCAATCAATCAACAGATTGAACGTAATCCCCGTTTTCATGAGCTAGTCCGTAAACGCCAGGCGTTCGCGACGCTGCTGTCGCTGATTATGCTGGTGCTCTATGTCGGTTTTATTCTGCTGATTGCGTTCGCGCCCGGCTGGCTCGGTACGCCGCTGCACGCTGGCACCAATGTGACCCGCGGTATCCCGATTGGTGTCGGACTGATTGTGGTCTCCTTTCTGCTGACCGGCGTCTATGTCTGGCGCGCCAACGGGGAGTTTGACCGTTTAACCAAAGCGATCCTCAGCGAGGTGAAATCATGACCCGACTCACCTTATGGCTGCTGGCCCTGATGCTGCCCTTCTCCGCGCTGGCCGCCGATGCGATAACCGGTGCCGTGCAGCGTCAGGCAACCAACTATCAGGCGATCATCATGTTTATGATTTTCGTCGGGGCCACGCTGGGGATTACTTACTGGGCCTCCAGACGAACCCGTTCACGCAATGATTACTACACCGCGGGCGGCAACATCACCGGCTTCCAGAACGGTCTGGCGATGGCGGGAGACTTTATGTCCGCGGCGTCGTTCCTGGGTATATCGGCGCTGGTTTACACCTCCGGTTATGACGGGCTGATCTACTCGCTCGGCTTCCTGGTCGGCTGGCCGATGATTCTGTTTTTGATCGCCGAACGGCTGCGCAACCTGGGTCGCTATACCTTTGCGGATGTCGCCTCCTATCGTCTTAAGCAGATGCCGATCCGCATTCTCTCCGCCTGCGGTTCGCTGGTGGTGGTGGCGCTCTACCTGATTGCGCAGATGGTGGGGGCCGGGAAGCTGATCCAGCTGCTGTTTGGTCTTAACTACCATGTGGCGGTGATTCTGGTCGGCATTCTGATGGTGATGTATGTGCTGTTTGGCGGCATGCTCGCCACCACCTGGGTGCAGATCATCAAAGCGGTGCTGCTGCTGTTTGGCGCCACCTTTATGGCGGTGATGGTCATGAAGGCGACCGGTTTCAGCTTTAATACGCTGTTCACCGAAGCGATGGCGGTCCACCCTAAGGGCGCCGCGATTATGCAGCCTGGCGGACTGGTCAAAGATCCCATTTCGGCGCTGTCACTGGGCTTAGGACTGATGTTTGGTACGGCTGGCCTGCCACACATTCTGATGCGCTTCTTCACCGTGGCCGATGCCAAAGAGGCGCGGAAAAGCGTCTTCTGGGCCACCGGCTTCATGGGTTACTTCTACTTCCTGACCTTCATTATCGGCTTTGGGGCCATTCTGCTGGTCGGCGCGAATCCGGCGTTTAAAGATGCGGCGGGTGCGCTGATAGGCGGTAACAACATGGCGGCGGTGCACCTGGCGAATGCGGTGGGCGGCAGCACCTTCCTCGGCTTTATCTCTGCGGTCGCTTTTGCCACGATTCTGGCGGTGGTGGCGGGCTTAACCCTGGCAGGCGCGTCGGCGGTGTCGCACGATCTCTATGCCAGCGTTTACCGTAAAGGTCAGGCCAGCGAAAAGGATGAACTGCGGGTCTCTAAAATCACCGTGCTGGCGCTGGGCGTGGTGGCGATTGCGCTGGGTATTCTGTTTGAGAAGCAGAACATCGCCTTTATGGTCGGGCTGGCCTTCTCTATTGCGGCCAGCTGTAATTTCCCGATCATCCTGCTGTCGATGTACTGGTCAAAACTCACCACGCGCGGCGCGATGGTGGGCGGCTGGCTCGGTCTGCTGACCGCGGTGATCCTGATGATCCTCGGCCCGACGGTGTGGGTGCAGGTGCTGGGCAACGCCACACCGATCTTCCCGTATGAGTATCCGGCGCTGTTCTCGATGATCGTGGCCTTTGTAGGCATCTGGATCTTCTCGATTACCGACCATTCGCCGCAGGGTGCAGAAGAGCGTTCGCGCTTCCGGGCGCAGTTCATTCGCTCGCAGACCGGCACCGGTATTGAACAGGGTAAAGCGCACTGATTGCCCTCTGAAACGGGCAGAAACAGGCCATAAAAAAAGGGCGGCTCAATCAGCCGCCCTTTTCTTTCATGTCGCGTATCAGAAACGCAGTGAAGCCCCGACATAAGGACCATCGACCAGCACGTTATCTTTACGTCCATCTTTGTTGTTCAGCTCGATGTACTGATAACCCACGCGCAGGTTAAGCAGTGAGACCGGCGTGAAGCTCAGGCCGCCCGCCGCTTCCTGGTAGCTGTCGAGCTGATCGGTGAAGGACTCCGGCGCATAGTAATATTCGCCATACAGGCCCCACATGCTGTTCAGGCTGTAGTGTGCGGCACCACCCAGCGCCACCGCAAATCCATCTTTTCCATCTTCAGGATGGGTGAAGATCGCTTTTGCGGTCGGCGCCAGACGCAGCGGCCCGAAATCGACGTTGTAACCCAGACCGGCACCGTAGGTGCTGCCGTCATGGTCGCTACGCAGCCAGTTACCCTTCAGAAACAGCCCCGGCGTGGTGGTGCCCAGACCCAGATTCAGGTTGGTGTTGTGTTCACTGACATCAACACTGCCTTCGATTGCCTGAGCGGCACCGCTCAGTAAAACCAGCCCGAGGGCGCTCCCGGTAACAAGTTGCTTAAACATGATTCCACTCCATGAAAGGACAATTAATTCGGCCGCAAGGTTAACAGCCTGAAAAACGGAGACAACATTATCCGGAAAACTTTACGTAAAAATACGTGTCGCGGTCAGGAGAGTCGCCTGCGCAGAGCAGTGTAGACTATATCGTCCACATCAGGTGTCCAATCAGCGGAGCCAGAACCACGGTCACCACGCCAGAAAGCATCATCACCAGGCTGGCGACAACGCCCTCCTGCTGCCCAAGCTGATAAGCACGTGCCGTTCCGGCGCCGTGCGATGCTGCGCCCAGTCCCGCGCCTTTCGCTACGCCCTGTTTAATGGCAATGCGCAGAAACAGGACGTCACCCACCGCCATGCCAAACACGCCGGTGATCACCACAAACAGCGCCACCAGATCGGGCTGTCCGCCAATCGGCCCCGCGGCGGCCAGCGCAAAGGGGGTGGTGATGGAGCGAACGGCAAGGCTGCGCTGAATCGACTCCGGTAACGTCAGCAACCGCGCCAGCCAGACGGAACTGCAGACGGCCACCAGCGTGGCGGTCACGACGCCCGCGCTCAGCGACAGCCAGTGACGCTTAATAATCGCCACGTTCTCATACACCGGCACGGCGAAGGCCAGCGTGGCGGGCCCCAGCAGCCACAGCAGCCAGTGGTTTTCAGCGATGTAATCCTGCCAGCTGATGTGCGTCAGCAGCAGCAGCGCCACCAGCACCAGCGGCGTCATGACCAGTGGCATCAGCAGCAGCGTCCGCCAGCGCCGGTAGAGCCGTTTATTCAGCGCATAGACCAGCAGGGTCACCGCCACACAGAGCAGGCTGAGCAGAATATCACGCATGGGGGCCCTGCTTACGCGCGGCGCGCGCGACTTCATACTGATAAAGCCGATCCACGACCCAGGCGGTGGAAGCCAGCACCAGCAGGGTACTGACGCCGATCACCACGCAGATGCGCCAGCCGTCGACCCGCAGCAGATCGCCATAGTTGACCACCGCAACCACGGCCGGAATGAAGAACAGCAGCATCTCGGCCAGCAGCCAGCGTGACCCCGCTTTCACCCAGTTGAGCGGCACGACGCGCGTCACGATCAATGCCAGCAGCAGTAGCATGCCGACGATGTTGGCAGGCAACGGCAGATGCAGCCACGTTACCAGCCGGTCGCAGGCGATAAACAGACCGATATAGAACCCCAGCTGCAGCGGCAGACTCAGCCATTGCGCTGCGCGGTGACTGCGTGGTGTGAGTGCTAACGCCATACCCTTCTCTCCCGATTAAATTCACAGCACCAGTATAAATCGGCGACAGAAGGTGAAAAAAATGAATTAAAATTATCGCAATCATGCCTGAAAGGAATAGTTATGGACGTCCGCGCCCTGCGTTACTTTACTGAAGTGGTTCGTCAGCAGAGCTTTACCCGAGCGGCACAGAAGCTGTTTGTGACGCAGCCGACCATCAGCAAAATGCTGCGCCAGCTGGAGGAGGAGCTGGGCTGTACGCTGCTTCTGCGTGATGGCCGTCGCCTGCATCTTACCGACAGCGGACAGGCGGTCTATCAGCGCGGGCTGGCGATCCTGCAGGAGTTTCATCAGCTGGAAGCGGAGATCGGTGACATCAACGAGCTGAAAACCGGTGAGCTGCGGCTCGGCATTCCACCGATGGTCGGGATGCAGATAGCCGGATCGATCTCCGCGTTTCGCCGCCGCTATCCGGGTGTGGCGCTGAAAATTTCGGAGTTTGGCGGGCTGACCGTCCAGCAGGCGGTACTGGCGGGCACTCTGGACATCGCCCTGACCGCCCTGCCGGTTGACGCCGGGCTGCCGCTGAACACCCTGCCCCTGATGCACCATCCGCTCTGCGTGCTGCTGCCCCGGCATCCGGCGTGGCTTGGCCGCCAGCAGATTGGACTGGCTGAACTGGCGCAGCATCCGCTGCTGATTTTCAACGAGGAGTTTTCACTGAACCGTCAGCTGATGCAGGCGTTTCAGCGGCTCAGTCTGACGCCGACGATAGCGGTGCGCAGCGGCCAGTGGGACTTTCTGGCGGCGATGGTGCAGGCGGAAATGGGGCTGGCGATTCTGCCGGAGCCGATCTGTCAGCGGCTGGATAAGCACTCTTTATTGTGGCTGCCGCTGGAGTCGGAGCTGAAATGGAGTCTGGGTCTGATCTGGCGGGAAGGCAGTTATCTGTCGCGCAGTGCGCAGGCGTGGATAGCGTGCTGTCGCGAGCACTGGCCGGATCAGCCGCCGCGTCTGTCGGTGTAGCAGGCGGGCGCGCCGCGTTATCGCAGACGCGCCCGTTGCGGATTACTCCTCTTTTTCGATCAGCAGCGCTTCCAGCAGGTCCAGGTCGTGCAGTAATTTCTGCATCGTCTCATTGGAGATCTGCTGAGTGGCGCGCAGATGATAGACCTCGGCGCGTTCAGCGCGCAGCCCGGTCAGGCGGAAGCGACGCTCCAGGTTTTCAGCGAACAGCGCATGTTCGAGGTCGTTCTTCCCTTCGGCGCGACGACGTAAGTTGCCGATCACCCGCAGGCTCACCTCTTTCAGCAGCTCCGGATCGATATTCTCTTCCGACTCCTTCTCCAGCCGCTCTTCCATTTTGTGCAGGCTCTCAATCGCGGCTCCGGCCATGACGGCACGGGCGTTCTGCAGTTCGCGGCGATGCGCACCCTTGTCGATGGTATCGATGCCGCGCAGCAGAATCGGCAGGATCACCACGCCCACCAGCAGCGAGAACAGAATCACCCCGGTCGCAATAAACACCAGCTCATAGCGCGCCGGGAAGGGCTCGCCATTGCTCAGGAACAGGGGAATAGAGAGCACACCCGCCAGGGTAATCGCACCGCGGACACCGGCAAAAGAGGCGATCAGCAGTTCGCGCAGCGAATAGTTGGAGAACTCCAGCGGCTTCTTCTTCAGCAGGCGTTTGCTGAAGCGCTGCATAATCCACAGCCAGCCGAAACGCACCAGCATTAGTGCCAGATAGACCAGCGCGATATCAGCGAACAGCATCCAGAGTTCGACGTTAGGATCGGCCTGCGCCTGGTCAACCGAGGTCTGCAGAATGTCCGGTAACTGCAGGCCAAGCATCAGGAAGACCATGCCGTTAAAGACAAACTCCAGCATCTGCCAGACGCTGTTGGCGCGCAGACGCATCGCCAGCGGAGCCTGACGGATAATGCCGGAGCGGGTGATGGTCATACCGGCCGCCACGGCCGCCAGGATGCCTGACACACCCAGATGTTCGGCAATCAGGTAAGAGGCGAACGGCAGCAGCAGCAGCAGAACGGTCTGGGTCGCCGGGTCGTCACCGCTCCAGCGGCTGAGCAGGCGCAGCGATTTCCCGTAGAGCCAGCAGACCGCCACACCCGCCACCAGACCACCGACGGCGACTTTCAGGAATTCGATGCTCGCGCCGCCCCAGGTAAAGACCATAGTGCCCATGGCGACAGCCACGGCAAACTTCAGCGACACCAGGCCCGACGCGTCGTTCATCAGTGCTTCACCCTGCACGATCGACATAATTTTTTTGGGAATGCGGCCTTCGCCGACGATGCCGGAGAGCGCCACGGCGTCGGTGGGCGACAGCACCGCCGCCAGCGCAAAAGCGGGGATCAGCGGAATACCTGGCACCATCCAGTAGATGAGATAGCCGATACCAATTACGGTAATCAGCACCAGCGCCAGCGCTAAGCCAATAATTTCACGACCGTGATGCAGGAACTCACTGATCGGCGTCTTCCAGCCATCCGCGAACAGCAGCGGCGGGATGAACAGCACCAGAAACAGTTCCGGGTCAAAGTCGACATGCAGACCAAACGTCGGCCAGGCCAGCAGCGCACCTGCGGCGATCTGGACAAGGGGTAACGGGATCTGAAAAGGGAGAATGCGGGCCGCGACGCCGGAGAGCGACACGACCAGCGTCATGATGAGAATAGTAAAAAAGATTTCCATGCTTTCCTTAGGCGTCGTTTCTTTCAGTCATTGGTTAAGCGATAAAGTGTAAAACAAACGGCGA
Source organism: Pantoea sp. EKM101V (assembly GCF_011800325.1). NCBI lineage: Bacteria > Pseudomonadati > Pseudomonadota > Gammaproteobacteria > Enterobacterales > Erwiniaceae > Pantoea > Pantoea sp. EKM101V. The sequence continues at coordinate 273,024 of NZ_JAALFP010000005.1, forward strand.
TGAAGGGTGTCAGCTACGCGTGCGACGAGGAGGAAAAAAGTGAAAAATTCCGGACGCGTTGTTACACGTCCGGTTCAGCAGTCAGATCGCCCAGCCTCCGGCATAAAACGCCACCAGCGCAACGGCAATCACGACGGTGCCGACGTTGAGCCTGCGCCACTCGCCCGCGAAGAGACGGCCCACTACCAGGCTGGCAAACCCAATCATGATGCCGGTCACGATGTTGCAGGTGAGCACGATGATCACCGCCGTTAACAGACCCGACATCGCATCGACAAAATCAGCGAAGTCGATTTTTGCCACGTTGCTCAGCATCAGCAGACCCACATACATCAGGGCAGGTGCCGTGGCGTATGCCGGTACCAGGTAAGCCAGCGGCGACATAAACAGAATGGCCAGGAACAGCAGGCCGACCACAATGGCGGTCAGACCCGTTTTACCGCCCGCCGCCGTTCCCGCCGCCGACTCGATATAGACTGCCGCCGGCGACGCGCCGACCAGACCGGCGAACAGGCTACTGACAGAGTCCGAGGTCAGGGCACGGCCGCCATTGATGATCTGCCCCTGCTTATCCAGCAGATTGGCTTGCCCGGCCACGGCGCGAATGGTGCCGGTGGCATCAAAGACCGCCGTCATGACCAGTGCCAGCACGCTCGGCAGCACCACCGGCTGCAGGGCACCCATGATATCGAGGCTGAACAGCAGCGACTGTCCCTGCGCATCACGCAGGTCAGGCAGCGCAAACAGCCCGTGATACGTCACCGCCGGGTCAAAGATCAGGCCCAGCAGTGAAATAGCGATAATCGTCAGCAGGATGCCGCCCGGCACCCGGCGCTTCTCCAGCCCGATAATCGCCGCCAGACCCAGCAGCGTCATCATCACCGGAAAGGTGGTGAAGTGGCCCAGGGCGACCGGCAGGCCGGGAGCCGGATTTTTAACGACCAGGCCCACGCCATCCGCCGCAATCAGCAGCAGAAACAGACCAATTCCGACGCCGGTGCCGTGCGCCACCCCCATCGGCAGGTTGCGCAGGATCCACGCACGGATACCGGTGACGGAGATCAGCGTAAAGAGCAGGCCCATCAGGAACACCGCACCCAGCGCGACCGGCACGCTGATGTGCTGACCCAGCACCAGGCTGAATGCGGTAAAGGCGGTTAACGAGATCGCGCAGCCAATCGCCATCGGCAGATTGGCCCATAAGCCCATCAGGATAGAACCAAAGCTGGCGACCAGACAGGTGGCGACAAAGACGGCCGTCGGGGAGAAACCGGCTTTGCCCAGCATCCCCGGCACGACGATTACGGAGTAAACCATCGCCAGAAAGGTGGTGAGTCCGGCCAGAATTTCCTGACGCACGCTGCTGCCTCGCGCCGAGATCGAGAACCAGGCGTCCAGTTTTCCACTGGCCGGGCGTGATTCAGTTGACATAATTGAGCCTCAAAAATTTTTGTTGTGTGGATCGCTCTGCGGCCATCGCTGTCCCTGGAATAAGCGGGTAGACGGTAACCCTGACCGGACGGACCCGGCAGGCAAACGTTTACCTTGCCGCAGAGTGTGGGTCGCTCAAGGCGGCCGGATAAAAAGGCAGGCGATTATCCGGCGTTTGGCGGCACAGTTTCAACTGTCAGAGGGAGATTGTTCAGCATAAAGATCCGCGGTTCGCGGCGAAAAAGCGTGCAGCCGGGATCAGTGCAACGCGCTGACGCATTGAAGTTAAAGCGGTTTCTGGCGGACATGGCACCGGCATAGCTGTGAAGAGAGACGGCTCGCCGGGCGAAAAAGAGGATCAGCCTGGCAGCGAAAGCTCGCCGCCCTGAGCGATCGCGCGCTGCCAGGCGGCGCGCTGCTGCACGGTCTCTAACCATTTCCGGGTGGCGGGCATCTGATCCAGCCCGGCGCGCTGCGCCAGTGCCAGCAGCGGAAAGCTCATCTGGACATCGGCTATGGAGAAGCGCTCACCGGCAAACCAGGGGTTAGCTGCCAGATGCTGTTCAATCATCTTCATGTGCGGCTTTAGCTGTTTATCCAGATACGCCTTCTGCACCCCTTTCCCGAATGCCGCCCCGACCGGACGCAGCAGCCACGGCACCGGGGCTTTGCCCATCTGCCCGAAGATCAGCTTCATCACCAGCAGCGGCATCAGCGATCCCTCGGCATAGTGCAGCCAGTAGCGGCACTGCAGACGTGACGCCTCATCACTGATTTTCAGCCGGAAGGTGTGATCGTAGTTCTCTTCCAGGTATTCCAGGATGGCTCCCGACTCGGCCACAACCCGGTTGCCGTCGGTAATCACCGGCGATTTCCCCAGCGGATGCACCTTTTTCAGCGCCTCCGGGGCCAGCATCGTCGGTTCGCGTTGATAGCGTTTAATCTGGTACGGCACTTCCAGCTCTTCCAGCAGCCACAATACGCGTTGCGAGCGCGATTGCTCAAGATGGTGAACGGTGATCATCATGATTCCCTGTGTTTTGACCTCTCTTCAGTATAGACGTCACTCCACATCCGGATGTTTATCATCCTGTTCCGGGTCCAGCAGCACCGCACCCGACCCCTGCTCGCCCAGCCGGTCTCCGGGATTACGCAGCGGGCAGTCGCGCATCGACAGGCAGCCGCAGCCGATACATCCATCCAGATCGTTGCGCAGGCGGGTCAGGGTTTCGATGCGCTTATCCAGCTCTTCGCGCCAGTGCCGGGTCAGCGCATCCCATTCCGGTGTCGACATCCGTTTGTCAGCCGGGATGTGATCGAGACTGTCGCTGACCGTCGCCAGCGGAATACCGATGCGCTGAGCAATCTTGATAATCGCCACGCGTCGCAGCACGTCACGACTGTATCGCCGCTGATTGCCGCTGTTACGGGTGCTGAAAATCAGCCCTTTGCTTTCATAAAAGTGCAGTGCCGACACCGCCACACCACTACGGCGCGCCACCTCACCCGGTGTTAACACCGGTTTGGGATAGTTGCGTTCTTTTTTCATCAGGCCCTTTACCTCAAGTTAACTTGAGGAATTATACTCCTTCTCTATCAAAACGACGAAACTCCCTATATCACTTATTAAGCACCAGAAGGATGAGGCCATGATGCAAGAAGAGATCATTCATTCCCTGACGCACTGGATTGACCAGAACCTCGACAAGAGTCTGTCGATCGATGAAGTTGCCGCTAAATCGGGTTATTCAAAATGGCACCTGCAGCGTATGTTCCGTACCGTGACGAAACAGACGCTGGGTGGCTATATTCGTGAGCGTCGCCTGACCCTGGCAGCAGAAGCGCTGTCGCAGACACAGCGCCCGGTTTTTGATATCGCAATGCAATATGGCTACGACTCGCAGCAGACCTTCTCCCGCGTGTTTCGCCGCCAGTTTTCGCAGACGCCAACCGCCTACCGGCATACCATGCGACGTCAGGCGATTCAGCGCCCTCGCCTGCTGAGCTTTGGCTGCAACGACGGCATTGGCAGCTATACCCAGCGCACCACCGGTGAGTGCTGTCCGGTTCGCTGACCGGCAGATGCGCCTGCAACAGGCGCATCTGACTGAATTTCCCGCATTTCCTCCCCTGCCGTTCATTTTTCCCCCGCTCCAGCTGCCATACCAGAGTCAAATTTTGTTCAAAATTTAAAATCGGGTGATATAATGTGACCCAAGTCACACTTTGAACCTGGTTTGACGGCGAAAAAGCCCCTCCTGACACGCTTTTCTGCCGCCGGTGATGTCCGCGAATTGTCAGGAATCCTTACTGATATTGAGGTCCACCGATGGCCACGTTAACCGCCAGTTTTCTTGTTATGCGCTGGGAGTTGCTGAGCGCAGTTCTGATGTTTTTTGCCAGTACCCTGAAAACCCGACTGCGTCAGGATAGCCGTCATGTGATGGCATTTATGTGTGGCGGGATTGGTTTAGGTGTGACCTGCTGGTTTGTGACGGGGCTGATGGGCATTACCCTGAGCATGGAAAACGTGCATAACTTCCTGGAAATCTCAAAGCATGCGTTTATCGATGTGATGAGCCAGGCCCCTGCTGACTGGCCGATGCCCTGATCGATCGCGATAATCCCCAATCGACAGGCATAAAAAACCCCGCTGCGCGGGGTTTTTTATATTGCTGTGTGTTTAAATTTTCTTCAACATGGCAGGGATATTCACATCCTGCACTGTCACGCCCGGGCTCTGCGTTCCGCGGCGGTCCTGAATCCACATATCTCCCATCATCTGATTTAAACCGCGATCCAGTCCGGTGACCAGTCCTGCACCCGGGGTGAAGGTCAGCTCGCCAAAGTAGATCCGCTCGTCATGGATATACCAGTCCACGCGCACATAGTCGAAATCACTGGCCAGCTTCTTGCTCAGTTCGAGCGCATGTTCCAGTGACGGCATGATCGGTGAGACATCCAGCCCGGTGTCACGAATCTTGTGATACGCCTCCTGGAGGTTGTTCACGTAGAAATTCATCGACAGCAGCGGCTGGCAGCGGTTGTAGATCACCTGCAGCACATATTCAAACCGACCATCGCGCTTGTTGAACATATGGAACTTGTAATCGATCGGCGCGCTTTTGCCATCACCAATGTACTTCTCCACCAGAATACGTGGCTTGATGTAGCGATAGTGAATCTCACGCGCTTCGTTGGCGAAGTCGGTCTTCAGCCAGCGATAGCAGTCATGAATGATCTGCTGCTTGCGCAGGGCATCCGGCTCTTCCAGCAGGATCTCTACCATGTTGGAGGCGTGGTTCGGTTTAATCACCGTCCCCTTCCAGCAGGGTAAGCTGTTCAGCGTGGTCGGGTCAGTGGTTTCGTGTACCAGCGGGATCAGGTACTCATCACCGATTTTCTCAGCAATGAATTCGCGCACCGAGTACTTATCTGACAGGCGACCGTAGTTCTGGTAATCGCCGAAGATAAACTTACGGTACAGCACCTTCTCGTTGAACACTTTTGGCTGACGCAGATTGGGCAGTTTTCTGAACTTGTGGAAGTAGTAGATGCGATCCTGATAAGCCCAGGGCATCTTCTTAATAAAATACTGCACACTTCTTCTGAGTTCTTCTTTCAACTTGAGCATATCTGACCTCATTTGTAGGTTTTGTAGTTGAGTGAGGAAACCTGAATCTTTTGAATGACGCCGTTTTTAAAGAAGTAATTCATTACGGTCAGGGACAAAAGTTCTGAAAGGAAAACGCTCCACGCGGCCCCCATGATGCCGTGACCCTGGATCAACCACCAAGAGAGCGGCAAACTGATGACCATCAGACAGACGATTTTCCTCAGCAGGTAATTGAATCCTCCCTCTTTAACCATGTAGCGATAGGCTACGGTCCCCATTGCCGAAAAGCTGGTGGCTATCGACAGCAACGTAATGAGACTTCCTGACTGTGTGTATTCCGGCCCGTACAACGCGATGATGATCCGCTCGCCGAAGAGCGAGATGATCAGCAGCATCAGCAGTGAAACCGCCATAACATAGCCATTGAGCCGGGCGGCAAGCTTAATGGCGACCTCGCCGCGCTCCCTGAAAATTTCAGTGAAGCAGGAGGTGATGAGCGCCACCGGGATAAAAATCCAGGAGGCGGAAATGGTATTCGCCGCTGCAAACAGGCCGAGGTCGCGCGCCGGCGCGGTGCCTGCCAGAAACATCTGCGCCGCTTTCACCTGCACAGAGATGAAGATGCTGGAGATGGCCAGTGGCAGACCGGCATACATCAGATAACGCACATAGGTGGTACGCTTTTCGCGCGGCGGCATCTGGTCCTGATGATCCTGATAGAAGTTGTGACGCTTAATCAGGTAAGGCACCAGGGTCACCGACACAATGGAGAGCGTCAGCCAGAGCGGATTGAGGCGCAGCCAGGCGATGGTAAAGCTGATGCCAAAACTCAGCAGCATGCCTGTCGCATTGGCAACGGTATTCAGGCGCGAGGCCAGCCGCGCATTGTTGTAGACGCTGAACGTGTCCTGGGTGACAAAAACGGACGCCACAAATGAGGCCAGTGCAAATGCCAGAAAATTTTCCTGCATGTTGTACCAGACCCAGATTAAGACTGGCACCGAAGTGACCAGTAACAACACCATCCGCAGCGTCCGGGCGATGCTCATCAGACGCAGGCCTTTTGAGGCATTTTTGCTGACACGCTTAAACAGAATGGTTTCGGTGCCAAAGATGGCAACGGTTTGCACCATTGCAAATAGTGAGGTTGAAAACGCCATCTGGCCAAACACCGTTGGGCCAAAGGATTTTGCCACGTAAGACGTCACAAAAATGACGCCAAATACGGAGATGATCTTTTCAGACATCATCCAGGCGGCATTAGACATTACGCTCAATTTCATCGACTCTTCCTTAGTATTACTCAACTACAACCGCTTCGGTACAACATCCCTGTAACGAATTAATAAGCGCGCAGTAGGCCTGGCGAAAATGTAAGACTTCAGACCAGGCTGGTCCGAAAATTGAGAAGTTGATCATAATCCGGAGAGTGAATTCAGGATAATTCTTATTATATCTGGCGCGAATCACTTCAAATGGAAACGATTTCAGGCTGAAAATAACCCAACCTTAAACGGCCATAACCCCCCTATTATTCGGGTCGGTCAGGCTAAATATCCGGTTTACGTTTAATTTTTCCGTATTCGGGATGCGATGAATTTATAACAAAAATCCGCCTCCAGGAAGGCGCGGCCTGCGGATAAGAATAAAATAAGATTTATCCCATGATGATATTTATTCTAAATATCTTAATTTAGGCTTCGCTATTCCATTGGCGCACTTTAATACTGCATTAATAGAATCTAACAGTGCCAGAAATTATTAAAGTCATTCTCATCCATTAATCGATAAGAAAGGTAAGAGCATTTATGAGAAAGTCACGATACAGCGAAGATCAAATCACAAATGCCATTAAAGCTTCTGAATCGGGCGTGAAAGTCAGAGAGATTTGTGAAGAGTTAGGCATCTCTGAAGCCACGTTCTACAGCTGGAAGAAGAAGTTTTCTGGGTTGTCTTCGGAAGAAGGCAGAAAAATCAAGGAGCTGGAAGAAAAACTGCAGAATGCGACGCGCGAGCTGCAGACCCTCAACTCGGATAAAGAGATGCTGCAGAGCGTGCTTAAGCACTTCTTTACCACGAATGAAAAGCGTCAGGCTGTAGACTTCCTGCAGACCACGTTTGACATCGGCACCCGCCGCAGCTGCCGCCTGCTGGATATCAGCCGCAGCGTTTACCATTATCCGTCAGGCACGGAGAACCGATAACCCCCATGCTACCGCGCTTACCAGACTTAACGCTGAGATTTGTTCTTACCAGAAGAGATGAAGATCATTTAACAGGACAATTGCGGCACCCCTTTCCGCTCCATTTATAACTAATGAATGGCTTCACGGCTAAGCTTCTTTTTTTGCGGTAAAATTGATTCACAACAGCAAAAGTCTCGCATTCTACGCCGATTTTTCCCCTCCCAATCTCGTTTTAGCGGGATTGGGCCTCCTCTTTTTTTGTTAAGTGCTGCTAAACCCCACTACCAAAGCGTCTGGATAACATTAAGACGCTTTAAACTTAGAACGAAAAATAATCACACTTCTTTTAAGTTAATCCTGGCCCTAACCCAAACTTTTTGCGGTTACGCTTTAATTCCTTTGCGTGCCTTTTCCGCAATAGTTTCTCCAGGATTAATCCGGCATAAATAGTTTATTGCTCCTTATCACTAACGTTATGTGGCTATCTTTTCACTCTCTTCATTGCGCATCATTGATGCCACAGATTAATCTTTAATTAAAAACGCAGCGGCGGAATTTTCTTACTCATTGAATGTGGAATGAAGTTAATAGTGGTTTTTAGCGGGCATAACTCAGGGTCACAATCCAATAAAATGCGGCGGAGAAAAGCGTAACGTCCATAATGCTGCGCTTTTTTTCCTGATTTATGGGCGCTATCTGTGCAGGAAATTGCATCCCGGCGGTAAACGATCCGCCTTCAGCGGGTGAAAAGTGCCGTTTTTTTGCTGACCGGGGGTGGATGGCAGGGGTTAACACGACGAGATTTTCCCCCTTCGCATCGCATGAAATCGATTTCGCGGCAAAAATCTGTCGGACAGAGTACAAATCGGGATAGGGTTTTGTCTTAAAAAGCCGGGCAAAGCGGGCTTCGCACGGCCAGTTTATTCCAGAGATCGGTGTGGGTTATCCGCTGAGGGCAACCACCCGCGGCTGCGGTTTGATACGCATTGCCCACAGCACGCCAGCCATCAGACAGGCAATGCCGATAACGGTGAGCAGAGGTGGCCAGCGTTGATGCCAGAGAAAAGTCCATAACAGACCGAACAGGATCTCAAAAACAATCAGCGGCCCCATCAGTACCGTGGGCAGACGCTGGCTGGCTGCGTTCCAGCACAGGCTGCCGAGCCAGGAGCAGAGCAGGCCAATCGCCAGCATCAGAGAGATAAAGAGTGACGGATGTGGCCCGAACGGCAGCGGGAAATCAGGCTGTTGCCAGGCGATCTGAACGCTGACCAGCGCATACAGGGTCAACGCCATCGGCAGCGTCACCAGCCCCTGCGCCGTCGCCCAGGTCGAGGGTCGCAGTGCGGGATGAGTGCGCAGCCAGCGGGCATTGCGCAGCGGATACCAGGTCCAGCAGACCACCGCCAGCAGTGCCAGCACGATGCCGGTCAGGTAACGACTAAGATCCAGCGTTGCGCCCTGGCTCCGCAACTCCGCCGCATTGACGCAGAGCAACCCGGCCGCCATCATCACCAGCGCCGGAAAGAGCCGCCGCCAGGGCAGACGTCCTTCAAGATGGCCGTAACAGAGATTGGCGGTAACGGCGATCACCACCGGCAGTGTGCCGATAATCATGGTGGAGACCGGCGCGCCGGTGCGCTGAATAGCATTGGCCAGAAACGCATAATAGAAGAGGTTACCCACCAGCGAGAGTTTCACTGCCTCGCGCCAGTCGGCCCGCCCCAGCTGGCGCAGTCGGCGGCGATCGTGCCAGGCCAGCGGCAGCGCAATCAGCCCGAACGCCACATAACGTCCCGCCGACTGCAGTGCACCAGGATAGTCAGGCACCAGCAGCGGCCCGACAAAGATCAGCCCCCACATCAGCCCCGCGGTAACGGCAAACATAACACCAGCAAACATGACTTTTTCCCGTATAGCTTTTTTTCACAGTGTGGCGGGAGTGAAGGAGGAAGGCTTGTAGCAGATTGCGGTTGTGTCAGGGCTGGCGCACCTGTTTCTGATAGCGGCCAGGCGTAATGCCATAGCGGTTAGCAAAGGCGCGGGTCAGATGAGCCTGATCGGTTAACCCGACGGCCGCTGCGACACTGGCAGCGGCTTCGCCCTGTGCCAGTCGCTGTTTGGCATCATAGAGGCGGAAAGCCATCAGCATCTGATGCGGCGTGACGTGATAGTGCTGGCGGAAAGCGCGTAAAAAGTGCCACGGCGACAGCGAGGCCAGCGCCGCCAGCTCCTCCAGCCGCACCGGTTCCGCCAGATTTGCCCGCAGAAAATCACGCACCTGATCAAAGCGATGCCCTCCCTCGGGCCTGCCTGGTGACGACATCCGCGCCAGCGGGCGAATCTGCAACAGCAGTTCGGAAAGCAGACTCTGGTGCGCCAGTCCGGACTCCGCCTGCCAGAGTGCGGCCAGCGTGCGGGAGAGCGGCTGCGCGATGCGCGGATCGGTCAGCAGCGCCTCGTTAAACCACCAGCCGCGATCGCCGGTCAGTTCATCCATCAGCTGCGGCTGAATGTAGATCATCTGATAGCGCCAGCCCTCATCACAGGCTGACTCACCGGTATGCAGCTCATCCGGATTCATGGTCACCAGCGAGTTCACCGGCGCGGTATATTCGGTGCCGCGGTAGCGAAAACGCTGCGCACCCGCCTCAATCGTGCCAATGCCAAAGGCTTCATGGGTATGGGGTTCAAAAGCGTAGCGGGAGATGTGAGCCTGATAGAGTTCCACACCGGGCAACGCGGCCGGTTGCTGAAACTGTGCGCGGTCTTTTTCACAGGGAAAAACAGCCGGAACACCTTCCACTTCTCTCTCCTTATTTATCCGATGTCGGATTAGCATGCCTGCGACCGGGGGGAAAATGCAAAAGATTGCTATCCGCCGCGCCGCAGGTAACACTGTTTTTTTCTCATTCTGAGGGAGTCAGCATGGCACAGCGAGTCGTCATCGTCATTGATATGCAGAACGGCGTGTTCAGCACACCACGTTTCGATAAAGCAGGCCGGGTTGACCGGATCAACCGGCTGACCGGGCGTGCCGATATCGTCCTCTTTATTCAGCATCGTGAAGGCACGATGTGCGAGGGCAACCCCAGCTTTGATCTGCTGCCGGAACTGGTTCAGCCTGCGGGCGCGCATTACGTGACGAAAACGGCCTGCGACAGCTTCTGGCAGACAGAGCTGGCCGCGCTGTTAAAGCGTCTGGAGGTGGAGGCGTTTGTGGTGTGCGGCTGTGCGACCGACTACTGTCTGGATACCACGATTAAAACAGGGGCCAGTGCGGGCTATGCGATAACCGTGGCGGCGGATGCGCACACCACCGCCGATCGCCGCTGGGTCGGGGCCGAAGCGCTGATTAATCAGCACAACGAGGTGTGGGCCTCGCTGCTGATCCCTGGCAACGTGCCGCGCGTGCTGAGCACGGATGCCGTGCTGGCGGAATGGTCATAGCCCCGGCCGGCCGGAACCGCGCATAAAAAAAGCCCGCATAGCGGGCTTTTTAAACGCGTCAGGCCAGATGAATCAGAACGGAATATCGTCGTCAAAATCCATTGGCGGTTCGTTGTTGTTGCTGGCAGGCGCACTCTGCGGCTGCTGCGGACGGGACTGCGCGCCGCCGCTGAACTGATTGTTGTTGCCCTGCGGCTGCTGCGGCTGGCCCCAGCCATTGTTGTTGCCACCACCCTGCGCGCCTGCACCGGCATTACCGCCCTGCTGACGGCCGCCCAGCATCTGCATGGTGCCGCCGACGTTAACCACGACTTCGGTGGTGTAACGTTCCTGGCCACCCTGATCCTGCCATTTACGGGTGCGCAGCTGACCTTCGATGTAAACCTGAGAGCCTTTACGCAGATATTCACCCGCGACTTCAGCCAGTTTGCCAAACAGCACCACACGGTGCCACTCGGTGATCTCTTTGTTTTCACCGGTCTGCTTATCACGCCAGCTCTCCGACGTAGCCAGCGTAATGTTGGCAACAGCGCCACCATTTGGCATATAACGTACTTCCGGATCCTGACCCAGATTCCCGACAAGAATCACTTTGTTAACGCCACGACTGGCCATGTTGCTGTCTCCCGATGAGTTAATGCATTCAGTCTAATCCATCAATTCTAACACGTCCTGCTCACTGTTTCCCACTTTCGAGCCGCGTTCCGGTTTTAATCCTTCGCACGTCCGGACCACAGAGTACTGGATATTTATTCAGTCTATTTTTTGTGCCATAATGACACGTTTATTCTGGCCGTGTCGGCAAGGCGCGGTGAGTGCTGCTAATCCGGGAAAGGTGAATGGATAAGATCGAAGTTCGTGGTGCCCGCACCCATAATTTGAAAAACATTAACCTGACCATCCCACGCGACAAACTCATTGTGGTGACCGGCCTGTCAGGCTCCGGTAAATCCTCACTGGCGTTTGATACGCTGTATGCGGAAGGTCAGCGCCGCTATGTGGAGTCGCTCTCTGCGTATGCGCGCCAGTTTCTTTCGTTAATGGAGAAGCCGGACGTCGATCATATCGAAGGTCTGTCGCCCGCCATCTCTATTGAACAGAAATCCACCTCGCATAACCCGCGCTCGACGGTGGGAACCATCACCGAGATCCACGACTACCTGCGTCTGCTGTTTGCCCGCGTGGGCGAACCGCGCTGCCCGGACCACAACGTACCGCTGGCGGCGCAGACCGTGAGCCAGATGGTCGATCAGGTTCTGGCTCAGCCGGAAGGCCGCCGTCTGATGCTGCTGGCACCGGTGGTGAAAGATCGCAAGGGTGAGCACACCAAAACGCTGGAAAATCTGGCGACGCAGGGCTACATCCGTGCGCGTATCGACGGCGAAGTGTGCGACCTGTCTGACCCGCCGAAACTGGAGCTGCAGAAAAAACACACCATCGAAGTGGTGATTGACCGCTTTAAAGTGCGTGACGATCTGGCGACGCGCCTGGCCGAGTCCTTTGAGACAACCCTGGAGCTCTCAGGCGGCACGGCGATCGTGGCGGACATGGATGACAGCGAGGCCGAAGAGCTGCTCTTCTCCGCGAACTTCGCCTGCCCGATTTGTGGTTACAGCATGAGTGAGCTGGAGCCGCGCCTGTTCTCGTTTAATAACCCGGCAGGCGCCTGTCCGACCTGCGATGGCTTGGGCGTACAGCAATATTTCGATCCGGACCGCGTGGTGCAGAACCCTGAGCTCTCTCTGGCCGGTGGCGCAATCCGTGGCTGGGACCGCCGCAACTTTTACTATTTCCAGATGCTGCGTTCGCTGGCGGATCACCTCAGTTTTGATATTGAAGCGCCGTTCGGCAGCCTGCCCGACAACGTGCAGAAAGTGATCCTGTACGGCTCTGGCAAAGAGAGCATCGAATTTAAGTACATCAACGACCGTGGCGACACCTCGGTTCGCCGTCATCCGTTTGAAGGCGTGCTCAACAACATGGAGCGCCGCTACAAAGAGACCGAATCCTCAGCGGTGCGCGAAGAGCTGGCGAAGTTCATCAGCAACCGCGCCTGTGCGAGCTGTGAAGGCACCCGTCTGCGTCGCGAAGCGCGCCATGTCTTTGTCGAAGATACCACGCTGCCGACCATCTCTGAGATGAGCATCGGTCACGCGATGTCCTTCTTTGAAAATCTGAAGCTCAGCGGCCAGCGTGCGCAGATCGCCGAAAAGGTGCTGAAAGAGATTAGCGATCGCCTGAGCTTCCTTGTGAACGTCGGCCTGAACTACCTGTCGATGTCGCGCTCCGCTGAAACCCTTTCCGGTGGTGAGGCGCAGCGTATCCGTCTGGCGAGCCAGATCGGTGCCGGTCTGGTGGGCGTCATGTATGTGCTGGACGAACCGTCAATCGGCCTGCATCAGCGCGATAACGAGCGTCTGCTCGGCACCCTGATTCACCTGCGCGATCTCGGTAACACCGTGATTGTGGTTGAGCACGATGAAGATGCGATTCGTGCCGCCGACCACGTGATCGACATTGGTCCGGGTGCAGGCGTGCATGGCGGCCAGGTGGTGGCAGAAGGCACCGTGGATGAGATCATGGCGCAGGAAGCGTCCCTGACGGGCCAGTTCCTGAGCGGCAAGCGTGAAATCGCCGTGCCGGAGGCGCGGGTGAAGGGCGATCCGTCGAAGGTGCTGAAGATTACCGGCGCGCGCGGCAATAACCTCAAGGATGTCACGCTGACGCTGCCGGTGGGTCTGTTCACCTGCATTACCGGTGTCTCCGGCTCCGGTAAGTCGACCCTGATTAACGATACGCTGTTCCCGATTGCGCAGCGGGCGCTGAACGGTGCCACCATCGCAGAGCCAGCCCCTTACCGCGACGTGGCGGGACTGGAGCACTTCGACAAAGTCATCGACATTGACCAGAGCCCGATTGGCCGCACGCCGCGCTCCAACCCGGCGACCTACACCGGCATCTTCACCCCGGTGCGTGAACTCTTTGCTGGCGTGCCGGAAGCGCGGTCACGCGGTTACACGCCGGGTCGTTTCAGCTTTAACGTGCGCGGCGGACGCTGTGAAGCCTGTCAGGGCGATGGCGTGCTGAAAGTCGAAATGCACTTCCTGCCGGACATCTATGTGCCGTGCGATCAGTGCAAAGGCAAACGCTATAACCGTGAAACGCTGGAAGTGAAATACAAAGGCAAGAGCATTCACGAAGTGCTGGAGATGACCATCGAAGAAGCGCGTGAGTTTTTTGATGCGGTTCCGGCGCTGGCGCGTAAGTTGCAGACGCTGATGGATGTGGGTCTCTCCTACATTCGTCTCGGCCAGTCCGCCACCACCCTCTCCGGTGGTGAAGCTCAGCGCGTGAAGCTGGCGCGTGAACTGTCGAAGCGTGGTACCGGTCAGACGCTCTACATTCTTGATGAGCCGACCACCGGCCTGCACTTTGCCGATATTCAGCAGCTGCTGGAAGTCCTGCATCAGCTGCGCGATCAGGGCAACACCATCGTGGTGATTGAGCACAACCTCGACGTGGTGAAAACCGCTGACTGGATTGTCGACCTTGGCCCGGAAGGCGGCAGCGGCGGCGGCGAAATCCTGATTGCCGGCACGCCAGAGACCGTGGCGGAGTGTGAGAAATCGCATACCGCGCGCTTCCTGAAGCCCCTGTTACAGAAGTAATGATGCCAGGCCCGCCCCGTGCGGGCCTGCTTATTTCTGCTGCCGGTTCAGCCAGAAAAATGCAGAATCAGGCAAGATTCAGACATGTATAGGCATATACGCTTTTCCCCACGCTGACTATCCTTAAGCGGTTCCTCTTTGGCACGCCCCTGGCGTCGCCCTGTTTTTTGCAGCACCACTGCGCTGCTGCACTTCATCAGAAAACACTCACGACACATCGAAACTGGAGACACCATGAATATTACGCATGCGTATGCTGCTCAGGATGCAAAATCCAAACTGGCACCGTTCGATTATAAGCCGCGTGAGCTGCGCGCCCATGACGTTCAGCTTGAGGTGCTGTTCTGTGGCGTCTGCCACTCAGACCTGCATCAGGCCCGCAATGAGTGGAAAAACACGATTTTCCCTGTGGTTCCGGGGCATGAAATTGTGGGTCGCGTCACCGCGGTGGGCCCACAGACGCAGAAATACAAAGTCGGCGATCTGGTTGGCGTAGGCTGCATGGTGGATTCGTGCCGCAGCTGCCCGAGCTGTCAGCAGGGGCTGGAGCAATATTGTGAAAACGGTTTTGTCGGCACCTACAACGGTGAAGACCGCGAGACCGGTGCGATCACCTACGGCGGCTACTCAACGGCGATGGTTGTGGATGAGAGCTTTGTGCTGCGCATTCCGGAAAACCTGGCTCTGGCGGGCGTCGCGCCGCTGCTGTGTGCCGGTATCACGACCTATTCGCCGCTGCGCCACTGGAATGTCGGCCCCGGCAAAAAAGTCGGTATCGTAGGCCTGGGTGGCCTGGGGCACATGGGCGTGAAAATTGCTCACGCAATGGGGGCGCATGTGGTGCTGTTCACCACCTCGCCGTCCAAAATCGAGGATGGCAAACGCCTGGGCGCCGATGAGGTGGTGATCTCCAAAGATCCAGAGCAGATGGCGCAGCACGCCAACAGCTTCGACTTTATCCTGAACACCGTTGCCGCTCAGCACGACCTTAACCCCTTCATCACCCTGCTGAAGCTGGATGGCAATATGACGCTGGTCGGCGCACCTGAGCACGATCACCCGGCTCCGCAGGTGTTTAACCTGATCTTCAAACGTCGCAGCATCGCCGGTTCACTGATTGGCGGTATCGCAGAAACGCAGGAGATGCTCGATTTCTGTGGCGAGCACGGCATCACCTCGGACATCGAACTGATCGCGATGGATCAGATCAACGAAGCCTATGAGCGCATGCTGAAAAGCGATGTGAAATATCGCTTTGTTATCGATATCAACACCCTGCGCGAGCAGTCGGCTGCCTGATCGGGTCGCCTGCACCCTCCTGCTCAGGCAGGAGGGTGTTAAAGCGCGGCCTGGCGCGCGGCGTCAACCTGCTGGAAGGAGGCATCGACCAGATAGTAGATCTGCGAATCCTTCAGCGACCCATCCAGGAACAGTGTGCTCCAGTGTGATTTATTCAGATGCTCACTGGGAATGATGTCGCTATGCTCTTCGCGCAGCAGCTCTGCCAGCGCAGGCGTCGATTTCAGCGAAACCGCAGGCCGCCCTTTTACCTCATGTACCATCGCAAACAGCACGCCGTTGCTTTTGATCTGCGTGGCCTTCCAGTCACTGTGGACGCTCTGCTCTGCGCCCGGCTTGCTCATGCAATAGGTCAGTAAGTCTGAGTGATTCATCACGATTCCCCTTGTAAAGTGGCGACAATCCGCCTGGCACCGCCCTCAATGCGATGCTCGCCCAGCCAGATACCCTGCCAGGTCCCCAGAACCAGACGTCCCCGCTGAACCGGCAGCAAGAGCGACACGCCCAGGGTCGAGGATTTAATGTGCGCCGGCATGTCATCACGTCCTTCGTAGTCGTGCTGATAAGGCGCATTCTCCGGCACGTGCCGCAGGAAATGCTGCTCCATATCGCTGCGCACCGTCGGATCGCAATTTTCATTTAAGGTTAATGACGCGGACGTATGCTGCAACAGCAGATGCAGCAGACCGGTTTTGATATCACGCAATCCGGAGAGCGAGTCGGTGATCTCATCAGTGATGAGATGAAAGCCGCGCGGCTTCGCGCTCAGCGTAATAGTCTGTTGATGCCACATAGCTTATTCCTGAAACGGTTACCCCGTTTAAGTGTGCAGCATGTCGCCGAAAGGTAAACCCTGAGCCATAAAAAAACCGCCAGCGCGAGGCGGGCGGTTTGTTCACAGCAGGCGTGCCGTTACATCACCGCGGCAAAGGCTTCCGCCACCTGATGCACATTTTTGCTGTTCAGACCGGCCACACACATGCGGCCACTGCCCACCAGGTAGATGCCGAACTCATTGCGCAGGCGGTCAACCTGCTGCACGCTCAGGCCGGTGTAGCTGAACATGCCGCGCTGCTTCAGCAGGTAGTCGAAGTTTTTGCCCGGCAGTGCCGTGCTCAGCACCCCGACCAGTGACTCACGCATCGCGAGAATGCGCAGACGCATCGTCTCCACTTCGTCCAGCCAGCTCGCTTTCAGCGCGTCGTCGTTGAGGACGCGGGCCACGACCTGCGCACCGAAATTCGGCGGGCTGGAGTAGTTGCGGCGAACGGTCGCTTTCAGCTGGCCCAGCACGCGCGCTGACTCTTCGGCGCTGTCACAGACGACAGAGAGTCCGCCTACGCGCTCACCATAGAGCGAGAAGATTTTAGAGAAAGAGTTGCTGACCAGTGCCGGCAGGCCGGCTGCCGCGACGGCGCGCAGCGCATAGGCATCCTGCTGCATGCCTTCACCAAAGCCCTGATAGGCGATATCCAGGAAAGGAATCAGCTGCTGTGCTTTCAGTACCTCAATGGTCTCATCCCACTGTGCATTGGTCAGGTCAGCGCCGGTCGGGTTATGGCAGCAGGGATGCAGTAACACGATGCTCTGCGCTGGCAGCGTTTTCAGGGTATGGATAAAGGCATCAAAACGCACACCGTGGGTTTCGGCGTCATACCAGGGGTAGCTCTTCACCTCAAAACCTGCGCCATTAAAAATCGCGATATGGTTTTCCCAGGTGGGATCGCTGACCCAGACGGCCGACTGCGGGAAGTAACGCTTAAGGAAGTCTGCCCCGACTTTCAGCGCACCCGATCCCCCCAGCGTCTGAATCGAGGCGATACGACCCGCCTGCAGCACCGGATGGTCGGCACCAAACAGCAGCGGCGCGATCGCGTTGCGGTAGCTGTTCAGGCCTTCCATGGGCAGATAGAGCGATGCCTGCTTTGGCTCGGCATTGAGCTGCTCTTCAGCAGCCGCTACGGCCTTCAGCTGCGGGATAATGTTCTGCTCGTCGTAGTAAAGCCCGATGCTCAGGTTAACTTTGTGTTCGCGCGGATCTTGTTTAAAGGCTTCCATCAACGACAGAATCGGATCGCCCGCATAGGCATCAACGTTTTGAAACACGGTGTAGGTCTCCATGATTGGTCCAGAGGTAAAGAGGGCTAAACCCGATAGCGTCCCGGACGGTGGTTCATTGCAATAATCAGATTGAGGATCACGGCTCCTGCAATGGAGGCCAGCAGGATGGGGCCACTGACCACAAACAGGGACGCCAGCACGACGCAGGTGTCGACCGCCATCTGCAGTTTACCCGCGCGGATCCCAACGCGATCCTGTAGCCACAGCGCCAGAATATTGATGCCGCCCAGGCTCGCCTTATGACGAAACAACACTATAAACCCGATCCCCATGATGACGTTACCGAACAGTGTCGCATAGAACGGATTGAGATCGGAAAAGTGAACGAACAGCGGGTGCAGCTGCGTAAACAGCGATACCAGCCCGACGGCACAGAAGGTTTTCAGGGTAAATTCCCAGCCCATGCGTTTTACCGCCAGCCAGTAAAAAGGCAGGTTGATCAGGAAAAATGCGCTGCCAAAGGAGAGCGGAGAGAGGTAGCTCAGCAGAAAGGCGATACCGGCAGTGCCGCCCGTCAGGGCACCCGCCTGTTTCAGCATAATGACGCCGAACGAAACCATCAGGGTGCCCAGCACCATCGCCAGCGCATCTTCAATACGCGAATGCGGGACGCGGGAGGGTTCTGCGATGTTATCCATGGGGGTTGTCTCAGTGCAAATGATGCGGTTGCAATGCAAAAAACGCACCATTGCCGCAGCGTCAATCGGCTGCTGGCCGAAGGCTGGTGATATCCCGTTGATATCTAAGGCGCTTTATAACAGGATTTCGTGCATACCTTCCGGTTAAAACCGTCACTCCATGCGCAAAATCCCGTTACGATGCGTATTCTTTGCGTTTATGGTCGCCAGTCTGCACCAAAAACGCACAGCACGCACCTTTTTAGCGCGTTTTGTTCGCAGGCAGCATCATCAGGCCATTCTCTTTCATGCGCCCCAGTACAACGGCGGTTTTGACGTGGGACACGCTCTGATGGCCCGCCACTAACTGGCTGATAAGCGCACTGAGGGAGTTAAGATCGGCCACCGCCACTTTAAGCAGATAGTCAGCGTCACCGGTGGTTTTGTAGGCGTCGACAATCGCCTCTTCCTGCTCCACCATGCGGTGAAAGCTCTCCACATATTCGGTGGTGTGGTTGATTAAGCGTACCTCTATCAGCCCCACCATCCCCAGGCCGATGGCATCGGGCGAGAGCCGGGCGTGATAGCCCAGAATCAGATTGGCCTGTTCCAGATTGATGCGGCGGCGGGAACATTGCGAGGCGGAGAGGCCAACCAGGTCGCTGAGTTCCTGGTTAGTAAGACGGCCGTTAGCTTGTAATAAAGTCAGGATTTTCAGGTCGTAATCGTCTACGTGAGTCATTCCGTTTCCACAGCGTGAGAGGCGTCGCTTTGTTACAGATAACCCGATAACCGGAGAGGTTGTCCAACACTATTTTCTGATGATGGGAGCTGTCATGCACAGATCGTGCATGACAGCACAAAGCGCAGATTATTCGTCGTCGTATTGCGGGCCGGCGTAGTTGTCGAAGCGTGACCACTGACCGTTAAACGTCAGCCGCACCGTACCGATTGGACCGTTACGCTGTTTACCCAGGATGATCTCGGCGATCCCTTTGAGATCGCTGTTCTCGTGATAGACCTCGTCACGATAGATGAACATGATCAAATCCGCATCCTGCTCGATCGATCCCGATTCACGCAGATCCGAGTTAACCGGACGCTTATCGGCACGCTGCTCCAGTGAGCGGTTAAGCTGCGACAGCGCGACCACCGGCACATTAAGCTCTTTGGCCAGCGCCTTGAGTGAGCGGGAGATCTCCGCAATTTCGAGCGTTCGGTTGTCCGACAGCGACGGCACGCGCATCAGCTGCAGGTAGTCGATCATGATCAGGCTCAATCCGCCGTTTTCACGGTAGATACGCCGGGCACGCGAACGCACTTCAGTGGGGGTCAGGCCGGAAGAGTCATCGATGTACATGTTCTTCTTCTCCAGCAGGATACCCATGGTGCCGGAGATACGGGCCCAGTCCTCATCATCAAGCTGGCCGGTTCGGATGCGGGTCTGGTCGACGCGGGAAAGCGAGGCCAGCATACGCATCATGATCTGCTCGCTGGGCATCTCCAGACTGAAAATCAGCACCGGCTTATCCTGCAGCATCGCGGCGTTTTCGCACAGGTTCATCGCAAAAGTGGTTTTACCCATCGAAGGACGGGCGGCGACGATGATCAGGTCTGAACCCTGCAGGCCAGCGGTCTTTTTATTCAGATCCTGATAGCCGGTGTCGACGCCGGTGACGCCATCGTGCGGGGTCTGATAGAGCGACTCAATACGGGAGACGGTCGATTCCAGAATCTGCTCGATGTTTTTCGGCCCGGCATCTTTATCTGCGCGCGCTTCGGCAATCTTGAAGACGTTCGATTCCGCAAAGTCGAGCAGCTCTTCGCTGTTCCGCCCCTGCGGATCATAACCGGCATCGGCGATCTCGTTGGCGACGGAGATCATCTCGCGTACGACCGCACGTTCGCGCACGATATCGGCATAGGCGCCGATGTTTGCTGCACTCGGGGTGTTTTTCGCCAGCTCAGCCAGGTAGGCGAACCCCCCCGCCATCTCCAGTTCGCCACGGGTTTCCAGTGACTCGGAGAGCGTAATCAGGTCAATGGGCTTGCTGTTTTCCAGCAACCGCTGCATCTCTGAAAAAATCAGCCGGTGCGAGCGGTTGAAAAAATCATTCGCGACGACGCGCTCAGAGACGTTATCCCAGCGCTCGTTATCCAGCATTAACCCACCGAGCACCGACTGCTCCGCTTCCAGCGAATGCGGGGGCATTTTCACGCCAGCCAGCTGGCGATCCTGCGTTTCGTTCGATTTGTTGGTGGGTTTATTTCCTGCCATAGTGAATGCATTACCGATCTTCTGTGGGGACGCGCAAGTATACCTTAGTTGGGGGGCGTGCCTCACCCTCATGATGAAACAATCACAGGAGTCAGAATGGCAAAGCGTATTCAGTTCAGCGCGCACGGCGGACCGGAAGTGTTAACGTGGACGGATTTTGACCCGGCTGACCCGGCTGAACATGAAGTGCAGGTGGAACACCGCGCGATCGGGATTAATTACATCGACACCTATGTGCGCAGCGGCCTCTATCCGGTGGCGGCGTTTCCTTCGGGTCTGGGTACGGAAGCCGCAGGCGTGGTGTCGCGTGTGGGCCGTGGCGTCACCCTGTTTAAACCCGGCGATCGCGTGGTCTACTGCCTGGCGTCAATAGGGGCCTACAGCGAAGTCCATAACGTGGCCGAAGATCGCCTGATGCATCTCCCGGAGGCGATCAGCTTTGAACAGGGGGCCGCCAGCTATCTGAAAGGGCTGACCACGCAGTATCTGCTGCGGCAGACCTATAAAATCAGCGCCGGCGAGACCTTCCTGTTTCATGCCGCCGCAGGCGGCGTCGGTTTAATCGCCTGTCAGTGGGCAAAAGCACTGGGCGCACACCTGATTGGCACGGTCGGCTCTGCGGAAAAAGCAACCATCGCCAGAAACGCCGGGGCCTGGGCGACCATCAACTATCGCGAAGAGAATATTGCCGCGCGCGTCAGCGAGCTGACCGACGGGAAAAAAGTGGGTGTGGTGTATGACTCTGTCGGCAAAGATACCTGGGAAGCGTCGCTGGATTCCCTGCGCCGTCACGGGCTGATGGTCAGTTTCGGTAACGCGTCCGGGCCGGTAACCGGCATCGACCTCGGCATTCTGAATAAGAAAGGCTCGCTGTTTGTTACCCGCCCTTCGCTGTTTGGCTACATCACCAACCGCCAGGAGCTGGAAACGGCCAGCGCCGAACTCTTCTCGCTGCTGGCAAGCGGCGCAATCAGGGTGGAGGTACCGGAGCAGCAGAAGTTTGCGCTGAAAGAGGCCAGCAAAGCACATCAGATTCTGGAGAGCCGTGCCACGCAGGGTTCCTGCCTGCTGATCCCCTGACCGGACAAACAAAAAGGGCTTCCCGCAGGAAGCCCTTCTCTTTTTTATTTTTTGTTCGCGCTGGTGTAGGGACAGCGGCGATGAATTCCTGTCGCGTCGATGGCACATCGCGTTGACAAAAGCCATCCTGCCAGAAAACATAAGTAAAAAATATGTTTAATTGCAGATTGCGGCTTTGCAATCTCTCACTCTGTGATCACTCCCGCAATTATCGCCAGCTTTTCCGGTCTAACCTGTTGATCTTACGTCTTAGCTTACGTCGTGCCCGCGCCTCGCTGTCGCCAAAGAAGGCGCGATGCAGCCAGACCGCGATTACGGCCAGCACCAGCCACGGTAACACTTTGATAACAAGTGCAAACAACCCGCCGACAAACATTACCAGGGTGGCGACCACCAGTGCTGCCAGCACGCCCAGCAGCGACACGCCGGTCAGCAACAGCATCAGGAAAAACCCCAATACAAATAAAATTTCCACGTCAGGACTCCTTTATCCACTTTCATACCAGGACAGTTACAAAAAGCGTGCCAACAGGTAACCCATTGAATAGTCGTGGTTTACGGGAAGGGAGTGTGAGATAACCTGGTGAAAAAGACCAGATGATGGCGTAAAAAAAACCAGCCCGAAGGCTGGTTTTCTGCGGCGTGAGCGGATCAGGCTTCCTGTGGAATCTTATCCGCCACCAGCGCCAGCGCCGCTTCCAGAACGCGGACATCCGCCCCCGGCTTATGCGCATTTTCACTCAGATGGCGTCGCCACTGGCGTGCGCCCGGAATGCCCTGGAAGAGTCCCAGCATATGGCGCGTGACGTGGCCCAGATAGGTGCCCTTCGCCAGTTCCGCTTCAATATAGGGATACATGGCGCGTACCACCTCAACCGGGTTAGCCGCCGGATGCTGACGCCCGAACAGCTGCTGGTCGACCTGCGCCAGAATGCCGGGGTTCTGATAGGCTTCACGGCCCATCATCACGCCGTCAAGGTGCTCCAGATGCGCCTGTGCCTCTTCCAGCGTTTTCACGCCGCCATTGAGCGCAATCGTCAGATGCGGGAAATCGCGCTTCAGCTGGTAGACGCGGGGATAATCCAGCGGGGGGATTTCGCGGTTCTCTTTGGGGCTGAGGCCGGAGAGCCAGGCTTTGCGCGCATGGATGATAAATGTCTCGCACTCGCCGCGGCCCGCCACCGTGCCGATAAAGTCGGTCAGGAAGGCATAGCTGTCCAGCTCATCAATCCCGATGCGGGTTTTCACCGTGACCGGAATCGACACCACGTCGCGCATCGCTTTCACGGCATCTGCGACCAGAGTGGCTTCGGCCATCAGGCAGGCACCGAACCGGCCATTCTGCACCCGATCAGAGGGACAGCCGACGTTCAGGTTGATCTCATCGTAGCCGCGCTGCTCCGCCAGCTTCGCGCACTGCGCCAGCGCCGCCGGATCGCTTCCGCCCAGCTGTAATGCAACCGGGTGTTCAGCGTCACTGTAAGCCAGATAATCCCCTTTGCCATGGATGATCGCGCCGGTCGTCACCATTTCGGTGTAGAGCAGGGTGTCGCCGGTCAGCTGACGATGAAAATAGCGACAGTGCCGATCGGTCCAGTCGAGCATAGGGGCGATGGAGAAGCGTTGCGAAGAAAAAGTAGCCATGTAGCGCAGACAATCCGGTAATTAAGGGTGATGGAATTCTGTGCAAGGATAACACAAGGGCGGGCGATAGTGCATCGCCCGCCCCCGGAGAGCCGGGATAATCCGCTTAGAAGTTAAAGCCCAGCTGCATCATCGCGCCCCAGGTATTGTTAGCACCGACGGAGCCAGCCAGATCCAGATGGACAGCTTTGTTAAACGGCGACAAACCAAAACCTGCCGTGGCCACATTTTCGTCGTTAGACCGCATGTCCGCACGATAACCTGCGCGCAGCTGCAGCCAGTCAAGTACGCGGTACTCCGCACCCACTGCCGCATACTGGCTGTTATCCTGGGTCTTGAAACGTTTGGTTTCCGTGAGATCCACATCGCCGGTTACGGTAAACGGACCTTTATCCCAGGACAGGCCGGTGGTGACCAGCGGGCGAATCTGGTAGGTGTCGCGGAACCCGTTAACCTCCCGGGTCTGCAGATCGCGTGAAACCAGGTTCTGTCCGGTCACACCCAGCGTCCAGTTTTCAGCAAAGGTGGTCGCCAGACCGGCATCAACGTTAAAGCCGGTGTCGGTGCTG
This sequence comes from Pantoea sp. EKM101V, assembly GCF_011800325.1. Lineage (NCBI taxonomy): Bacteria > Pseudomonadati > Pseudomonadota > Gammaproteobacteria > Enterobacterales > Erwiniaceae > Pantoea > Pantoea sp. EKM101V. The sequence goes on from NZ_JAALFP010000005.1 coordinate 296,983, forward strand.
CGATACTGACTGTTGTTGATGTCATTTTTGTCGTAGTTATAGATGCTGGCAGTGTAGTTATAGAGCCAGGTTTTCTGCACTTTTGGCGTCACGCCCACCGACACCGGCTGACCGGCGACAGTGAACTCATGCGCCACCGCCACACCATAATCGGTAACCAGCGCCGCTAAGCCGTTCGCACTGGAGCGAAGGTTATTCTGATCGCCCGGAACGGGCAGAATCGTACCGTTAGCAACCCCGCGCAGGTAGTTGATGTCACCCTGTACCACGTTAGCCCGGACGTGTGCCGTACCGTAGGCTTTGGCGATAAAGGCGAAAGGCAGCGTTTCATTGGGGATTGTCACGGCGACGGCCGCACCCGCACTGCCGTCCGCTTTGTTACCGCGCAAATCGCTGAGCTTGTCAGCGACATCGCCGGAGGCAGCACGCAGTTCAGGATAACCACGCAGATAATCGGCAAACGTCAGGTTACCAATCACACCGCGGTAACGATCCACGGTGTCGGTAATATCATCGACTTTATCGATCAGCTTATCTTTGTCCGTTACCTGAATGCCTGCTGAAGGAATAATAATGCTGACATTATCGTCAGATTTAGCACGCGTCATTAATGCCGGGTTCGCCAGCACTGCAGAGCCATAAACAGAAGATGCCACGCCGGTGCCGCCCATGGCGTCATTACGTGCATCATACCAGGTCCCTGCCGCCATGGCGGAAGAAGAAAGGAAAAGCGCGGTCGCTGCAGCGGAACAGATCAGCGCTGAGCGTTGAGCGGATTTTTTCACCATTTGCCTGCCATCACCTGAGAAAGTGTCGTTGATACATTCAACAACTGAATAGTTTGTCAGCCCTATTGTGAACCCTGGCTAACGCGTTATTGCTGTGAATTCAAAGGAAACAGTGTCTTAATTCAAAGGATTGGACGTTTTACGACCAGAATTAGCGTGTAATTATTAAAAACGGACCGGCTAATTTCAAATAATGTCAGACTTTTATTAAGTCTTTCTGAACATTACTTCTTAACTCAGTGAGATGCAAAGCAAAAGGACAAAAAATTCTGCTCCGGTTGATTTACAGGTGGATCGGTTTTTTCGTCAGATTTGAGATAGAGAGGGGCGAAAATTCCTCAGGCGCTGTTTTTTCAGGCTAATTGTGCTGTTTTAACAGACAGAAGCGCGCTTCAGCACCCTGACAGGTTATGTGATAAAATAACATCACTTATTCAGCGGAGGATTTTCATGACTACCATGACGTCGCAGCAAATTTTGATTCAGGCCGAAAAAATGTGCCTGCAACGTGGTGTGCGTCTGACTTCGCAGCGCGCTGAAGTGTTGCGTCTGATGGCGGAACAGCCGGGCTCAATCAGTGCCTACGATCTGCTGGATCAGCTTCGGATCAGCGAACCTCAGGCCAAACCTCCCACGGTTTACCGTGCGCTCGACTTCCTGCTGGAGCAGGGTTTTGTGCATCGGGTGGAGTCCAACAACAGCTATGTGATGTGTCACCATTTTGAGGCGCCGGCTCATACGTCGGTCATGCTGGTCTGTGACCGCTGCGCCGCCGTCACCGAGAAGCAGGCGCAGGGCGTGGAAAAGATTATCGCCACGCTGGCGGGTGAAGCGCAGTTTGCCCTGCGTCACAGCGTGATCGAAGCCCATGGCTTATGCGAAAACTGCGCGGAAGCAGACGCCTGCACGCAGCACGAAAACTGCGGACATGACCATCAGGATGAGGGTAAAAAGCGCGGACGACGGGGATAAGCGGCGGAATAATCACTATCGGACTAAAAACGATCTGCCTGCTCAGGCCGCAAACCAGCTGTGCTGACGCCAGTGCCTGCGCCAGATGAGCCACAGTGAGAGGCCGCGCAGTGCGAGGAAAACCGTTACCGCCAGCCATAAACCGTGATTGCCCAGCACCGGCACGCTCAGCAGCGTCAGAAAATAGCCTGCGGCTGCCACCACCATGCTGTTACGCATCTCACGTCCGCGCGTTGCGCCGATAAACATCCCATCCAGCAGATAACACCAGACGCCGATCAGCGGCATGATCACCTGCCAGACCAGATAGCGGTCGGCCGCCTGCTGCACTGTCTGAAGAGAGGTCAGCAGCATCACGATTTGCGGGCCGGTAAAGGCATAAACCAGCGAGAAGAAGAGCGCCACCGCCGCCGCCTGTCGGCAGGCAGAGTGCCAGACGCGCAGCAGTTTGCTGCCATCTTTTGCGCCATGCGCTTCACCTGCAAACGCTTCGACGGCATAGGCAAAGCCATCGAGCGCGTAGGCGGTAAAGGTAATGAACATCAGTAACACGGCATTCACCGCGACCACCTCCGGCCCCAGCCTGGCGCCCAGCACGGTCAGCGAGGCGAAACAGAGCTGCAGCATAAGAGAGCGCAGCATAATGTCCCGGTTGAGGCGCAGCAGCCGGGCGCTGTCACCGCGCCAGCTCTGTTTCAGCAGGCTGAACGGAATGCCGCGCAGCTTCAGAACCCGCCAGACCATCATGCCGCCGACGCCCAGCGTGATATATTCCGCCAGTGCCGTGGCGGTGGCTGCCCCCGCAACGCCCCAGTGCAGCCCCATGACCAGCCAGAGGTCGAGCACGATATTCACCAGGTTCCCCACCACCAGCAGGATCACCGGCGCACGCGCATACTGCACGCCCAGCAGCCAGCCCAGAATCACCAGGTTCGCCAGCGTGGCAGGCGCACTGAGCCAGCGGATCTGAATAAACAGTCCGGCCTGCGCCAGTACCAGAGGATCGCCGCCAATCAGATGGGTGGCCAGCTGAATAATGGGGTAACGCAGCGCGACAAACAGCAGACCCGCCAGCAACGCCATGATCAGCGGCTGGATCAGGGCGCGTGCCAGCGCCGCTTTGTCGCCTGCCCCGAAGGCCTGTGCCGTCAGGCCCGTGGTGCTCATGCGAAGGAAAAGCAGCAGCATAAAGAGGAAGCTGGTGACGGTCGTCCCGACCGCGACCCCGCCAAGATAGACGGGGCTGTCGAGATGACCAATCACTGCCGTATCGACCACGCCCAGCAAGGGAACGGTGATATTTGACAGGATCATGGGCAGCGCGAGCCGCCAGAGATTTTTATCGGTTGCCGTGATAAAGCGCATTCGCCATTCCGTGCTCAGTGTCGCTGCGCAGAGGCGGCAGCGACAAAATCAGGGCAGACAGAATAGCACCAGAAAAGGCGAATGCACGCAGGCGTCAGAATCAGAGCCATTCGCCGTTGCGTACGACACCCACCGCCAGACCTTCCACGGTCAGCGACTGGGCGCGCGTATCGACAACAATCGGGTCGAAGTCGCTGTTTTCGGGCAGCAGATGCACGATAGCACCCTGCTTTTTCCAGCGTTTCACCGTCACTTCATCGTCAATGCGGGCCACCACGACCTGGCCATTGCGCACATCCTGCGTTTTATGCACCGCGAGCAGGTCGCCGTCCATAATTCCGATATCTTTCATCGACATTCCGCTGACGCGCAGCAGGAAATCCGCCGAAGGTTTGAACAGGCCCGGATCGACTTTGTAATGCGTCTCGATATGTTCCTGCGCCATGATGGGCTCACCGGCAGCAACCCGGCCAATCAGTGGTATGCCTTCTGAGGCTTCTTCTTCCATTAACAGACGGATGCCGCGCGATGCGCCGGAGACAATCTCAATGACGCCTTTGCGCGCCAGCGCTTTCAGATGCTCTTCTGCCGCATTTGGCGAGCGGAAACCCAGCTGCGCGGCAATCTCGGCACGCGTAGGCGGCATGCCTGTTGAAGTAATATGGTCGCGAATCAGGTCATAGACCTGCTGCTGCCTGCTGGTTAATGCTTTCATCCCGCCCCCTGGTTGTTTATACAGTCGCTGTGAGTATATACAGGTATTGGCGAAATGAAAACCGATTGTCAGGGAAAACGCGGCCTGAGCCGCGTTATGGAAGGTTTATCGCAAATGTGTCCAGAGCAGCGCGATCCAGACAAACAGGGCCAGTAAGATAGCCAGCAGTACCGCTGCCGAACCCATATCTTTTGCCCGGCCCGCGAGCGGATGATGCTCCTGCCCGATGCGATCGACCACCGCTTCAATGGCGCTATTGAGGATTTCGACGATGACCACCAGCACCACCGACCCAATCATAAGGATGCGCGAGATCACATCAACGTCCAGCCAGCACGCGATAATGATCGCCGCCAGCGCAGCCAGGGCTTCCTGACGAAACGCCGCTTCATGTTGCCACGCGGCCCGCAGCCCCTGCCAGGAGTAACCGGCGGCTTTTACTATTCTGATAAGTCCGGTGGCATTATTTGCCATGTGTGGGAACCCTTTTATCGGATTGACGTCAATGTCTGGGCTGCGTGCATTTGGCACCACCACAGATCTTCGCTGCACTTTCTGGTATGCTTGCGGCGCTTTGCTAACAAGAGGCTTCATGTTGTCTATGTCAGGTTGGCGTAAACTTTATTATAAATTGCTTAATTTACCACTCTCGTTTCTGGTAAAGAGTAAGGCCATTCCGGCCGATCCCGTGTCTGAACATGGTCTGGATCCGACCCGACCTATTATGTATGTTTTGCCTTACGATTCGAAGGCTGACTTACTGACTTTGCGCGCGCAGTGTCTGCGGCATCATCTGCCCGATCCGCTCTCTCCACTAGAGATTGATGGTTCCCTGCTGCCTCGCCACGTCTTTATCCACGATGGCCCGCGCGTCTTCCCCTATTTTGTACCCAGCGTGGAATCGGTGAAAATTTTCCACGATTACCTGGACCTGCATCGCAATAATCCCACGCTGGATATTCAGATGCTGCCCGTCACCGTGATGTTTGGCCGCGCACCGGGACGTGAAGTCCAGGGCGAAGCCACACCACACCTGCGGGTGCTGAACGGCGTGCAGAAGTTCTTTGCGGTCATCTGGCATGGGCGCGACAGCTTTGTCCGCTTCTCGCCGACCGTGTCGCTGCGGCGTATGGCCACGGAACATGGGACAGATAAGTCGATCGCGCAGAAGCTGGCCCGCGTCGCGCGTATCCATTTTGCCCGTCAGCGGCTGGCTGCGATTGGCCCGCGTTTACCGGCCCGTCAGGATTTGTTTAATCGCCTGCTGCAATCCAAAGCGATTGAAAAAGCCGTAGAAGATGAGGCGCGCAGCAAAAAAATCTCCCATGAGAAAGCGCAGCAGAATGCCGTCGAGATGATGGAAGAGATTGCGGCGAACTTCTCCTATGAAGCGATTCGCGTCACTGATCGGGTGATGGGCTGGCTCTGGAGCCGTCTCTATCAGGGCATCAACGTCAATGGCGGCGAAAAAGTGCGCCAGCTGGCGCAGGATGGTCATGAGATTGTCTACGTGCCCTGCCACCGCAGCCACATGGATTATCTGCTGCTCTCCTACGTGCTCTATCATCAGGGCCTGGTGCCGCCGCACATCGCAGCAGGCATCAACCTCAACTTCTGGCCAGCCGGTCCGATCTTCCGTCGTCTGGGTGCCTTCTTTATCCGTCGCACCTTTAAAGGCAACAAGCTGTACGCCACGGTATTCCGCGAATACCTCGGTGAGCTGTTCACCCGGGGTTACTCGGTTGAGTACTTTGTCGAAGGTGGCCGTTCACGCACGGGCCGTCTGCTGGACCCGAAAACCGGCACGTTAGCCATGACGCTGCAGGCGATGCTGCGCGGCGGCAATCGTCCCATCACGCTGGTGCCGATCTACATCGGATATGAGCATGTGATGGAAGTGGGTACTTACGCCAAAGAGCTGCGCGGCGCGGCAAAAGAGAAAGAGGGCTTCATGCAGATGGTGCGTGGCCTGCGTAAGCTGCGCAATCTCGGTCAGGGTTACGTTAACTTTGGCGAACCGCTGCCGCTGGTTAACTATCTCAACAAGCGCGTGCCGGAATGGCGTGACTCGATCGATCCGATTGAGCCACAGCGTCCCGGCTGGCTGACCCCGACCGTGAACGATATTGCGGCTCGCGTGATGGTGCGGATCAATGAAGCCGGCGCGGCTAACGCCATGAACCTCTGTGTTACGGCCCTGCTTGCCTCACGTCAGCGCTCACTTACCCGCGAACAGTTGATTGAACAGCTGGAGTGCTATACCCAGTTGCTGCGCAATGTGCCTTACTCGCCGAATGCGACCCTGCCCGATCTCTCTGCGGAAGCCCTGCTGGATCACGCCCTGGGCATGAACAAGTTTGAGAGTGAAAAGGACAGCATTGGCGACATCATCATTCTGCCGCGTGAGCAGGCGGTGCTGATGACCTATTACCGCAACAACATTCATCACATGCTGGTGATGCCATCGCTGATTGCCGCCATTGTTCAGCAACACCAGACGCTGAGCGAAGCGGAACTGCTGCGTCAGGTCAGCCTGATCTATCCGATGCTGAAGAGTGAGCTCTTCCTGCGCTGGGAGAGGGATGAGCTGCCGCAACTGCTGACTGAACTGAGTCAGGAGCTGGCGCGTCAGGGTCTGATTACGCTTGAGGCCGGTGAACTGCGCTTTACCGCAGCGCGCTATCGCACGCTGCAACTGCTGGCCGCCGGTGTGCGTGAAACGCTGCAGCGTTATGCCATTACCTTCTCGATTCTCAGCGCCAAGCCGACAATTAACCGCGGCACGCTGGAGAAAGAGAGCCGGACACTGGCACAACGTCTCTCCGTGCTGCACGGTATCAACGCTCCGGAGTTCTTCGACAAAGCGGTCTTTACCTCACTGGTACTGACGCTGCGTGATGAAGGCTATATCAGTGACAGCGGAGATGCGGATGTGGCACAGACCCAGGCCACCTGGCACATCCTGGCTGACCTGGTGACCAGCGATGTCCGGATGACCATTGAAACGGCTGTCGCGCACGACTGATACCCGCGTAAAGCAAAAAAGGCGACCTCAGGGTCGCCTTTTTTATGTCGCACAGGGCTGTCAGGCAGGCTTCTTACCGCAACGAAAAACCTGACGCGCAGGGGACAGGGACAGAAGAGGAAAGCGTCCCGCGCCAGGGATGGCGCGGGCCGAGCCGTCATGGATGACAGCTTTTGCGTCTTTCCGATCTGGCCCTGTCCCCTGCGCAGGCGCGGCCTTCCCGCTATGACAGGCTGCCTTTCCAGTCAGAACAGCTGAGTGAACGGCGGTGTATTCATTAAAATGCCGAGGAACAGCACCATCCCGACATAGTTGTTATTGAGGAAAGCCTGGAAACAGGGCTGACGTTCGCGCCCGGCTATCAGCTTCTGCTGATAAACAAACAGGGCGGCAGCCAGCAGCAGCGTCCAGTAGAAGGCGCTGTTCAGGTGCAGCATCGTCCCCACCCACGCCATCAGCAGCAGGGTCGCCAGTTGCAGCAGACCAATAATCAGCTTGTCGAAGCGACCAAATAAAATGGCGGTCGACTTCACCCCAATCTTCAGGTCATCGTCCCTGTCCACCATCGCATACTGCGTATCGTAAGCAACCGTCCAGCAGATGTTGGCAATGAATACCAGCCAGCAGACCAGAGGTAAGGACTCACTAACTGCACACCAGGCCATAGGGATTGCCCAGCCAAATGCGGCCCCCAGTACGACCTGCGGCAGATGGGTATAGCGCTTCATAAAGGGATAGACCCAGGCCAGCGCCAGCCCCACTACGGAAAGCATGATGGTCATCAGGTTCATGGTCAGCACCAGCGCAAAAGCCACCAGCCCCAGAATTACAAACAGCAGCTTCGCTTCTCTGGCACTCACCGCGCCGCTGGCCAGCGGCCGATGTCGGGTGCGCTCAACGTGACCATCCACTTTGCGATCGGCATAGTCATTGATGACACAACCCGCCGCCCGCATCACAAAGACCCCGGCCACAAACACCGCCAGCACCGGTAACGGCGGCATCGCCATGTCAGCCAGCCAGAGTGCCCAGAGCGTGGGCCACATCAGCAGCAGCGTGCCGATCGGTTTATCGATGCGCATCAGGCGGCTGTAGTCCCGCCATTTATTCATACTTAAGCTCTTTTCCACCACAAAATCCTCAGACCAGATCGCGATAGAGCGGCGATGCCGGTAAAAACAGTTCAGTCAGCAGTAGCGGCTTGCCGGAGAGGCGCAGACGCGACCGCCGCCCCCACAATGCATCAATCTGTCCGGGTTCAATAAAATCGCGGGTCAGCGTCGAAGAGGAGAAAAGATAGCGACCCAGAGGACGGGTACCCAGCTGCTGCAGCATCGCCTCAGGCCCGTTGAGGGTGCTTTCCGGCACCAGGGTGCGGCCCGCCAGCCAGGGCTGATCGTCGCCGAACAGCAGCACTTCACGCAGCCAGAAGCGTTCATCATCCGGCAACAGGGCGCGTTCCTCGCCCAACTCGCTGGCGTCGATAAAGCCTTCGCGCAATGGCCGAACCGTCACCCGCTGACAATGCTGTTCAAAACGGCGCGTCATTGAATCCTCTTCCATCAGCCAGTCGAGCAACGGCGGCGCGAGGGCTGCCTGCGATGGAGAAAGCCAGTTGAGCGCACCTAATAAGCTGAGCGCGTCTTGAGACATAGCACCACTCCCGGTAATTTTGAGGTCGGTAGTTTAGCGCAGAGACGCGATGCGAACACCTGCCGTCGCACCAGACGGCAGGTGAATTATTCGCGTTTCAGCCGGTTGCTGTTTGCCAGCCACAGCGTAATGACCAGCATCAGTATCGCTGCCGAGTAGCAGAGCGTATCGAAGGGATTTTTGTGATCGACAATAATCAGGCGGATGATCGCCGTAATGCCGATGTAGACAAAATAGCGCAGCGGAAAGTGATAGCCGGACTGAAAGTACTTCACAATCAGGGCAATAAATTCGAAGTAGAGGAAATAGATCACGATTCCCTCAATCAGCAGATAGGAAGAGGCCTGCTCGCCGGTATTAAACAGCACGTTTGCCAGATGGATCGTCTCTTTGCCTAAAAAGACGATCAGGATGATCGCCAGACTCAGCAGGCCCACATTCAGCACCCACTGCAGTGCCGTTGCAAGGTGGCGGGCCAAAGGATTTTTGTCACTCATGTTGCGCCTCAAAATGGAGTTATCAGCGCGCATCATCATGCGCGAGTGTGATGTAAATCACAATAACTCCTCAGGCTTCGACATCCACACAGAGTGCATCATAGCGCCAGTATTCACAGTCGCAGTCGATCACCGCTTTTTGCTGATTGCGGTTGATGCGGGTGATCAGCAGGCCGGGGCTGCCGGTCGCCACATTTAGCGCAGGTGCGGCAACGTCCGGCAGCGGGCCGGGCAGAATGGTAAAGCGCGCGCCACCGTAACGAATACCGTAGCGCTGGTCATAGAGGTCGGTCAGGGAGCGCGTCAGATCTTCCTCCAGCAGGCCAGGGAAAAAGTGCGGATTCAGGTAGTGTTCCACATAGAGTACCGCGCGCCCATCAATGCGCCGCAGACGGCGGATGCAGTAGACCACCGAGCCAGGGGCCAGACCCAGTGCTGTCGCCACGGCGTCCTGCGCGGCTACCTCGCCAGCCGCAATAACCTCCGTCGTCGCCCGCCGCCCCTGCTCCGTCGCCATCGCATGAAAGTGGCTGTGGTGCAGCGGGTTGTAGACCAGCCGCGGCGGCGCGATAAACCAGCCCCGACGCAGCTCACGGTAGATCATCCCCTGCGCTTCCAGCTTGCCCAGCGCTTCACGCAGCGTGATCCGCGTGGTGCTGAAAGCCTCGCTCAGGGCGCGTTCCGCCGGCAACCGCCCGCTCTGAAACTCGCCATCCCGGATACGGCTCAGCAGTGCACTGGCGATCGCCTCCGCCGTTTTGAGTGCGATTGACTCCACAACAGTAGCCTCATTCTGGTGCGACTCCGCACTATAACTGTTCAGGTTAACGCGCCTGTGACGGGCGGATGACCCGGGTCTGCTGCCTTTCTTCCCCCGTATCGCGCGGTTCTGTCATAAATCGTTCATATACAGGGGCTACATTGGCTCGGTTCTTGCTGGACTAGACCAGTCAGGCCCCTCAACTTACACCCGGAGCAACTGAGATGAAAGCGTTTATCGCCTCTGTAGTAGCCAGTGCTGTAGTGCTCACCCTGCCCGTCGCGCAGGCCGCCGATAACGACCTCGCCGCGCTGGAAAAAGCGGCGCGCAGTGAAGGCCAGGTCAACAGCGTCGGGATGCCGGACAGCTGGGCCAACTGGAAGGAGACCTGGAGCGATCTCAACAGCAAATATGGCCTTAAGCACAGCGACACCGATATGTCATCGGCGCAGGAGCTGGCGAAATTTGATGCGGAGAAAGATAACGCCAGCGCTGACATCGGCGACGTCGGCGCGGCCTTTGGCCCCATCGCCGTGGCGAAAGGGCTGACGCAGCCGTATAAACCGACCCACTGGGATCAGATCCCGGCCTGGGCCAAAGATAAAGAGGGTCACTGGGCGCTGGCCTATACCGGCACCATCGCTTTCCTGATCGACAAGCAGCAGGTTAAGGATATCCCCCACAGCTGGGCCGATCTGAAAAAAGGTAAGTATGTGGTTACTATCGGTGATGTCGGCGTGGCAGCTCAGGCAGCCAACGGTGTGCTGGCGGCAAACTACGCATTAGGCGGCGACGAGAAGAACCTGAAACCGGCGCTGGCATTCTTCGCTGACCTGGCAAAACAGGGGCGTCTTGGCGTGACCGATCCGGTGATCGCCAACATCGAAAAAGGGGAAGTGCAGATGGCGGTGGTGTGGGACTTTAACGCCCTTAACTACCGTGACCAGATTGATAAAAGCCGCTACGAAGTGGTGATCCCCTCTGACGGTTCTGTGACTTCCGGTTACACCACCCTCATCAACAAATATGCGAAACATCCTGCCGCGGCAAAACTGACGCGCGAATATATCTTCTCAGACCAGGGCCAGATCAACCTGGCGAAGGGCTATGCCCGTCCGATTCGTGCCGAGCATCTGACGCTGCCTGCGGATGTTCAGGCTCGTCTGCTGCCGCAGTCAGAGTACAAAAATGCCCGCCCGGTTAAAGATCAGGCCGCCTGGGATAAATCGTCAAAAATGCTGCCGCGCCTGTGGCAGGAAAACGTCATCATCAACATGCAGCAGTAACCTGCGGCGGGGAGAGGAAATGAAGACTATCCTGGTGGTGCTGGATGGGCTGAGCAATCAGGTCGCACAACATGCAATGGGTTATCTGCATGCCGAATGTTCGCAGGGCAACGGTTTTTACTACCGTCTGACCTGTGAACTGCCCTCACTGTCGCGGCCGCTTTATGAGTGCATCCTGACCGGCGTCCCGCCGGTCAGGAGCGGCATTATTCACAATGGCGTCAGCCGGTTAAGTCGCGAGCGCAGCATCTTTCACTTTGCCCGTGCGGCGGGCCTGACTACCGCGGCGGCGGCCTACCACTGGGTGAGTGAACTTTATAACCGCACCCCGTTTGTTCCGGCGCGCGATCGTCATACGGACGCACCGGAACTGCCGATTCAGTATGGTCATTTTTACTCTGACGACAGCTATCCCGATTCGCATCTGTTTGAAGACGCAGAGAGCCTGCGGCTGCGTCACGATCCCGACTTTCTGCTGATCCACCCGATGAACATCGACGACGCCGGTCATAAATCGGGGCTCTCCTCACCGCAGTACCGCAACCGGGCGCGCATCGCCGACGGCCTGCTGTCGCAGTGGATGCCGCTGTGGCTGGCCGAGGGCTATCAGGTGATGGTGACCGCCGATCACGGTATGAATGACGATCGCTCCCATGGCGGCATTCTGCCTGAGGAGACTACGGTGCCGCTGTTTGTCTTTGGCCGGGCCTTCTCGCTGCAGCCTGATCTGGCACCGCAGCAGACCGATCTGTGCGGCACCCTGTGCGAACTGCTTGAGGTGCCGCATGACAAACCGGTCTGCCGCGGGCTGCTGGCGGAGCCACAGAGATGAGGAAAAAAGGCTTTGCCCTGCTGCTGCTGCTGCCGTTTGCCCTGTTCTGGGTCGCCTTTCAGCTGGCACCGCTGCTGTGGATCGCCATCAACAGCTTCTGGAGTGAGATGAACAGCCAGTGGGGCTGGGATAACTATCACGACATCCTGACATCGCCCTTTTATCAGCAGGCGTTTCGTTTTTCGCTCGATATTTCGTTCTGGTCAAGCGTCTATGGATTAGTGATTGCGCTGGTTACCGGCTATTCCCTGCATCAGCTCGGCGGCGGGCGGCTGCAGCGCTTCCTGCTCTCCTTTACCAACATGACCAGCAATTTTGCCGGTGTACCGCTCGCCTTCGCCTTTGTGATCCTGCTGGGGCTGAACGGCTGTCTGACGCTGCTGCTGCGTCACTACGGGCTGATTGAGAGCTTCCGGCTCTTTTCGCGCAACGGCATGGTGCTGGTCTACACCTGGTTCCAGATCCCGCTGGGCGTGCTGCTGCTCTACCCGGCGTTCGACGGGCTGAAGAAAGAGTGGCAGGAGTCAGCGGCTCTGCTGGGGGCCAGCCGCTGGCACTACGGGTGGCACATCGCCCTGCCGATTCTGTTTCCGGCGCTGCTTGGCACCTTTGTCATCCTGCTGGCGAACGCGCTGGGGGCTTACGCCACCATTTATGCCCTGACTACCGGAAACTTTAACGTGGTGCCGGTGCGCATCGCCGCGCTGGTCTCCGGGGATATCTCGCTGGACCCCAACACCGGCAGCGCGCTGGCGATGCTGCTGGTGGCGATTATGGCGCTGATTACCCTGGTGCAGCAGTATCTGGTGCGCCGCAGCTATCTCAACGCGAAGCAGCCCTGAAGGAGCCGTCATGTCATCTGCTGAGCGCCTGTATCACCGGATAATGGTTGGAGTACTTTTTCTCCTGCTGGCCCTGCCGCTGGCGGCCACGCTGCTCTATGCGATCGCCTCTGACTGGAGTAATACCATTCTGCCGCAGGGCTATAGCCTGAAGTGGTTCATCCAGCTCTGGAGTGACCCGCGTTTTCTGACGGCGCTGGGCCATTCCCTGCTGATTTGCTTTGGTGCGCTGCTCTTCTCGCTGCTGCTGGTGCTGCCTGCCATGTTTGTAATTGCTTACTACTATCCACGGCTGGATGCGGTGATGAACATTCTGATCCTGATGCCCTTTGCCGTGCCGCCGGTGGTCTCGTCAGTGGGTTTGCTGCAGCTCTACTCTTCCTCCCCGCTGATGCTGACCGGCACACCCTGGATACTGATTGGCTGTTATTTCACCATCGCGCTGCCCTTTATCTATCGGGCGCTGGCGAACAATATGCAGGCCATCAACCTGAAAGAGCTGATCGACGCCGCGCAGCTGCTGGGTGCCAGCACCTGGCAGGCGGCACTCTGGGTGGTGCTGCCCAACCTGCGCAAAGGGATGCTGATTGCGGTCCTGCTCTCCTTCTCTTTTCTGATTGGCGAATTTGTCTTTGCTAACCTGCTGGTCGGCAACCGCTATGAAACCCTGCAGGTCTATCTCTACAACATGCGCAACGGCAGCGGTCACTTCACCAGCGCGCTGGTGATCTCCTATTTCTTTGTGGTGCTGCTGGTCACCTGGCTGGCTAACGCCCTGAATCCCGAACGAGGCTGAGTATGAGTTATCTTGAGGTCAGATCGCTGAATAAACGCTACGGGCCCACCCCCATTTTCGAGGAGATCGATTTCAGCGCGGCAGAAGGTGAGTTTGTTACCCTGCTCGGCCCCAGCGGCTGCGGTAAATCGACGCTGCTGCGCTGCCTGGCCGGTTTAACCGGCGTCGACAGCGGCGAAATCCGGCTGGCGGGTCACGATATTGTGCCGCTGGCGCCGCAGAAGCGCGCCATCGGTATGGTGTTCCAGAGCTACGCACTCTTTCCCAACATGACGGTAGAGAAAAACGTCGCGTTTGGCCTGAAGATGCAGAAGCTGCCCGACGCAGAGATCCGCCAGCGGGTGCCGGAGGTGCTGGAGCTGGTGGAGCTCAGCGACTATGCGCGCCGTTATCCGCATCAGCTGTCGGGCGGGCAGTGTCAGCGCGTAGCTCTGGCACGCTCGCTGGTGACGCGTCCGCGTCTGCTGCTGCTGGATGAGCCGCTATCGGCACTGGATGCGCGAATCCGTCGCCATCTGCGCGATCAAATCCGCCGCATCCAGCGCGAGCTGAACCTCACGACCCTTTTCGTCACCCACGATCAGGAGGAGGCGCTGACGCTCTCCGATCGTATTGTGCTGATGAACCGGGGTAAAATCGTGCAGAACGGCGATGCCGAAGCGCTCTACACCCAGCCGGCTGACCTCTTCGCCGCCGGGTTTATCGGTAACTACAACCTGCTCAGCGCTGAGCAGGCGACGCGGCTGACCGGCCAGCCTTTTCACAGCCAGGTGGCGATTCGTCCGGAATCGATGCAGTTCACGGCGCAGGGCCAGGGCATTCCTGCGGTCATCCTCAGCCACAGCCTGCTGGGCAACGTCATCCGCTACCGTATCCGGGCGCAGGATGTGGAACTTTCGGTGGATGTGCTTAACCGATCGGCGGCGGATTTGCATCCCGCTGGCAGTCAGATTGGTCTACAATTAGCGATGTCGACTTTGCGCCAGGTGGCTTAAAACACAGGAAAAAATCAGGCAAAGCACGGCAATCCCTTTCCACAGATTGCTCTCTCCGTCAGGCTGGCAGTCTGTGCTTTAAGCCTGACTCTGGAGGAGCAACCCCCCGTGTTAACTCTGCTTAATTTACTCTCCGCCGTGGCCCTGCTGGTCTGGGGCACGCATATCGTCCGCACCGGCATCATGCGGGTTTACGGCGCCGATCTGCGCCGCGTCCTCAGCCGCAGCATAGAAAAGAAACCGATGGCCTTTCTGGCAGGCATTGGTGTGACCACGCTGGTGCAGAGCAGCAATGCCACCACCCTGCTGGTCACCTCCTTTGTGGCGCAGAATCTGGTCAGCCTGACCCCCGCGCTGGTGGTGATCCTGGGTGCGGATGTCGGCACCGCGATCATGGCGCGTATCCTGACATTTGATCTCTCCTGGCTCTCGCCGCTGTTTATCTTTTTTGGCGTGGTCTTCTTTCTCAGCCGTAAGCAGACCCGAGCCGGACAGCTAGGCCGGGCCAGTATCGGACTGGGTCTGATCCTGCTGGCACTGCAGCTGATTGTTGAAGCCGCCCGCCCGATTACCCAGGCCGCCGGGGTCCAGGTGCTCTTCTCCAGCCTGACCGGCGATGTGATGCTCGATGCCCTGCTTGGCGCGGTCTTCGCCATTATCAGTTATTCCAGCCTGGCTGCGGTGCTGATCACCGCCACGCTGACCGCCACCGGGGTGATCTCTTTCAAGGTGGCGCTCTGTCTGGTGATTGGTGCCAACCTGGGCAGCGGCCTGCTGGCCCTGATCAACGCCAGCGGCTCCAATGCGGCGGGCAAGCGCGTGGCGCTCGGCAGCCTGCTGTTTAAGCTGATTGGCTGCGTGGTGATCCTGCCCTTTGTCGATATCGTGGCGACATGGCTGGATAAACTGCCGGTGAACGATGAAGAGCTGGTGATCTTCTTCCACGTCTTCTACAACCTGGTTCGCTGCGTGGCGATGGTGCCCTTTGCTGACCTGATGGCGCGCCTCTGCCGTCGTCTCATCGCCGACGATGTGGACACCACTCTGCAGCTGAAACCGAAGCATCTTGACCGCAGCGCGCTGGATACCCCGGCGCTCGCCCTGGTGAATGCCGCCCGCGAGGCGCTGCGCATGGGCGACGTGCTGGAGCAGATGCTGGAGGCGTTCAATAAGGTGATGCATGGGGAATCGCGCGAGGAGCGCACGGTGCGGCGGCTGGATGATGATGTCGATGTGCTCTACACCGCCATCAAACTCTATCTGGCGCGGATGCCGAAAGAGGATCTGCCGGAAGAGGATTCGCGACGCTGGGGGGAAATCATTGAGATGTCGCTCAATCTGGAGCAGGCCGGCGACATCATTGAACGGATGAGCGGCGATGTGGCGGATAAGTCGCTGGCGGCGGGCCGCGCCTTCTCAGCCGAGGGACTGAAAGAGCTGGAAGGCCTGCAGGAGCTGCTGATTAGCAACCTCAGAATGAGTCTGTCGGTGTTTCTGTCGCACGATGTCACCAGTGCCAAACGGCTGCGCCGCGCGAAACATCGTTTCCGTCTGATGATTCGCCGCTACTCGCACGCGCACGTTGACCGCCTGCATCAGCAGAACGTGCAGAGTATTGAGACCAGTTCGCTGCACCTCGGTTTGCTCGGTGACATGAAGCGTCTCAACTCACTGTTCTGCAGTGTCGCCTATACCGTGCTGGAACAGCCCGACGATGAGCGTGATTATGAATAAGCGCGCAGAGGAGGAAACCTCTGCGCGCCATCGGTGTTACGGCTTCTTGATCGGCTTTCCGGACCAGTAGCCCGCCAGCAGTGAACCTGACAGGTTGTGCCACACCGAGAACAGCGCGCCCGGCAGGGCCGCCAGCGGCGAGAAGTAGAGCTTGCCCAGCGTCGCCGCCAGACCGGAGTTCTGCATCCCGACCTCCAGCGCCAGCGTGCGGCAGGTTGACTCATCAAAGCCAAACAGCTTGCCTCCCCAGTAACCGCCCAGCAGGCCAATGGCGTTATGCAGGATCACAGCGGCGATCACCATCAGGCCCACCGATCCGATAAAGCTCTGACTGCCCGCCACGACTGCGCTGATGATCAGCAGAATACAGATCATTGAAAACGCAGGCAGCCAGGGCTCGACCCGGCGAACCACGCTGTTCATGCTGTGATGAATGATCAGCCCGAGGCTAATCGGGATCACCACGATTTTCACGATGCTCAGCAGCATTCCCACCACATCCACCTGAATATGGGTGTCCACATAAAAGCGGGTCAGCAGCGGCGTGGCGAATACGCCCACCAGCGCCGAGACGGAGGAGATCGTGACCGACAGCGCCACATCCCCCTTCGCCAGATAGATCATCACGTTACTGGCGGTGCCGCTGGCGACGCTGCCGACCAGAATCATCCCCGCGGCGAGATCGGGCGGCATATGGAACAGTTTTGCCAGCGCCCAGGCAGCTAACGGCATCACCAGATAGTGCAGAAAGGTACCGGCAATCACGGGCGCGGGGCGGGTCAGCACGCGTTTAAAATCGTCAATATTGAGCGTCACGCCCATGCCAAACATGATCAGCATCAGCAGATACGTGACCCACGGCCCGATGCCAAGAAACGTTCCGGGCGAGTAATACGCGGCGAAAGATAACAGCACGGCCCAGAGCGGGAACAGGCGGGTTAAAGTGGCGAGCATGGCCAGACTTCCTTATAAGAGTGTTGTGTTTTATGCAGAGTTGCCCCTGAAGCACGCCATACAGGAACGACTGCTGACGCGGGCGGGATCATAACATTTCGTTATCACGACGTAAGGCGAAGATGCGGCGGGGCGGGAAAATGCGGATCGACTGCTGCCGATCCGCTGCAAATCGACGAAATTACGCTGCTTTATCCTCTAAACTGCGGTAGATCACACCACCCACCACACCACCGATAACCGGCATCAGCCAGAACATCCACAGTTGTGAGAGTGCCCAGTCCCCCTGGAACAGGGCTACTGCCGTGCTGCGAGCCGGGTTGACCGAGGTGTTGGTCACCGGAATCGTCACAAGATGAATCAGGGTTAACGCCAGGCCAATCGCGATCGGCGCAAAGCCTTTCGGTGCGCGTTCGCTGGTCGCCCCCATGATGACGATCAGGAAGATGGCGGTCATCACGACTTCGCTGATCATGCCCGCCTGCAGGCTGAAGCCGCCCGGCGAATGCGCGCCGTAACCGTTCGCCGCGAAGCCGCTGGCGGCGGCACTGAACTCGCCTCTGCCGCTGGCGATCAGCCAGAGCACCGCACCAGCCGCAATGCCACCCGCCAGCTGCGCGAGGATGTAAGGGATAGCCTGCGCCGCGGGAAAACGTCCGCCTGCCACCAGGCCCAGGGTGACCGCCGGGTTAAAATGACCGCCTGAAATGTGTCCGACCGCATAGGCCATGACCAGCACGCTCAACCCGAACGCCAGCGCCACGCCCAGAAAGCCAATGCCCAGCTGCGGAAACGCGGCAGACAGCACGGCACTCCCGCAACCGCCCGCCACCAGCACAAAGGTGCCCAGCGCTTCTGCGATTAACCTTTTCATGATATTTCCTGTGATTGGGTGAATGGATTATGCGGCGGGATTATAAAACTGCGCAGGCGGATCGCAACGCAACTACATGAAATGGCAGGATAAAAGGGTTGCCATTTGGCAACAGGGAATAATAACCCTTTGTAAAAAGGGGATTTATCCGGGATGAGGTAACGCGGGGGAAAACCGGCCAGGGTGACCCGGCCGGACGCTTTCTCAGGCCGCGCTGAGGCGGCCTGAGAAAACAGAGAGGCTTACTCGAACAGATTGCGGTGCAGCGTACGCACCACGCTTTCTGCATCGTTGCCCGGCACCAGGAAGCAGAGGTTGTAGCTGCTGGCACCGTAGCAAATCATGCGCAGGTTGAACGGGTCGAGCACACCAAACACCTCTTTGCCAACGCCGCAGGCTTTAGAGAGCTGGTTGCCGATAATCGCCACCAGCGCCAGATCTTCTTCTACTTCTACCCGGCAGAGCGACGAGAGTTCCGTCAGCAGCGCCTGGGTCAGCAGGCTGGCACTGGTAGAGGTGGAGCCGGTGGTGTCGAGCGTCAGCGCCACGCTCACTTCCGAGGTGGTGATCAGATCGACCGAGACGTTGTGGCGCGCCAGAATGTTGAACAGTTCGGCGAGGAAACCAAACGTATGCAGCATGTTCAGGCTGTGCAGCGTTAACAGCGTCTGCTTGCGGCGCAACGCCAGCGCCCGGAACAGCGGCGGGTTGCGGGTTTCGTTGCAGACGCGGGTTCCTCCCGCGGCCGGATCCTTGCTGGAGCCGACAAAGACCGGGATACCGCGGCGTACGGCGGGCAGCAGCGTGGCCGGATGCAGGACTTTCGCGCCAAACGTCGCCATTTCAGCGGCTTCTTCAAAGGTGATTTCATCAATACGCTTCGCGGTCGGCACCACGCGCGGATCGGTGGTGTAGATACCCGGCACATCGGTCCAGATATCCACGCGCGCCGCGTGAAGGGCTTCGCCAAGCAGCGCTGCGGTGTAATCACTGCCGCCACGGCCTAACGTGGTGGTGCGTCCTTCACTTTCACTGCCGATGAAGCCCTGGGTCACAACCAGCGCCTGCGCGATGCGCGGCTGCAGCTGCTCCGTCGCCTGCGTTGCCAGCACGTCGACGTCCGGCACAGCCCGGCCAAAGCGATCGTCGGTGCGCAGCACTTTGCGAACGTCAAACCACTCCGCATTGACCTGGCGTTCACGCAGAATTTCAACAAACAGCAGGGAGGACATCAGCTCGCCGTGACTGACCAGTTCATCGGTCAGGGCACTTGAGGTGGCCAGCGAAGCGGCTTCGGAGAGCATACTGATATTGTCGATCATCCGATCGATTTCATCGCGGATCACATCCGGACGCTGCAGACGATCCACAATGGCATACTGGATACGGCGGATATCATCGAGCAGAACGGCACGCTGGGCAGCGGGCTGGCCTTCAGCCAGCGAAACCAGCAGATTGGTGATGCCCGCCGAGGCGGAAAGCACCACCAGACGGGTGCTGGCATCCTGCAGCACCACATCAGCGCTGCGATTCATCGCTTCAAAATCAGCGACGCTGGTGCCGCCAAATTTTGCCACAATCAGTGTTTGAGACATGTAGTAGAACCTCGTGTCAGGTTATCTTGTTCCCGCCATTGAGAAAGGGGTCGGGAAACATTCTTTCAGCCAGGCACAAGGAAAGAGCAGAAACGGGCAGACCAGATCGGGTAGACGAGTCACCCAGAAGCGCCCCACCTTGCGAAACGTCGACTGCACGTTTCTGGTGACAACCCAGAGGATTCAGCCCCTGTAGCCGACAGGCAACACACCGCGTGCTGACCCACCTCGGCGTCGCTCCCCATCATGTGTTTTCGCCGGATACGGTTCCTCCAACACACTGCCTGGGCGACGCGCCTCTTCTGGCTTGCGCACAGGTGCGCAAGTAGGCGCATACATTTAGCCTTTTCTGGCCCTGCTGTCAATGTCAGCATGGCTGGCGCGCCGCATCAGAAAACAAATCTGCCTGCGCCACAGCGGCTAGAGTGCTGGGTGGGTTCAGCCCGGCGCGCCCTTTTTTCTGCGAAGCTTAATGGGTTCTGATTCGGCACAACGTTTTGTATGGCCTTTCGCGTCACACTCGGTCGGACGTTGTCACTGCCCTCTCCGGCTGTTCGCGCCAGTGAATGCTGGCGACAGGATGCGGGCTTTCCGCTCTCCAGCCCGGAGCGCGCTGACAAAATTTTTCCTTTCAGTTACAACTGTGGTCATACTGAAACGCTAAACGGGGTCGATGTGACCCGATGGGATGACGGTTCTTTTTATCAACAAGAGTGTTGCCATGAAAAATATCAATCCGACACAAACCGCAGCCTGGAAAGCGCTGCAACAGCATTTTGAGCAGATGAAATCGGTGGAAATTGCCGATCTGTTTGCTGAGGATGCCGATCGTTTTGCCAAATTCTCTGCCACCTTTGATGATCAGATGCTGGTGGATTTCTCCAAAAACCGCATCACCCAGGAAACCCTCGATAAGTTACAGGCGCTGGCCAGAGAGACCGACCTCAGCGGTGCCATTAAGTCTATGTTCTCGGGTGAAAAGATTAACCGGACCGAAGATCGTGCGGTGCTGCACGTCGCGCTGCGTAACCGCAGCAACACCCCGATTCTGGTGGATGGCAAAGATGTGATGCCGGAAGTGAACGCGGTGCTGGATAAGATGAAAGGCTTCTCCGAACGTATCATCAGCGGCGAGTGGAAAGGCTACACCGGTAAAGCGATTACGGACGTGGTAAACATCGGTATCGGCGGCTCCGACCTCGGCCCGTTCATGGTGACTGAGGCGCTGCGCCCGTATAAAAACCACCTGAACATGCACTTTGTTTCTAACGTTGACGGCACCCACATCGCCGAAACGCTGAAAGATCTCAGCCCGGAAACCACCCTGTTCCTGGTCGCATCGAAGACCTTTACCACGCAGGAAACCATGACCAACGCCCACAGTGCGCGTGACTGGTTTCTGAAAACGGCTGGCGATCAGCAGCACGTGGCGAAACACTTTGCGGCGCTCTCCACCAACGCCAAAGCGGTGGGCGAGTTTGGCATCGACACCAACAACATGTTTGAATTCTGGGACTGGGTAGGCGGTCGCTATTCGCTCTGGTCTGCCATCGGCCTGTCGATCATTCTCTCTATCGGTTTCGATAACTTCGAGCAGCTGCTGAGCGGCGCGCACGCCATGGATCAGCACTTCGCCTCGACGCCTGCTGAACAGAACCTGCCGGTGCTGCTGGCGCTAATTGGTATCTGGTACAACAACTTCTTTGGTGCCGAAACCGAAGCGATCCTGCCTTATGACCAGTACATGCACCGCTTTGCGGCCTATTTCCAGCAGGGAAATATGGAGTCAAACGGCAAGTATGTGGATCGCGACGGTCACCCGGTGGACTACCAGACCGGTCCTATTATCTGGGGCGAACCGGGCACCAACGGTCAGCATGCGTTCTATCAGCTGATCCATCAGGGAACCAAGCTGGTGCCGTGCGACTTTATTGCACCCGCCATCAGCCATAACGCCCTCGCCGACCACCATCCGAAGCTGCTTTCCAACTTCTTTGCGCAGACCGAAGCGCTGGCCTTTGGTAAGTCACGCGACGTCGTGGAGAAAGAGTTTACGGATGCCGGTAAATCTGCAGAGTCCGTGGCCCATATCGTGCCGTTCAAAGTCTTTGAAGGTAACCGCCCGACCAACTCTATCCTGCTGCGTGAGATTACCCCATTCAGCCTGGGTGCGCTGATTGCCCTGTATGAACATAAAATCTTCACTCAGGGCGCCATCCTGAATATCTTCACCTTCGATCAGTGGGGTGTGGAATTAGGGAAGCAACTGGCGAACCGCATTCTGCCGGAACTGGAAAATGATGAACAGATTACCAGTCATGACAGTTCCACTAATGCCTTAATTAATCGCTACAAGTCCTGGCGTTAATCGGCTTTAAATTAATCAGGCGGCATATTTGCCGCCTTTTTTTGTCTCTGTTTACGCCGGTCTGGCGTTTTATGGATACACAGACCGTCACTGGCGCGGGAAAATTCCGAAAGTCACCTAAGACAATTCTGAACATTGCCGGATCATACCCGCCAATACCCAGTATAAAATGGACCTGAAAAGTGTCATCACCCTGGGTTAACCCTTGATTCATAATCCTATTTAATTTTAGCAATCCTGAGTAAATTCTGATTATTCTTATTCCGTACCAGATGTTAATAAAAGAGAACATTACGCTTTGCAATTCTTTAACCCGCAGCGAAATATCTGGCATCAGGCCGAAATATTCCGATATAAAAGGCGGTTATCTCCAATCTGACTGATTAAATCACGCCATCACCCCCTCCGCCGCCCTGGTTTTTATGGCGCTGAACTCTGATATTTTGTTGCCCTATAATGAACGCGCCCGCAATGGGACTGCCTGTCGCTCTGGTCACAGCTTGTCTGTATAGCCAGGGTCGTCAGGCGGAGATCCTTCATTCACTCAATGCAGGAAACGTTGTTATGAAAAAAACTATGGTTGCCGGTGCAGCCCTGATCCTCGTTGCCGCCTCATCCAGCGCCTTTGCCGCGCCGGAAGAAGCGGGTTCCGCAGCTGGCGCGCAGGCGGGAGCAATCTCGTCCGGCACGTCGACCGCTGTCGGTATCGGTGCGCTGGGCGCGCTGGTCGGGATCGGGATCGCCGCTTCTGGCGGTGGTGACGGTGCAAATACCGGTACAACAACCACAACCACAACGAGCACAACTCGTTGATGGAAACCCGAAACGCGTCTGATTGCTGACCGGTGACTCACGGGCAACGCTGACGTTTCAGCGACGCCACACAGTCCGCCGTTTTGCCGCCAGACGTAACGGGCAGAGCACCTTTAAACATAACCACACGTCTGTGTGGTTATTTTTACTTTGGCATGACTTATCAGGGACACACAGTGCGCCAACTTCCTCTGCTGCTCGCTTGCCTGCTGCTGCAGGCCTGTACACAAACGCAAAAAGGTCTTGAACAGACCCTGCTGCTCGCGGTTAACGGTCCTGACGACGTCACCGTAACCGATCAACAGGTCAACAATCTGCCCTACGCCAGTCTCTATGCCCGTCTGAATGAGGGACCGCGTATTTTCGTGGTGCTGGGCTACAACGAGAATGGTCAG
Source organism: Pantoea sp. EKM101V (assembly GCF_011800325.1). Classification (NCBI taxonomy): domain Bacteria; kingdom Pseudomonadati; phylum Pseudomonadota; class Gammaproteobacteria; order Enterobacterales; family Erwiniaceae; genus Pantoea; species Pantoea sp. EKM101V. The sequence goes on from NZ_JAALFP010000005.1 coordinate 320,242, forward strand.
CAGAAATGGGTGACTCAGGATCAGGCGATGCTGGTCACACAGCATGGGCGCCTGGTAAAAACCCTGGGCTTACCGGATAACCTGCTGAGCGTCAGCAATCTGCAGCAGGACCCGCTGGCTGCCCCCCTTCACCTCAGCAATGGCGCAGGCTGGACCCGCATCGTGCAGTGGACCGAACAGGGCAAGGTTCGCGGTGCGACCGTGCGTTCTACCTTTGCGCGCGGCACCGATGAAGTCCTGACCCTCGCGGGCAACCGCATTCCCTGCCGCGTCTGGCATGAGCAGGTGAGCATCGACAGCAGTAACCGCACGTGGGAAAACACCTTCTGGATCGATAACAGCAGCGGCGATGTGGTGCAGGCCCATCAGATGCTGGCGGCAGATGCCTTCCCTGTAGACACCACTATTCTGAAGCCGGCGAAATCATGAAAAAAATAACATTTTTGCTGGCCGGGCTGAGCCTGCTCAGCAGCGCAGGCGCGCAGGCGACGGCGCAGGTGATTGTCCACGCACCGCATAATGGCGGTCAGGCTGAACTGAGCCAGATTGCCGATCTCGCCCAACTGGTGACGCTTCCTCCGCTGCAGGCGAACACGGACTGGCGTCGTACTTTTATTGCCGAGCGCGGTGCCAGCGCCGTGGCACAGCAGCACTATCAGCAGACGCTGGGCGAGCTGCGCGCGTGGCGTGCCGACAGCAGTGGCGACCGGGCGGCGGCCATTGATGAGGTGATCCGCCAGCTGAGTGCGATCAGGGTAACAGGCCGCCAGTTTATCTCGCTCGACCCGGACTGGATCCGTCTGGATCCGGCAGACAACCGTCGTCTGGAAGGCAGCTATGACCTCTGGCTGCAAACCCCGTCCGATTCCGTGCTGCTGCTCGGCGCGCTGAGTGGGGCAGGCAAAGTGAGCTGGCAACCGGGAAAATCCGTACGTGACTATCTTGCGGAGCATTCGTTACTTTCCGGGGCAGAACGCAATTTTGTTACGGTGATTGCCCCGTCGGGTGCCACGCAGCAGGTGCCGGTAGCGTACTGGAATCATCGCCATGTGGAAGTGGAGCCAGGCAGCATTATCTGGCTCGGCTTTTCATCGTGGAGCCTGCCAGGCGCCTATGAAGATCTCAACGATCGCCTTCTCTCCGTACTGACTCACCGGATACCAGACTGATGAAAAAACGTTATCTCTTCAGCCTGCTGGCTGTTTCCGTGGCGGCAGCCTGTCAGGCGCAGGCTGACACCTGGCCTGCGCCGGTGGGACCTTCACAATCTGATTTTGGCGGCGTGGGCCTGATGCAGGTGCCGACCGCGCGCATGGCCAGAGAGGGGGAGTTCAGCCTCAATGCCCGCGACAACGATCAGTATCGCTACTACTCCGCATCGCTGCAGCTCTTCCCGTGGCTGGAGACGACCGTGCGTTACACCGACGTGCGTACCCGCCAGTACAGTGCGGTCTCTGAATTCAGCGGCACGCAAAGCTATAAAGATAAAGCCTTCGACCTGAAACTGCGTCTGTGGCAGGAAGGATTCTGGCTGCCGGAAGTGGCGGTCGGCACCCGCGATCTCGGCGGCACGGGCCTGTTCGACAGCGAATATCTGGTGGCGACCAAGGCCTGGGGGCCGTTCGACTTTACGTTCGGTCTCGGCTGGGGCTATCTCGGCAACAGCGGCACGGTGAAGAACCCCTTCTGTTCCTACAGCGACAGCTACTGTCAGCGTCCACGGGTCGGCGAAGCGGGTTCCATCAACGGCTCGCAGATGTTCCACGGTCCGACGGCGCTGTTTGGCGGTATTGAGTATCAGACCCCCTGGCAGCCGCTGCGCCTTAAAATGGAGTATGAGGGCAACGACTATCAGAATGACTTTGCTGGCCGTCTGGAGCAGCGTAGCAAGCTGAACGTCGGGGCGATTTACCGTGTGACCGACTGGGCGGATATCAACGCCAGCTACGAACGCGGCAACACCTTTATGTTTGGTGTTACCCTGCGCACGAACTTTAACGATCTGCGCCAGGCGCACATCGACAGCGAGAAGCCCGCCTACAATCCGCAGACGCAGCCGCGTCTGCTGGAGCCGACCGTGGTGGGGAATCAGCTTACCGACCTGAAATATAACGCCGGTCTCGATGGCCCGCGTATTCAGACACAGGGGCATACGCTCTATGTCTCCGGTGAGCAGACCAAATATCGCGATACCCGCGAAGGCGTCGATCGCGCTAACCGCATCATCATGAATCATCTGCCGGACGGCATCGACACCATCAATGTCACCGAGTCGCGCTTTAATATGCCGCAGGTCACCACGGAAACGCAGGTCGCCAGCCTGCGTAACGATCTGCAAGGCTATCCGCTGGGCCATGAGCAGCCGCTGCAGCAGACGCGCAAAGATCCGGTCGATCCGGGCACTACTGAGCAGGGGATGTTTATCCGCAAAGATCGCCTGAATTACAGCCTGTCACCGGTGCTGAATCAGTCGGTGGGCGGCCCGGAGAGTTTCTACATGTATCAGGTCGGCGTGATGGGTAACGTCGATTACTGGCTGACCGACCACCTGCTGGTGGGGGGCAGTCTGTTTGGCAACCTCGCCAACAACTACGATAAGTTCAACTATAACGGCGCACCGGCCGACTCATCGCTGCCGCGCGTGCGTACCCACATCCGCGACTACGTCGAGAATAACGTCTACGTTAACGATCTGCAGGCCAACTATATGGGCCACCTTGGTAACGGCTTCTATGGTCAGGTCTACGGCGGTTATCTGGAGACGATGTATGGCGGCGTGGGCGGCGAGGTGCTCTATCGTCCGGTTGATGCGAACTGGGCGGTGGGCGTCGATGCCAACTATGTCCGGCAGCGTGACTGGGACAACATGATGCAGTTCAACCGCTATAAAGCCTCAACCGGCAACCTGACCGGCTACTGGCGTCCGTGGTTTATGCAGGATGTGCTGGTGAAAGCCAGCGTCGGTCAGTATCTGGCGAAAGATAAAGGCGTGACGGTTGATGTGTCCAAGCGCTTTGACAGCGGCGTGATGGTGGGTGTGTATGCCACGAAAACCAACGTCTCCTCGGAAGAGTATGGCGAGGGTGACTTCACCAAAGGCTTCTATATCTCCGTGCCGATGGATCTGTTCACCGTGACGCCAACACGCGGTCGCGCGCAGGTTAACTGGGTGCCGCTGACGCGCGATGGCGGTCAGATGCTGGGTCGTAAATACCAGCTGTATGATCTGACCTCCGATCGCGACGTGCGCTTTAACTAAGCAGAAGCGGCCTCGTTCAGACGGCGGCCGGACGTAAAGCGATGGGAGCATACGCCTGAAGCAAAGCATAGCGGGCCAGGGATGGCCCGCGCTGAGCCTGCCATGGATGGCGTTAAGGCGACTTTGCGCAAGGCGTATGCTCCCTGAGCCTGCTCTGCGGTAAGCGGGTGCACGCACAGGGAACCCGGTCAGATCGGAAAGGCGCTAATGCCAATCCCTGGCCGCTCGGCCCGCGCCGTCCCTGGCGCGGGACGCTTTCCTCTTCTGACCGGGTTCCCTGCGCATTGAGCTTATTCATTGCAGTAAGATTCGCCCGGATTTAAATTTCCAGCTGTCTGAAGCGGTCTCCCGGCCGCTTTTTTACTCCTCGTCATAGCCAAGATGCGGTGCCAGCCAGCGTTCCACTTCGCTGACCGACATGCCTTTGCGGGCCGCATAATCCTCCACCTGGTCACGCTGGATCTGCGCCACGGCGAAATATCGACTGTCAGGATGGCTGAAGTACCAGCCAGCGACGGCGGCGCCCGGCCACATGGCATAGGATTCGGTGAGCGTCATGCCGATCTCTTCTTCCACCCCCAGCAGCGTCCAGATGGCCGCTTTTTCGGTGTGATCCGGGCAGGCCGGATAGCCTGGCGCCGGTCGTATCCCCTGATAACGCTCGCGAATCAGCTCGTCATTGCTGAGATTTTCATTGGGGGCGAAGCCCCAGATCACCTTACGCACCCGCTCATGCAGATATTCGGCAAACGCCTCCGCCAGACGGTCCGCCAGCGCCTTCACCATAATCTTGTTGTAGTCGTCATGCTGCAGGTCATACGCCGCCGCCAGCGCATCCTCTTCCAGCCCGCCGGTCACCGCGAAAGCGCCAAGATAATCCGCTTTTCCCGTTGATTTGGGTGCCACGAAATCAGCCAGGCAGTAGTTTGCAAAGTCGGTTTTCTCTGTCTGCTGACGTAAGTGATGACTCACACACAAAACTTCATCGCGCCGCTCATCGCTATAGAGATGGATATCGTCACCGACCCGGTTAGCCGGGAAAATACCGACCACGCTACGGGGTGTCAGCAGCGACTGCTCACTTAATCTGTCGAGCATCGCACTGGCATCGGCAAACAGACGCTGTGCCTCTTCACCCACCACCTCATCGTCCAGAATGCGGGGATATTTGCCCGCCAGCGACCAGGTCATAAAGAACGGCGTCCAGTCGATATAGTGGCGCAGCGTGTCGATACTGGCCTCAACCTGACTGACGCCGGGGCGATGCGGCACCGGTGGCGTGTAGTTTTCCCACGCGATCAGGCTGGCGTTATCGCGCGCGGCCTGCAGCGACACCGGCGGCGTGCGCGGTTTTTTGCGTGCGTGCTGGATGCGCACGGTTTCATACTCCCGTCGGGTCCGGGCAATAAAATCGGCTTTCAGCGTGTCGGAGAGCAGCGATGACACCACGCCGACGGTGCGTGAAGCGTTCTGCACGTAAACCGTCGGACCGCTGTAGTGCTGCTCGATTTTGACGGCGGTATGCGCCTTTGAGGTAGTCGCGCCGCCTATCAGCAGCGGCAGCGTAAAGCCCTGACGCTCCATCTCCTTCGCCATGTTAACCATCTCATCCAGCGACGGCGTGATCAGGCCCGACAAGCCGATGATATCCGCATCGACTTCCCGCGCGGTTTTCAGGATCTTCTCCCCTGGCACCATCACGCCCAGGTCGATAATTTCGTAGTTATTGCACTGCAGCACCACGCCAACAATATTCTTGCCGATGTCATGCACATCCCCTTTCACCGTGGCCAGCACGATTTTGCCGTTGCTGCGCCCGGCCTCTTTGCTGGCCTCGATAAAGGGTTCCAGATACGCCACCGCCTGTTTCATGACGCGTGCCGATTTCACCACCTGCGGCAAAAACATTTTGCCTTCGCCGAACAGGTCGCCGACCACATTCATGCCCGCCATCAGCGGCCCTTCAATAACCTCTATCGGGCGGGACACCTGCTGGCGTGCCTCTTCGGTGTCCTGCTCAATAAACTCCGTTATTCCTTTAACCAGCGAATATTCCAGCCGCTTAGCTACCGCCCAGCCGCGCCACTCCGCCAGCTGTTTCTCCTGCGCGCCGTCACTTTTGCCGCCACGGTACGTTTCCGCCAGCGCCAGCAGCCGCTCGGTGCCCTCTTCGCGCCGGTTGAGGATCACATCTTCGACGGCATCGCGCAGTTCAGCGGGCAGATCGTCATAGATAGCCAGCTGGCCGGCGTTCACGATCCCCATTCCCATGCCGTTGCGGATAGCGTGATAGAGGAACACGGCGTGGATCGCTTCGCGAACCGGTTCGTTGCCGCGAAAAGAAAATGAGACGTTGGAGACGCCGCCCGAGATCATCGCATGAGGCAGTTCACGCCGGATATCTTCGCACGCCCCGATAAAGTCCATCGCGTAGTTGTTGTGCTCCTCTATGCCGGTCGCCACGGCAAAGATATTGGGGTCAAAGATGATATCTTCCGGCGGGAAACCGACCTTCTGTGTGAGGATCTGATAAGCCCGGCGGCAGATCGCGATCTTACGGGCGCGGGTATCCGCCTGCCCCACTTCATCAAAGGCCATCACCACCATGGCAGCGCCGTAACGCCGCACCTGACGGGCATGATGGATAAAGGCCGCCTCGCCCTCTTTCATCGAAATCGAGTTAACAATCCCTTTGCCCTGAATGCACTGTAACCCTTTTTCAATCACCGCCCATTTCGAAGAGTCGATCATCACCGGCACGCGGGCGATATCGGGTTCGCCCGCAATCAGATTCAGAAAACGCACCATCGCCGCTTCAGCGTCGAGCATCCCTTCATCCATATTGATGTCGATAATCTGCGCGCCGCTCTGCACCTGCTGCAACGCGACGTCCAGCGCCTCGTGATATTTCTCTTCTTTAATCAGTCTTTTAAATTTTGCCGAGCCGGTGACGTTGGTGCGCTCCCCGACGTTCACAAACAGTGATTCGGCGCTGATGTTAAGCGGCTCCAGACCGGAGAGACGACAGGCCACCGGAATAGCCGGTGGCTTCCGCGGTGCGACGCCTTCAACAGCGGCGGCCATGGCGGCAATATGCTGCGGCGTCGTGCCACAGCAGCCGCCAATAATATTCAGGAAGCCGGCACGGGCCCATTCCCCCATCTGCCGGGCCATCACTTCCGCATCGAGATCATATTCGCCAAACGCATTGGGCAGACCCGCGTTGGGGTGCGCGCTGACGTAGCCCTCAGCGATGCGCGACAGCTCCGCCACATACTGACGCAGCTCATCCGGGCCGAGCGCACAGTTCAGACCAAAAGAGAGGGGTTCTGCATGACGCAGAGCGTTATAAAAGGCTTCGGTGGTCTGGCCGGAGAGTGTCCGCCCGGAGGCATCGGTAATCGTCCCGGAGATCATCAGCGGCAGCGTCACGCCCAGCGCCTCCATCTCGCTCTGCACCGCATAGACCGCGGCTTTCGCATTCAGCGTGTCGAACACCGTTTCAATCATGATGAGGTCAACACCGCCCTCCACCAGCGCGCGGGTCGACTCCCGGTACGCATCCACCAGCTGACTGAAGGTGACGTTGCGAAAGGCGGGATCGTTTACATCGGGCGAGATAGAGCAGGTGCGGTTAGTCGGGCCCAGCACGCCCGCCACAAAGCGCGGACGATCCGGCGTTTTCGCCGTCCATGCATCGGCGCAGGATCGTGCCAGCCGGGCCGCTTCACGGTTAATTTCTGCCGAGAGGCTTTCCATGCGGTAATCTGCCATCGCAATCGACGTGGCATTGAAGGTGTTGGTTTCGAGGATGTCAGCGCCTGCGGCCAGATAGGCGTCGTGGATCTCGCGGATCACCGCCGGCTGACTCAGCACCAGCAGATCGTTGTTGCCTTTAAGATCGCAGGGCCACTCTGCGAAGCGGCTGCCGCGAAAATCCGCCTCCTCCAGCCGGTAGCGCTGGATCATGGTGCCCATGGCACCGTCCAGCACCATAATGCGTCGTGCGAGCTGCTGATATAACGCGTCGATTTTCGTGCTCACCGTTGCCCCACTCACGTCAGTCTGCTGGCGAAAAAGCCTGTTTTTCATTCTGGCACAAGCTTAACTGGCGACAAAGTCACCTTATCCGGGACGGATAACGATCGCGGGCTGAGAGGTCTGACCAGAAAAGCAGCGTTTGCAAACGTCACGATTAAAACGAAAATGATTTCCACAATGCAAAAGAGGAGTTTCCCATGGCAACGCCGGTTCCCGCTAAGCGCGGCAAAAAACCCCGTAGCACCCCTGTCGCCGCACCTGCGGGCGGTCAGGTCCAGTCGCTGACGCGCGGCCTGACCCTGCTGGAGCTGATTGCCGATTCACACGGCAGCGTGGCGCTGACCGAACTGGCCCAGCAGGCGGGCCTGCCAAACTCCACCACCCATCGCCTGCTCAGCACCATGCAGCAGCAGGGTTTTGTCCGTCAGGTGGGCGACCTGGGTCTGTGGACTATCGGCGCACACGCCTTTGTGGTCGGCAGCAGTTTTCTGCAAAGCCGTAACCTGCTGGCGCTGGTGCACCCGGTGCTGCGCAGGCTGATGGAGCAGTCCGGCGAGACGGTCAATCTGGCGGTACTGGATCTCAGCGATCATCAGGCCGTGATCATCGATCAGGTGCAGTGTACGCAGCTGATGCGGATGTCCGCGCCGATTGGCGGCAAGCTGCCGATGCACGCCTCCGGTGCCGGCAAAGCGTTCCTGGCACATCTGGGCGATGAGCAGGTCACGGCGCTGTTGCATCAGAAGGGCTTGCACTACTACACCGCGAAGACGCTGATGTCGCCGCAGAGCCTGAAGGAGAATCTGGCGCAGGTGCGTAAAGCGGGCTTTTCCTTTGACGATGAAGAACATGCGCTGGGTCTGCGCTGTGTCGCCGCCCCCATCTATGACGAACATGGCGACGCCTTTGCGGCGCTCTCCATCTCCGGCCCGATTGCCCGCATGACGGATGACCGCATTACTGAACTCGGCGCGTTGGTCATCCGCGAGGCGCGACAGGTTACGCTGGCGTACAGTGGTCGTTAACGGTTTCTGCCGCGTAGCAGACGCTGAAACGCTGCGTCTGCCGCCAGGCAATCACCTCTTCCACATGGCCCTGAGCGATGCGCTGCTGCTGAGCGCGCCACCAGCCGGGGTCAAAAAGCTCCGGATGCAGTTGCAGCAGCAAGGCGCCGGTCGCGGCTTCGCTGCATAACGCATAGCGGAAAGTCTCCGGAAACACATCGTCCGGTCCGACGCTGTACCAGGGCTCTGCGCTGAGTTCATCTTCCTCATAACGCGCGCGCGGCACCTCCCGGAAGTTCAGTTCGAGCATCGGGCGGATCTCATCGTAGTCATAAAAAATGACCCGGCCATGGCGGGTGATGCCGAAGTTTTTAAACAGCATATCGCCGGGAAAGATATTGGCGGCCGCCAGCTGCCGGATGGCGTTGCCATACTCCTCGATCGCATGATGCCGCTCTGCCGCGCTGGCCTGCGCCAGATAGAGATTAAGCGGCTGCATCCGTCGCTCCAGCCACAGATGACGAATAATCAGACGGTCGCCCTGGATCTCCACTTTTTCTGCCGCACAGGCGTTCAGCTCAGCCAGCAGCGCCGGTGAGAAGCGCGCCAGCGGCAGCGCAAACTGCTCAAACTCCTGCGTATCGGCCATACGTCCCACGCGATCATGCTCTTTGACCTGCTGATAACAGGCGCGCACCTGCGCTTCCGTCACCTCTTTCTGTGGCGCGAAGCGATCCTTAATCACCTTAAACACCCGATCAAACCCCGGCAGCGTGAAAACCAGCATCACCATGCCGCGCACGCCAGGCGCGATCTCAAAGGCCGCATCACTCTCTGCCAGCGCCTGAAGATATTCACGGTAGCTTTCCGTTTTGCCATGTTTCTGGCAGCCAATTGCCCTGTACCGTTCCGCCAGGGTTTTGCCCGGCAGAATCGGTTGCAGCCAGGCGACCAGCGCAGCAGGCACCGGGGCATAGACCATAAAACAGGCGCGGGCGAACCCAAAGACAATGCTGGCGTCATTCACATCGGTGAGACAGGTGTCTATCCAGAGTTCGCCGGCGTCAGTGCGCTGAATCGGCAGCAGACAGGGAGCGATGCCGTCCGGCAGATGCAGGCGCGCCACCAGCCACGCGGTTTTGTTGCGATAAAAAAGCTCACTGCTGACCTCAAGCCAGCCCTGATCCAGACCGGCAAAGTGCGACGTCAGGTGACGGACAATCCAGCCGACATCCCGGGCGCGATGCTGCCACGGCAGGGTCAGTGGTAAATCGGCCAGAGCCTGATCCACCACGGCCCGCCAGCCTCTGTCCGGCAGATAACGTCGCGACAGGGGCCGCAAAGGGGTAACCGGCGTAGCCTGGGATTGAGAGCTGAAGATAAACAGGCGCTCCGGCTGCAGATCGGCATGGCCATGTAACCGGCAGTAGACGGAGTTAAAAAAGCTTTCGGCAATTTCATGCCGCGGGTAGCCGGGAAGCAGACTCTGATAGTGTTCCTTGATCCGCAGCCAGAATGCCTGATCCCAGTCTGCCGCGCCGTTCAGCACCCGCAGCTGGTCAGCAACCAGCGAGACATGATGGTCGTAGAGGTGGATGCGAGCCTTCATGGCGTGCTGCACCGCCTGCCACTCCGCCTGTTCAAACCGCTGCTGCGCTCCGGCGGTGATATCCAGAAAGCGGCCATACTGCGCATCTGACCCCTGCAGAATCGTGTGGGCGATTAAAGATTCACGTGGCGGCATAATCAGCTCCGGCAAAGGCCCGCCCGCAGCGTGCGGGCGGGAGATCCGTCAGGAAAGCGCGTCAGAACTGATGCTCTTCGGTCGAACCGGTCAGCGCCGTAACCGACGATTTACCGCCCTGAATGGTGGTGGTGACCTGATCGAAATAGCCGGTGCCCACCTCCTGCTGATGCGACGAGAAGCTGTAACCGCGATCGCGCGCCGCAAACTCAGGTTGCTGAACCTTTTCAACATAGTGTCGCATCCCTTCGCCCTGAGCATAGGCATGGGCCAGATCGAACATGTTGAACCACATGCTGTGGATGCCTGCCAGCGTGATGAACTGGAAGCGATAACCCATGTCGCTGAGCGACTGCTGAAACATCGCGATGGTGCTGTCGTCGAGATTCTTCTTCCAGTTGAACGACGGCGAACAGTTGTAGGCCAGCAGCTTGCCGGGAAAGCGCGCATGAATGGCGTCGGCAAAGCGCTGCGCCATCGCCAGGTCCGGCGTCGAGGTTTCACACCACAGGATGTCAGCATAGGGTGCATAGGCCAGACCGCGACTGATCGCCTGTTCTATCCCCGCATGGGTGCGAAAGAACCCTTCAGCCGTCCGGTCGCCCCGGATAAAGGGACGGTCGTATTCATCGCAGTCTGAAGTGATCAGGTCAGCGGCATCGGCATCGGTGCGGGCCAGCAGCAGGGTGGGCACCCCCATCACATCGGCGGCCAGCCGGGCCGCCACCAGTTTCTGAATCGCCTCCTGGGTCGGCACCAGCACCTTACCGCCCATATGGCCGCATTTTTTCACCGCAGCCAGCTGATCCTCGAAGTGAACCGCCGCGGCACCCGCCTGAATCATCGCCTTCATCAGTTCGAATGCGTTCAGCACGCCGCCAAAACCCGCTTCCGCATCGGCAACAATCGGCAGAAAGAAATCGGTGTACCGGCTGTCACCCGCTTCGATACCCGCGGACCACTGAATCTGATCGGCACGCTGAAAGGTCTGATTGATGCGCGTCACGACCTCCGGCACTGAGTTGACCGGATAGAGCGACTGATCGGGATACATCTGCCCGGCAACGTTGGCATCTGCCGCCACCTGCCAGCCAGAGAGATAGATCGCTTCAATGCCCGCTTTCGCCTGCTGGAGGGCCTGACCGCCGCTCAGCGCGCCCAGACTGTTGATGTAGCCCTTCTTTGCCTTGCCGTTCAGCAGTGCCCAGAGTTTCTCTGCACCGCGCTCCGCCAGCGTACAGGCGGGTTGTAATGAGCCGCGCAGATTAACCACCTCTGCTGCGCTGTACGGGCGGGTAATCCCCTGCCAGCGTGCGGTCTGCCAATCCTGTTCAAGTTGCTCGATTTGTTGAGTGCGTGTCATGGCAATAGCTCCTCTGTTCAGGGGATCAGGCGGTAGCCTGGCAGGGTAAGAAAGGAAACCAGTTCGCGTTCGGTGGTGATCTGCGCCATCAGCTGCGCCGCGTCGTGGTAGCGACCGCCGCTGAAACGGGATTCACCCAGCGTGTTTTGCAGCAGATGCAGCTCTTCGTTCAGCCAGCGCAGAAACAGTTCAGCGGTGACCGGCTGGCCGCTGTCCAGGATTTGCTGGTGGCGAATCCACTGCCAGATAGAGGTGCGCGCAATCTCCGCCGTAGCGGCATCCTCCATCAGTCCATCAATCGGCACACAGCCGTTACCGCTAATCCAGGCCTCGAGGTATTGCAGCGCGACCCGGATGTTGGCACGCATACCCGCCTCGGTGCGTTGCCCTTCGCAGGGCGCAAGTAACTGCTCTGCCGTGATCGGGGCGTCCGCTTCACGCATGACATGCAGCTGATTAGGCCGGTTGCCGAGAGCGGCATTGAAGACGGCCATCGCACTCTCTGCCAGGCCAGGATGCGCTATCCAGGTGCCGTCGTGTCCATTGCCCGCCTCACGCTGCTTATCTTCCGTTACGCGTTGCAATACCCAGGCATTGCGCGCCGGATCTTTGTGGGGAATGAGGGCCGACATGCCTCCCATCGCAAATGCTCCCCGGCGATGACAGGTTTTAATCAGCAGTCGCGAATAGGCATCCAGGAATGGCTGCGACATGGTCACCGACTGGCGATCCGGCAATATCCGATCCGGATGCTGTTGCAGGGTTTTGATATAGCTGAAGATGTAATCCCAGCGACCGCAGTTCAGGCCGACGATGTGATCGCGCAGATTCCACAGGATCTCATCCATCTGGAAGACCGCAGGCAGGGTCTCGATCAGCACCGTCGCTTTGATCGTTCCGCGCGGCAGATCGAACTGATCCTCGCTGAAACGAAAGATCTCACGCCACCAGGCGACCTCCTGCCAGCTTTCGGTTTTCGGCAGATAGAAGTAAGGGCCGCTGCCTTTCGCCAGTAAAGCGCGAACGTTGTGGAAAAAGTAGAGAGCGAAATCGAACAGGCCGCCCGGAATCGCCTTACCCTGCCAGCTGACATGTTTTTCTGACAGATGCAGACCGCGCACCCGGCACATCAGCACCGCCGGATGGGCGTTTAACTGATAGATTTTTCCCTTGTCGCTGGTGTAACTCAGCGTCCCCTGCACCGCCTCGCGCAGCGTGAGCTGACCGTCAATCAGTTTTGACCACGCCGGGGAAAGCGAATCCTCAAAGTCAGCCATAAAGACGTTCACGTCAGCATTCAGCGCGTTGATCACCATCTTCCGATCGGGCGGCCCGGTGATCTCCACCCGGCGATCCGCTAAATCGGCCGGAATGGATCGAATATGCCATTCACTTTCTCTTATGGAAGCGGTTTCCATATCGAAGTCTGGCAGCGTGCCCTGGTCATAGCGTTGTTGTCGCCGCTGACGGTCGAGTAACAGTGCTTCGCGTTGCGGCGCAAAGCGTGTCACCAGAGCCTCTAAAAACGAGATGGCTTCAGGGGTAAACAGGCTCTCTGCTCCCTGGTTCAGGGGCTGGCTGAAGGTCAGTGTATGGCTGATCACGGAATCTGTCATGCTGGCGCTCTCCTGTATTCAAAAGATCGAATGCAGCGGATCCACTCGCTGTTTGTTTTGTGAGCTACAGATCCAGAGCATAAGCATTTATTTTCTTAAATCAAAAACTATTTCCATTTTTATATTTAAACGGCGATATCTCTCTGTTTCAGAACGGATTAAAGTTTCATCTTTTAAAGGAATGCTTTTCATCTGGCTTTTTACAGGCGAAAAAAAACCGTGCTGCCATCGGCTAACACGGTTCAGTTGAAGATTAAGCGGGACTATTCCAGTGTCGGATTCATGTGACGCAGATCGAATGGCGTGATCTGATAGACGTAGTAGTTGAGCCAGTTCGAAAACAGCAGATTGCCGTGGCTGCGCCAGGTGGCCCGCGGTGGCAGCGCCGGATTATTCTGCGGGAAATAGTTATACGGAATCTCCGGTTTCACGCCTGCCTCATAATCGCGATGGTACTCACCGGCCAGGGTCAGGGCATCATACTCCGGGTGACCGGTAACAAAGACCAGTCGCTTGTCTCTGCTCGCCATCAGATACGCACCGGTTTGTTCCGATTCAGCAAACAGCTCAAGATCGGTGTAATCCGTGATCAGCTGGGTAGGAAAATCAGCATAGCGTGAGTGCGGAGCCAGGAAATTATCATCAAAACCCCGGGTCAGTAACGCGTGCGGATGCAGTATCTGATGCTCATAGACGCCAGACAGTTTGTTCTGTCGGGTTTGTTTCGGAATATCATAGAGAATATTCAGCGCAGCCTGCACTGCCCAGCAGACAAACAGGGTCGAGGTAACATGCTCATTTGCCCAGTGCAGCACGCGCTGAATCTGTGGCCAGTAAGCGACATCGTTAAAATCAACCAGTCCGAGCGGCGCACCTGTCACGATTAAGCCATCGTAGTTGTCGTGCTGAATATCTTCGAAATTGCAGTAGAAGTTGTTGAGGTGCTCGCTGGGGGTGTTGCGCGACTCACGGCTGTCGATACGCAGCAGCTGAATATCGATCTGTAAGGGTGAGTTGGACAGCAGACGCAGAAACTGATTCTCCGTTTCGATCTTCTTCGGCATCAGATTCAGTACCAGCACTTTAAGCGGACGGATCTCCTGAACACTGGCGCGCGATGATGTCATGACAAAGACATTTTCATCACGCAAAAAATTTACTGCCGGTAATTCGTCGGGAACCCTGATTGGCATAACCTGCTCACCTCATACAACCGTATAAACGTTTAGACATCTGGATGCCCAACATTAGCCTGATTGGGGTGAGTTGTCGAGGTTTCATGCAGAAAATGAAAATGTTTCAGCTTAAACTGGCAAACAGCAGACGTAAAAAAGCCCCGCACGTCGGTGCGGGGCTTCTTCACTTGTATAATGCCTGGCAGTTCCCTACTCTCGCATGGGGAGGCCCCACACTACCATCGGCGCTACGGCGTTTCACTTCTGA
>NZ_JAALFP010000047.1:0-304 GCF_011800325.1 Pantoea sp. EKM101V
CCTGCCTCTTCGCGACATCCCTGTCGCTCGTCCTGAAATCCCTCATCCGCTCAGCGGCTCAGACGGCCTCCCTCCCCCGCTGTTATCTCTTCTCTTAATGTGGCTCTTTTATTGCGGTGAGTTAATGAGACTGCCTTAGCCTTCAGGCCAGCAGACAACGCTCCATTCAGGAAAAACGAAGATATCAAAGACGGGGGTGTGGGAGAGGCATCCGGCGCGCTGAGGAACAACCGGAGGCCAGGATGAGCCGACAGGACGTCGGCGAGAGGACGGCACGAGCCAGGGATGGCGAGTCCGGACGGTC
>NZ_JAALFP010000048.1:0-272 GCF_011800325.1 Pantoea sp. EKM101V
GCCCCTTAAGATGCCGGAGCCCAAAGTCTGTCCGCAATAATCACCAGCCTGACCTTTATTCCCCTTCAGTAATGCTCTGCCATGCCATCCCTGAAAGTCATGGCAAAGCAGGGCGCAGTAACGTGTTAATTCATCAAAGGAATGCAAATGAAAATACGACTTTACCTCGTGATACTGGGTGCCCTGCTGCTGGCCGGCTGCAGCCAGCCGGTGGCGAATGCGGAAGTCCGGAGTGGCGGTGGTGGAACCATTGTTGCCATCAATCACACCAG
>NZ_JAALFP010000049.1:0-266 GCF_011800325.1 Pantoea sp. EKM101V
TGAGAGACATGATTTTCAGCATTGTTACCGGATAACAGTTGTGTCCTGCGGAGTAAAGTCCGAAGGATTCTGCGCTGAGGCAAGGCGGCAACCGAGCGATGTGAAGGAGCATACTGACGTATGTGACTGAGCAGCGGGAGGGCGGCCAACGCAGCATCAGCACAGAAGACACAGGACAGAGCACAAAGAATTTGCCTGGCGGCTTTAGCGCGGTGGTCCCACCTGACCCCATGCCGAACTCAGAAGTGAAACGCCGTAGCGCCGAT
>NZ_JAALFP010000050.1:0-243 GCF_011800325.1 Pantoea sp. EKM101V
GCAGGGCTGGTGCCATATCTTTCAGCAGGCTCTGGAAAGTTTCAAAACGGTTAGCGCTGCCGGTCAGTCCAAAGGACACCACAGAGGTCGCCATTTTATCCACCGCTTTCCAGCTTTCGTCGTCCGACAGCGCATCCAGGCCCATCGTCCGCTTCAGCGCATCGATAATCCGCAGCAGACCCCAGTTTATTCTGTCCTCACCGTGGGTCGCTGCTGCCAGCCCCATCATGCTGAAATCCAGAT
>NZ_JAALFP010000051.1:0-240 GCF_011800325.1 Pantoea sp. EKM101V
GGAACGGACGGGGCTCGAACCCGCGACCCCCTGCGTGACAGGCAGGTATTCTAACCAACTGAACTACCGCTCCACCGATTCTGTACTGAGGTCCGCTTGCGCTGACTTCAGGTATTTCGCCCGCTCCGCGTCACCGGAGTGGTCACGACCAGCGTACTGGTCTTAAATTGATGCCTGGCAGTTCCCTACTCTCGCATGGGGAGGCCCCACACTACCATCGGCGCTACGGCGTTTCACTTC
>NZ_JAALFP010000052.1:0-232 GCF_011800325.1 Pantoea sp. EKM101V
AACGTGGCGCAGGCGATAAGCGGCGCGTCGGCACCTTACCTGGCCGAAAAGATACATGAGCTGACGACGGACGCGAATGGTAACGTCAATACCGAAGCGAACCTGATGGCGCACGCGGTACTGGGTGCGGTAAGCTCGTATGCATCCGGCAACTCGGCGCTGGCAGGCGCATCGGGCGCGGCGATGGGCGAGTACATCGCGCAGCAGCTGTATCCAGGCGTTAAACGTAAAG
>NZ_JAALFP010000053.1:0-209 GCF_011800325.1 Pantoea sp. EKM101V
GCGGTAGGGGGGCTGAAAATTCCGCTCAGCGTGGAGTTTCTTGGCCTGCTGGATACGGTGGCCTCGGTGGGCGTGGCGCATATCGCCCCGGTCGCGGAAGGGCATATGGGATGGGCGGACGGGACCCAGGAACTGCCGGCAGAGAAGGTCTACGGGGGCTTGATTAAAAACTGCGTCCACCTGGTCTCTTCCCACGAGCAGCGGCTGTG
>NZ_JAALFP010000054.1:0-209 GCF_011800325.1 Pantoea sp. EKM101V
GCATC
This sequence comes from Pantoea sp. EKM101V, assembly GCF_011800325.1. Lineage (NCBI taxonomy): Bacteria > Pseudomonadati > Pseudomonadota > Gammaproteobacteria > Enterobacterales > Erwiniaceae > Pantoea > Pantoea sp. EKM101V. Next base: position 6 of record NZ_JAALFP010000054.1, read on the forward strand.
CAGGAGGATTCGAACCTCCGACCGCTCGGTTCGTAGCCGAGTACTCTATCCAGCTGAGCTATGGATGCATTGGGGTGTTGCGTTTTTTTATGGACGTTCAGAAATCAACCTGAGGATGTTACAAAGAATGGTGCATCCAGGAGGATTCGAACCTCCGACCGCTCGGTTCGTAGCCGAGTACTCTATCCAGCTGAGCTATGGATG
>NZ_JAALFP010000055.1:0-208 GCF_011800325.1 Pantoea sp. EKM101V
CGGGGGCCGGATTTGAACCGACGACCTTCGGGTTATGAGCCCGACGAGCTACCAGGCTGCTCCACCCCGCGTCCGTCTTGCGCTTTGCGACTTTTCACATTGTCACTTCTGCCAGAGTGCTACAGAAGTATTGGTTGCGGGGGCCGGATTTGAACCGACGACCTTCGGGTTATGAGCCCGACGAGCTACCAGGCTGCTCCACCCCGCG
>NZ_JAALFP010000056.1:0-206 GCF_011800325.1 Pantoea sp. EKM101V
GAGCTAACCGGTACTAATGAGCCGTGAGGCTTAACCTTACAACGCCAGAGGCGTTTTTTGAGAGACATGATTTTCAGTTTGTGACGGATACGTCTGCGCGGCCCCTGTGGCGGCGCGGAAAACAGAATCTGCCTGGCGGCTTTAGCGCGGTGGTCCCACCTGACCCCATGCCGAACTCAGAAGTGAAACGCCGTAGCGCCGATGGT
>NZ_JAALFP010000006.1:0-271432 GCF_011800325.1 Pantoea sp. EKM101V
GAACTCAGAAGTGAAACGCCGTAGCGCCGATGGTAGTGTGGGGCCTCCCCATGCGAGAGTAGGGAACTGCCAGGCATCAATTTAGTTCCTTTTCCCCTGACAAGGAAAACAACAGGAACAAACAGTTATCAGCCATCTGCTGACAGCTGTGAAAGAACCGGTGGAGCGGTAGTTCAGTTGGTTAGAATACCTGCCTGTCACGCAGGGGGTCGCGGGTTCGAGCCCCGTCCGTTCCGCCACTTAATTGGAAAGCCCTGACTTAACGGTCAGGGCTTTTTCCATTGCAGCAAATCCTGCCCGGAAATCCCCTCCTGAACGCAGGCATCCTCACCGGGCCTGGGCGCATATCAGATGCGCCACGGTTGTTCAGCACTCCACTCGCTGAGGAAGTCAATAAAGGCACGCACACGCTGGCTGACGCCAGTATCACTGTAATAAACCGCATTGAACGGCATCTCGACCGGCAGGCGCTGGTCTGCCAGCACTTCAACCAGCGTTCCCTCGGCAATTTCACGATCGATCATATATTCCGACAGACAGGCGATACCATTACCTGTGAGACAGAGCTGTTTAATCGTCTCCCCGCTGTTAGAGGATAAAGCCCAGTCGATATCATAGAGTTCACCGCTGTCACGGGCGACGGGCCAGCGATTAAGCCGGGGCGAGTCCTCAAAGCCCAGGCAGTGATGACGATCAAGCTCTGCCACGGTGTGCGGCACGCCATGCTCCCGAAGATAGGCGGGCGACGCAACCAGCTTACGAAAGCTGTTAAACAGCAGACGGGCGCGCAGGGTAGAGTCAGTCAGATTACCGGCGCGGATAGCGATATCCACTTTTCGCTCGATGAGATTGATAAAACTTTCCGAGGAGATTAACGAAAGCCTTACCCCTGGATAGCGGGCACGGAAAGGCTTTATCATCGGCATCAGCAAATACAGAATTACCGGCGTCGCGGCATCAACGCGCAAAAGGCCTTTTGGCTCCTGCAGGCTCTCAATCAGGTCGCTCTCCGCCGTCGTCATCTCCTGCAAAAAGCGCTGAACATGACGGAAATAACGCTCTCCCTCCTGCGTCAGTGCCAGCTGCCGGGTGGTGCGGGTGAGCAGGGCGATGCCCAGCTTGTTCTCCAGCTTTTTAATCGTTCTGCTGACGGCTGAGTTCGCCATCTGCAGCTGTTCAGCAGCGCGACTGAAACTTCCGCTTTCTACTACGCTGACAAACACTTTCAGTTCGTCAGAAGATGCCTTCATTTAACCTCCCTGCACGGACGTGGCGATGGCGCGACGCGGTGGCCGATAGTGCTGTGGTTCCAGTATAGAAGTCTGGTCAGCAATGACCGCACGAATCATGCCTCCCCGCGTTTTGTTCAACGTCTGCAAAGGCGCTGTTTTATTCTGGAAAAGGGTGCTGAATTCTGACATTGACCTGCATCCATTGAAACCCCGGTCTAAAATCCCTATAACAGACAGGTGTTATCTGTTTTTGAATCATCAGCCAGGCGGGAAAGTGCGCAAAAAAACTTATGCAATGCGATATGTGGCGGGACAACCTGTGGAACAAATCTTTCCACCGGGTGCGATGCTCCATCTCGGTCAGGCACTGCCACCTGGCGCTCCCTTGCCCGCGCATCCGAATCTTAAGGTTCTGGTGTGGAACATCTTCAAGCAGCAGCGTGCAGACTGGATGTCGGTGCTGGAGGGGTTTGGTAAGGACGCGCACCTGGTTTTACTTCAGGAGGCGCAGACAACGCCGGAGCTGGTACGGTTTGCGACGAGTAATTATCTGGCTGCCGATCAGGTTCCCGCCTTTGTGCTGCCTCAGCACCCCTCTGGCGTGATGACGCTCGCTTCTGCCCATCCGGTCTACTGTTGCCCGCTGCGTGAGCGTGAGCCGCTGCTGAGGCTGGCTAAATCGGCGCTGGTCACAGCTTATCCTCTGCCCACCGGTGAAATGCTGATGGTCGTGAATATCCACGCGGTTAACTTCAGCCTGGGCGTCGACGTCTACAGCAAACAGCTGGGCCCGATAGGGGAGCAGATTATGCATCATCGCGGTCCGGTGATCATGGCCGGGGACTTTAATGCCTGGAGCCGTCAGCGCATTAACGCGCTCTACCGCTTTGCCCAGCGCATGAAGCTGGAAGAGGTGATGTTCACTGCCGACCACCGCCGTAAAGCGTTTGGTCGCCCGCTGGATTTTGTCTTTTATCGCGATCTCAGGGTGAGTGAGGCCTCAGTGCTGGTGACGCGGGCTTCCGACCATAATCCTTTACTGGTGGAGTTCAGTTCAGGACGGGAGTCAGGGGCAGACAGAAAAGAGTAAAGCGAGGGTACAGCGCAGACGGCTGCGGATGAATAAAAGAAAAAGGCTGACAATTGTCAGCCTTTTCAACGTATCAGGTATCAGGTGTCGCGTTATTATTCACAAACAGCGTTAAATTATCGCCGGGTTGAATATCTTTCGCGCTGTCCAGCACACTATTCCAGCGCATCACGTCTTTGATATTGACGCCGTGATGCCGTGCAATACTGTCAAGAGAATCACCCTTACGAACACGATAGGTGATGCTGTTGCCGTTATCAGCCAGTCGGGTGCCATTCGAACCGATAGTCAGCGTCTGACCCGGTCGGATATCGGCACCGCGCAGGTTATTATCCTGCTTCAGTGTGGAGACGCTAACGCCAAGCTTCGCGGCGATACCCGAGAGCGTATCACCCCGTCGCACCTTGTACCCGCCGCTCGCACTCGCTTTCGCAAGCTGAGTTGGCTGTACCGCTGCGATGTCACCGGACGCCAGTGAGTTACGCAGTCTGGCGACGTTCGACTTCGGCACCATAATATAGTGCGGGCCGTTTGGCGCGGTTGCACCGCCTTTGTAGCCGGTATTGAAGCTCTTCAGTTTCGTGAGCGACATACCTGCCATTTCGGCAGCCTGCGTCAGCTGTATCTGCTGACCCACTTCCACCCGTGCCAGTGCACGACTTTCGTTGGGTGTCGGCAGTTTGATACCGTAACGCTTGTTATGTTTGAGCAGTTCACTCAGAGCTAACATTTTCGGCACATACACCGTGGTTTCGCGTGGCAGCGATAAGTGCCAGAAGTCAGTCGGCTTACCGCGCGCCTTATTCTGTTTTATCGCTTTGAGTACACGTCCTTCACCACTGTTGTAAGCGGCAATGGTTAATAACCAGTCACCGTCAAACATGGTGTTAAGACGCTGCATCATATCCAGCGCAACCCGTGTGGATGCGACAACATCCCGTCGCCCATCGTAATACTGGTTCTGTTTCAGACCATAATTTCGACCCGTTGAGGCAACTATCTGCCAGATACCAGCGGCATTGGCGGATGAGGTTGCGCGAGGGTCAAAAGCGCTCTCCACTATGGGTAGCAGTACCAGTTCCATCGGCATTTTACGTTTCTGTATCTGCTCGACTATCCAGTACATGTACGGCTCTGCCCGTAATGTTACATCGTGGAGATAGCTCTTATTTTTTAAAAATTTACTTTTTTGTTCGCGGATTGCCGGGTTTTCCGGAATCCCCATCTTCAACTCGTCACTAATGAAACTCCAGAGATCTGCGTCTGCTGCGAGGCCAGTTCCATCTTCCTGCCATCGCGGCGACAAAAACTCGTCTCCGTACTTTCCATTTTCACCTTGACCAGCTGAAGACAGGCTCTGTGCATGCTGTTCGGGGATATTGGCATCGTTCCTCGACGCCTGACATCCTACCAGCAAGACTGAGGCGAGTAAGATCGCTTTAGCCTTCATGTGTGTGTCAATAGTTCGCTTAAAAGACGAGCAACTATACGTGACGACTTTTCACAACACAACCCGAAAAATCAAAAAGCGTCTTTCTTCTCGCGTAGAACGGCAAATGTGTGCCATACCGGTTCATCATTCACGTTAACGTTTAACGCCCTTTGCAAATCAACATCTTGCGTGCGGAGAAATAAATTTATTGACCGTTCGTGCCCCAGTTTTGTGGGCAGACTAATGCCATTTTCGGCGCGTAAGTCCTTAATTTTCTGATATTCGGCCATTATTTGCGGGTCATGGGGCAGAATAGCCGCAGCAAACTTCAGGTTAGATAAAGTATATTCATGCGCGCAGCAGACCAGCGTTTCCTCCGGAAGCTGATTAAGCTTTTGAAAGGATTCATACATCTGCTCTGCTGTGCCTTCGAAAAGACGTCCGCAGCCACCCGAAAAGAGTGTGTCGCCACAGAAAAGATAAGGTGAGCTGTAATATGAGATATGTCCTAAAGTGTGACCAGGGGTATGAATCACCTCGAACGTCAGGCCGAGCACCGTCACCTGATCGCCCTCGCTGACCACCGTTCTGGCCCCTTTGGCGACCGTTTCCTGCGGGCCGTAAACTTCGAGCGCCGGGAAATGCTCACACAGCGTTTTCACCCCACCCGTATGGTCGTTGTGGTGGTGAGTTAACAGAATCGCCACCGGCTGCCAGCCGTTAGAGGCCATTTTTTCTAATACCGGCTGAGCTTCACCGGGATCGACAATCAGACACTGACCTTCATCATTATTCAGCGTCCAGATGTAGTTGTCCTGCAACGCAGGAATACTGGTAAGATTCATCATCACCTCTAGCAGGTCGTAGGAATAAGGAAGAGCGTAAAGCATGAAGCCCGCGAAAACACGCCAGATTCTGAACGCTCCGCTATCGTGGCGCGATATGCCGTGGGGAGACTATTTCCGCGACGCGCTGACCCAGCAGCTTCAGCCTTACCTCGGAAAGCTTTATGGCTTTCATATGCTTAAGCTTGGCAACCTCAGCGCAGAAATCAACACCGAACACTGTGCTATTTCACATCAGGTCAACGTGGGCAGCGAGGGCGAGCTGTTACAGGTGCTGGCTGACCCCCTGCAGCTTCCCTTTGAGTCGAAGTCGATTGATGCCTGTCTGCTGGCGCATACGCTGGCCTGGAGTCAGGACCCGCATCGGGTGTTGCGGGAAGTGGACAGGGTACTCATTGACGACGGCTGGATGATCATCAGCGGCTTCAATCCCTTCAGCCTGCTCGGGGTCACGAAAATGATTCCGGGGTTAGGCCGTAAGGCGCCCTGGAGCGGACGGATGTTCAGCCAGATGCGTCTGCTCGACTGGCTAAGCCTGCTGAACTATGAGGTGGTTTACCGCACCCGGTTTCAGGTGGTGCCGTGGCATCGGCAGGGGGGGAAATTGATCAGCGCCCACTTACCGGCGCTGGGGTGCCTGAATATTGTCGTGGCACGTAAACGCACCTTCCCGCTGCTGCCGACACGGGCGAAGAAGAGCATGAGTCCCAGCCAGATCCGCCAGACCGTCAATGCTACCCGCCAGTTCCGGCAGGCAGACGATCAGGACTCGCTCTTGTAACCGATATCTTCAAAGGCGGGATTTTCCGCCGCGCTGCGGGCCAGCACGTCGCAGCGCTCATTCTCCGGATGTCCCGCGTGGCCTTTGACCCACTCCCACTGAATCTTGTGGGTGCTGAGGGCCTGGTCGAGACGCTGCCAGAGGTCGACATTCTTCACCGGTTTTTTATCCGCGGTTTTCCAGCCGCGTTTTTTCCAGTTATGGATCCAGCTGGTAATTCCCTGACGCACATACTGGCTGTCGGTACTGAGCACCACATCGCAGGGCTGCGTCAGCGCTTCAAGCGAAATAATGGCAGCCATCAGTTCCATCCGGTTATTGGTGGTGAGGCGATAGCCCGCGCTGAAGGTTTTCTCATGCTGGCCATAACGTAAAATCGCCCCGTAACCGCCGGGACCGGGATTTCCAAGACAGGATCCATCGGTGAATATTTCTACCTGTTTGCGCATCTCTGGTAGACTTCCTCTCAAAAACGTCAAGTCTGACATAAAACGGGTCTTATGAGCACTGCAAATAACCGCCAGATCGTACTCGATACTGAAACCACCGGCATGAACATGATCGGGGTCCATTATGAGGGGCACCGCATCATTGAGATTGGTGCGGTCGAGGTGATAAACCGTCGCCTGACCGGCAACAATTTCCATATGTACCTGAAGCCCGATCGGCTGGTCGATCCGGAAGCCTTCGGCGTTCACGGGATTGCAGATGAGTTCCTTGCCGACAAACCGATGTTCAGCGAGATTGCGGATGAGTTTCTCGACTATATCCGCGGCGCCGAACTGGTGATCCATAACGCGCCGTTCGATATCGGCTTTATGGATTACGAGTTCTCAAAGCTGAATCGCGGCATTGAGAAAACCGAAACCTTCTGCAAAGTGACCGACAGCCTGGCGCTGGCGCGGCGCATGTTTCCCGGCAAGCGTAACAGCCTGGATGCGCTCTGCTCGCGCTATGAGATAGACAACAGCAAGCGAACGCTGCACGGCGCACTGCTCGATGCCGAGATCCTGGCGGACGTGTTCCTGACCATGACCGGCGGGCAGACCTCACTGTCGTTTTTATCCGAAAGTGAAAGCGCCCGTCAGGCGCAGGGCGAGAGCATTCAGCGCATCGTACGTCCCGCCTCGGCACTGCGCGTGGTGACGGCCAGCGACGAGGAGATCGTTGCCCATGAGTCACGTCTGGATCTGGTCATGAAAAAGGGCGGCAGCTGCCTGTGGCGCGGCTGAATGACGGAAATTTGTGGATAAAATCAACGGCGAGCTGAAAAAAACGGCAAACGATCGCGTCGTCAGGAAAAAGCGTTGACGCCGCAACGGCCTGCCATTACTATGCGCCTCGTTCTCGACGGGGAACAAAGCGCGGAGCGGTAGTTCAGTTGGTTAGAATACCTGCCTGTCACGCAGGGGGTCGCGGGTTCGAGCCCCGTCCGTTCCGCCAATCTCTTTAAAAAAGCCGATTCAGAAATGAATCGGCTTTTTGCTGTCTGCGATTCCGTGGCGGGTTACTCTTTCTGCGCCACGACCTCACCCTGCCAGCGCGCACTGTCTGCCGCTTCACGCTCTTCACGGGCGATAAAGCGGTAGCAGCCTGCCGCCAGACCGGCTCCGATAAACCAGCTGAAGTTCGCCACCTGATGCAGGGAAGGGATGAAGCTGATCACCAGGCAGATGGCTACAGACGGCAGCAGCGCGGCAATCGCTTTAGGGTTAAACCCGCCGCGATACCAGTACCGGCCCGCTGGCGTAGCATTAAACAGGTCGTCGACCGAGATGCGTCCGCGTTTGATCAGGTAGAAATCAGTCAGCAGAATCCCGAACAGCGGCCCGATAAAGGAGCCCAGGACATCCAGGGTGTAGTGAATCAGTTCAGGTGACTGGAACAGGTTCCACGGCGTTAACAGCACCGAGCCCACCGCGGCGATCATCCCGCCGGTGCGGAAGCTGATTTTCTGCGGTGAACAGTTAGAGAAGTCGAAAGCGGGTGAGACGAAGTTCGCCACAATGTTGATGCCGATAGTGGCGGTAATCATCGTCAGCAGCCCAATCGCTACCGCCAGGTCGTTGCCGACCATGCTCACGGTCTCGATCGGATCGGTGATCATTTTACCAAACAGCGACTGGGTGCCCGACACGATGACCACCGTCACCACGGAGAAGAGCAGGAAGTTAAACGGCAGGCCCCAGCGGTTGCCACGACGGATCTCTGACATGCTTTTACCGTAGCGGGAGAAGTCACCGAAATTCAGCAGCGGCCCGGAGAAGTAGGAGACGACCAGCGCGGTTGCGGTAATCATCTGCCACGTCTGCTCGCCCGGGGTGAGTGATTTACTGGCGAGGGTAAAAGAGATCCCATCAAAGCCGGTCTTGTATACAATCCAGCCCGCCAGCGCCACCATCACCACATAGACAGCCGGACCTGCCACATCGATAAACCGTTTGATGGCGCTCATGCCATGCCAGAAGACCATCGCCTGCAGCAGCCACATCACGCCAAAGCAGCACCAGCCCAGCAGCGACAGGCCAAGCCAGTGTGGCTCGGTCATTGAGTTCAGTGACGGGGCGAACTTCAGCAGAACCAGCATCAGCGCGTTCGCCGCCAGGTAGGTCTGGATGCCATACCAGGCAAAAGCGATCAGCCCGCGGATGACCGCCGGAATATTCGCGCCAAACACGCCAAACGCCTGACGGCAGATCACCGCATAGGGAACGCCTGCCATCTGGCTCGGTTTTGCCACCAGATTGGCACAGATCTGCACGATGCAGATTCCGGCCAGCAGGCAGAGCAGCACCTGCCAGCTGGCTAATCCCAGCGTGAAGAAGCTGGCCGCCACCACATAGCCGCCCATGCTGTGGACATCTGACATCCAGAACGAAAAAATGTTGTACCACGACCAGTTCTGGTCGCGGGTGGGCGCCAGATCGTCGTTACAGAGACGTGGGCTGTAACTGGCGTTAGCGTCAGAGGCCGTGCTGGCCACCGTGGAATGATTTGGCATGAAACCTGCTCCTCTACCCGAGAGTGAAATGAATAATCTGGTAAAGGGGTATTGCAGGATTCAGGCCAGATTTCTTTTCCTGTATACAATATTTGCTGTTCACGTATACGATATGTGGCGTACAGAGAGCTTCCGGAGCAGGTAATGACAAGTAAAACAGGCCAGCGAAACGCCGCCAGAACGCAGGATAAAGATGAAGGGATCTACCAGGCACTGATGACCGCCATTGTGGAGCATCAGCTGCCGCCGGGCAGTAAACTGCCGGAAGAGGCGCTCTCCGGCGTGTTTGGAGTAAGCCGCACCGGCATTCGCAAAGTACTGCAGCGCCTTGCTGCGGTGCAAATGGTCACCCTGACGCCCAAACGTGGTGCGCAGGTCGCCACCCCTGGCGTTGAAGAGGCGCGGGAGATCTTCGCCACCCGCAGTTTAATGGAGTGCGCCAATCTGCACGCCGTGCTGGCCCATCTGCAGCCCCCGCATCTGGTGGCGCTGGAACAGCTTATCGCACAGGAGAATCAGGCCCACGCCGCGCATGATGGCCCGGCAGCCATCCGGCTTTCGGCAGCCTTTCATATTCAGCTGCAGGCGATTTCCGGCAATCAGGTGCTCACCGGCATGGTGACCAGCCTGACGCAGCGCTCGTCGCTGGTGATTGCCGCTTATGGCGCGCCGTGGCAGCGCGGCTGCCGCTGTGACGACCACACGCATCTGCTGACTCTGTTACGGGCACGTGCGCTGCAGCCACTGACTGAGGCGCTGCAGCACCATTTTGAGCATATTGTTTCCAGCCTGCACTTTGAGCGCAGCGGTGAAACGCTGCCCGACTTTTCACGACTGTTTGCCACGGGCAAAGGAGCGGCCTCATGAGCCTGATTCAGGTCATTAACCCCAACACCAGCCTGGCGATGACCGAAACCATCGCTCAGGCTGCCCGTGCGGTTGCCGCACCCGGCACCGACATTCTGGCCGTTTCACCCTCGCAGGGCGTGCCTGCCATTGAAGGGCATTTTGATGAGGCGATCGCGGCCATCGGGGTGCTGGAGCAGGTCAGGCTGGGGCGGGAGCAGGGCGTCAGCGGACATGTGATTGCCTGTTTTGGTGACCCGGGGTTACTGGCGGCGCGCGAGCTGGCCAGCGGGCCGGTCATCGGTATCGCAGAAGCGGCAATGCACACCGCCACGCTGCTGGCGACGCGCTTTTCGATTGTCACCACGCTGCCGCGCACGCTGGTGATTGCCCGTCATCTTCTGCAGCAGTATGGCTTTACCCATCACTGTGCCGCGCTGCATGCCATCGATCTGCCGGTGCTGGCGCTGGAGGATGGCAGCGGACTGGCGCAGGAAAAAGTGCGTGAGCGTTGCCTCCAGGCCAAACGGGAAGATGGCAGTGGCGCGATTGTGCTCGGCTGTGGCGGCATGGCGACGCTGGCCGCCTCCCTGACGCAGGAGCTGGGTCTGCCGGTGATTGATGGCGTCGGCGCGGCCGTAAAAATGGTGGAGTCGCTGGTGGCGCTTGGCTTTGGCACCAGCAAACATGGCGATCTGGCCCGGCCTTTGCAGAAACCTCTCTCAGGTGCGTTTCAGCATCTAAACTAACGGAACTTTCCAGACAGAAGACAGGAAGCGAGTAATGACTGACGCTGCAGAGAAGAAAGAGTACAGCTTTAACAAAAACTATCCGCGCGATTTGATCGGTTATGGTGCTCATCCGCCGCACGCCGCCTGGCCCAACAACGCCCGGGTGGCGGTGCAGTTTGTCCTGAATTACGAAGAGGGGGCGGAGAACAGCGTGCTGCACGGTGACGCCGGCTCCGAGCAGTTCCTCTCCGACATCATCGGTGCCGCCAGCTATGCTGACCGTCATATGTCGATGGAGTCACTCTATGAGTACGGCTCGCGCGCCGGTTTCTGGCGCATCCACAATGAATTTCAGAAGCGCGGTCTGCCGCTGACCGTGTTTGGCGTGGCGATGGCGCTGGCGCGTCATCCGGAGGTTGTCGAAGCGATTAAACAGGCGGACTACGATGTGGTCAGTCACGGCTGGCGCTGGCTCCACTATCAGGGCGTGGATGCGAAAACCGAACGTCAGCATATGCAGCAGGCAGTGGATGTGCTGACCGATCTGTTTGGGAAAGCCCCAACCGGCTGGTATACCGGACGTGACAGCCCGAACACGCGCCGGCTGGTGGTGGAGCAGGGCGGCTTCAGCTACGACAGCGACTACTATGGCGACGACCTGCCGTTCTGGACGCAGGTGACCTGTCAGGATGGCACGGTTAAGCCGCACCTGATTATTCCCTACACCCTGGAGTGCAATGACATGCGCTTTGCCTCGCCGCAGGGATTTAACACCGCCGAGCAGTTCTTCACCTACCTGCGTGACAGCTTCGATGTGCTGTATGAAGAGGGGGAGACCGCGCCGAAGATGATGTCGATCGGGATGCACTGTCGCCTGCTGGGGCGTCCGGGCAAATTCCGTGCGCTGCAGAATTTCCTCGACCACATTCAGCAGCATGACGACGTCTGGATCTGTACCCGCCAGCAGATCGCCGATCACTGGATCGCGACACACCCGGCACCCTAAGCCGGTTCCGGTGCGTCGCCTTCCTCAGGACAGGCGACGCACCGGCGATAATCAGCTCATCAGACTGACCTGGGCGGCCACAATGCACCAGCCGTGCGGCATGCGAACCCAGGTCTGCTGCTGACGGCCGGTTTTATCACTGCCGGCACGGGTAAATTCGGTGCTGCAGACCGCATAATCCTCGCCAAAGGTGGTGATCACCGTATTCCGCAGCGTCCGGTCGAGGCCCGCAGCGGGGCGCGCAGCCCGGAAGGCGCGAATCTCATCGATGCCATACAGGTTTTCACCGGCCCCGAGGCGCACGGTGCGCGGGTCGTGCCAGAAAAGCGCATCCAGTTCAGCCACGTCATTGCTCACCAGCGCCTTTTCGTAACGCCAGAACTGCGCCGTCACCTCGCTGACCACCTGCGGTAAATTAATCTCTCTGTTCATCAGGCTCCTGCCATCGTGATTTGCGGCAGGGTGATGCCGCGTTGTTCCAGTGTCCAGGCGGCACGTAATGCCGCCGCTTCATTAAACGGGCGGGCGATAAGCTGTAATCCAATCGGCAGGCCGCTTCGGGTCGCCAGCGGAACGGTACAGACCGGCAGTCCCAGGAAGGAGATGGGCTGCGTCAGCATGCCCATGCTCGCTTTGGCGGGTAGCGATTCACCCTGAATTGACAGCGTCTGCTGACCGATGGTGATCGCGCTGCAGGGGGTTGCCGGGGCGATCAGCACATCGAAGCGATCAAACAGCGGCAGCACCTGCTGCTGGAAATGACGACGAAAACGCTGGGCCTGCACATACCAGGCGCCGGGCATCATCGCGCCGGCCAGCAGACGCTCGCGTGAGTTAGGTTCAAACACCTCAGGCTTCTGACGCAGGGCAGGCAGATAGTGATTCCCCCCCTCGGCGGCGGTCATGATAAAGGCTGCCGAACGCGCCAGCTCCGCCTCCGGCATCACCACCTCCTCCTGCGCTTCCAGCGCGGCTGCGACGGTAGCCACCGCCGCGCGGGCGTCCTCATCGCACCAGCGGGCAAAAAAACCGCCCAGCACGCCACAGCGCAGCCCTTCACTGCCCTGCGACAGGCCGGGCAGCGTGGCCTCTGGCGGCCGGACGGCCTGAAACGCATCTGCGGGGTCTGCGCCCTGCAGCAGGTCATAAACCAGCGCCAGGTCTTCCACCCGCCGGGCCAGCGGGCCGATATGATCGAGGCTGGCAACAAAGGGGTGGCTGCCGCTGCGTGACAGCCGGCCAAAAGTGGGTTTCAGGCCAAAAATGCCGCACAGCGACGCGGGCACCCGGATTGAGCCGTTGGTATCGGTGCCCAGCGAAAAGTGAACCAGCCCGGCGGCCACGGCGGCAGCCGAACCCCCGGACGAGCCGCCTGCGACGCGGCTTAAATCGCGTGGGTTACGGGTCGGGCCGTAATGGCTGTTCTCGGTGGTGAAACCATAGGCGTAGGCATCCATGTTCAGCATGCCTGACAGCAGCGCGCCAGCGTGGCGCAGTTTGCCGATGGCGAAGGCATCCGCCTGCGCCGCGGGGCGGTCGCTGAACAGCCTGGCGCCTGCCAGCGTGCTGTGACCCGCCACATCAAACAGGTTCTTCACCGCATAGGGAATGCCCGCCAGCGGGGGCAGGGGCTCACCGCGCTGCCGCTGCGCATCAACCGCGCTGGCTTCTTTCAACATGCGAGGCCCGGTGATTTCCGTCCAGGCATTCAGCGCCGGGTTATGCTGCTCAATCGACTGCAGCGTCTGTTCGGCTACCTCGCGAGCGCTGATCTCACCCTGGCGGATTGCCTGCTGCAGCGTCTGAATCGAAACGTCACCTGTTTTCATGCCTGATACACTCCCGCCACTTCCAGCCGGTCATCAAGCGGAAACGCCATCAGCGGTGCGGCCATCTCCGCGATACGCGACAGCTGGATCAGCAGCTCGGCGCGGCGGGGATCGTCCAGCGTCAGTTGCAGGATCTGCTCCATATGGCCGATGTAGCTGGCCCACTCATGTTCATTCATGATTCACTCCTGTTTAAAAACCGGCGGCGCTGCCGTTACTGCGCGGATCGCTCGCGCCTTCAAACATGCCGTTGCAGTGACGCACAATGGCACCCGCATGACCCACGGATTCGCTGAAGTCCGGCAGGCGTTCTACCTCGTGCCCCCACTGGCGCAGCTGTGCGACGGTTGCGTCGGCAATGCGGCCTTCCAGCTTCAGCGAGTCTGATGACTGGCCCCAGGTACGCCCCAGCAGCCAACGCGGTGCACTGACCGCCTGCTGCAGCGGCAACCCCTGAATCACATGGCGGGTAAAGATCGCTGCCTGGGTCTGCGGCTGACCATCTCCGCCCATCGCGCCATAAACCAGCGTCCGGCCATCTTTCAGCCGTGCGGCGGCGGGGTTCAGGGTATGGAAGGGCTGTTTGCCGGGTGCCAGCGCCAGCAGATGTTCAGGATCGAGGCTGAACGCGGCTCCCCGGTTCTGCCAGGTGATGCCCGTGCCAGGCAGGACGACCCCGCTGCCAAACTCGTGATAGATGCTCTGAATAAAGGAGACGGCAAGCCCGCTGCTGTCCATCACACCCATCCAGACCGTATCGCCCGGCCCGCGGCCGCTGCCCCAGTTTGCCGCCTCGCCATCTTTAATCTGGCTGGCGAGGGTGGCCAGGGCGTCCTCAGCCAGCAGCGCCTGCACATCTTCGGTGACGTGACGCGGATCGGTAATGTGCCGGTCGCGCAGCGCAAAGGCTTTTTTGGTGGCTTCCACGATGCGGTGCACCGTCTGCGCCTCGTCAGCCCCGGCCATCTCCAGGCGATCGGTAATGCCAAGGATCGCCAGCGAGACGAGGCCCTGGGTCGGCGGGGCGATATTCCAGATGTCGCCTTCGCTGTGAGCGAGGTGCAGGGGCGTGGTACGACGGGCGCGATGCTGCTGCAGATCGGCCAGGGTGACCGGCATGCCCAGCGTGGCCATTTCATCAGCCATATGGTGCGCCAGCGGGCCGCGGTAGAAGCTGTCCAGCCCCTGTTCGGTAAGCTGGCTCAGGGTCTGTGCCAGCGCAGGCTGGGTAAAACGGCTGCCAGGCTGCGGCACCTCGCCATCAGGCATAAAGGTGGCGCTGAAGCCTGGCTGATGCTGTAACTCACTGCGGAAGTTCGTCGTGGCGGCGGTCTGAGAGGCAGTAACCGGAATACCGTCCGCGGCGTAGCGAATCGCATCGCGCAGCAGACGCGCCAGCGGCAGCAGCGGGCTGCCGGATTCTGCGGCGATGGTCAGCGCCTCCTGCCAGCCGCTGACCGTACCGGCGACGGTCAGCGCCGCTTTCGGCCCGCGATGAGGGATTCTGGGGTGACCGGCATAGAAATCCGGATGCGCCAGCGAACCGGCGGCACCGCTGGCGTCGATAGCGACGGGATCGCCGCCGGGTGGCAGGATCAGCCAGAACCCATCCCCGCCCAGCCCATTCATGTGCGGGTAGACCACGGCGATAGTCGCGGCTGCCGCCACCATCGCTTCGATGGCGTTGCCGCCGTCACGCAGCACCGCCAGCGCGCTCTCACTCGCCAGATGGTGCGGCGTCACCGCCATGCCCATCGGCGCCATATTACTCTGAATCATCTTTTTCTCGTTCTTCGGGTAACAGAACCGATAGCAAAGCAAGAGCTGTTCCAGTTTTTAGCCTGAGCTGACATTGCGCCGGTTAACCTGGCGTAAATTGTGCTAGCTTCTGCTGAAACAAAAGTTACAGGGTGCGATATGAAACAGCTTGATGAACGACTCCGGAGTCACTATCCCCAGCTCTCGCCGCAGGAGCAGCGCATTGCCGACTTCGTGTTTGACCACTTCGATGATCTGATCAGCTACAACAGCGCCGAGCTGGCGCGGCTCAGCGGCGTGTCGAAAGCCACGGTCAGCAGGCTGTTTAAGCGTCTGGGATATGAGAAGTACAAGGATATGCGCGATGAGCTGCGCATCCTGCGTCAGAGCGGCATGCCGCTCACCGATAACCGGGATGCGGTGCAGGGCAACACGCTGCTGGCGCGCCACTACAAGCAGGAGATGGCGAACCTGACACAGTGGGTTAACAGCCTGGATGCCCGCCAGTTTAACGATGTGATCCAGCAGCTGGCGCAGGCGAAGCGCGTCTTTATCATCGGCATGCGCAACGCCTATCCGGTGGCGCTGCATCTGCGACAGCAGCTGGTGCAGGCGCGCTCGCAGGTCTTTATCCTGCCGCAGCCAGGCCAGACGCTGGCAGAGGAGCTGGTGGATATCACCCCGGAGGATATGGTGGTGGTGATGGCGTTTCGCCGCCGCACCCGCATCATCCGTCCGCTGATGCAGCAGCTTCAGGCGGCCGGAATACCGCTGCTGGCGCTGTGTGAGCCGCAGGCGCAGACGGTCACTGCGCTGGCACGCTGGCAGCTCTGCACGCCGCTCGACAGCGTTTCCGCCTTCGACAGCTACGGCTCAGCCATGAGTCTGATTAACCTGATTGCCAATGCGCTGCTGCATGAAATGCTGGCGCAGGGGCGGCAGCGTATTCATCAGATCGCCGATCTCTACCAGCAGTTCGACGAGCTGGAGCACCGTTAAAAGGCACCATTTTGGTGCTTTGCCCCATTTCAGCACACGCCCGCCCGCGGCGTAATCCTCCCCGGTTACGCCCCTTTTTCAGTGAACTCTTTGCCGCTTAACCCTTTTTCCGCCGCGGCCCTTGTTGGCACATTAGTTGCAGATTGCCTGTTAAAGAATCTTTTGTTTCATCACATTTCACCGGGGTGCATAATGAAAAAAGTTTTAATGGCGGTTGCAACAGCGGCATTACTGATGGCACAGGCGGGAAGCGCACTGGCCGATCAACTGCAGGACATTCAGAAGCGCGGTGTGATCCGCGTGGCCGTTCCGCAGGATTTCCCGCCGTTTGGCTCGGTCGGTACCGATCTGCAGCCGCAGGGGTATGACATCGACATGGCGAAGTACCTGGCGAAGCAGATGAAACTTAAGTTGCAGCTGGTGCCGGTCAGCAGCGCCAACCGGGTGCCTTATCTGCAAACCGACAAGGTCGATCTGGTGATCTCCAGCATGGGTAAAAATGCGGAGCGTGAAAAAGTGATCGACTTTACCCGCGCCTATGCGCCGTTCTTCCTGGGCGTCTTCGGACCGAAAGGTGACGAGATCAAAGCGGCCAGCGCGCTGAGCGGCAAGTCGATTGGCGTTACCCGCGGCGCGGTGGAGGATATGGTGCTGAGCGAAGTGGCACCGAAAGATGCGCAGGTGAAACGTTACGAAGATAACAACACCACCCTATCGGCGTATCTCTCCGGCCAGGTGCAGTATGTCGCCACCGGCAACCTGGTGGTCGCCGCCATTGCCCGCCAGAATCCGGAAAAAGCGCCGGTCGCTCAGTTTATGCTGAAAGATTCGCCCTGCTTTATCGGTCTGAAGAAAGATGAGCCTGCGCTGAAGGCGAAGGTGAATGCGCTGATTGAGCAGGGGATTAAAGATGGCACCCTGAACAAGCTGTCCGAAGAGTGGCTGAAAGCGCCACTGCCCGCCAGCCTGGGCGCATGAGGACAGATTCATGACCGGGCAACTTAACTTTCCCGCGTTGTGGCCCTACTGGCCGGAGCTGCTTTCCGGCCTCTGGGTCACCATTCAGCTGACGCTGCTGGCGACCACCGGTGGGGTGGCGATTGGCATCGCAGGCGCGGCGCTGCGCAGCGGTAAACCGGGCTGGCTGAGCCGCCTCTGGGGCCTCTATGTCGAGCTGATCCGTAATACGCCGTTTGTGGTGCAGCTCTTCTTTATCGTTTTTGGTCTGCCGAATCTGGGTCTGAAACTCACCGCCGGTGAGGCGGCGCTGCTGGCGATGCTGATCAACCTGGGCGCTTACAGCACCGAGATCATCCGTGCCGGCATCCAGGTGACCCCGAAAGGGCAGTGGGAAGCGGGGCGGGTGCTGGGATTGACCCGCAGCCAGACCTTTCTGCGGGTGGTGTTACCCCCTGCGCTGCAGCGGATTTATCCGGCGCTGGTGAGCCAGTGCATTATCGTGATGCTGGGGTCGTCGGTGGTGTCGCAGGTCTCCTACGAGGAGCTGACCTTCGCCGCCAACCTGATCCAGTCGCGCACTTTTCTGAGCTTTGAAGTTTATCTGGTGACCACGCTGATCTATCTGGCGTTGTCGATTGCGATGCGCCATCTGCTGCTGGCGATAGGCCGTAAATGGTTTGGAGTGCAGCCCTCATGATGACGACCTTTACCGACTGGGACATCGTGCGCAACCTGCTGCTGGCGGCGCGCTGGACCCTGTTACTGTCGCTGGTGGCCTTTGTCGGCGGAACCCTGGTGACGCTGCCTCTGCTGCTGCTGCGTCTGCTGCAGCGCAAATGGCTGACGCGTGCGATACGGGGTTACACCGCGCTGTTTCAGGGAACCCCGCTGCTGATGCAGCTGTTTCTGGCCTTTTTTGGCGTCGGCTTATTTGGCATTGATGTGGCACCCTGGACGGCCGCCTCGCTGGCGCTGACCTTCTACACCAGCGCCTTTCTGGTGGATATCTGGTACGGCAGCATCCGCGCCCTGCCGAAAGGGCAGTGGGAAGCGTCACGCTGCCTCGGCCTGACCTTTGGTCAGACGCTGTGGCGGGTGGTTGCACCGCAGGCGATCCGCATCGGCATCGCCCCGACGGTAGGTTTTGCCGTACAGGTTATCAAGGGCACCGCGCTGGCGTCGATTATCGGGTTTATCGAGCTGACCAAGGCGGGCACGATTCTGAACAACGTGACCTACCAGCCGTTTAAAGTTTTCGGGCTGGTGGCGCTGGGCTACTTCCTGATGTGTTATCCGCTGTCTCGCTACAGCCAGTATCTGGAGAAAAAATTCAATGCCGCTCATCACCATTAATCAGGTGCAAAAATATTACGGCGACAACCATGTGTTGAAAGGCGTGGATCTGGATATCGACATGGGAGAGGTGATCTCGATCATCGGTCGCAGCGGATCGGGCAAAAGCACGCTGCTGCGCTGTATGAACGGGCTGGAGGGCTATCAGGAGGGCAGCATCAAGCTCGGCGGCATGACCATCACCAGTCGTGACTCGCAGGCGCGTGAAATCAGCCGCTCGATTGGCATGGTGTTTCAGAACTTCAACCTCTTCCCGCACATGACGGCGCTGGAAAACGTCATGCTGGCACCGCGCCGCGTGCTGAAGAAAAGCGACGCTGAATGCCGGGCGCTGGCGACGCAGATGCTGGAGAAGGTGGGGCTGGGCGAGCGCCTTAACTATTATCCTGCCAGCCTCTCGGGCGGCCAGCAGCAGCGCGTGGCGATCGCCCGTGCGCTGGCGATGACGCCCAAAGTTTTACTCTGTGATGAGATCACCTCTGCGCTGGATCCCGAACTGGTGGGCGAAGTCCTGAAAGTGCTGGAGCAGCTTGCAGCGGAAGGCATGACGCTGATCCTCGTCACGCATGAAATGAATTTCGCCCGCGACGTGGGCGATCGAGTGGTCTTTATGCATCAGGGGCGCGTCTGGGAGCAGGGCGACAGTAAAACGCTGTTTGCGCAGCCGCAATCGCCGGAGCTGAAGCAGTTTATCTCTTCAGTGCGTCTCTGAGTCTTAAAAAAGGAAACCCGCATGGATATCAATCATTACCCGCAAATCAATCCGCCACAGCGTCTGCTGATGGGACCCGGCCCGATCAACGCCGATCCGCGCGTGCTGCGCGCCATGTCGAGTCAGCTGCTGGGGCAGTACGACCCCGCGATGACCCACTACATGAACGAAGTGATGGCGCTCTATCGCGTCGTATTTCGCACCGAAAACCGCTGGACGCTGCTGGTTGATGGCACCTCCCGCGCCGGTATCGAAGCGATTCTGCTCTCCGCTATCCGGCCTGGTGATAAGGTGCTGGTGCCGGTGTTTGGCCGCTTCGGCCATCTGCTGTGCGAGATTGCCCGCCGCTGCCGTGCAGACGTCCACACCATCGAAGTGCCGTGGGGCGAGGTCTTTACCCCCGATCAGATTGAAGAGGCGATTAAAAAAGTGCGGCCACGCCTGCTGCTCACGGTGCAGGGCGACACCTCCACCACCATGCTGCAGCCGCTGGCGCAGCTGGGTGCCATCTGTAAGCAGTATGGCGTGCTGTTCTACACCGATGCTACCGCGTCGCTGGCGGGTAACGCGCTGGAAACGGATGCCTGGGGACTGGATGCCGTCTCGGCGGGGATGCAGAAATGTCTGGGCGGGCCTTCCGGCACCTCGCCGATCACCCTGAGCGCAGAGATGGCCGCGGTGATCCGCAAACGTAAATGCGTGGAGCAGGGGATCCGCACCGAGGCGCATCAGGATGGCGAGGAGGAGATGATCTACTCCAACTATTTCGATCTCGGCATGATCATGGATTACTGGGGGCCGGAGCGACTCAATCACCATACCGAAGCGACCAGCGCGCTGTTTGGCGCGCGCGAATGTGCCCGCCTGATCCTGCAGGAGGGGCTGGACAACGGCATCGCCCGTCACAAACTGCATGGTGAGGCGATGCTGAAGGGCATTCAGGGGATGGGGCTGGAAACCTTCGGCGACCTGAAAAACAAAATGAACAACGTGCTGGGCGTGATGATCCCGTCAGGCGTAAATGGCGACCAGGTGCGCAAGCTGATGCTGGAGGATTTCGGCATTGAGATCGGCACCTCGTTTGGTCCGCTGCATGGCAAGGTCTGGCGTATCGGCACCATGGGCTACAACGCGCGTAAAGATTGCGTGCTGCAGACGCTGGCCGCGCTGGAAACGGTGCTGACTCACCTGGGGTATCGTACGCCGCAGGGCGCGGGAGCTCAGGCCGCCTGGGATCACTACGGGAGCCAGGCATGATGATGAGCGCCAGCGAAGCCCTCGCTGCTGCACAGCGCGTCATGGCGCGCTGTGATGCGCTGGCAGCGATTAGCGAAACGACGGAGGGCCTGACCCGCGTCTATCTGTCGCCGGAACATCTGCGCGCCAACGCCTGCGTTGGGGAGTGGATGCAGGCGGCGGGGATGACGGTCTGGCAGGATGAAGTCGGCAATATCTGTGGCCGCTACGAGGCAGCCGAAGCGGGGGCGCCCGCGCTGCTGCTCGGTTCGCATCTCGACACGGTACGTAACGCCGGTCGCTACGACGGAATGCTGGGCGTGCTCAGCGCCATCGAAACCGTACAGTGGCTTCATGAGCACCAGTGCCGTCTGCCGCTGGCGATAGAGGTGATCGGTTTCGGTGATGAAGAGGGAACCCGCTTTGGCATCACGCTGCTTGGCAGCCGCGGTATTACCGGCAGCTGGCCGCAAAGCTGGGTGACCCATCCCGATGGCAACGGCATTACCGTGGCGCAGGCGATGGCGGATGTCGGGCTCGACAGTGCGCAAATCGGCGCGGCGGCCCGACGGATAGAGGACATCGTCGGCTATCTTGAACTGCACATTGAGCAGGGCCCCTGCCTGGAGCAGGAGGATCTGGCGCTGGGCGTGGTCACGGCCATCAACGGGGCGCGTCGTCTTCACTGCCGTTTTACCGGTGAGGCGGGCCATGCCGGCACGGTGCCGATGACCCACCGCAAAGATGCGCTGGCCGCAGCCGCCGAGTGGATGGTGTTTATTGAGCAGACCACCCGTGAGCAGGATCCGCAGCTGGTCGCCACCGTCGGCACCCTCAGCTGTGCCCCGGGGGCGGTGAATGTCATCCCTGGCGAGGTGTCGCTGTCGCTGGATGTGCGCGGCCCGCTCGATCATCCGCTGGAGACCCTGCTCTCCACGCTGTTAACTCAGGCCGGGGCGATTGCGCTGCGGCGTGGAGTGCAGTTTACGTCGAACGAATTTTATCGCATCGGAGCCACCGCCTGTGATTCTGCGCTGCAGCAGGCGCTGAGCCATGCGGTTGAAACGGTGCAGGGGCGCAGCCTGTCGCTGCCAAGCGGAGCCGGACATGACGCCATCGCCATTGCTGAACGCTGGCCGGTCGGTATGCTGTTTGTGCGAAACCATCGCGGCATCAGCCATCATCCGGCCGAGTCTGTCGCGGTGCAGGATGTGGCACCGGCGCTGCAGGCCTATCTGCAGGCGGTCACGCTGATCGCCGGACGGAGCTGAAAATGGAATTAACGACGTTTAATCAGCTGCCGGCTGACGAGGCGCTGGCGGCTATCCGGCATTGTGTGGCGATCCCGCGCTGGCAGCAGTCGCTGGTGGCCGCTCGTCCTTTTGCCACCACAGACGCGCTGCTGACCCGCGCCGACACGCTGGCCCGCCAGTGGCAGCAGCCCGATCTGGCGGCGGCGCTGTCGGCGCATCCGCGCATCGGCGAACGCGCCCGGGGCGCAGACAAAGAGGCGACGCTGTCGCGCGGCGAGCAGTCCGCCATGCAGCAGGCCGATCACGTTCTGCAACAGGCGATGCAGCAGGGTAATGAGGCCTATGAGGCGCGCTTTGGCCGGGTCTTTCTGATTCGCGCGAAAGGGCGCAGCGGCGAGGAGATGCTGGCAGCGTTGCAGCGCCGGCTGCAGAATGACGATCAGGCTGAACAGCAGGAGGCGCTGGATCAGCTGCGTGAAATCACACTGTTACGCCTCAGGGAGACGATTCAATGAGTACCGTTACCACGCATATTCTCGACACGGCGCTGGGAAAACCGGCCAGTGGGGTGGCCATCTCGCTGGAGCAGAACAGTCCGGAGGGGTGGTTTCCTGTCTCTCAGGGTGAAACGGACAGCGACGGACGACTGAAAGATCTGACCCCGGAGCCGCTGACGCCGGGGCACTATCGCCTGACCGCTGAAATCGGCGACTATTTTGCTGCCGCCGGTCGGGATGCGCTCTACGTCAGCGCGCAGATCGATTTTATGATTGCCGAGGCGGGCAGCCATTTCCATCTGCCGTTTCTGATTTCCCCCTGGTCCTGGTCAACCTACCGCGGCAGCTGAGCCGGCCGTTTACAGCGAAAAGCGATCCGCATCCTGCCAGGCGGGGAAGCGTTCGCGGTAAGCGTGCAGCGTCTCCAGCGACAGCGTCGCATCCAGCCGGGCGCGCTGATGTGGCTCCGCCGCACTCAGGATCTCGCCCTGCGGCGAAATAATCTGGCTGTCGCCGCTGTAGTGATGCTGATTGCCATCACTGCCGACGCGGTTGCAGCCTGCGACATATGCCTGATTCTCAATCGCCCGCGCTAACAGCAGCGCCTGCCAGTGTAAGGCGCGAGGCGCTGGCCAGTTGGCGACATAGAGCGCCAGATCGTAGTCGTTGCGGTTGCGGGAGAAAACCGGGAAGCGCAGGTCGTAACAGATCTGTGGCAGGATGCGCCAGCCACGCCACGCCACCACCTGACGCGCTTCGCCGGGCTGATAGTGGTGATGTTCATCCGCCATGCGGAACAGATGTCGCTTGTCATACTGGTGCAGCGTGCCGTCCGGCTCCACCAGCAGGAATCGGTTCACCGCGCCGTTTTCGGTCTGGATCGCCGCGCTGCCGCCCACCAGCGCATCGCTGCGGCGGGCATGCTGATGCAGCCACTCCACCACCCGCGCCTGCGGCAGCGAGCTTTTCGCAGCCTCCATCGCAAAGCCGGTGGTAAACATCTCGGGCAGGATAATCAGATCGCGTCCGGTGAGTCCGGCCAGCTGTTCGTCAAAATGGCGCAGGTTGGCTTCGCCATCCATCCAGCTCAGCGTCTCCTGCAAAAGCGTGATTTTTAAAGCTGACATAAGCGCTCCGCGGCAGCATCTAACGTCGCCGGCTGTTTAGCAAAACAGAGGCGAATCAGTTTATGAGGAAAGGGATCGGCGCAGAACACCGACAGAGGAATCGCGGCGACGCCCACTTCGCGGGTCAGCCACTGGCAGAAACTGACATCATCCAGATCGGAGATCGCGCTGTAATCCACCAGCAAAAAGTAGGTGCCCTGGCACGGTAAAACCCTGAAGCGGCTGTGACGCAGTGCATTCGCCAGTCGATCGCGGCGGTCGCGATAGAAGGCGGGCAGGGCCTGATAGTGTTCCGGATGCTCACGCAGCATATCGGCAATCGCCAGCTGCGCCGGGGTATTGACCGAGAAGGTCAGATACTGATGCACCTTACGCAGTTCAGCGCTGATCGCCGCCGGGGCAATGCAGTAGCCCACCTTCCAGCCGGTCATGTGAAAGGTTTTGCCAAACGACGACACCGCGATGGCGCGCTGACGCAGGTCAGGATGGGCCAGCACGCTGGCGTGGCCCGCTTCATCAAAACAGATATGCTCGTAAACTTCATCGCTCAGCACGTAGACCGGTCGCGCAGCAATCGCCTGCCACAGCGCGGCAAAATCCTGCTGCTGCCAGACGGTGGCTGACGGGTTGTGCGGGGTGTTCAGGATCACCAGCCGGGTTTTATCACTCAGCAGCCCGGCAAACGCCTGCCAGTCTGGCCGGAAGGCGGGCGGCTGCAGCGCAATACGTTTCATGACGCCGCCCGAGAGCGTGACCGCCGGGGCATAGCTGTCGTAGCTGGGATCAAAGCAGATCACCTCATCGCCCGGACGCACCAGCGCGGTAATCGCCGCATAGAGCGCTTCAGTTGCGCCCGCCGTCACCGTAATCTCCGTTTCCACATCAGGCTGATAGTCATAAAGCCGCGCGGTTTTCTCCGCGATCGCCTGACGCAGCGGCAGCGCCCCGGTCATCGGCGCGTACTGGTTCGCGCCCTGGCTGACGTGATAGGCCAGCCGCTGCTGCAGATAGTCCGGGCCGCTGAAATCGGGGAAGCCCTGAGAGAGGTTGATGGCGTTATGCTGCTGCGCCAGCGCACTCATCTGGCTGAAAATCGTGGTGCCGAGCGCCGGAAGTTTGCTCTCGGGGATCAGGTTGTGCTGCGTCATGATGTCAGGCCTTAAGCGCGAAGAGAGAAGCGGGGTCACCCGGGGTTTGTGCCACTATAAACAGGATGGTAGTATTTGGCAATCAAGACGCTTAGACGTCTAAATGCTTTATGCTCCGCGCGTCAGCGGCGTTGGCCGCGCTTGCTTACCCGGGTCACTTACTCATGTAAACCCGCGGGGATGCGCGCAGTTGCGGGCTTGCTAAGAGGCGGATTATCAGGCCGTGTGAGGGGCAGGGCTCATCGTATTATCAGTAATACGTCATCATTGGACACATACCAGCAGCGTAAAAGGGACATTATGCTTCATGACTGTCAGACTATGTCACTGGACAACATCTACCTCGAAGACATTCACCACATTATTCACCCGGACACGGCGGCACGAGACCTCAAAGACACCACGCAGCCCAACCGCATCATTCAGGAATGGACGTTACCACAGGGTTATATCCGGTTTGTCAGCCGGTATCATCAATTCCACTGGCAGCGTCCCTGGATGGCATATCGCGATACGCTGGACGATATCCAATGCGGGAAGCTCGTTCTTCTGAAGAAAAACAGGGCCGACTACGCCATCCCGGGTGTGCTGACGACAACGGGGGATATTCGCAATGACCTGCCTCTGTTTCTCCGATCCCGGCTTAGCGACCTTATATCCCGCCAACTGAAACGCCCGATATATTCCCTCCGCCCGTCAGTGGCAAAAACTATCAATAGTAAAGCTGCCGGCCGGTTACTGGCTGCTGGCGGAATCTATAACGGCAATATTGAAGGATTCAGAAAGACCGCTGAACAGCTCGGCGGTGATGCTTCAGCGGGATTCAATCAGGTCATGGATAGCAAAGCTCTTCTCATTACCGGCGCATCTGTAGTGGCCGGTTTTGCCATGGGTAAAATGGGAACGGTAAATGAAATTGAAAAGCTGTCAGTGCTGTCAAAAGTACCCACTCGTGCTCCATCAGAACGGGTCATTTTTGAAACCAGGCAGCTACAGAAGAAATTTAAGCACGCTGTGGATTTTAACGTATCGGGCAATCCAGGTGCTGAAGGATTGAAGTCATATGAACAGGCTATTAAAGCGCACATAGATGATCCGGTAACACAACAGATAGTCGGTAAATACCGATGGAATCAGGATGTTAATCACTACTTTAATCCTGAAACTAAAATTGATGTAATGACCAGGCCAGACGGTAACTTCATCTCTGGATGGAAGTTATCTGACACTCAAATTTCCGATCTTAAAGGTGAAGGTAATGTCTATTAATCAAAACGAAGCAGATATGCTGGCTCTTATCGAATCGTTTGTTACTGGCGCTATGTCGGCTACAGAGTTTGAGGAAAAATACCTGAACGCATGGCGTGAACACAGGGAGGCGGATTCTGCCAAAAATCAAAATAAAGAAACACAACGTTATTTTGACTCGGTATTCTCAGCTGTGGATTCTTATTGCTCCGATCCTGACCTGATTGATGAAGATGAATTAGATGCCCAGGATCTGCTTGAATGCGTCATGAATTTAAGAAAAACCTGGGAAGAATCGGTTCTGGCTTGATGGGTAACGCAGACTGACCAGAACCTTCCTGAGCCACCCGGCCTCACCTTTCACCGCAAGGAACCTTTATGTCGCAGAGTCATCCGTTAGATCAGCTGGTTGCCGCCTGTCACTGGATAGGCATGAAAGGCTGGGCTCCGGCCACCGGCGGGAATATGTCGGTACGCCGCGACGGGCATGTCTGCCTGCTGAGCGAATCGGGCAAAGATAAGGGCACGCTGACGCGTGATGATTTTATCGAGGTCGATATCGCCACCAGCCAGTCGCTGTCGGGCCGTAAGCCCTCGGCAGAAACCGGCCTGCACACGCTGATCTATCGCCTCTTTCCTGAAGCGGGCGCGGTGCTGCACACCCATACGGTCAATGCCACGGTGCTGTCGCGGGTGGAGCAGGGCGCGGCGCTGCTGCTGCACGGCTATGAGATGCAAAAATCGCTAAGCGGTCAGCATACCCATCTGGACACGGTGGCGATCCCCGTGTTCGATAACAGTCAGGATATCGTGGCGCTGGCGTCAGAGATTGAAGATTACGCCGCCCGATTTCCGCTGCGTTACGGCTTCCTGCTGCGCGGCCACGGCCTGACCTGCTGGGGCGAGGATGTCAGCGAAGCGCGCCGCCATCTGGAAGGTCTGGAATTTTTATTTGAATGTGAACGTCAACGTCGCCTGCTGGAGAAAGCATGATCCGCGCCATTGTTACTGATATTGAAGGCACCACCAGCGATATTCGCTTTGTGCACAACATCCTGTTCCCCTATGCCCGTCAGCATCTGGCGGACTTTCTGCGAGAGCATCAGCATCAGCCAGAGGTCGCGGCGGCGCTGCAGTCGGTGCGGGAAGAAGCGGGGCAGCCGCAGGCCGATCTGGCGGCGGTCATCGCGATCCTGTCCGATTTTATGGATCAGGATCGCAAATCGACCGGGCTGAAAGCGCTGCAGGGCATGATCTGGCGTGATGGCTATCTTAACGGCAGTTTTACCGGCCATCTCTATGCCGATGTGCTGCCTGCGTTACGCCGCTGGCAGGCGCAGGGCATTGAACTCTATGTATATTCCTCCGGTTCGGTTGCGGCGCAGAAATTGTTATTTGGCTACAGCGACGAAGGTGATATTACTGACATCTTCAGCGGCTACTTTGATACGCACGTCGGCGCCAAACGCGAGGTGACAGCCTATCGCACGATCGCCGCTGAGATCGGGCAGCCAGCGGAGCAGCTGCTGTTCCTCTCTGATATTCGTCAGGAGCTGGATGCCGCCGCGGAGGCGGGCTGGCAGACGATACAGTTACTGCGTGGCGAGGCGGACAGCGAGAGCCGTCATCGTCAGGTGACGGATTTTTCCCAGATTAACCCGGAGTCGATTTAGCATGAGCGCACTGACGATTTTTTCTGACCGCGAAGCGAGCCAGCCGGTCTGGCACAGTACCGAAGCAGAGGCGATTCGGGAACGCCTGAACGCGAAAGGGGTGCGTTTTGAACGCTGGGAAGCCGATCGCGATCTGGGTGAGAACCCGGATGCGGAAACGGTCATTAAGGCCTATCAGCATGCGATTGATCGGCTGGTGGCTGAGAAGGGCTATCAGAGCTGGGACGTGATCAGTATGCGCGCCGATAATCCGCAGAAAACGGTGCTGCGTGAGAAGTTTCTTTCCGAGCATACGCACGGCGAAGATGAGGTGCGTTTCTTTGTCGAGGGGGCCGGGCTGTTCTGTCTGCATCTTGACGGTGAGATCCTGCAGATCCTCTGCGAAAAGAACGATCTGATCTCGGTGCCTGCGGGCACGCCCCACTGGTTTGATATGGGATCGTCACCGCACTTCACGGCGATCCGGATTTTCGACAATCAGGAAGGCTGGGTGGCGCACTTCACCGGCGATAAGATCGCCGATGCCTATCCGCGTCTGGCCTGATTGGCCCACGGCGGGAGCGACGTTTGCGGTGAGCCTCTGCGCTACCGCAAACGCCTGATATCGCTTACTGCGGCTGGAAGATGCCGCTCTGCACCTGGTCAGGCGTGACCACCCCCGTGTCGAGTATCCAGCCGCTGATCAGGGCGGCTGGCGTCACATCAAAGGCCGGATTGAAGACCCTGGCCGTTTCCGGTGCCCACTGCACGCTGCCAAAACTGCCCGCCACGCCCGTGACTTCGCTGGCGGCGCGCTGCTCTATCGGGATGGCGGCGCCATCCGGGCAGTGACGATCCAGAGTGGTATGGGGAGCCGCGACGTAGAACGGAATCTGGTGATAGTGGGCCAGCACCGCCAGACTGTAGGTGCCGATTTTATTGGCCACGTCACCGTTGGCGGCAATGCGGTCGGCACCGACCCAGACCGCATCCACCTCGCCGCGTGCCATCAGGCTGGCGGCCATGGAATCGGTAATCAGGGTACAGGGAATCGCCAGTTCGCCCAGCTCCCACGCGGTTAACCGGCCGCCCTGCAACAGCGGTCGGGTTTCATCCACCCAGACATTTTTGATCCACCCCTGCTGATGCGCGCGGGCAATCACGCCCAGCGCGGTGCCCACACCCGCGGTGGCCAGCCCGCCGGTATTGCAGTGGGTGAGCAGCTGGCTGCCCGGTTTGATCCGCGTGCAACCGGCTTCAGCAATCGCATCACAGAGCTGTTTATCCTCCTGCACCAGCCGCCACGCTTCGTCCGTCAGCGCAGTGACAAACGCCGGCTGGGCCAGCGCCACTTTCATCCGGTCAAGATTGTTCATCAGATTAACGGCGGTTGGCCGGGCGGCACGCAGATGTTCCAGCGCCTGTGCCAGTTCAGCGCGGGTCTGCCCCTGTTCAGCCAGCAGCGCCAGCAGCAGTGAGGCAGAGAGGCCAATCAGC
Source organism: Pantoea sp. EKM101V (assembly GCF_011800325.1). NCBI lineage: Bacteria > Pseudomonadati > Pseudomonadota > Gammaproteobacteria > Enterobacterales > Erwiniaceae > Pantoea > Pantoea sp. EKM101V. The sequence continues at coordinate 28,234 of NZ_JAALFP010000006.1, forward strand.
GGCGCACCGCGCACCCGCAGCGCATGAATATGGTCAATCAGCTGCGTGACGCTGTGTGCGGGCAGCCAGTTCTTTTGCTGCGGCAGCGCCTGCTGATCCAGAATCCAGAGCTGATTGTCACGAACCTGTAAGCTGGTGGTTTTGAGTGTCTGCATTGTGGGTAAAATCCATGTTGCGTTAATGATGCGTATTGTGCCAACATGCTGAACGGATGTATAGACGTCTGAACGGCTTATTACACCTGGGTTATCCGCCTTCGATTGATGAGGAACAGGCAATGTCGCAATACCGTACCTTTACTGCTGCTGATGCTGTTGAGTATGCCCGGCAATTTGGCGGCGTGGACGATCCTGCCGCGCTCTGCAGCGCTGAAGAGATTGGTGATGGCAACCTTAATCTGGTGTTTAAAGTTTATGACGATCAGGGCCGGAGCCGGGTGGTGGTCAAGCAGGCGTTGCCCTATGTGCGTTGCGTCGGGGAGTCCTGGCCGCTGACGCTGGATCGGGCGAGGCTGGAAGCGCAGACCCTGGTCGAGCACTATAAATATTGTCCGCAGCATACGGTGCAGGTGACGCATTATGATGCGGAGCTGGCGGTGATGGTGATGGAGGACCTCTCCAGCCACCGTATCTGGCGCGGCGAGCTGGTGAAGGGCGCCTACTACCCGGAAGCCGCAGCACAGTTGGGCGTTTATCTGGCACAGACCCTGTTTCATACCTCCGATTTCGTTCTGCATCCGCATCAGAAAAAGGCGGAAGTGGCGCGTTTCATTAATCCGGAAATGTGTGAAATCACTGAAGATCTCTTCTTTAACGATCCCTACACCGATCATGAGCGTAACAGCTACCCTGATGCGCTTGAGCCGCTGGTCGCCAGCCTGCGTAACGACGATGCGCTGCGCATTGCCGTCGGCGGGCTGAAGCATCGCTTCTTTGCGCATGCCGAAGCGCTGCTGCATGGCGATATTCATAGCGGCTCGATTTTCGTGGCTGATGGCAGCCTGAAGGCAATTGATGCGGAGTTCGGTTACTTTGGCCCGATTGGGTTTGATGTCGGAACGGCGATTGGCAACCTGCTGATTAACTACTGCGCGCTGCCGGGGCTGCTGGCTCCGCGTGAGGCAGCCGATGCGCGCGAGCAGCGGCTGAGTGATGTCCATCGTCTCTGGTCGACGTTTGCTTCGCACTTTCTGGCGCTGGCGGCAGAGAAAACCCGCGATGAGGCGTTGTCCTGGCCCGGCTATGCGGCGGCGTTTCTGCGCAAGGTCTGGGCTGACACCATCGGTTACTGCGGCACCGAACTGATTCGGCGCACGGTGGGGATGTCCCACGTGGCGGATATGAAGCTGATTGCCGATCCGGCGATGCGCACGGACTGCATTGGTAACGCGATCAACCTGGGACGTACGCTGATCCTGGCTGCCGATCACGTGGAAGATGTGGATGCGCTGATTGCCCGCATCCGCCAGGCGGGATAAAAAAGGCCGACATGATGTCGGCCTCTGAAACAGAGCTGGCTCAGGAAGCATAAGTTCAGCAACCCGGTGCGGCCATCACACCGGCCTGAACCCTACGCCGCCTCGCTGGTGCGCGACGCAGGCTGAGGCGCTTTCTCCGCCACCGGCACCGCCAGTGCATCTGCCTCAAACTCATCCACGTTGATGGAGCGCAGACGGCTGGCTTCAGCACGCTGCAACACCTCTGCTTCCTTCGCATCGATCCAGCCCTGCTCCAGCGCACGCTTCGCCAGCGCATCCAGACGGGTGAAGGAGAGATGCTGCTTTGTCTGTTTGCACAGGCGGTCATAAATCACTTCGGCTGCCATCACCTCCTGCAGCGCCTGTTCCATCTGACCGGCGGGGTTATTCTCGCCCGGCGTCAGATAGATGCCCCGGCCCAGACGGCTGCGGGTCGCTGACGGCTGTTGCAGCAGTTTTGCCAGCTGGTGATCCAGACGATCAGACGGGGCAGGGCAGTGATGTCCGCCCGCAAAGATAGCCATGCGTAAGGCACCCGCGACCAGCCGGTTCGGGAAGTTGCGCAGCAGATCGTCCATCGCGACCTCTGCCTGATGCAGGGCATCCTGCACGCCCCAGTGAACCAGCGGCAGATCGGCTTCATTACGGCCTTCATCGTCATAGCGTTTCAGGGTGGCTGAGGCAAGATAGAGCTGGCTCAGCACATCGCCCAGGCGCGCCGAGATGCGCTCGCGGCGTTTCAGACTGCCGCCCAGTACCGCCATCGATACATCTGAGAGCAACGCCAGGTTGGCACTGATGCGGTTCAGATGCTGATAGTAGCGACGGGTGGCATCGCGGGTCGGGCTGGCGCTGGTGCGTCCGGCGGTGAATCCCAGCCACAGGCTGCGCACGGTGCTGCTGCCGACGTGGCCGATGTGACTGAACAGCGCATCATCGAAGGCATTAACATCGTTGCTGGCGGCGGCGGCCATCTCCTGCAGAACATATGGATGGCAGCGGATCGCCCCCTGACCAAAGATAATCATGCTGCGGGTCAGGATATTCGCGCCTTCCACCGTGATGGCGATGGGCGCACCCTGATAGGCACGAGCCAGGAAGTTACTGTTACCCAGCATAATGCCTTTGCCGCCGGCAATGTCCATGGCGTCAATAATGGCGCGCTGGCCGCGGTGGGTGCAGTGATATTTCACAATCGCTGACAGCACCGCCGGTTTTTCACCCTGCATAATCCCGGCGGTAATCAGCGTGGCCGCGGCGTCCATCACATAGGCGTTACCGGCAATACGCGCCAGCGGCTCTTCAATCCCTTCCATCTTACCGATAGAGAGCCGGAACTGACGACGGATGTGAGCGTAAGCGCCGGTTGCCAGCGCCACACTCTTCAGGCTGCCGGTTGAGTTGGAAGGCAGCGTAATGCCACGGCCCACCGACAGACACTCCACCAGCATCCGCCAGCCCTGTCCGGCCATTTCCGGGCCACCGATGATAAAGTCAATCGGCACAAAGATATCCTTGCCGCGCGTCGGCCCGTTCTGGAACGGCACGTTGAGCGGAAAGTGGCGATGACCAATCTCCACGCCCGGCGTGCTGGTCGGGATCAGGGCACAGGTGATGCCCGGGCTGGCGTTATCGCCCAGCAGATGATCCGGGTCGGTCAGTTTAAAGGCCAGGCCGAGCACAGTGGCGATCGGGGCCAGGGTGATATAACGCTTGTTCCAGGTCAGCCGCATGCCCAGCACCTGCTCACCCTGCCACTCACCCATGCAGACCACACCGGTATCCGGGATCGCACCCGCATCTGACCCCGCTTCCGGACTGGTCAGCGCAAAGCAGGGGATCTCTTCACCGCGCGCCAGTCGCGGCAGATAGTGATTTTTCTGCGCTTCGGTACCGTAATGCTGCAGCAGTTCGCCCGGACCCAGTGAATTGGGTACACCCACCGTAATCGCCAGAATCCCGGAGACGCCCGCCAGTTTCTGCAGAACGCAGGCCTGCGCATAGGCGGAGAAGGCCAGTCCGCCATACTCTTTTTTAATGATCATCGCGAAGAAACGATGCTCTTTCAGGTAGGCCCAGAGTTCCGGCGGCAGGTCGGCCATCTCATGGGTAATCCGGAAATCGTTCGCCAGGCGGCACGCCTCTTCAACCGGGCCGTCAAGAAAAGCCTGCTCTTCCGGCGTCAGGCGCGGCTGCGGGTAGTTATGCAGCTTCTGCCAGTCCGGCTTGCCCTGAAACAGATCGCCTTCCCACCAGGTGGTGCCCGCATCAATCGCTTCTTTCTCGGTGCGGGACATCGGCGGCATCACCTGCTGGAAGCACTGTAACATCGGCTGTGAAAAGAGTCTGCGACGCAGCGACGGCAGGTTGAACGGCAGCATCAGGATCGCCAGCGGCAGCAGGAGCCACGGCGTCCAGAGATGCGCGACCGCCATCGCGGCGGTCCACAGCAGCAGGATCGCGCTGGCGGTCCGCAGCGACAGGCGGTGATAGAAGAGGGCGCCAATCAGCGCCACCGTGGCAAGTATCGAAACAACCATCATAGTGAACCACTCCGCAAGTAGTAAGAGGTCTGACCTGTTATGTAGAGAGGTTTAGAGCAGCCGGGCGGATTTATCAATTTGTTTACATCGCAATTACAACCTGCCTCACAAAAACGGATTTTTGCCGTTTTATTCGACAACCGGTGTCGGAATCCACACCGCTACCGCCGGGTCAAGCGTGGCATGAAGCTTTGCGCTGACCGGCCATTCCGTTAAACTTGCTGCGATTAACCTCTTCTTATAAAGGACATCCCTATGTACCAGGACATCATCCGCTCTGAGCTTAATGAAGCTGCTGATACGCTGAATAAATTCCTCAGCGATGACGCCAATATTCATGCGATCCAACGTGCTGCGGTGCTGCTGGCTGACAGCTTCAAGGCGGGTGGCAAGGTGCTTTCCTGCGGTAACGGCGGCTCCCATTGTGATGCGATGCATTTCGCCGAAGAGCTGACCGGCCGCTATCGTGAAAATCGTCCTGGCTATCCGGCGATTGCCATCTCTGACGTCAGCCATCTCTCCTGCGTCAGTAATGACTTTGGCTATGACTACGTCTTCTCACGCTATGTGGAAGCGGTGGGACGTCCGGGCGACGTGCTGCTGGGCCTCTCAACGTCGGGCAACTCTGCCAATATCATTAAAGCGGTTGAAGCCGCCCGTGCGCAGGGGATGAAAGTGATCACCCTGACCGGCAAAGATGGCGGTAAGATGGCAGGCAGTGCCGATATTGAGATCCGGGTGCCACACTTTGGTTATGCCGATCGCATTCAGGAGATCCACATCAAGGTGATCCACATCCTGATGCTGCTGGTCGAAAAAGAGATGGTGAAGTAACTGCGCTGGCCTCCTGTCTGACGGGAGGCCGCTTAATCAGAGGCGGTGGCTATGTGCGAATTGCTCGGGATGAGCGCCAATGTTCCCACGGATATCTGTTTCAGCTTTACCGGACTGGTTCAGCGGGGCGGGGGAACCGGGCCTCACAAAGATGGCTGGGGCATTACCTTTTACGAAGATAAAGGCTGCCGTACGTTTAAAGATCCGCTGCCGAGCTTTAACTCTCCGATTGCGCGTCTGGTGCAGGAGTACCCGATCAAGTCGCATTCGGTGGTGGCGCACATCCGCCAGGCAAATCGCGGGCAGGTGTCGCTGGAGAATACCCATCCGTTCACCCGCGAGCTGTGGGGCCGCAACTGGACCTACGCGCACAACGGGCAGCTGAAGGGCTATAAGCAGCTGGAGACCGGCACATTCCGGCCGGTGGGGGAAACGGACAGTGAGAAGGCGTTCTGCTGGATCCTGCATCAGCTGGCGACACGCTATCCGCGCACGCCGGGCAACTGGCCGGCGGTGTTCCGCTTCATTGGCGAGCTGGCCACCGCGCTGCGGCAGAAGGGGGTATTTAACATGCTGCTGTCAGACGGACGTTATCTGATGGCCTTCTGCTCGACCAACCTTTTCTGGATCACCCGTCGCGCCCCGTTTGGCCGGGCACAGCTGCTCGATCAGGATGTGGAAGTCGATTTTCAGCAGCACACCACGCCGCATGACGTGGTGACGGTGATTGCAACGCAGCCTCTGACGGCCAATGAAACCTGGCAGCGGATTGCGCCAGGTGAATGGGCGTTATTCTGCCTTGGAGAGCGCCAGGAATGAACGGGAAGCGGCTTCGGGACTGGCTAAAACCGGTGCCGGGCTGCTGTTCATCACATATTTCCCGCTGGCGACATTGACCATCGGCGGCTGGTGATACTTCGCAAAATAAGCGTATCCCGGCTGCAGCTGCTGCCAGAAGCTGGCATAGGTGGAGTAGCGGTGACGCTGCATGTTGCTGTCGGTCATGCGGAACGGATAGATGCTGATGCTGACATCCTGCTGGCCGTTTCGCAGCGCGGCATTCACATAGGTAAAAATCTCATCCATATAGGCGTTGGTCATGGCATAGCAGCCAATCGACTTACAGTCGCCATGGATCATCAGGTAGTTACCGCTGTAGCCCTGATTGCGATCGTACTGATTCGGGAAGCCGATGTTGATGGCGCGATAAAAGCGGCTGTCGGGCTTCAGCTGATTCAGCTTCACGTTGTAAAAACCTTCCGGGCTTTTGAAATCACCTTCACGGCGTTTCGGGCCGAGGCCGCCAGAAAAGTTGCAGATGCGGTAGGTATCCAGCAGGCGATATTCGTTACCGATTTTGCCGTAGAGTTCGAGCGTGCGTTCTTCCTTGAAAATCTGGATGTAGACCGGCGTGCCGAGTAACTGCTTCTTTAATTCTTTGCTGACCGGTGCCGCTGACTGAACGGGTTCGGGTGTCATTGCCATGCTGAGGGCTGGCAGTAAAATCATCGCAAACAGGAGTGCGATTTTGCCCATGCTGTGTATACCTTGAGGTGAAGAGAACATGACACAAATTCTGCGTCTTTGTTGGCATTATCGGAACTATCCGCTACCGCAGCGCAACATTAAACATTGTCTGTTTTTTTAGCAAGACGGCGTCGGCCAAATTCGCGATTTACTGAAGGTTATTCGGCCAGAAATTTGTAAACTTTATTCGCCCGGGCAACAAATATTGCAGTTACCCCTGTCAGCTGTATACTTATCCAGTGCCGGAGGGGGGTATGCGTAAAATCATTCATGTCGATATGGACTGCTTCTATGCCGCAGTGGAGATGCGTGACAATCCCCAGCTGCGCGACATCCCGATCGCCATCGGTGGCAGCCGCGAACGTCGCGGGGTCATCAGTACCGCCAACTACCCGGCCCGCAAATTTGGTGTGCGCAGCGCTATGCCGACCGGCATGGCCCTGAAGCTATGCCCGCATCTGCGCCTTCTGCCAGGGCGTTTCGACGCCTATAAGGAAGCCTCCGCGCAGATCCGCGAAATCTTTTCCCGCTATACCCCGCTGATTGAACCGCTCTCGCTGGATGAAGCCTATCTGGATGTGACGGACAGCCCGCACTGCCACGGCTCGGCCACGCTGATGGCGCAGGCGATCCGCGCCACGATTTACCGTGAAACCGGGCTGACCGCCTCGGCCGGCATCGCCCCGATCAAGTTTCTGGCCAAGATCGCCTCCGACCTGAATAAGCCGGACGGGCAGTGTGTTATCACCCCGGCAGAGATGCCTGACTTTTTACTGACGCTGCCACTGGCGAAGATCCCCGGCGTAGGCAAAGTCTCCGCAAAGAAGCTCGAAGAGATGGGGCTGGTGACCTGTGGCGACGTGCAGAAGGCCGATTTAGCCCAGCTGCTGAAGCGCTTTGGCAAGTTTGGCCGGGTGGTGTGGGAGCGCAGCCACGGCATTGATGAGCGCGGCGTGATCGTTGAGCGCGAGCGTAAATCGCTGGGGGTCGAGCGTACGCTGGCGGAAGATATCAGCGACTGGGAGGCCTGCCTGGAGATCATCGATTTTCTCTATGCCGAACTCGACCGCCGGCTGACGCAGATCCGACCCGACAGACAGGTGGCGCGTCAGGGCGTCAAACTGAAGTTCAGTGATTTTCAGCAGACCACCCAGGAGCATATCTGGCCGGTGCTGAATAAAGAGGACATGATCGCCATCGCCCGCAAGACCTGGGATGAGCGCCGCGCCGGGCGCGGTGTGCGGCTGGTGGGACTGCACGTGACGATGGTAGATCCCCAGCTGGAACGTCAGCTCCTGCTGGGTTTATAAGTCAGCCTCACCCGCCGGCAGGGCTGACGCCAGATTACTTCTTATATTTCGCGGCCAGGGTGGCGAACCACGGCGCGACAAAATCCTCATTGCTGCCCCAGCCCGGAATGATTTTGTTCAGCGAGGCGACGTTCACCGCGCCAGGCTGGCTGTTCAGCTGCTGCTGAGAGATTGACGCCGCTTTAAACTGATACGTTGCTGGTGTCTCTTCACCGGCAATCTTCTTCGCCACCAGCCGCATATTGACCGCGCCAATGGTTTTAGGATCGACCGCCACCGTCTGCACCCACGGGCTGTTTTTCTCACGCATCAGCTGCAAATCCTGGTTCGAGACATCGATGCTATAGAGCTTGATCTCGGTCCGGCCATTCTCCTGCAGCGCCTTGTAAGCCCCCTGGCTGAACGCATCCCAGGCTCCCCAGATGGCGTCGATTTTGCCTTTCGGGTATTTCGCCAGAATCGCACCAATCTTGTTGGCGGTGTCGCCCTGCACGTCAGTTGAAACGGCCCCAATCGACTCCAGCTGATGAATGCCCGGATTCTCTTTCAGCAGTTTTTCATACACCACCTGACGGCGCTCCATCGGCGGGAAACCGGCGACCCACAGCTTGACGATATTCGCCTTGCCGTGGAAATCGTTGATCAGCTGGCCCAGCGACAGCTGCGCCAGCGAGGCATCATCCTGAGCGGTAACGGTGACGCCGGGAATCGGGCTCTCCACCGGGGTATCAAACACCGACAGTTTGATGCCTGCATCGGCAATGCGCTTCACCAGCCCGCTGGCGTAGGGCGCCTTTCCGTGCGACAGCACGATGCCGTCATACTTCTGGCTGATCGCCTGATTAACGAAGTCCTGGAAGCGCGCGTCGTCGCCGTTGCTGAGGAAGGTACTGACCTTAAAGCCAAGCTGGCGACCCTGCTGAATAGCACCGGCAACAAACTGGGTGGTGTTGTCATCGGAGCCGAGATTGCGGATCACCGCAATGCGGATAGGGCCGTCATGACCCGCGATGGCCGCAGGCACCGGCGTGACGGTCTCCGCGAAGGCGGCGCTGGCGTTCAGCAGGCTCAGGGCCAGCAGCGAGAGTGTTATTTTTTGCATTGTTATCAACTCCGGTAGACGCGCCTCAGCGGCGCTGGATATAGGTGATCGCCAGTGCTAAAGCCAGCACCAGCCCTTTGATGATGTCCATGGCGTAGTAGGGCACAGAGAGCATGACCAGGCCGTTCTGCAGCACGCCCAGGATCACCGCGCCGACCAGCGTGCCGAGCGCATTCGGCTTGCCGGAGCCCGCCAGTGAGAAGCCTATCCACGCCGCCGCGACCGCGTCCATCAGGTAGCCGCTGCCGGCGTTGACCTGGGATGAACCGATGCGCGATGCGAGCAGAATGCCGCCCAGGCCCGCCAGCAGGGAGGCGATGACGTAAGCCAGTACCCGGTAGCGGGTGGTGCGGATGCCGGAGAGGCGCGCCGCTTCCGGATTGCCGCCCAGCGCATACATCCGGCGACCATGTTTGGTCAGGGAGAGCGCCAGCTGTGCCGCGACGGTCACCACCAGCATGATGATAACAATGGTCGGCACCTGACCGAGCAGGCCAAACGCCGCCGGAATGGTGCCTTCCGCCATATCACCGCTCGGCAGCACCATGTTCTCGGTGATCGACCCGCCGAAGCTGTAGGTCATCGCCACCCCCTGAATCACGAAGAGGGTCGCCAGCGTCGCCAGCATGTCCGGGATGCGCAGGATCACAATCAGGAAGGCGTTGAACAGCCCGACCAGCGTGCAGAGCGCCAGGGTGATCAGAATCGCGGTAGTGGTGCCAAAGCCGTACCAGACAAACAGTGAAATCACCAGCGCGTTAGCCAGCGAGGCGGTCGAGCCGACCGACAGATCAAAGCCGCCGACGGTCAGGGAGATAGAGACGCCAACGGCAATAACTGTCACAATCGCGATCGAACGCAGAATGTTGATGATGTTATTGGGTTCAAGGAAGCTGTCGGAAGCCAGCCCAAAAGCGGCGATCAGGATCACCACCGTGAGCAGCATGCCCCATTTATAGAGAAAGTCGAATAGCTGGTGATGCCACGGGGTGGCGGTCAGTTTAAGATGGGTCTCTTTGCTGCTCACGCAGGGGTTCCTCCGGTGGAATAGAGCAAAAGCGTCTCTTCGGTGACGTCGTCTGCAGCCAGTTCAGCCACAATGCGTCCATCCCAGAGCACGCAAATCCGGTCGCATAAGCCGACCAGTTCAGAAAATTCACCCGACGCGTAGATAATCCCTTTCCCTTCCCGCGCCAGGCTGTCGATGAGGGTAAACAGTTCGGTTTTGGCTTTGATATCGACGCCCTTGGTCGGCTCATCGAAAATCAGCACGTCGGCGTTATTACGCAGCCATTTGCCGATCGCCACTTTCTGCTGATTGCCGCCCGACAGGCGGCGCAGCGTCTGAGCCGGACCGGTGGTGCGCACCTGCAGCTGCCGGATAATCTGCTCGGCCCAGCGCCACGCCTGGCGATGACCAAACAGGCTCCAGCGCGAAAAGCTGTCATCCGCGCTGACGCTGAGGTTCATCGCGACCGACTCATCAATAAAGATCCCCTCTTTGCGCCGCTCCTCCGGCACCAGCGCCATGCGACGGCTGACCGAATCGTGCGGCGAGCGGGGCTGCCACGGCTGACCGTGCAGTTCACCCCGGCTGACGCGACTTTGTGTGGCGCCGAACAGGGCTTTGCAGAGTTCGGTTTTCCCCGCGCCGGCCAGGCCGGCAATGCCCAGAATCTCCCCTTTATGCAGGCGCAGCGAGATAGCCTGCAGCCGCTGCGCATCGTGAAGTCCCTCTACCGCCATCAGCAGCGGCTGCGCCTGCTGTGGACGACGCGGCGGGAAGATGTCGGTCAGCTGATGACCCAGCATCTTCTCAACAATCTGCTCTCCGCTCAGCGCGGCCATCGGGCCGGTTTCAATCAGGCGGCCGTCGCGCAGCACCGTCAGACGATCACAGATGGCTTTCAGTTCATGGATGCGGTGAGAGATAAAGACCACGCCGATGCCGCTGGCCTGCAGGCGACGCACCACGGCAAACAGTCGCTCACTTTCATGCTGGTCCAGCGGGGCGGTGGGTTCGTCCAGTATCAGGAAGCGGCAGTGGTGCGACAGCGCCCGCGCTAACAGAATCTGCTGCTTTTCCGCCAGCGTGCAGCGCTCCACCAGCCGGTTTACATCCAGCGCCACATCGAGCTGAGCCAGCAGCGCCCGCGCCTGACGGCGGATCTCTCCCCAGCGATAGCGGTGACCCGGCTCGGCCAGACGGTCCAGCAGGATATTTTCCGCCACGCTGAGCTGCGGCACCAGCGCCACATCCACTTCCTGCTGAACCAGATGAATGCCCAGCTGCTTAGCCTCGCGCGGTGTGCGAATGGAGACCGGCTGGCCATCAAGCAGGATCTCGCCGCTGTAGTGGCTGTGCGCGCCGGACAGGATCGCCATCAGCGTGGATTTGCCCGCTCCGTTCGCACCGGTGAGCGCATGAACCGAATGGCCTTCACTGCGGAAATCCACCGACGATAGCGCGGCAAACCCGCCAAAAGCGATGGAGATGTTACGCATCTCAAGGCAATTTAACCCTGGCATGTGATGACTCTCCTGAAGAATGAGTGGCCGCATTTTTTCCTGAACCTTCAGGCGCGGCAACAGCCGAAAGCGCATAAGCTAGCACGAAATCTTATTAGCCATCCAGACATCCGGACATAATGGCGGCTATAACCAGCGAAGCGTGGGAACGTGGCGGAATAGCGGGGGAAAACGAAAAGAAGGCAGCGAATTATGCTGGGGGAAAGTGGCACGCATAAAAAAACCAGGCCGGAGCCTGGTTCATTTTTCTGACGACCGGATTACTTTTCTGGCACCACATTCAGCAGGGTGGTCAGCAGTTTCCAGTAAAGGCCAACGCTTTCAATATGCACCTGCTCATCAGGTGAGTGCGGCCCGGTGATGGTCGGCCCAATCGACACCATATCCATGTTCGGGTAAGGCTTCTTGAACAGACCACACTCCAGACCGGCGTGGATCACCTGAATGTTCGGCGTCTTGTCGAACAGGGCGATGTAGGTCTGACGGGTCAGCGCCATGATGGCGGAGTCCGCATCCGGCTGCCAGCCAGGGTAGCCGCCTTTCGCTTTGGTCTGCGCACCGGCCAGCTGGCCCAGCGAGGTCAGCATCTGCACCACATAATCGCGGCCCGTGTCGATCAGCGAGCGGATCAGGCAGTTGATCTCGGCGTGATCCTCTTCCATCGTCACCACACCGATATTCAGTGACGTTTCAACCACGCCTTTCGCCACGTCTGAATTGCGGATCACGCCGTTTGGCGTGCTGTTCAGCAGGTTCAGGAAGCGATCGCGGCTGTCAGCGCTCAGGGCGGCACCCTGATGCGCCAGTGGCTCGGTGACCAGGGCAATGTTCGGCTCTTTGATACCGTGCTCGTTCTGGATGGCGCTCAGGAACTGCGCTGCTGCTGATTTCAGCGCATCCGCTTTGTGGCTTTCAACCGCAACGGTCGCAAAGGCTTCGCGCGGAATGGCGTTGCGCAGTGTGCCGCCGGTGAAGGTCAGCAGACGCAGATCCAGTTCAGCCGCGTGGGCCGCCAGGAAGCGCGCCAGCAGCTTGTTGGCGTTGCCGAGGCCCATGTGAATATCGGCGCCGGAGTGACCGCCACGCAGCCCTTTCAGCGTCAGCTTCAGGGTCTGGAACTCAGCAGGCACGGCCTCACGGGTCAGCGGCAGGGAGGAGACGAAGTCGATCCCGCCCGCGCAGCCCATGTAGATCTCACCTTCCTCTTCAGAGTCGGTGTTGATCAGGATTTCGGCCTGCAGCCAGTTGGGCTGAAGACCGAATGCGCCATCCATGCCGGTCTCTTCGGTCATGGTCAGCAGCACTTCCAGCGGGCCGTGCGTCAGGCTGTTGTCAGCCAGTACCGCCAGCGCTGAGGCCATACCGATGCCGTTATCGGCACCCAGCGTCGTGCCGCGCGCTTTGACCCACTCGCCATCAATCCACGGCTGAATCGGGTCTTTGGTAAAGTCATGCACGGTGTCGTTATTCTTCTGCGGCACCATATCGAGGTGCGCCTGCAGCGCGACCGGGGTCCGGTTTTCCATGCCAGCGGTGGCGGGCTTGCGAATCAGGATGTTGCCGACCTGATCGCGCTCACACCAAAAGCCCTGCTCTTTAGCCCAGCCGGTGATGTAGCTCGCCAGCGCTTCTTCGTGAAAAGAGGGGTGAGGAATAGAGCAGATCTTAGCGAAAATATCCCACAGCGGCTGTGGAGAGAGTTGAGACAATTCAGACACGACAGGTCTCCTGTGTCAGTGTACCGGCGAGGCCGGACATCGCGAGTTTCCAGTGAAAAATCGCCGTCAGAGAATCTGACGAGCCAGGCCCGAGAATATCACTGTTTTTCACCGGGTGCGCTCCCGGACGCGCTAAAAAGCCGCAACCAGCGCGCGGGTGCTGGTTTTTAGCGCGTCAACTCCTTATAATCTCGCGCAACCTTTTCCCCGTTGCACATTTTTAAGCCACTTCGGTTGGCTGGGATTTCTATTCTATGAGCGAAAAATACGTCGTCACCTGGGACATGCTTCAGATTCATGCCCGTAAACTCGCCCAGCGTCTGCTGCCTGTTGAACAGTGGAAAGGCATCATCGCGGTGAGCCGTGGCGGTCTGGTACCGGCTTCGCTGCTGGCACGTGAACTGGGTATCCGCTATGTCGATACCGTCTGCATCTCCAGCTATGACCACGATCATCAGCGTGAAATGAAAGTGCTGAAGCGCGCAGAAGGCGACGGTGAAGGCTTCATCGTGATCGATGACCTGGTGGACACCGGCGGAACGGCGCAGGCGATTCGTGAGATGTACCCAAAAGCGCGTTTCTGCACCATTTTCGCGAAACCGGCCGGTCGCTCGCTGGTTGACGATTACATCGTCGATATCCCGCAGGATACCTGGATCGAGCAGCCGTGGGATATGGGCGTGGTCTATATCCCGCCGATTGTAAAAAGCTGATTGCGATATCCTCACGTCACAACGCCCGGTTTTCCGGGCGTTGTGCTTTCTGAGCCTCGCACCCCGAATTGCCGTACAGTACACTTAGCCATCGCCGTTTCTGTTGCAGGAGAAGTGAGAATGACGAGCAAAAACCTTAGCGAGGAGCTGTTCAAACCCCGCTTCAAACATCCTGAAACCTCTTCCCTGGTGCGTCGTCAGCATCATGCCACCCCGGATGTACACTCCACGCTGGACGGAGAGAGCCAGCGGGGCTGGTATCGGATGCTGAATAAGCTGATGTGGACCTGGCGCGGCCTGACGCCGCAGGAGATCAGCGAAGTGCTGGCCCGTATCGCCATCAGCAAGGTTGAGCATACCGATGAGACGCTGCTCGATACGGTGATCGGTTTTCGCAGCGGCAACTGGCATTTCGAGTGGTGCAGACAGGCGGGGATCTGGCAGCAGAAGGCGCTTGAATCTGGCGACGACAGTGAGGCAGGCGACTTCTGGCTGCATGCGGCGCACCTTTACAGCGTCGCCGCCTATCCCTACATAAAAGGGGATGAGCTGGCCGATCAGGCACAGACGCTGGCCAATCGCGCCTATGAAGAGGCGACGCAGCGCCTGCCCGGTGAACTGAAGACCCTGACGTTCGCCATCGCGGGCGGCAGCCCGGTCACCGGCTTTCTGCACATGCCGCCCGGCGTCGAAGCCCCTTATCCCACCGTGCTGTTCTGCGGCGCGCTCGACTCGTTACAGAGCGATCACTACCGTCTTTTCCATGATTATCTGGCGCCTCGCGGTATCGCGATGCTGACCATTGACGTGCCGTCCGTGGGTAACTCGGTGAAATGGACGCTGAATCAGGACACCAGCTTCCTGCATCAGCAGGTGCTGCGTGACCTGACCAATGTGCCCTGGGTCGATCATACGCGTGTGGCGGCGTTTGGTTACCGCTTTGGTGCCAACGTGGCCGTTCGGCTGGCCTATCTCGAATCGCAGCGGCTGCGGGGCGTTGCCTGTCTGGGGCCGATTGTACACGCGCTGCTGACGCAGACGGCGCTGCAGGATAAGATCCCGGATATGTACATGGACATGCTGGCGAGCCGTCTCGGCATGGCCACCGCCTCTGACAGCGCGCTGCGCACCGAACTCAATCGCTATTCGCTGAAAACTCAGGGACTGCTGGGACGTCGCACGCCCACGCCGATGCTTTCGGGCTACTGGCAAAACGACCTCTTTAGCCCGGAGGAGGAGAGCAGGCTGATCGCCCGCTCCTCATCGGACGGGAAAGCCCTGCTGATTCCGGTGAAGCCGGTGATGGCCAGTTTCGACAAAGCGCTGAATGAGATTTGCGACTGGCTGGAGAAGCGTTTAAAAAGGTAACTGGCAAAATTTTCACTGTTTGCTACAACTAGTAGCGGAATTTTTCCGGGCTACCCGGAAATCAGGGCTGTATAGCGGTCAAAACCAATGGAGAATCAGCATGACGTTACCAAGTGGTCATCCCCGCAGTCGCCTGCTTAAGCGTTTTACCGAGCTTGGACCTTATATTCGCGATGGGAAATGTGGCGAAACCCGTTTCTTCTTCGACTGCCTGGCTGCCTGCGTTAATGTGAAACCCGCACCGGAACTGCGTGAGTTCTGGGGCTGGTGGATGGAACTGGAAGCGCAGGCTGACCACTTTACCTATGTCTACCACATCGGCCTGTTCGATAAAGAGGGTGACTGGTCGGTGGCAACCATCAAGGGCAAAGAGAACACGGCGCGCGTGGAGGAGACCTTACGTAACTTCCATACCCGTCTGAAGGCGATGCTGAAGGAGTTAGATCTGGACCTTATTCCGGCCAGCGACTTCGATGAGAAACCGGTGAAGCTGAGCGCCTGAGTCAGCGGAAAAGGGCGGCCTGACCTCGTCGTCAGCGTGCTGAGAAGCCTGAAGCAGAGTGAAACTGGCCGCGATAACGAAACCTGATGCGCAGGGAACCGGGTCAGAAAAGGAAAGCGTCCCGCGCCAGGGACGGCGCGGGCCGAGCGGCCAGGGATTGGCTTAAGCGACTTTCCGTTCTGACCCGGTTCCCTGAGCGGGCTCGATCTCACCGCAGCCTGAGTCAGATTGATTAACAACAAAAGGGCGAGTGAAAACCCGCCCTTTTTTTATGCTGTGACCGGCGTGCAACCGCCACATCAGAACTGGTAAGTCATCCCCACCGCGACGATGTCATCGTTGTTGAGCGACAGCGCGTTGTCATCATCCAGCTGGTTGATTTTGTAATCCACGAAGGCCGACATATTTTTGTTGAAGTAATAGGTCGCACCGACGTCAATATATTTCACCAGATCCACATCGCCGATACCGTTTTCGATATCTTTGCCTTTGGTCTGCACATAGCCAATAGACGGACGCAGGCCGAAATCGAACTGATACTGCGCCACCAGTTCGATGTTCTGCGCTTTGTTGGCTGCGCCCGCAACGGAGGCACCCGTGTTGCGGTTGGTGCCGCTGATTGGCGTCATGTTGCGGGTGTCGGTGTAGATCGCCGCCAGGTAGACGCTGTTGGCATCATACTTCACGCCTGCGCCCCAGGAGTCGGCACGGTCACCGCCGCCATAGGCGCGCGCCTGCTGCTGGTTAGTACGGTCGGAGGAGGTGATGGCACTCATCAGGCTCACGCCGCTATCACCCAGCGCATAGCCCAGTGAGGCGCCGTAACCGTCGCCGTTCTGACGGTTAATATCGGTGCGGCTGTTGGCGCTGGTGGCGTCGTTTTTGCCCTGATACTGCAGCGCAAATTTCAGTCCATCCACCAGACCAAAGAAGTTGTTATTACGGTAAGTGGCGACGCCGGTGGCGCGCTGAGTCATGAAGTTATCTGAACGGGCCGTGCCGTCACCGCCAAATTCCGGGAACACGTCGGTCCAGGCCTCAACGTCATACAGCACACCGTAGTTGCGGCCATAGTCCACCGAACCGTACTGCGAAAATTTCAGACCGGCAAAACCGAGGCGGGTTTTGTTGCCATTGTTGGCGTCGCTGCCTTCGGAGTTATTGACGTTGTACTGATATTCCCACTGACCATAACCGGTCATCAGGTCATTAATCTGTGTCTGACCTTTAAAGCCGATACGGGTATAGGACTTGTCACCATCTGCGCTGGCGTTATCGCTGAAGTAATGTTCCGCTTTCACTTTGCCGTATAAGTCCAGCTTGTTGCCATCTTTGTTATAGATTTCGGCAGCCTGCGCGGCAGAAGCCAGCATCAGCGTAGAGAGGAGCATGGCCAGTGTGCTTTTCTTCATTTGCTATCAATCCCAATGTGAGCGCCGTGTGAACGCCGTAAAAAAATGAAAGTTTTTGTAAAGCACCGACTTTTTACCCGTCAGAGATGAACTTTTTATGACGCTTTTCCTGATTTCTTGTTAACGGTGAACTTTTGGTCTACGCCCCTGTCCACGTAATTTCGTGCTTTTCCCCCGCTGGCTGTTGGCTTCCTTATCGACTCCTGTTAAAACGTCCTTTCGTAAAAATTTTTCACTACGGCAGGAAATATGAGTGGCAGTCAGACCTTAGTGGTCAAGTTGGGTACCAGCGTTCTTACCGGCGGATCGCGCCGGTTAAATCGGGCGCACATGGTGGAACTGGTTCGGCAATGTGCGCAGCAGCACGCCGCAGGCCACCGCATTGTGATCGTCACCTCCGGCGCAATGGCCGCCGGACGCGAACATCTGGGCTACCCCGAACTGCCGCCGACCATCGCCTCAAAGCAGCTGCTGGCTGCGGTGGGGCAGAGCCGTCTGATTCAGCTGTGGGAACAGCTTTTCTCTATCTACGGTATCCATATCGGCCAGATGCTTCTGACCCGCGCCGACATGGAAGATCGCGAACGCTTCCTCAATGCCCGCGACACGCTGCGTGCGCTGCTGGACAACCACATTGTGCCGGTCATCAACGAGAACGACGCCGTCGCCACCGCGGAAATCAAAGTGGGCGACAACGACAACCTCTCGGCGCTGGCGGCGATGCTTGGCGGAGCCGACAAGCTGCTGCTGCTGACCGATCAGCAGGGACTGTTCACCGCCGATCCGCGCAATAATCCCGACGCTGAGCTGATCAGTGATGTCCATGTGATTGATGACGCGTTACGTTCCTTAGCGGGCGGCAGCGTCTCCGGGCTGGGCACCGGTGGAATGTCAACCAAGCTTCAGGCCGCGGATGTGGCCTGCCGCGCCGGCATCGACGTCATCATCGCGTCAGGCAGTCGCACCGGTGTGATCAGCGATGTGATTGAGGGGAAACCGGTGGGCACGCGCTTCCATGCGCAGCAATCGCCGCTGGAAAACCGCAAGCGCTGGATTTTCGGGGCACCCCCGGCCGGTGAGCTGACCGTCGATGATGGTGCGCTGGCGGCCATTATCGAACGCGGCAGCTCGCTGCTGCCGAAAGGGATTCGCGCCATCCAGGGAAATTTCTCGCGCGGTGAAGTGATCCGCATTCGCAGCCTGCAGGGCAGGGACATCGCCCATGGGGTTTCACGCTACAACAGCGACGCAATGCGGATGATCGCCGGGCATCACAGCCAGCAGATCAGCGACATTCTGGGTTATGAATATGGCCCGGTGGCGGTTCACCGCGACGACATGATCGTCAGTTAAGGAGCGGACAATGCTTGAAGAGATGGGAAAAGCGGCGCGTGCCGCAGCGTATACCGTGGCCGATCTGTCGACGGCAGAGAAGAATCAGGTGCTGATGACCATTGCCGACTATCTGGAGGCGGAAAGCGCTGAGATTCTGGCGGCTAACGCGCTGGACTTAGCCGATGCGCGTCAGAATGGCATGAGCGCCGCGCTGATGGATCGGCTGACGCTCAATCCGGAGCGGCTGAGCAGCATGGCCAGCGATGTGCGCAAAGTCTGCCAGCTCGCCGATCCTGTCGGCCAGCTCATTGATGGCGGGCAGCTCGACAGCGGGTTGCGCATCGAACGTCGTCGTGTGCCGCTGGGTGTGGTGGCCGTGATTTATGAGGCGCGGCCAAACGTCACCGTGGATGTTGCCAGCCTCTGCCTGAAAACCGGTAACGCCGCGATTCTGCGCGGCGGAAAAGAGACCTGGCGCACCAATGCGGCCACCGTGCGGGTGATCCAGAAGGCGCTGCAACAGCACGGACTACCGGCGGCAATTGTCCAGGCCATTGAGAACCCCGATCGTGAACTGGTGAATCAGCTGCTGAAGCTGGATCGCTACGTCGATATGCTGATCCCGCGCGGCGGAGCCGGCCTGCACAAGCTGTGCCGGGAAAACTCCACCATTCCGGTGATCACCGGCGGCATCGGCGTCTGCCATATCTACATTGATGAGACGATGGCGATCGAACCGGCGCTTGATCTGATCGTCAACGCCAAGAAACAGCGTCCCAGCGCCTGTAACTCGCTGGAGACCCTGCTGGTGGATCAGGCTGTGGCCGATCGTTTCCTGCCCGCTTTCAGCGCGCGTATGGCGCAGGAGGCGATCGCGCTGCATGCTGACAGCAACGTGCTGACGCAGCTGCAGCAGGGGCCGGCATCGGTCTCGCTGGTCAATCCGCAGCAGTATGACGACGAGTGGCTGTCGCTGGATCTCAACGTCCGGTTAGTGGCGAATATGGATGAGGCGATTGATCACATCCGCACGCACGGCACGCAGCACTCGGATGCCATTCTGACCCGCGACACCCGCAAGGCGATGCGCTTTGTACGCCAGGTTGACTCGTCAGCCGTCTATGTCAACGCCAGCACCCGCTTCACCGATGGCGGGCAGTTCGGTCTGGGGGCTGAAGTGGCGGTGAGTACGCAGAAACTGCATGCGCGCGGTCCGATGGGATTAGAGGCGCTGACCACCTATAAATGGATAGCCTGGGGCGACGATACGCTCCGCTCATAATTGCGATAATTTTTAACAAAACGGGAGTCTTTCACAGGCTCCCGTTTTTTTTAGCGTCTCTTTTTCGGGCCAGTGAAAGATAGGATTTTCGGCGCTTCAGTTTCAATTCCGTTCCGGTCACCTCATCGCAGGCCAGATTGCTGGCTGAATTTCACGCAATTTCTTACGGAACATTCCTGAAACACAAGGCGCTATGCGGCCTGAGGCAATATTTTTTGTCCCGTCGCAGGCTGAAGCGGATAATGATAATCAGGAACGCTTGATAAAGCGGTTAGGTAGTAAACGAGCGGTAATATAAAATGAACTGGTAGCAATAATGAAAATAACATCCAGTATCTCTTCTATGGCTGATTATTAACTAATGGTTAAAAAAGAAAGTACAAAACAAGCTTTCACCGCCAGGCTGATAGCGGCCTGTGAGAGTGCCGGCATTGCCGGACATGGACGGAACAAACAGGTTGCCAGCGCCCTGCAGAAGCAGGGCTGTAAAATTTCAACGCCGGGAGTGTGGAAGTGGTTTAACGCACAGTCAGTGCCTGATGATGGCAACTTACTGGCGCTCAGCGAGCTGCTGGGCGTCCGGGTGGAGTGGCTGCAGTATGGGATGGATCAACCCGCAGAGCCGGTGACGCTGAACACGTTTGCCGCCCGGAAAAATGTGTTCCGGGTGGACAGTCTGGACATTGGTCAGCGCAGCGCGGCGGGCCTGCCCGCGCGGGACGAGTTTGTCGAAACCATCCAGGCGATCGAATATGGTCCGGATGAGGCGCGGGTGCTGTTCAACGGTCGCCCGGCGGAAAACATCCGGTTAATCGCGATTAACAGCGACTCGATGGCGGACACCTTTGCGCCGCGCGATCAGCTGTTTGTCGATATCAGCGTGCGGATGTTTGATGGCGACGGCATCTACATCTTTACCCTTGACGAGCAGCTCTACCTCAAGCGTCTGCAACTTCAGCATAAGAAAATTGCTGTGATTTCAGACAATAAACGTTATGAGACCTGGTATCTCAATCATGATGACGTCACCAGCCTGAAGGTTCTGGCAAAAGTGATCATGAGCCAGGCGCGACAGTATCAAATCCTCGGCTGAGCCCGCCTTTATGACGTTTCTCTGGCGGGCCGCAAAAAAATAATCGGCATAAATTCATAAATTTAACCAGCGGTAAATAAAAAATTAACCAACAGTGTTTGATAATGCATAAGAACCTGTTAATAATTTGGATATGGATGAACAACGCCGTTCTTTCAGGGATGAGCCGCTCTTAAACAATTGAGGCGCTGCACAAGCGCGAATCATACCACCCAAAAGTCAGTGAACTTTGGGATGGGGTGGATGCGCAAAATGCAGCGTCGTCAGATGCCGTTTATTTCCCCTTCGCTTACTTTCCACCTGGCTGCTCACGCAGCCGGGGGGCGAGCGTGCGATCGTGAATCGCGACATTCGGGCCCGTTCGGTTCGCCGAAAGCTCGCGCCTGCCACCCCATCGCCAAAGACTCATTCACAGGAGGAGTTATGGCGATAATTCACTATGGCAAAAGCGTTTTTATGGGCAACGCACGTACTCGTCGCCATCGGCGGCGCCAACCTCTCAGCAGCCTGAAACAGAGTATCGACCAGGCCCTGAACTCTCCAGCTGAAACACCTGCCCTGCGGCGCGCAGAACAAATCTGCCAGCGTCAGGTTATCCCGCGCGTGGATCGCGCGATTACTGCACCCCGCATCATCAGCAAAGAGACCCCCGCTTTCGACAACTGCTGTCTGCCTCACGTCCATCTCTACGCCGTGAGCTGAAGCGCAAAAAAACACACCTTTTCGTTCCGGATAACGCTTTGCGTTCTCCAGCTTTCGCTGGGCGTAATCTGCTGAATTACTGTTCAGTTTTGCTGCAGGGTGAGCAGGGCATTCTGCTGCGCCGGACAGGGTAATGATCAGTGGGCGTTATGTATTTCTGTTCACAGGGCTGAATGGGTTTAACCCGTCATTGAGGAGTCGTTATGAGCCAGATAATCGCAGTACTGAACTTTGAAGAAGGGTATGTCGACGCGCCTTACCTCGACACGCTGGGGTTCCCCACGGTGGCCGGTGGCATCCGCATCGGACCCAAGGGCGCCTCGCTGAACAACTATGCGTTCCGGGTGCCACGGCGCGTCGGGGATGTCTGGAAGCAGTGCATTCTCGAAAACAAAATTCAGGAGATGCAGAGCCGGGAACTGCTGCGTAACGCGCTGGCAAAGTGCAATGACGCCCGCACCGATGTGTTGCTGAGCATGGCGTATCAGCTGGGCGTCGACGGGGTCATGCAGTTTAAAAACATGCTCAGCGCCATTGTGGCTGAGAAGTTTGATGAGGCGGCGGACGCGATGATGAACAGCCTGTGGGCCCGTCAGACACCGGGCCGGGCCAGACGTCACGCCGAGATGATGCGCAGCGGAACCTATGCGGTTTACAGGGGGTTGCTATGAGATGGCTCATGTTTCTGGTCGCCGTGCTGACGGCGATCATCATCCTGCTGCTGTTGCAGCGTTTCACCACCCTCCAGTTTGTCTCGCACGCCCGCCTGCTCTTCAGAACCTGGTCAGTCTGGCTGGCGTCGCTGGGATCGATGCTCAGTGCCTGGGCGCAATCCTTTCCTTCTGCCGCCGTTGATGCCTGGAGCGTACTGCCGGAGGACGTCAAAACGATTCTGCCGCACAACTATCTGGGGCTGGTCGGCGCCTTCATGGTGGCGATGGGCGTCATCGCCCAGTTTGTTCGTCAGAAAAACCTGCTGATTGAGAAGCAGAAGGCCGGAGGAACGCAGCCATGACGCTGATTACGACATTACTGGGAGGCGGCTGGCACTGGCTTGCCGCGCTGGCCGCCGTGATTGCGGCCCTGGGGGCCACTTATTTTGGTGGCAGGAAAGTGGGCAAAGTGCAGCAAAAAGCGCGGAACGACGTCGATAACGCGCAACAGGAGGCGGCCCGCGTGACTGCGGTGGCGCAACAGCAACAACATAACCGCGAGGAGGCTAACCGTGTGGCGACTGATAACCACAGCCTTGATGACGCTGCTGCTCGCGACAAGCTGCAGCAGTCGAAATACCACAAACCCTGAGCCGGTGGCGATCACCGACTCTGCCTGTGTTCTTTTTTCCCCTCTTTATACCTACGGCGATGACGCGCAAAAAATGGACGTTCGTACGGTGCGCGCCATCAACACCCACAACGACATGTGGGACACCCTTTGCGGCCATCCGGCTGCGGCGAAGTAGTGCGCTGATGGTCAGCGCGATATCCCAATAATCCTGAGGAGGATTCTATGATCGAAGTTAACTCTTTTGCTGAACTGCGTACCACAGTCCCATCAAAATCAGGTGAAGTGGCGAGCCTGAAACGCTATTACGACAAAGATTCCAGCTTCCGTGGCGGCGCTGATTTTGTCGGCTTCCTCAGCACCACCCCGCTGAAGGATGATGGGGGTACGGTGGCGGTGGGGAACGGTTTCTACTGGAAGCGCACCATCAACGATCCCACTGAAGTGAATATCCTGCACTTCGGCGCGAAAGGAGATGGTGTCACCGATGATACCGACGCCTTTATGCGGATGCTGGCATGGACACAGAGCTATAACACCTACGTGAAATCGCTGCCGGTGCGTTTTCCGGGTGGCCGCTTCCTGATTTCACCCATCGATCTCAGCGCGACGGAGACGGCGTTTTTTGGTATCCAGGGTGATGACAGCGATCTCGGATCGTCACCGCGTACCACCATCATTTCCGACAAAAGCGCCAATACGGTGTTTAAGGTTAATGCGCGCCGGATCGTCATCAAAGGCATCTGCTGGCATGGACAGGCTAATGCCGGAACCGTCGACACCACTGCCAAAGTCACCGTCACGCCAGAGCAGTGCAGCAACGTTCAGCCGTTCTTTGAAAACACGATTGTGGGCGGCCAGATCGTTAATATCTACTGCTTCAAGGCGCAAAGCACCGGCGGGACCGTCTTTAAGCTGCAGGATACGCTCGACAGTAAGTTTGATCAGGTCTACAGCTCAAGCACCTTCTCACGTGTGTTTGATGTTGGCTGGTCAAATACACCGAAGGGGAACTGGGACCACTCAACTGCGATTGAGTTGTGCAACGCCAACTTCCAGTCGGGCTATGGCGACGCCACGCTCTATATGCCGCGCGTGACCCAGGGGATCATGCGCAACGTCTGGATTGAGCACACCACCAACCCGGGGGATCTGTCGGACGGCGGCTGGACCATCGATACGCTCAACATTGAAGATTGTGGCACGCCGCTCAATCTCAACAATGCCCGCGTCCTGATGCGTCATATCAACCTGCAGGCCGGGGCGAAAATCACCAATGACGTGGCCGGCAATAAGTGGCTGTCGACCTTTGAATATGGCTATCGTCGGGATGAAAACTACGGCTCCTTCCTGACCGGTTCGCTGCGTGCTGGCTATTACAGCGGCTATAAAGTGGTGAACAACACCGACACCGATAACTGGTATCGGCTGGGTCAGCTCTATTTCCCGGCGCCTAACCAGCAGTGGGTGATGGAGTTAATCGGGAAAGCGGACGCCACCACGCCATCCGGCACCGCCGGTTCGCCGGTTAACGTCGTCGGTACGGGTAAGACGCTGATCAACCTGCAGCGTCTGGAGACGGTCTGGGCCGATGCGTACCACATGGGACAGCCGTCGGTGCTGGACATCCGCTATGGCCGGGTAGGGACCACCTATGCCGTTATCTGGGTCAAGCTGAAAGCCAACAGCGGCGAGACGATGTTCAACCTGAAGACCACCGGGCCGACCCGTTTCGATACCGGCTCCTGCTCGCTGTTCCAGTCCGACATGTCCGTGGTGACAGACGTCACCAAAGTCGGCTCCCTGAAACCCGCGGCACGCTTCGGCATGCACAACGGACTGGCGGGCATCGGGGCCAACGAAAAAGGCGTGGTTACACTCGCTACCGCAGCGGGAACACCCGCCAACAAGACCGCGCCAACGGGGTTTGTGCTGATCAATATCAACGGCGTTGACCGCAAGGTCCCTTACTACGATTGATGATCGGCATGTTTTGGGCGAGGCTCCGGCCTCGCCCTTTTTTGATCGGCCGTCAGAAACCGTAACGGCTCCCCGGCGATACTGACAGCGCGCGGTAAAACCGATAAGGTCATGGTCAGCGCAGATAAAACCCAGATATGAGGAGAAAAAGAGGATGAAAAGAGGCGTTATCGCGGCGGTGCTGGCTGCCGTTCCGCTGTTCGCGAGTGCCGCGGCCCCAACCTATCTGTATGATTTTATCCAGAACAAACAGACCGGCCAGGCGTATCACAAGCTCATCGCGGGGCACGCTTTTCCGGCATGGGTTAAGCAGGGCGGCACCAGTACCCCGGCCACGGTGGTCACCATTAAGGGGGTGAAGTATCAGGCGCTGTCGGGATGTAAGCCACACAACTGTCCGGCGCAGACGATTGCCATCCTCTACTCGCCGGAGAAGGGCGATATTCATGGCGTCTACTCCGATTATGATGAGAAAAGCCGGCGTCAGACGCTGACCTGGCTGAACCTCGATCCCATTGATGAGGGTGGTATGCGCAATAGCCTGCTGAGCGAGCTGAATGGCGACCTGGCACCCTGAGTCACGCTGGCAGACAGAGCAGAAGAGTGGCATGCGGGACGCATCGCTGAGACGTTTCCCCGCATGCCGGCCCGCTGAAACGGGCGGCCGCACAATTTGAGATTAATTTCAATTGCGGCTTGCGCCACCTGGTTAAGTGTGGCTTAATGAATCGTCGGTTTGATTAACAGACACTATCAAAGTAAGTAACCAAAGCAGTTCTCATCTCTAAGTCTGTCGCGAGACATCCCTTCTTTTTGAGTCTTCTCTTACATTCTGATTAAAATCTGTTCTCAGGCCATTATGCCGGAAGGCTCGATATATTAAGGATTTAAGCATGTCTAACAAAATTCGCGGTACCGTTAAATGGTTTAACGCAGAGAAAGGCTTCGGTTTCATCTCTCCTCAGGACGGCAGCAAAGATGTATTCGTACACTTCTCTGCAATCCAGGGCACCGATTTCCGTTCATTAGACGAAGGTCAGCAAGTTGAATTCACAGTAGAAAATGGCGCCAAAGGCCCAGCTGCTGCGAACGTTGTTGGTCTCTAAGGACTGAAAATTACTTTTAAATGTCCACACTGTCATGGCTCACAGTTTCGTACATCACATTTTGATGTCACAAGAGCCAACCCGCATGGAGCGAAATGCATTTTCTGCAAATCTGTTGTTGTTCAGGTGAACACGGCAAGGATTGCGATTCAGAGCCAGCCTCGCGCACTCTGACAGGCTAGTGAGCCATATAGCGTTGTTGCATTTACAGTAATAAAAGGCTGCCTCTGGCAGCCTTTTTTGTCTCTGCTATTGCCCGACCCGGAAACAGGCCTGCCGCAGCAGGCCGCTTCGGGCGTTAACGCAGTACCGGCTGCAGGGAGAGTTTACCGGTGTTAAACACGCTCATGGCCTGTGCCATCCGCTCTGCCTGATCCTGCAGCGCCTGTGACGCGGCTGAGGCTTCCTGTACCAGCGCGGCGTTCTGCTGGGTCACCGCTTCCATCTGGGTAATCGCCTGGTTGATTTCACTGATGCCGCTGCTCTGTTCGCTGCTGGCGATAGTGATTTCGCTCATGATGTTCGCCACGCTCTGCACGCTGTTCACCACCTCCCCGATGGTAGAGCCCGCATGCGTGACCAGCTTGCTGCCCTCATCGACTTTCGCGACAGAGTCCTCAATCAGCACTTTGATCTCTTTTGCCGCTGACGCTGAACGCTGCGCCAGATTGCGCACTTCCGTCGCAACCACCGCAAAACCGCGACCCTGTTCGCCCGCACGTGCCGCTTCAACCGCCGCGTTCAGAGAGAGAATGTTCGTCTGGAAAGCGATGGAGTCGATAACGCTGATGATATCGACAATTTTCCGTGAGGAGAGGGCGATCGCTTCCATTTTCTCAATCACCTGCTCCATCACCACGCCGCCTTCACGCGCCACGCTGGAGGTTGCCGACACCAGATGATTGGCTTCACGCGCATTATCGGCGTTGTGCTTCACCGTCGAAGTCATCTGCTCCATGGCCGATGCGGTCTCCTCCAGCGAGCTGGCCTGCTGTTCGGTACGGGTAGAGAGATCGAGGTTGCCGCTGGAGATCTGATTCGAGGCCACCGCGATCGTGTCGGAGCCGGTGCGCACTTCGGTCACAATAGAGAGCAGGTTGTCGTTCATCCGCTGCAGCGCCTGCATCAGAATGCCGGTCTCATCACGCGAGGTGACCTGCATCTGCGAACTCAGATCGCCTGCGGCAACACGTTCAGCCACGTCAACCGCCGCCACCAGCGGACGCACGATAGAGCGGGTCAGGAAGTAGCCCAGCACAATGGAAGCCAGAATCGCCAGGGCGGAGAAAATTAGCGTGACCGTAATAGCCGACTGGCCATTATCCATAATGCCCTGACCCTCACTGCGCAGCTGCGCGTCCTGGGAGTTGGCAAAATTGATGGCGTCCTGCAGGAATTTATTCTGTGTGGCGGTCATGGATTGCAGCACATAGGTGCTGGCAGCATCAAAATTACCCGCCTGTACCAGTGCCATCAGCTCGGCTTTCACCTTTTCGAAGGCCAGCGATGACGCGAGAAGACCGGCGATCTTTTTCTTACCCACCGGCGTGACCTGAATGGCCTCGATCTTTTTCATGGCGTTGTTTGTGCGTTGTGTCGCCTCTTCCAGCTGACCAAAGCGTTTCGCATTCTTTTCCGGGTGCAGCGTGTCGATCACCATGCCGCGCAGATATTTAATCTGATCGTTAACGCCGTCGCGCACATCAAAGGCCAGCCGGACCTTTACATAACGATCGTCAACGATCGAGGCGATCGCCGTATTAATACTGTTAATCCTCGTTATCGAGGTTACGCCGATGACGATTAGTAGCGTGACAATAATACCAAAGGCTGCAGCGAGCCGTATTCCCACCTTCATATTACTGATAATGAACATAATCTCTTCCCGTCTTAATATTAATCAATGAGTTATCAACAATCAGGTGCCTTGCCGTTGTGCGCAGTGCCTTGCTGATGCCTGAGGCCAGGACCGCAGACAAAAAGGGGGTCTCGCGCATACAGTTATCGGAGTGCGCAGGTGTACCTTTAATA
Organism: Pantoea sp. EKM101V; assembly: GCF_011800325.1. NCBI lineage: Bacteria > Pseudomonadati > Pseudomonadota > Gammaproteobacteria > Enterobacterales > Erwiniaceae > Pantoea > Pantoea sp. EKM101V. The sequence continues at coordinate 56,082 of NZ_JAALFP010000006.1, forward strand.
TTTTTTAAGTAATAACGTTGCGTGAATAAATAATCGGGTCTAAGCATCAGAAAAAATGAACAATGATTGAGCGGCGAAATTAAGACAAAAAAAAAGGCTGTCAGCAGAAACGCTGACAGCCCGGTTTAAGCAATGGTTTAAACGTCAGAAAATCAAAAAGTAGAGGCCAGCCCAGAATGCGAGGCTCAGGGTAACGGCGGTAATCCATGCCAGCTGGCGTAAACGGCCACGCAGCAGCTTCTGGCGAGCAGGGGTAACGGGTAAGGTTTCAATGTGCATAGTCGGTTCCTTGTCAGGTGAGCCGTAAACGCGGGCGAATGTGCCCGCATTCGCTTAGCGGGCCGCGTCGAGAACGTTGAAAATCACGTCTGACAGTTCGTTCAGCTCAAACTTCGCCACGTAGCCATCGGCACCGACTTTGCGCACGTGATCTTCGTTGGCGCTGCCGGAGAGGGAGGAGTGAATCACCACCGGCAGATATTTCAGAATCGGGTCACGCTTGATGTTGCGGGTCAGCGTAAAGCCATCCATTTCCGGCATCTCCAGATCGGTCAGCACCAGAGCAATTTTGTCATGGATCGACTTGCCTGCTGCCTGCGCTTCCTGGCTCATCTGCTTAATTTTTTCCCAGGCTTCCAGGCCAGTGTTATACATCAGCGCCGGGATGCCCATACTCTTCAGGCCCTGTTCCAGCAGCTGACGCGCCACTTTGGAATCCTCTGCCACAATCGCAACGGCGCCGGGGCGATAGTTGAACGTGCGTGGTCGCGCCGCTTCAGGCTCAACGCCGCGCACCGACGGAATGATGTCATACAGGATTTGCTCAACGTCCAGTACCATCGCCAGCTCATTGCTCTGCTTGTCACTGTCCAGACAGGCGATACTGGTGATGTTGCGACCGCCGATACCCGCTTCCGCGGTGTGAACCTGACTCCAGTCGAGACGCACGATGTTCTCAACGGACTCAACGGCAAACGCCTGAGTGTTGCGGGCATACTCGGTCACCAGCAGCAGGTTAAGGCCGGTTTCCGGCACACAACCGGCCACGGCAGGCAGGTCGATGACCGGAATGAACTGACCCCGAATACTCGCCATCCCCAGCAGCGGTGACCGCATGCCAGCGGCTTTGGTGATGGCCGGCATCGGCACAATTTCACGCAGCTTGAAGACGTTAATGCCAAACAGCTCGGACTTGCCTTTCAGCTGATCGGAACCTAAGCGAAAAAGCAGCAGCTCAAACTTGTTCGATAACGCGAGGTTCGCTCTTTCATCAATCTCTTTTTGAAAATTATCCATGGTTGCCTCTGCGTTAACGCAGCTGGTGAAATAGGGTGTGTAAAGGTTATCGGCAGCAAACGGAAAAAGGTGAGAAGAGAAGGGTGAAATAAAACGATCGCCAATTAATGTGCCAGGCTTAACCCTGAAGGTTCAACATGGACACCTTTCCAATAAAGGAGTGTGAAATGAAAAAAGTGATTTTAGCGTCATTGCTGGTGATGGTGAGCGCGGGCGTTGCAGCGGAAGAGGGTGGATACAAAGCGGGCGAAACGCCACCGCCACAGCACAAGCAGGATGCGGGCTATAAAGGCTCTGAAGATACCGGTCAGACGCATATCGATCAGATCCGCGACTTCCGTCAGGGCGGTTACGTGACGCTGGAAGGCTACATCGTGAAGAAAGAGCAGGGTGAACGTTATCAGTTCCGCGACAACACCGGGACGTTACCGATTATCGCGCCGAAGAAAACCTTTGATGGTAAGACCTACACTGCGGAAGACAAAGTGCGGGTCAGCGGCAAGGTGCAGGGTAAAGGGGATAAGACTACGCTGCACGTGACCCAAATCGAAGAGCCGTAATAAAAACGGGCGAGGTTATCCTCGCCCGTTTTTTCAATCCTTCAGCAGAATCGCCCGGCAGGTTTTGCCTTTGATTTTGCCCTGCTTGAGTTTCACCAGCGCGCCTTTCGCCTGACTGGCTTCAATGGCCACATAGGCATGGGTTGGCGTCAGCACAATCTTCCCAATCTGCTCCGCGCGATACCCCGCCTCACCGGTCAGTGCCCCCAGAATGTCGCCCGGACGAATCTTGGCTTTACGACCGCCATCAATGCAGAGCGTCATCATGGCCGCAGGCAGCGGTTTGCTGCTGCCTTTTTTCAGCGTGCTGGCCGCGATCCACGGCAGTTTCTGCTGCAGGAAATCTTCCAGCGCATGGGCGCGAGCCATCTCATCGGGTGCCACCAGGCTGACCGCAACGCCATGCTCACCGGCGCGTGCCGTGCGCCCGATGCGATGCAGGTGGACTTCAGGGTCCCAGGCGAGCTGATAGTTGACGACCATCGCCAGTGATTTGATGTCGAGTCCGCGTGCGGCGACGTCGGTGGCGACCAGGACGCGGCCGCTGCCGTTAGCGAAGCGGATCAGGACGCGTTCGCGGTCGCGCTGTTCGAGATCGCCATGCAGCGGCAGGGCGCTGATGTCGCGTGCGTTGAGCGCCGCGGCAACATCGTCGCATTCACGTTTGGTGTTACAGAAGACCACACAGGAAGCAGGCTGATGATCGCTGAGCAGGGCAATCAGTAAGCCCAGTTTTTCATTGTGGCTCGCTTCAAAGAACTGCTGGTCAATAGCGGGCAGTTCGCTGACATCTTCCGTCACCACGCTGAGCGCGTCGCGCTGGAAGCGGGTGCTGATAGCCGTGATGCCGTCAGGCCAGGTCGCGGAGAAGAGCAGGGTCTGGCGTGACGCGGGGGTGGCTTCAATGATCGTTTCCATATCATTCAGGAAGCCCATCTCCAGCATCCGATCTGCCTCATCGAGCACCAGCGTGTTGAGCTGGTCGAGCTTGAGGTTTTCACGATGGATGTGATCGAGGATACGGCCTGGCGTGCCGACCACGATATGCGGCGGATGCACCAGGGAGTCGCGCTGTGCGCTCATCGGCTGTCCGCCACACAGGGTGAGGACTTTGATGTTACGGGTAAAGCGTGCCAGCTGGCGCAGCACGTTGCCTACCTGATCCGCCAGTTCACGGGTCGGACAGAGGATCAGGGCCTGCGTCTGAAAGCGGGTGCTGTCGATATGGTGCAGTAAGCCGATACCAAACGCAGCCGTTTTACCGCTGCCGGTTTTTGCCTGCGCGCGCACGTCGCGTCCCTGCAGAATGGCGGGCAGCGTGGCGGCCTGGACCGGCGTCATGCTGGTGTAGCCCATCTCGCGCAGGTTATCGAGCTGGCTGTCGGGAAGCGAATTGAGGGTAGAAAAAGCGGTCACGGGCGCGGCCTCTGAGGCTGAAAGTGTAGGGCATGATTGCGGGGCAAGTCTGGCAGAAAGCATGCCAGACGGCAACGGGAACCTCGATGGTTAGCAGGGTGAATCTATCCCTGCCGTATCGCTTAGGAATAGACTGAAGTTTGCCTGAAAATGGTGGTTTTTTTTAATTAATTGGCCGGTGCCGAAGGCGACTAATCAAAAAAGGGTATTTCATGAGGCCAGTCATAGGTTTATAAGCTGCCGTTTTTAAAAATTTATTTCATTGTTAATCGGATAAATCCTTTGTCACGACTCCAGTAATAGAATTAATCATTAAAAAATATCACTCCTGGTGCCGATAAAAATCCTGAGCTAATTGCTTTATATTTAGCGCGCCATATTCCTGGTACAACGACCGGTAGAGGGTATTTGCATTGAGTAATAGCATCCAGGGACCACATGAAAATGTGCTTAAAATAGTAGGCCGCGCCGTACTGACACTTCACGTTCATGGAGAGAGCTTATCTGCGGATAAGATCGCTTCGATGATCGGGTGTTATGCGGAAGATGAGCCCTGTGATCAGGAAGATCGTCGCTTATACGCGCTGGCAATGGAATTAATGTCGAATCAACAATGGGCCAAAAGCGCGTAACACGCACTCCGCTCAGGTAAATGCAGAGCCTCCCCTGTGGAGGCTCTGTCGTTTCTGGGAGGCGTATGTCCGGCAGTCGTTTCCCGTTTCAAAACTATCGCTACTGGTAAACCGTGGGCACCGGAAATCTATCAGCGATAAATAAGCTTAAAGCGCAGGGAAGCCAGTCAGAAGAGGAAAGCGTCCCGCGCCAGGGACGGCGCGGGCCGAGCGGCCAGGGATTGGCTTAAGCGCCTTTCCGATCTGACTGGCTTCCCTGAGCAGGCTCGATCCATTTCACGATACCACTCAGCTTCCACTCAGAGCAGGCTTCAGGGAGCATACGCCCTCCGCAAAGACGCAAAACCGCCTTCCCTGGCAGGCTCAGCGCGGGCCATCCCTGGCCCGCTATGCTTTGCTACAGGCGTATGCTCCCTTCGCTTTACGTCCGGCAGTCGCTTCCCGTTTCAGGAAGGTCGCTGCTGATAAACCGTGGGCACAAGAAATCTATCAGCGATAAATAAGCTTAAAGCGCAGGGAAGCCAGTCAGAAGAGGAAAACGTCCCGCGCCAGGGATTGGCTTAAGCGCCTTTCCGATCTGACTGGCTTCCCTGAGCAGGCTCGATCCATTTCACGATACCACTCAGCTTCCACTCAGAGCAGGCTTCAGGGAGCATACGCCCTCCGCAAAGACGCAAAACTGCCATCCCTGGCAGGCTCAGCGCGGGCCATCCCTGGCCCGCTATGCTTTGCTACAGGCGTATGCTCCCTTCGCTTTAAGTCCGGCAGTGGCTTCCCTGAGCAGGCTCGCTCTCTCCGCTGTGACTAAGCAGGCTAAACGCCCACCATCCGCCCTGCGATTTCAGGCCGATGACAGCGCAAACACGGGTTTACCGCGCGAGAAGGTCGCGACTACCGGTGAAATACGTGCCACGGCTTCGGCGGAGCAGCTGGCGGCTACCAGCATCATGCTCGCATCATCGCCCGGTTGCGGCCACTGTCTCTCACCCTGAGCCGAAAGCGGGAGCCGATCGTCTGTGGCAATCCCCAGCGCCCGCGACAGCGAAAACTCATCCGATCCGCGATAGAGCTGGGCATAGAGATTCGCTTTTTCCAGCATGCTGCCGGTGCCAAAGGGTGACCAGTGATCGATAACGCTGTCGGTGCCGGTCATGACTTTTACGCCCGCCGCCTGCAGCTGCGAAATCGGCATAGTCAGTTTGCCGAGGGGAAGCGTTGAGGCGACGCTGAACTGCTGCTCTGCCAGCCCTTCAATCATTTTGTTCAGGGCGCTCCCCTCCAGCGTCGCCAGCGCAAAACCGTGGCTCAGCGTCACATTGCCTTTCAGCGCCGGGTTCCTGGCGACGGTATCGATCATGTACTGGATCGCGGCTACGCCAGCCGGGGAGGTTTCATGCAGATGGATGTCAACGCCGCGCTGATAATCGAGTGCAATCCGGAACATCGCATCCAGTGACTTCTCCATCGCGCCATCCACGCTGGTGGGGTCCAGCCCGCCCACCTTTGCGACGCCGTGCTGCATCGCCTCACGCATCAGGCCATCGACCTGCGAGTGCAGCAGGCCGTGCTGTGGAAACGCCACGATCTCGCAGTGAAAGGCGGGGTGCCGCGCCAGCGCCGCCTGCAGATGTTCCAGACTCTGCAGGCCACTGACCGGATCGATATTGCAGTGGCTTCGGGCGCGGGTGGTGCCTTTGGCGTTCAGCAGGGCGATTAACGCTTCGGCGCGCGCCTGTGAGTGCGGCAGCAGTTGCGGAATCAGCACCTGCTCGCGGGCTATCATATCCATGATGGTTTTGCCCTGACGGGGACGGGGCGCCTGCCACGGGCCGCCGTAAAAGGTCTTATCAAGATGGATGTGCATATCCCGGGTGGCGGGCAGCAGCAGTGCATCCTGCGCATCCCATGACGGCAGAGTCGTGTCGCCCTGACCGGCGGGCGTCAGCCGTTCGATACTGCCGTCGCGCACGCTGATATCGTAACGGCCGGTGCGGGTGGCGACGATCTCATCCTCCTCACGGATAAATCCCTCCTCCAGCCGCACATTGCGCAGCAGATAGTGATCCTGCTGAGGCAGCAGGGCGGGGGTGTCAGGGTGGGAGACGGAGGGGGCGGAGATCGTCGCGGCACTGGCCGGGCCGAGACCCGCAGCGAGCAGGCCGCCTGCGGCGGTCCAGCGGACACCGTGTCCGAGAAAGTCACGGCGGCTCGATGAAGAGGAAACGGGCATAAAAACTCCAGTCAGGGGAACAGACCGTTAATCTGACAAAGGCGGGCTTACCCTGCTGCGCTATTTCTCACTGGTGACTATTCGATATTTCACTGCCAGCGCAGCTGACCGAACGCCGCCAGTGATTCCGCCAGCGCGCGCTGCAACGGATCCTGTGGATGACGGCAGAACAGCGCCAGTTCAAAAGTATCAATCACCGGCAGCCCCTGCTCACGGCCCAGCACCCGATGTCCGGGCAGGCGACAGCTGGCGGGCAGCAACGTCAGCCCCAGCCCCTGCGCACTGGCGGCGGCCAGCGCCACCAGACTGGCGCTGCTGTAAGTGATGCGCCAGCTTCGGCCCAGCGCATCGAGCGTCTGACACACCTCATCGCGATAAAGCCCCTGCTGGGGAAACAGCACCAGCGGCACCGGCGTCTGTTCGAAGCAGGGCCACTCTGCGCTGTCGAGCCACAGCAGCGGTTCCGGCCGCGATGCCAGCGGACGATCGCCATAGGGCTGCTTAATCAGCATGATATCCAGCTCTTCACGCTGCCAGGCGCGCCTCAGCTCCACCTGCATGCCGCTCATCACATCCAGCCGCAGCTGAGGGTGAGCGCGACTGAAGTGCGCCAGCAGACCGGCGGTGGGGGCGGCAAAATCTTCCGGCACTCCCAGCCGCAGCACGCCGTCGCGCCACTGATCGCTCAGGACATCGTGGGCTTCCCCGTTCAGCGCAATAATCCGGCGGGCATATCCCAAAAGTTTCTCGCCCTCTTCGGTGATCTGCACCTGATGCGAGGAGCGAACCAGCAGCGCCTTTCCTACCATCTCCTCAAGGCGCCGCACCTGCTGGCTGACGGTGGATTGCGACAGGTGCACCCGGTCGGCCGCCCGGGTGAAGCTGGTGGTTTCGCACACGGCCACAAAACTGAGCAACTGCTGCGGAGTAAACATCGGCTGACGATTCATTTTCTCACTACCTGGCAGAGTAATATTTCATTTCCCAATAGTATCGGCTGCTGTCAGGCTGACAACTTTTAAACGTATGGATTGCCGATGAAGAGAGATAACGTTCTGCTGCTGGCGGCACTGGTACTGGCCGGGCTGAATATGCGGCCGCTGATGACCTCCGTCAGCCCGCTGCTCGGCCAGTTACGCCAGAGCATTGGCCTGCCACCGCTGGCGGCGTCGCTGCTGCCAGCGCTGCCGATGATGATGATGGGCGCGATTGCCCTCGTCAGTGCGCCACTGATGCAGCGCTTTTCCGTGCGCAAACTGCTGCTGGGCGGGCTGCTGCTGTTGCTGCTGGCCCTGGCGAGCCGGCTGTTTGTGACAGAGGGGCGAGGACTGGTGCTGACGACCCTGCCGGGCGGTGCGGGCATCGGCATCGTGCAGATGGCGATGCCGGGAGTGATCCGTCAGCGCTTTGGCCAGCGCAGTGCCGGGGTCACCGGTCTGTGGGCCGCGGCGCTGATGGGCGGCGGCGGCATCGGTGCGGCAATCTCGCCGTGGCTGACCGGGCAGCTTGGCTGGCAGGGCGCGCTGAGCAGCTGGGCGCTGCCGGTGGTGCTGGCTATGCTGCTCTGGCTGTTTATCGCCAGCAGACCGGTCGCCCGCCAGGAGAGGGCAGCGCTGCCTTCCCTCTGGCGTAAACCGCGCGCCTGGACCCTGGCGCTGAGTTTCGGCCTGGTGAACGGCGGTTACGCCATCTGTGTCGCCTGGCTGCCCGACTTCTATCACCAGCTCGGCTGGCCTGCGCAGGCGGGCGGCTCACTGCTCGGCATGATGATCGGCTGTCAGGTGACCGGGGCGCTGCTGCTGCCTCTGATGGCGCGGGGGCGCGATCGCCGTCCGCTGCTGCTGCTGACGCTGGCGATGCAGCTCAGCGGCATGCTTGGCTTCCTGTTTGCCCCGCAGCTGGCTCCCTGGCTCTGGGCGGGGATCGCGGGCGCAGGACTGGGCGGGGCGTTTCCGCTGGCGCTGGTTCTGGCCCTGGATCATCTGGCGCAGCCGCAGGCGGGTGCACGGCTGGTCGCCTTTATGCAGGGCGTCGGCTTTATAATCGCGGGTAGTATGCCGTTTATCGCCGGGCAGTTGCACACGCTTACCGGCCACTTCACCAGCGTGTGGGTTCTGCAGGCGGCGGTTACGCTGCTGCTGATTGCGCTGAATCTGCGTTTCCATCCGCGCAGTTATCCGCACGCCTTTCCCGAAGAAAATGCCTGATTTTGGTCAGACCAATCGGCGCAATATTTTTCCCTGGTTCACACAACCAGAAAAATCGCGCAACTTTTGTTGCCACAGGTTAACAATGCATTAACTATCTCCAGCCATAAGGCCCGCGAAAGCCGGATGTGGTCTGACCAATCCGGCGGGCTGAAGGAATGCAGCACAGCGACTGTCTTCCACCTCATCTTTCCTCTGGAGATAACGGCATGCAGATCTGGCAACAAAACTACGATCCGCTGGGCAACATCTGGCTTTCGAGCCTGGTCGCACTGATACCGATTCTGTTTTTCTTCTTTGCACTGATTAAACTTAAGATGAAGGGCTATCTGGCGGCCACCCTGACTGTGGTGCTGGCGCTGCTGGTGGCGCTGTTCCTCTATCAGATGCCGGTGGCACAGGCGCTGGCCGCCGTGGTGTATGGTTTTCTCTACGGCCTGTGGCCGATAGCCTGGATCATTGTCGCCGCCGTTTTCGTCTACAAAATTTCGGTTAAAACCGGCCAGTTCGATATTATCCGCGCCTCTATCCTGTCGATTACGCCCGATCAGCGCCTGCAGATGCTGATTGTCGGCTTCTCGTTCGGCGCCTTTCTGGAAGGGGCGGCGGGCTTTGGTGCACCCGTCGCGATTACCGCCGCGCTGCTGGTGGGGCTGGGCTTCAACCCGCTCTATGCCGCCGGACTCTGCCTGATCGTGAATACCGCGCCGGTCGCCTTTGGCGCGATGGGAATTCCGATTATCGTGGCGGGGCAGGTCACCGGGCTGGATAGCTTCGCCATCGGCCAGATGGCCGGACGTCAATTGCCGCTGCTGACCCTGATTGTGCTGTTCTGGATTATGGCGATTATGGATGGCTGGCGTGGGGTAAAAGAGACCTGGCCGGCAGTCATGGTGGCGGGCGGTTCCTTTGCTGTCGCCCAGTTTCTCAGCTCCAACTTTCTGGGCCCGGAGCTGCCTGACATTATCTCGTCGCTCGCCTCGCTGATATCCCTGACGCTGTTTCTGCGGGTCTGGAAGCCGGTGCGCATCTTCCGCTTTGCTGATGCCGGGGCGAAGCAGGATGACGCCCTGACGCCGCCGCAGAGGTACCGGCTGGGCCAGATCGTTCGCGCCTGGATGCCGTTCCTGTTTCTCACCGCCACCGTAACGCTCTGGAGTATTCCGCCGTTTAAGGCGCTGTTCACCCAGGGCGGCGCGCTCTATGAGTGGGTGCTGAACATACCGGTTCCGCTGCTGAATGGGCTGGTGGCGCGGGTGCCGCCGGTGGTCAGCAGCGCCACCCCTTATCCGGCTCTCTATAAGCTCGATCTGATCTCCGCCACCGGCACCGCGATTCTGATCGCGGCGATTGCGGCGATGATCTTCCTGCGCATGAAGCCCAGGGCCGGATTGCAGACCTTCGCGGCCACGCTGAAGGAGCTGGCGCTGCCCATCTACTCTATCGGGATGGTGCTTGCCTTTGCCTTTATCTCCAACTACTCCGGCCTCTCCGCCACGCTGGCGCTGGCCCTCGCGCACACCGGTCACGCGTTTACCTTCTTCTCGCCGTTTCTGGGCTGGCTGGGCGTCTTCCTGACCGGATCGGACACCTCATCCAATGCGCTCTTCGCCGCCCTGCAGGCCACCACCGCGCAGCAGATTGGCGTCTCCGATGTCCTGCTGGTAGCGGCCAACACCACCGGCGGCGTGACCGGCAAGATGATCTCACCGCAGTCGATCGCCATCGCCTGTGCGGCGGTCGGGCTGGTGGGCAGAGAGTCTGACCTGTTCCGCTTTACCGTGAAACACAGCCTGATTTTCACCTGTATGGTCGGTCTCATTACCACGCTTCAGGCCTACGTTTTCCCCTGGATGATCCCATGACAAACCCGGCAGACCCGCTGGTGACGCGCCTGCGGGCGTACATCACCGACCATCAACTTGAGCCAGGCATGCGCCTGCCCGCCGAGCGACAGCTGTCGGCTGAACTCGGCGTTTCACGCTCCTCGCTGCGTGAGGCGATTCAGCAGCTGATCAGCAGCGGGATGCTGATCAGCCGGCGCGGCGGCGGAACCTGGCTCCGGCAGCAGCTGGCCCCCTGGTCGGAACAGCGCATCGTGGAGCCGATTCGCCAGCTGCTGCATGACGATCCCGACTACCGCTATGACATTCTGGAGGCGCGTCACGCCATTGAGGCCAGCACCGCCTGGCATGCGGCACTGCGCGCCACCGACGCCGACAGAGAGCGGCTGCAATACGCCTTTGATGCCACGCTGAAGCTGAAGGAGAGTGACGATCCCGATCTCGCCGCCCAGGCCGATGTGCGCTTCCATCTGGCGATTGCCGAGGCGTCGCACAACCTGGTGCTGCTGCAGACCATGCGGGGCTTTTTTGAACTGCTGCAATCCTCGGTCATGCAGAGCCGTCAGCGGATGTATACCCAGCCTGCGATTTTTGCCCGCCTCACGGAACAGCATCAGGCGCTGCTCGACGCCATTCTCGCGGGCGACGCCGACGCCGCCCGGCAGGCAGCGATGCAGCACCTGGGGTTTGTTCACACCACCATGAAAAGCCTGCATGAAGATGAAGCGCGTCAGGCGCGCATCACCCGCTTACCGGATAACGACACACGCAACCCTAAGGAATCTGACTGATGATTATCTCAGCTGCCAGTGACTATCGCGCCGCCGCGCAACGTATCCTGCCGCCGTTCCTGTTCCACTATCTTGACGGCGGGGCCTATGCCGAACATACCCTGCGTCGCAATGTGGAGGATTTGTCGGACGTGGCGCTGCGCCAGCGTATTCTGAAGAACATGTCAGAACTGAGCCTGGAAACGACCCTGTTTAAGGAAACCCTGTCGATGCCGGTTGCGCTGGCGCCGGTAGGACTGTGTGGCATGTATGCCCGTCGGGGAGAGGTGCAGGCGGCGCGTGCGGCCGCCCTGAAAGGGATTCCGTTTACTCTCTCCACGGTTTCGGTCTGCCCGATTGAAGAGGTGGCACCGGCGATTAACCGCCCGATGTGGTTCCAGCTCTATGTGTTGCGCGACCGCGGCTTTATGCGCAACGCCCTGGAGCGCGCCAAAGCCGCGGGCTGCTCGACTCTGGTCTTTACCGTCGATATGCCGACGCCGGGTGCCCGCTATCGCGATGCGCACTCCGGCATGAGCGGTAAACACGCCGCGCTGCGGCGCTACTGGCAGGCGGTCACGCATCCGCAGTGGGCGCTGGATGTCGGCCTGCAGGGACGTCCACACGATCTGGGCAATATCTCTGCCTATCTCGGCAAGCCGACCGGACTGGAAGATTACATCGGCTGGCTGGCGAACAACTTCGATCCCTCTATCTCCTGGCGCGATCTGGAGTGGATCCGTGAGTTCTGGGACGGGCCCATGGTGATCAAAGGGATTCTGGACCCGGAAGATGCGCGCGATGCGGTGCGCTTCGGGGCCGACGGGATTGTGGTGTCTAACCACGGCGGCCGTCAGCTGGATGGTGTGCTGTCGTCTGCGCGGGCGTTACCGGCGATTGCCGATGCCGTCAAAGGGGATCTTGCCATTCTGGCAGACAGCGGTATCCGCAACGGGCTGGATGTGGTGCGCATGATTGCGCTGGGCGCAGACAGCGTGCTGCTGGGACGCGCCTTTATCTATGCGCTGGCGACCCACGGTCAGCGCGGCGTGGAAAACCTGCTGAACCTGATTGAGAAGGAGATGCGCGTTGCCATGACCCTGACCGGCGCGAAGTCCATCGCGGATATCACGCGCGATTCGCTGGTGCAGGCCGGGGCGCTGCTGGAACCGCAGAGCGCTTCACCCCGTCCGCGCGCGGTGAGTTAAGCCTGCGAAAATGAATGCATTGTCTATACTTAGCTTCTTTACCCACAGGAGGAATGAGATGACCATTCATAAGAAAGGTTCGGCGCATTGGGAAGGCGATATCAAAGGCAAAGGCACCGTCAGCACCGAGAGCGGCGTGCTGAGCCAGCAGCCCTATGGCTTTAACACCCGTTTTGAAGGCGGCAAAGGCACCAACCCGGAAGAGCTGATTGGTGCAGCGCACGCGGCCTGTTTCTCCATGGCCCTGTCGCTGATGCTGGGCAATGCGGGTCACAAGCCGGAAAGCATTGATACCACGGCCGATGTGTCGCTGGACAAAAAAGGCGACGGCTTTGCCATCACCAAAGTGGCGCTGACCAGCACCGTCTCTCTGCCAGGCATTGATAAGTCAGCGTTTGATGAAATCATCAACAACGCTAAGGCGGGCTGCCCGGTTTCTCAGTTACTGAATGCGGAAATCACACTGGATTACACGCTGAATAACTGATGCCGGTAACGGGTCGCCCTCTGGCGACCCTGGCGCGACGCTATGCACAACCGGTCCTGCTGTTGACCGAAACAGATGCGCCTTCAGGCGCATCTTTGCTTTCTGACAGAGAGGAAACCGCGATGATGAGAGTCCGGGCGGCCAGAAAACAGTGGAAGATGGTGCTGGTGCTGTTATGCATCTGTAGTGCACTGCTGCTGATACGCCGGGCTGCGATGATTTGGGCCTGAACCGATGAAGGGAACAGGTCGCCACACGCTGGGCATCTTACTGATGGTGATTATCGTGCTGGAGGCGATTTACTTCCTGCTGACAGCCTCATAGCTGCCGTGGCGGTAGATTTCGCTCAGACAAAGGCATCTTCGCGCCGTCTGACGCGCACGTCGCTGCGCGCAATGCGATGAGCCTTACGCGGATCGCCCACCACAAACTCAAAGGTAGGCGTGTAGTAAAACGGCAGCCAGCCGCCATAACTGCTCTCCCACTCCCAGCGGACAGGGCAGGGCCACAGAATGCCATCATACAAAAGATAGTAAACCCAGCGTCCGGCAGGACGACGGGGACGTGATGTTTTCATGGGATTCACAACGATAATGGTGAACAACAGCTTATATTTTGTACGCTAAATCGCCAGCTTGCAATGTTGCCGCGCGGCTTTATTGCGACTGGTCCTGAATCAGCGATGAACTTCACCGCAAAGCAGGACCACGTTCGGTCTGACTTTGTGAATACGGTGCGCCATCGTTTCACAGTCGGCTTTGGTCGGATAGATACGCTCCGAGACGGGTAACGCCTCACAGGCATCATATCCACACGCGCTCACTAACAACACAAATCCTATCAACATCGCTCTTCTCCTTTACACGGTCTGCTGGTCCGGACTGTGACGTTTTTTTTCCCTTTTTATCCACCAGTATAGACAAACGTGCCGGGGCAGCATTGTCAGTGTGAGCGGTGGCCCGCGACACGGCCGGAAAACGGTGCGTCAGCGATGAGGCGATGAGGCGTCAGCCCGCGAAATACCAGGCGGGCAGCAGCGCAATCAGGTTGTTCAGGGTGTGCAGAAAGATAGGCAGGGCAAGACTGTTACTCCGCAGCCGGGCGTAGCAGAGCAGCAGCGAAAAGAGTGTCAGGGCGATCAGGGTCTGCCAGTGAACATACTGCGTGTGCATCACCGCGAACAGCAGCGAGGTCAGCAGCATACAGGCGAAGCGGCTGCGCGGCGCCCACAGCAGAAAGCCCTGCAACAGGAATCCGCGGAACAGCACCTCTTCAAACACCGGGGCTAGCAGCACGGCGGTGAGCAGCAGAATCAGCAGCGAATTGCGTCCCTGCTGGGCCTGCATCACCAGCCAGCCTTCCGGCTGCATAAACTGCATCTGGGCCGCCATCAGGACAAACAGCGCGCCGGTAAAGAGCAGGGTCTGCAGCATGCCGAGTTCACCCAGCGGCAAATCGGCGCGGCGCTGGCAGTAGAAGCGATACAGCGGGTAGATGACCGCAAATTCAAACAGGCAGAGCACCGGCACCAGCAGTCCGTCATTGCGCAGCACGCTGTAGTTGGGAAACAGCGTGATCAGCATGGTAACCAGGTAATAAACCACAAAGCTGCCGACGTAGAACAGCGTCAGGGTCACTCTGTCGGAATTGGTGTTCATAGGCGACTCTGCCAGCGAAGGTTAGCGCATAGTAGCAATGCGCCTGATCGCTGTCGAGTCAGCCCTTGAGACAATATTGCATGCTTATTTTTGCCGCAGACTAAACACCGGAGCAGGCGGGCCGATAACTGAGGAAACTATCTGGTCAGCCCCCCGTATTACGGGGCTGGCCCGTGACTAAAACCTGGTTGTGTAGTGAGCACTTTCAATGAATTTTAACCCCCCGGCACCGCCCTCACCGCCATTCAGACAGGCTGCTGAAGACCGCACTGTGCGCTTTACGCGCCGCAGTCTGCGTACGCTTTCGCTGCTGCTGTTTGGCGTGCTGCTGCTCTCAATGGTGATGGTGCTGACCATTGCCCAGCGGCAGAACAGCACATCGGCTGAGCACGATCTGCTGCTGGTGCAGCAGGCATGGAAGAGTCGTCAGGAGGCGATGGCCACTGATATCCGGGATTATGCCTTCTGGGGCGAAGCGTGGCGTAATCTTCACGTCAGCGTGAACAAAGCCTGGGCGTATGACGAAGAGAACTTTGGTCCGGGTCTTTATGAAGAGTATCACTATGAAGGCGTGTTCGTGGTGGATGGCAAAGGTCACACCACCTACACGGTGATTGATGGTCAGCTGACGGACACGCCGCTGGAGGCGTGGCTGGGTCAGCAGACGCCCGGCCTGATTGCGGCCGCGCGCCAGCTGAACAACAGGGCCATGACGCAGGATGCAGAGATCAATCATCTGCCCGCCATCGTGGTGGCCGCCCCGATCAGCAGCGGAAGAGTGGATAACACGCCGTCAAAGGCGGGGCCGCCATCCGTGATGGTGTTTGTGAATCTGTTTACCCCCGCCAAGCTTCAGGCGCTGGGTGCCTCGCTGGATGTGCGCGAGCTGCGTCTGCCCGACAGTGAAGAGGATGCGCTGCGCGAGCCGCGCATGGTGCAGCCGTTGCCGCACGGCGAACCGATTGTCCTGCGCTGGACACCGAAGATGCCGGGAATGGGCCTGATCCTGTTTCTGTTGCCCCTGCTGACGCTGATGGCGATCATCATTGGTCTGATCACCCGCCGCGTCAGCCGCCATGCGCTTTCGAATGCGATTCTCTCAGACCGGCGCTTCGCCATGCTGGCGATTAGCCAGCAGGAGCTGGCCAGCAGCGAAGCGCGGTTTCGCGATCTCGCTGAGGCGGCGTCAGACTGGATCTGGGAGACGGATGAGAAGGGCCGCCTGATCTACCTGTCCGCGCGCTTTGAAAATGTCACCGGCCACGACATGTCACACTGGCTGGGGCGACACATCGATCAGCTGCTGACCCATCCCAGCCATTCGCTGGTCGCCTGGCTGCTGCGCCAGGAGGAGGAGGGGCAGCAGATGCCGTTGCGCTGCCAGTTTATGTCGGCGCAGGGCAACCGCCGTATCGGTCAGCTGGTGGCGAAAACGATCTGGCATGACACGCGCCGTATCGGATTCCGCGGCACGGTTTCAGACATCACGCAGAGTATGGAAGCGGAGGCGCGTATCCAGTTCCTGTCGCGTCATGACGTCTTAACCGGCCTGTCGAACCGCGTGCAGCTGCAGGAGTTTCTGACACAGCATCTTGAGCAGCCGGAAGGGATCGTGCCGTTGACGCTGATTACGCTCGACCTCGATCAGTTCAGGCCGATCAACGAAACCTGGGGCCATGCGACGGGCGATGAGGTGCTGAGCCAGATCGCGCAGCGTCTGAAGCGCGCCACGGGGCCTCAGGAGCTGGTGGCACGACTGGGCGGGGATGAGTTTGTGCTGGTCCTGCGTGAAACGAACCGCGAGCGGGTCGATCAGCGCTGTGCTCAGCTGGTGCATGAGGTTCAGCAGCCGATCAGCACCGGCCAGCATGTCCACTATCTGACGGTCAGCATGGGCATTGCCTGCGTCCCGCAGGATGCCAGTCACCCGGAAACGCTGCTGCGTATGGCCGATATCGCGCTCACCGAAGCGCGTGAAGCAGGGCGCAATCAGTGGGTCTGGTATGCCAGCGAGATGGCCAGCCAGCGCGAGGATAAGCGTGAAATGGCACGCCGCATTGAGAAAGCGCTGAGGAACAATGAATTTCGCCTGCACTATCAGCCCCGCTATCAGCTGCTGAGCGGCCAGCTGGCGGGAGCCGAGGCGTTGCTTCGCTGGCAGGTTGCGCCGGATCAGTGGATGACACCCGATCACTTTATTCCGCTGGCGGAAGAGAGCGGACTGATTGCCACCATCAGTGACTGGGTGCTGATGCGCGCCTGTGAAGATGCGCTGGGGTGGGGAGGCGACCGCTACGTCTCGGTGAATATCTCGCCGATGGAGTTTCGCACCAGCGACCTGGTGCAGCGGGTGGCGGATGCGCTGGCCCGAAGCGGCCTGCCGGCAACGCGCCTGGAGCTGGAGATCACAGAGAATGTCACCTTTGAACATCCGCAGCGTGCGCTGGAGATGATGCAGGGCTTACGGGCGCTGGGGGTCAGGTTAACCGTGGATGATTTCGGCACCGGTTATGCCGCGCTGGGTTACCTGAAAACCTACCCCTTTAACGGCCTCAAGATCGATCGCTCATGGATGAAAGATTTTCCGGAGTCGGAGCAGGCACAGTCAGTGGTAGCGGGCATTATTGCGCTGGCACGCGCGTTTGCGCTGACCATTACGGCAGAGGGGATTGAGACAGAAGCGCAGCTGAACCAGTTAAAACAGCTCTCGTGCGAAGAGGGGCAAGGCTACTTCCTCGGTCGTCCGATGCCGCTGGCTGCGTTCAGTACGCTTCTGGAAAGAACGGCGCAGAATCAGGCTGGGTCCGCTTAACGGACTTTGACCGCCACGGCGGTCATCAGCATGGCGCAGACAACAAAAATAATCAGTTCCATTATGGACTCCCGGAGCTAAGAATAATCTTAGTTAATTGTAGCCACCGGGCGTTTCTTTTTTAAGCAGTGCGTGCGATTAATCCTAAATTGTGATCGCCACCGCTTACGGTTTTCGGCGGCTGTAACAACTTTACTTTTTTAGAGTTCAGCCTGACCGGCACGCTTTGCTACTCTTGGGGACAGGGTTTTACACGTCCAACAGGAGATCAAACGTGAAATTTTATGGAAAAGGGCTGCTGGTAGCGGGTCTGTTTGCCTTAACCGCCTGTCAATCCGCCTCCCACTCTGACACGGCCAGCGTGAAGCCGGATCCTGAGAATGATCGCTGTGGTGCCTCACAGTTTCAGCACTATGTCGGCAAACCGTTAACCGCGCTGCAGGGACAGCATTTCGATCAGCTGGTGCGTCCTATCCCTTATAACTCTGCCGTCACCATGGACTTTAACCTCAACCGGCTTAACTTCCTGGCGGATAAAAACGGCAACATCAGCTCTGTTTATTGCGGCTGACGGCCTGGGTGTCACAGCCTTGTCATAACGGCGGGCGAGAATGGCGCTGCATTTCGATGCGCTTCTCGTCACGCGATTGACAATGCTCGTCTTGTTTATTCCCGCCCCGGCGGGAATTTTTTTAGCGCCTGCGGGCGGTAACAGGAGCGAACATGAAACGGATGAAAGGCGCGCTACTCTCTGTAGCCTTACTCAGCAGTGCAGCGGCGCAGGCCTCCAGTGCCGAAGCCTGGCAACAGAGCCGTCAGGTGATGACCCAGGCCTGCATTAACGCCAGTCACCTGAGCAAAGTCAGGGTGCTGGGCGAGCCGATTGAGTATGACGACAGCACAGGATACAGCGCTCTGTTGCTGGAGGGGCGCTATCCTCAGCGTCAGATGAACAATAAGCGTGGACGGGAGCTCTGCCTGTTTCAGCGCAGCAGCGGGCGGGCCAGCATCAGCGAAGCGGATAAGCTGCGCTGGGTGAAATAAGCCAGCGCTTCAGGCCCGGGGTGGCGCGTCGATTAACTGAGCCAGCAGGGTACGATAACGTTGCAGCTGCGTTTCGTCCCCTTCGACTTCCAGTTTCTCAATCACCCGCGCAATAATCGCTTTATTAGTGGCGGGCTGACCCGCCTCCATCATCTCGCGCATAATCACCGCCAGCAGATCGGACTCGGGCGGCGTCCGCCAGTTCGGGCCATTGAAATAGTCGGTGATAGCGCGGCTGGCGCTGTTCGGTTGCACTCTCATTTCCCACCTCCGCTAAACCCCAGACCTCTCCCTTACACCCGGGTGCAGGGGCGTTTATCTACTTAATACGCGGGTTCGCCTCAGCATAGCCGGACGGTCTGCACCGTTGTTTGCGGAGGGCGTCACACCGATCGGAACGATCGCCATACCGCCGTGGCTGGCGGTTTTTTAAACATAGAAGCGAAGCAAACGGTTGTCAGTAACACAATGACATATTTTTCCATCCTGCTGAGGGGGGATAGAGATCGGCAGGCGACAGATCCGCGACCTGTCCGGCGGCGTAAATTGCGCAGAATCAAGACGCTTGCCGTTTTTGCCATGTTCTGGCGGTCACGCACAGCGGGCCTGGGTTAAACTCAGCCTTCTTTCTCTTCACGCTCTCTGCCCATGCCACGCATTATTGAACCCTGGAAGATAAACCTGATCTCGGTCTGGTTTGGCTGTTTTTTTACCGGACTGGCGATCAGCCAGATTATTCCGTTCCTGCCACTCTACCTTGAGCAGCTGGGCGTCACCGGCGGCACCTCACTGAGCCTCTGGTCGGGACTGACGTTCAGCATCACCTTTGTGATCTCAGCGGCCGTTGCGCCACTGTGGGGCAGCCTGGCCGATCGCAAAGGGCGGAAACTGATGCTGCTGCGCGCCGCTGCTGGCATGGGGATCGTGATCCTGCTGCAGGCTTTCGTCACCGAAGCCTGGCAGTTGCTGCTGCTGCGCGCCCTGATGGGGCTGACCTCCGGCTATATCCCTAACGCCATGGCGCTGGTGGCCGCTCAGGTGCCGCGTGAACGCAGCGGCTGGGCGCTAAGCTGTGTCTCTACGGGCCAGATTGGCGGGGTGATTCTGGGACCGATGCTGGGCGGGCTGCTGGCTGACGGGGTGGGGCTGCGCATGGTCTTCATGGTCACCGCGGCTCTGCTGCTGGTCAGTTTTCTGGTTACACTCTTCCTGATTAAAGAGACCGGCTACACCCCGGTGAGTAAAAAGGAGAAGCTCAGCGGACGCGAGGTGTTCCGCTCGCTGGATAACCCCAGACTGGTGCTCTGCCTGTTCTTTACCACCCTGGTGATTCAGATGTGTAACGGGTCGGTTAACCCCATCCTGACGCTGTTTGTGCGGGAGCTGGCGCCCCATGCGGAGAACATCGCGTTTCTCAGCGGGGTGATCGCCGCGCTGCCCGGCGTGTCTGCTCTGCTGGCCGCACCCCGGCTGGGGCGACTCGGCGATCGCATCGGCACACAGCGTATTCTGCTGGCGACGATGGCGATCTCGCTGCTGCTGTTTATCGCCATGTCCTTTGTGACCAGCGCAACGCAGCTGGGCGTGCTGCGCTTTCTGCTGGGCTTCGCCGATGGTGCGATGATGCCTGCGGTACAGACCCTGCTGGTGCGCCATTCACGCGACAACATTACGGGGCGGATCTTCGGCTACAACCAGTCGTTTATGTATCTCGGCAACGTTGCCGGTCCGCTGCTGGGCGGGGCGGTGTCGGCGATGGCAGGTTTCCGCTGGGTCTTTTTTGCCACCGCCGTGGTGGTGCTGATTAATGTGCTGTTTCTGAAGCGCGTTTACCGTCGTCCGAAGACCGTGCTGCCCGCGCCGGCTGGCAAATCGTCAGTTCCGTCTGCCAGCGCTGCTGAGTCAGCAGAAACTCAGGACTGACGCTGGGACTCCAGGAGTCATCGCCGCCCACGCCCATGTGGTACGCATCCAGATGCAGCCAGCAGCCCGCTTCCGGGCGCAGGAGGTGGCGGTGTGACGTCTCCCGTAGCTGCTCCAGGCTGAAGCGACTCAGCGAGAAAGCGAAATCCCCGCTGACCTGCCAGCTGCCGGTATCAAGCTCACGGGTGCCGCCGCGCAGGCCGTTCTCACCCGGGAAAACATAGGGCGTAAAGAGCCGATCCAGCGGTAACTGCCAGCGGGAAAACTGTGCGGCCAGCTGGCGGTCAGGGTAGTTTTCGTGCGGACCGAGGCCGAGCCAGTTCACCTGCTGCGGGATCGTCGTCAGCGCGCAGCGTAGCCCGATGCGCGCGGGCGGCGGCATACCGCGGGACTGCTCAACGGAAAGCTGCAGCGTCAGCTCCCCCTGTGCATTGATCAGAAAACGTATCCGGCTGATAAAGGCGAGCTGTCCCCCGGCGTGCCAGCTGTGCAGCGTCTCAATCTGCACCGCCCGGGTCAGCGTATCGACCGCAATCGCTATCCGCTGGCTTTGCATCTGGTCATAGCCCGCCGCTTTCCAGCGCTCCGACCAGGCGTTGGGATCGATCCGTTCCGCTTCGCTGGTGCCGATGTCATTATCCAGCGGCGCGCGGATAAAGCACGCCTGAAGCGGCGTCAGCAGCGTCGGCTCGTCATCCACCCACCATTGTTCCAGTTCGCCGCTGTGACGGGAAAATTGCCAGCGCTGCTGCCGGTGGGTGACGACAATCTCACGGCCGTTATCGTGCAGCTGCGGTGCTTCACCGATTTCCGGCAGGGAAGGCAGTGCCAGCGTGGAGGGGAGCGCCCACTGATCCCAGGCGACACGCCAGCCAGCTTCGCTCCAGCGGGTCGGCTGCACCTGATGCACGGCAACATTCAGCCAGCATTCGCCCTGCAACGGAGGCGGGGAGGGCAGGGTGATCCGCTGCTGGCCCTGCGCGGGGATATCAAGCGGGATATCACCCTGCGCCACGACCTGGCCGGCCTGCTCTATGCGCCAGCGTAACACTTCGTTATCACTGTGGCGGAACAGATAGTCGCTGCTGACCGTAAAGCTCAGCGGATCGTCGGGATCGACCGTGAAGTGCCAGAACTGCTGGGCGCGCTGCGCCTCATAGAGCGCCGGATGAGGTGTACGGTCGGCAAACACCAGCCCGTTCATACAGAACTGACGATCGTTGGGTGTATCGCCAAAGTCGCCGCCATAGGCCTGCCAGGGTTCTCCCTGATCGTCATAGCGGGTCAGGCTCTGATCCACCCAGTCCCAGACGAAGCCGCCCTGCAGGCGCGGAAACTGACGGAAAGCCTGCCAGTATTTCGCAAAGCCGCCAAAGCTGTTGCCCATCGCATGAGCATATTCACAGAGGATCAGCGGGCGCGTTTCGCCCGGCAGTCCAATCCACTTTTTCAGTGACCATTTCGGCACCGCCGGGAAGGGCTGATCCTGATCCACCCTGGCGTACATCGGGCAGATGATATCGGTCGCGGCGGTATCCGCACCGCCGCCTTCATACTGAACCGGACGGGTCGGATCGCTGCTTTTCACCCAGCGGTAAAGCGCGTCATGCGTTGCGCCATGGCCGGACTCGTTGCCCAGCGACCAGATAATAATGCAGCAGTGGTTACGGTCACGCTGCACCATGCGCGTCACCCGCTCGCTGTAGGCGGCAAACCAGCGCGGATCGTCAGAGAGCCGGTTCATGGGCTGCATGCCGTGGGTCTCAATGTTGGCCTCATCCACCACATAAAGCCCGTACCGGTCGCACAGACGGTACCAGAGCGGATGATTGGGGTAGTGCGAGCAGCGCACCGCATTAAAATTGTGCTGCTTCATCAGCATGATGTCGCGGCGCATCATCGCCTCATCCACTACCTGACCCCGTTCAGGGTGGTGCTCGTGACGGTTAGTGCCGCGGATCAGCAGCGGTTTGCCGTTCAGGCACAGCAGGCCATTGTCGATGGTGACCTGGCGGAAACCGACATCCCACGCTTCCACCTCGATTAACTGCTGCTGCTCATCCAGCAGGGCCAGCGTGGCGCGGTAGAGGTGAGGCGTCTCCGCGCTCCACAGGTCAGGCCGCTCAACCGGCAGGCTGAGCAGAGCGCGTTCGGGATAGTGGCCGCGTTCATCGATGATGGCGCTGCCCAGCGGCTGCTGACACTGTGCAATCTGCTGCTCGCCCTGCCACAGCGTCAGACGCAGCTGATAGCGCGAGGTGACGGCGGAAGGCAGCGCGACACGCACCTGCGCGCGCAGATCCGCACGGCAAAATTCCGGGCTGAGCCGGGTTTCCAGCTGAACGTCAGCCAGATGAACCCGGGGTTTATGCAACAGGGTGACGTCGCGGAAAATACCGCTCATGCGCCACATGTCCTGATCTTCCAGATAGCTGCCATCGCTCCAGCGCAGCACCATCACGGCCAGCCGGTTTTTACCAGGACGCAGCACCTCGCTCAGGTCAAATTCGGCGGGCAGCCGGCTGTCCTGGGAGTAGCCAATCCAGTGACCGTTGCACCAGAGGTGAAAGGCGGAATTAACGCCGTCAAAAATAATGCGCGTCTGTCCCGTCTCCAGCCAGGCGGCTTCAATGCTGAATGTGAGCGAGTAACATCCGGTCGGATTTGCTGCCGTTACCCGCGGCGGATCGACCGGGATCGGATACTGCACGTTGGTATAAATGGGCGCGTCATAGCCGTGCATCTGCCAGTTGGCCGGCACCGGAAGCGTACCGGCATCCGGCAGATCCTGCAGTAACCAGCTGGCGGGAATCGCTTCAGGCTGCGCAAAGTAACTGAATCCCCACTCACCATTGAGACTGCGCAGTGAGGCGGACGGGGCGTCATCACGCGCAGCGGCTTCATCGCGCCAGCTGGCAAAGGGCGGGTGGGCATCCAGCCGATGCAGCGAGGTCACTACCGGGTTTTCCCAGTCGCGCCGGGAGAGGATGTCGCTGAGAGCAGCCTGAGAGAGAGTCATGTCGGTATCCTGTAAATGTAATGCGCTCACAATGCGCAAAAAATGCCAGGCTGTAAAGCGTTCGCCCTCCCGTTTTACACAAATAGTTTCATCTGCAAACCGGTCGGGATGTTGAGAACAGAGCAGATTACTGACTGTAAAATGTTAAGTCTGGTCAGCAAAGATGAATAGCGGCAGGATGCAGAGAAATCTCACTTGTCAGCCCCGCTGATGGCTTCATACACTCAGCCCGATTTTTACACCCTGAGGTTGATATGAAACGAATCGTTAAGCTGGCGGCTGTTGTGGCATTAGGTTTTGTCCTGAGCGGATGTCTTTTCCCGCCTCCTGGCGGCGGCGGTGGAGGGGGCTGGGGCGGGCCGGGTGGCGGGCCAGGCCACGGATTTGTTGATCCGCGCTAGACGTGCAGTACAGTCCCACTCTGGAATGGGATCTTTCCATCACGCTGACCGGAAACATTTCCCGCTTTGCTTATTCGCTGCCAGAATAAGAAAGAACACATCCACATGGGAGATAACACGATGAAAGTCGGTTTTTTGGCAATGATGATGGCGGGCCTGCTGGTCAGCGGGCTGGCAAATGCGGCGGAGAAGACCCCGCAGCAGGAGAAAATGACGATCTGTAACCAGCATGCCAAATCACAGGATCTCAAGGGAGATGCGCGCAAATCCTTTATGAGTGAATGCCTGAAAAAAGAGAGCAAGCTGTCACAGATGTCTCCGCAGCAGATGAAAATGAAAAGCTGCAATGGCGAAGCTGGCGATAAAAAGCTGGCGGGTGATGCACGTAAAACCTTTATGAGCCAGTGCCTGAAAAAAAGCTGATGTTTCTCCCGGCCACGCAGGTGGCCGTTTCCCTTCCGGCCTGCGTTTAAATTCCCTGCTGTAACAGCCCGTTACGCTTCTGACAAATATTCCGCGTCAGGCTTTTAATTTCCTTTGCCACACTTACTGTTTGTGGGGATTTGCGCTGCGCAGGATCTGACGGCGCGGCGCCCAACCGGAACAGTCAAAGGAGCCACGTTGTGAACTATCAATTTACCGTCGATCTGAAAGACCTGCCGCAGCGTCAGCCGGTTAAAAAAACGCTGGGTGAGGTGGAAGTGTTACTGATCCGCGAGGGGGAGAGCGTTCGTGCTTACCAGGCGAAATGCCCGCATGCTGGCGCGCCGCTGGAGCAGGGCGCGATCTGTGGCGACCGGCTGGTCTGCCCGTGGCACAAAGCCGCATTTAATCTGGCCGACGGCAAAATGTGTGAACCGCTGGCGCTGGCCGATCTCAAACAGTATCCGCTGCGGATTGAAGAGGGGCGTGTGCTGGTCAATCCTGAGGCGATGTCGCCCGCCGCGCCCATTGGCAGCGGTGCAGACGCACCGGTTTTCGTGGTGCTGGGTGGCGGCGCGGCGGGAAGTGCTGCGCTGTGGCGGTTACGACATGAGGGCTATAAAGGGCGTCTGGTGCTGGTGGAGCGGGAAGCGGACGCACCCTACGACCGCACTGCACTGACCAAATTTGTGCCATCAGGCAAGATGGATATCAGCGAGGTACCGCAGCTGCTGAAAGCGGATGTGATGGATCACGTCGAGCGCATTCAGGCCAGTGTGAGCCGCCTTGACGCTCAGCAGCAACGGCTGATCTTTGAAGATGGTGAAAGCCTCGCCTTCGACAAACTCCTGATCGCCAGTGGCGCGGCACCTGTACGTCCCGATATACCCGGCAGCGATCTGGAGGGGGTGCATCTGCTGCGCAGCAAAGCCCAGACCGACCAGCTGCTTCAGGCGGTAGATGCCAGCCATAAAATTGTGATCATCGGCAACAGCTTTATCGGCACCGAACTGGCGTCGGCGTTGCGTAACCGTGACATTGATGTGACGGTGATTGCCCGCCAGACGCTGCCCTTTGCGAAACAGTTTGGCGACCAGATTGGCCGCTATTTCTATCAGCTGCATCAGAAAAATGGCGTGAAATGGGAGCAGGGCGAAATTGAATCCCTGCAGGGCGATCAGCAGGTGAGCAGTGTGCAGCTTAAAGGGGGGCGGCAGTTGCCCGCTACCGTCGTCCTGTTTGCCACCGGCGTGAAACCGGCCACCGACTTTATCCACGATCTGCCGCTGGCAGAGGATGGCAGCCTGCAGGCCGATGCAGAGCTGAAGGTGGCTGAGAACATCTGGGTTGCGGGTGACATCGCGACGTATCCGTCGGCGCAGGGGCCGCTGCGCATCGAGCACTATCGTGTTGCGCATCAGCAGGGACAGACCGTCGCCAGAAATATGCTGGACCAGCACGTCGCCTTTGAACGTGTGCCCTTTTTCTGGACGACCCAGTATGGCACCCGTTATGAGTATCTGGGCCACGCCAGAGAGTGGGATAATTTCCAGCTGCTCGGCTCGCTGGAGGAGAAAAAGTTTATCGCGTGTTATGGACAGCAGGGTGAACTGGCGGCGATCTGTTCGTGCGGGATGTATACGCTGACCGCTGAGCTGGTAGAGCGGATGCAGCAACCCATGACGTTTGCCGACGCCGTGGTGTACTGCAAGGCAGCGATGGAGTAGGCCGAATGCAGGGCGGGCCGACGGGCCGCCCTGCTCATCGTGGCTTGCTAGCTGCGGCTCAGTTTCTCTGACTTCGCCATGCACTGCTGCATCGCTTCAATCACCGCCGAACGCATCCCTTTCTCTTCCAGCACCTTCACCGCTTCAATGGTGGTGCCGCCGGGAGAGCAGACCATATCTTTGAGCTCCGCCGGATGTTTGCCGGTAGTCAGCACCATCTGCGCCGCCCCTTTCACCGTCTGCGCGGCAAACTGATAGGCCTGCGCGCGCGGCATGCCGCCAGCGACAGCCGCATCCGCCATCGCCTCGATAAACATGAACACGTAGGCCGGGGCGGACCCGCTGACGCCCACGACCGAGTGAATCAGATACTCATCCACTACCGCTGCCTTGCCGAAGCTCTCAAAAATCGCGACCACTTCGTCGGTTTCTGTGGACTCCACCAGCGCATTAGGCGTGACCGAGGTCATGCCTTCACTCACCAGCGAGGGGGTATTAGGCATCGCCCGGACAATTTTGCGGTCATAACCCAGCACCGAGGAGAGTGAATCAAGCGTCACACCCGCCGCGATCGACACCACCAGCGCCTCTTTCTTCAGGCTGCCTGCCAGCTCTTTTAACACTTTCAGGATGACATTGGGTTTGACCGCGCCAAACAGAATGTCCACCTCGCGCGCCAGCGCGTCAGCACTCTCTGCGGCGTTGATGCCATACTGCTCTGCCAGCGCCTGGTTGGTGTCTGCTTTGCGGTCATAAACGAAAATATCAGACGGGGCGATTTTGCCACTGTTGACCAGTCCGCCGATAATGGCTTTCGCCATATTTCCCCCGCCGATAAACCCGATTTTCTTAGCCAGCATCGCCATCTCCTTAGGACATTATGCGTTTTCTTCCGGCTAGCTTACTTCAGTCAGCCCGAATAACAAGTCAGCCGCGTGCAGCCTGGAAAGCGTGCCGCAAATTAAATTTGCCATTTAAAGGGAACCCGGCAAGATCGCAGACTTCTCTGACTGTAAGGAGTGATGATGTCTATCTGGGTCGATGCCGATGCCTGTCCGAATGTGATCAAAGAGGTGCTGTACCGCGCGGCCGATCGCACCGCCACCACGGTCATCTTTGTGGCAAACCAGTTTCTGCGTGTGCCGCCTTCGCCCTATCTGCGCACCCTGCAGGTGCCTGCCGGGTTTGATGTCGCGGACAATGAAATTGTTAAACGTGTTGAGCCTGGGGATCTGGTGATTACCGCCGATATTCCGCTGGCGGCCGAGGTGATTGAGAAGGGGGCGGCGGCGCTGAATCCGCGTGGCGAGCGTTACTCACCGGCGACAATACGGGAACGGCTGACGATGCGCGACTTTATGGATACCCTGCGGTCAAGCGGTGTGCAGACCGGCGGCCCCGCGGCAATGAGTCCGCGTGACCGCCAGCAGTTTGCAAATGAACTGGATAGCTGGCTCAGACAGCAGAAACGCTGACGTTAAACGAAGCTGTCGTCGTCGTAGTCATCGCCGCCAAAATCGTTGAGGTCGCCGTTGTCGGCAAAATTGTTATCCCAGCCGCTGTTCTGATCCAGGAAGGCGTTGTCATTACCCTCATTGAAGGTATTGAGGTTGTCATCGCCACCGTTAAAGGTGTTGAGATTATCGTTCACCTCCGGCAGCGGTGGCTCATTGATGATGTTCACAATCTCTTCCGGCTGTGAGTGGTGGAACATGCTGGTCAGCATATCGGCCATCACCACACCACCGGCGACACCCACCGCCGTCTGCAGTGCGCCGCCGAGGAAGCCAGTGCCGCGTGACGCCGGGGCTGGCGCATATTGCGGCTGAGCCGGTTGCTGAGGCGCACTGTTCCAGGGTGACGGTTGCTGCTGTTGCTGAGCAGGCTGCTGCTGACGTGAACCGCCGCCAAACAGTCCTGAGAGGAATCCGCCACTGCTCTGCGCGGGCTGCTGTTGCTGCTGCTGTGCCAGCTGACTTTCCAGCGCCGATACCCGCTCATTGAGTTTTTTCAGCGCCGCTTCCTGAATCAGGATCGCCTGCGCCATGTAGTAAGGTGCGCCAGGCTGCGCCTGCAGGTGCTGGTTAATCAGTTGTTCGGCAGCGGCATCACGTGCCGCGGTCTGGCTTTCGGCCTGTTTCAGGCGGGTGAACAGCCCTTCGATCAGTTGTTGTTCTTCGCGTTGCATGATGACTCTCCTGTGGCGATGGTGATCAGTATATGTGGGCGGCTGAGAGAAAAGTAAATCTGTGGCGGTAAGCAAATATTGCCAGACCCGTTTTGCCCCGCTTTTTCACCATTTCCGCCGGGCAGTGGAGACCCTGATGCACAAATCGTGCATGCATTTCCCCTTGAAAAGATAAGACTTATCGCCATTCAGGGCAGTAAAGTGCGTAAAACCTGCCTGACAGGTGGAGGCCATAATAATTTCCAGTTATGATGCGTCGCATTAATCAGCTAACCATGCAGCCGCATCGCGCGGTCAGGCGGAGGAACGGCCCTGATGTCACTACCCATCTTTTTGATTGGCGCTCGCGGTTGCGGCAAAACCACAGTCGGCGTGGCGTTGTCGCAGGCGCTGGGCTACGCCTTCACCGACACCGATCACCATCTGCAACTCAGCACGCAGCGCAGCGTGGCCGAGATTGTGGCGGCAGAAGGGTGGGAGGGGTTCCGCGCCCGTGAAACGGAATCACTGCGGGCCGTGACGGCGCCGCGCACCGTGATAGCCACCGGCGGTGGCATGATTCTGGCCGAGGAGAACTGCCGCTTTATGCGGGAGCAGGGACAGGTGATCTGGCTTAGCGCCTCTCCCGAGGTGCTGGCAGAGCGGCTGCAAAGCGAACCAGAGGCGGCCCAGCGTCCGACCTTAACCGGCCGTCCGATTGCCGATGAGATGAGCGATGTCCTGCGCGAACGCGCGCATCTCTATC
The DNA here is from genome assembly GCF_011800325.1 of Pantoea sp. EKM101V. Taxonomy (NCBI): domain Bacteria; kingdom Pseudomonadati; phylum Pseudomonadota; class Gammaproteobacteria; order Enterobacterales; family Erwiniaceae; genus Pantoea; species Pantoea sp. EKM101V. The sequence goes on from NZ_JAALFP010000006.1 coordinate 84,672, forward strand.
AGGCCGCCGCCCATCATCAGGTGAATGCCGTGCAGTCCCCCGAGCGTGTGGTAGAGGAGATCCTGCTCTCCCTCTCCCTGGCGCGCGCCAGCTAACCCTCAGATTTTTCCCGCTTTGATCCCGCTTCAGTGGGTGTTGTCTATACTTACCTCATGACAGGCAGCGGCCTGTCCTGTGGAATGTTATTGAGAGAAGAGGGACACAGTATGCCGACCAGACCACCGTATCCACGTGAAGCGAAAGTTGTGCCTGTAGAAAAGGGTCCTGAGGGTAAAAAAGTCACGTCCTATGAGTTACGTGCCGACCACCCTAAACCAAATTCCTTAATCAGCGAGCACGAAACGGAAGAAGAAGCGCATGACGCCAAAGCGCGCTACGAAGACGTCGAAAAAGAGTAATTCGTTGCTGCTGGCAGGGACGCCAGCCTGTTCCATCCTGTCATAGCTGGCAACATCCTCTTCTGTCACCCCTGCGCGATAAAGTTTCCCCTCTCCCCGACCGCATCCGGTCAATTAACACGCAAAATTTACGCAGATTTACTGCGACTGGCTTTTTGTCCGGGCGTCTGTTCTGCGCACTCCCGGCGTCGCCCTATAAAGCCCCGCTAATCAATTTTATCGCCGTATTTTCTCTGCTGCCGATCCTGTCGGCGACAAAATTGTCGCTTGACCGATTCAGCGTCACGTTTTATTTTCGTCGCAACTGCAGAGGAACTTTGTTCCATATAGTGGAACCCGTGACATGACCACACTCGAAAATGCCGCCGCCGTACTCCGGTTATTTCAGCACAAGGGCGTGACGCAGGGGCATGTCGGTCTCTCCTTCAGTGAGGTGGTTGAGGCGCTGGGCCTGCCCAAAAGCACGGTATCGCGTCTGCTCGCCACGATGGAAAGTCAGGGGATGCTGGAGCGCGATGCCGACACGCGCGGTTATCATATTGGCCGCGTATTGTTAGCCGCCGCCGGGCACTATCTGTCTGCACCGCTGGTGGACAGCGTCTCAGCCGCGATGGTCAGGCTGGCCGCAAAAACGGGTTGCATGGGCTACGTGTCAAAGCTGGATGGCCGGGAAATATTAGTGATGCGCATGTTTCATGGCCGTCACTTTACCCAGATGGTCACCCCACCCGGCAGCCGGATGCCGGCTGACGCCACCTCAACCGGCAGAGTACTGCTGGCGCAGTTAAGCGATGACGAGGTGCTGGCGCGCTTTCGTGACCACTGGCAGGCTGGCCCGGCAAACTCGCCGCAAAGCCCGGAGGCGCTTCTTGCCAGTCTGGCGGAAATCCGGCAGCAGGGCTGGTCACTGGCCCGTAATGAGGCTCTGCCTGGCATCAGTTCACTGTCAGTCGTCGTGCACAACAAACATCATGGCGAAACGGTCGCGCTCTGCCTGTCGTTTCTGTCGCAGGAGTCGGAACCGGGATACCCGCCCGCGCTCCTTGACGCATTACGCGCAACGGCCACAGAGATGGCCGAAAAGTTTGGCGCGTAACGTCACCACGATTTTATCGGCGTAATACTTTCGCCACACCAGGGAAAACCAGGGCCTTCGGGCCTTTTTCTTTCAATCTGATCGCGATGCTTTACGCAGCAGCCTGGCTGCCTGTGTGCGTCCCCTCGCGTGTTTGTGCACGGGTGACGTTCCTGGCAGGAGGGCAGCGCCTGCGCGCATCAGAACCGTAAAAAAAGACAAGCGGCGTCAACCCGTCAGCAGGCGGGCAGACATTCTTCTATTTCTTCTGGACAAGGACTGGCGGGGACATATGGAACGGGTAAATCCGATCAGGCACGCTGGCGTGGCACTGGTTTTAATTTTGCTTTCTATCGCGGGTGCCATTATTGGTATCCAGCTGATCACCACCCTTGGCGTAACGCCTAACACGTCGATTATTGGTGCGCTGTTTGCCATGCTGCTGGCGCGTATTCCGCTGCAGGCTTTCCGCCGCTATCGTTCGATTGAAATCCAGAATCTGGCGCAGACTGCTATCTCGTCAGCCACCTTCGGGGCAGCCAACAGCCTGCTGATGCCGATTGCGGTGCCCTGGGCGCTGGGAGAGCCACAGCTGGTCCTGCCACTCTTCTGTGGCGTCAGTGCCGCAATGCTGCTTGATGCCTGGCTGCTCTATCGTCTGTTTGATACCCGCGTCTTTCCGGCCAGCAATGCCTGGCCTCCGGGCGTGGCGGCGGCTGAAGCGATCAAAGCAGGAGATAAAGGGGGACGTCAGGCTTGGCTGCTGGTGGCGGGTATTGTCGGTGGCGTTGTCGGCGCGATGCTGAAGATCCCGATGTCCGCCTTTGGCACCGCGTTTATCGGCAATATCTGGGCGCTGTCGATGCTCGGCATCGGTTTTCTGCTGCGGGCCTACGCGCAGCCGGTGGCCGGTATTGATATCAATACACTCTACATTCCGCATGGCGTGATGGTCGGCGCCGGCCTGGTGGCGCTGATTCAGGTCATGATGGTGATCCGCAGTCGCAAAAATGATGCGCAGGGGGTGAGCCGCAACGGCAATGAGGTGCAGCGGGCGCTGGGCTTCGGCAGCGTGGGCTACATCGTGATTTCGGCGCTGCTGGCGCTGGCGGGCGGCCTGTGGAGTGAGATGGGCATCGCGATGCTGCTGCTGTTTGTCCTCTACGCCGCCTTTGCGGCCTTTGCCCATGAACTGATTGTCGGGATTGCCGCGATGCACTCCGGCTGGTTCCCGGCCTTTGCCGTGGCGCTGATTACGCTGATTATCGGCATTCTGCTCGGCTTTCCGCCGCTGGCGCTCTGTCTGCTGTGCGGCTTTACCGCCGCCACCGGGCCGGCGTTCGCCGATATGGGCTATGACCTGAAGGCGGGCTTTATCCTGCGCGGCAACGGTGCCGACCTGCAACAGGAGCTGTGGGGACGGCGCATTCAGTTGATCGCCGCCATGATCGCCTTTGTGGTGTCGATTCCGCTGGTCTGGTACGCCCACACTCTGTTCTTTACCGATAACCTGCTGCCGCCGGTGGCGCGGGTCTATGCCAAAACGATTCAGGCGGGCGCGGAGCCGGGTATCGCCGGAAACCTGCTGCTGTGGGCGATTCCTGGCGCGATGATTCAGCTGATCGGCGGACCGAAACGGCAGCTGGGCGTGCTGCTGGCCACCGGTCTGTTAATCAACAACGCGATGGCGGGCTGGGCTGTGATGGTCGGGATTGCCCTGCGCATCGTCATTATTCGCGTCTGGGGCGAGCGTGGCCGGTCGCCTATGGAAGTCATGGCGGCAGGGTTTATTGCCGGTGATGCCCTCTACAGCTTCTTCCATTCGCTGTTTGCCAGCAGCAGCAAGAAATAAAAGGATTAACGATGAGTTTGCAGCAGACCCTGACGGTTTTTGAATTACTGGACAGCGCCCATATCGACGGGCAGCAGGTGGTGGATCTGTTTGCGCCCTGGCCGGAGATCACGGCCCGTTTCAACCGGGTGACGGGTCCCAAAGGCCGGACCGACTTTGTGCGCATCGATATCCCGGGCGTGCAGGGCAAAGCCGCGGGAGGCCGTGCGCCAACGCTGGGCATTATTGGCCGGCTTGGCGGCATCGGTGCCCGCCCTGGCCGGATCGGGATGGTCTCCGATGCCGATGGCGCCGTCGCGGCGATCGCCTGTGCGCTGAAGCTGGCGCAGATGCAGGGTAAAGGCGACAGGCTGACGGGGGATGTGATCATCACCACCCATATCTGTCCTGATGCGCCCACGCGGCCGCATCTGCCGGTCGATTTTATGGATTCACCGATTGATGATGTCACGATGAATGACAATGAGGTGGTGGCGGGGGTGGATGCGATTCTGTCGATCGACACCACCAAAGGCAATCGCATCATCAACCACAAAGGTTTTGCCCTGTCGCCGACGGTAAAAGAGGGCTACATCCTGCGGGTGTCGGAGGATCTGCTGCGCATCATGGAGATGACCAGCGGTCGTCCGGCGGTGACCTTCCCGATCACGACTCAGGATATTACGCCGTACGGTAACGGGATTTATCATCTCAACAGTATTCTGCAGCCTTCCACCGCCACCGATGTCCCGGTTGTGGGCGTGGCGATCACGGCAGAGTCGGTGGTGCCGGGCTGCGGAACCGGGGCCAGTCATGAAGTGGACATTGCGGCCGCCGCGAAGTTTGCCATTGAGGTCGCCAAGGAGTTTGGTCGTGAAACCTGTCACTTCTACGACGCCGACGAATATGCGCGGCTGATCGCGCTCTATGGCAGCCTGGCGCATCTGCGTCACCGGAACCACTAAGATGACGGCCTCCCTGGTGACGCTGACCATCGGTCAGTCGCCGCGCAGCGACATACTGCCGCTGCTGCGTCAGCATCTGCCGGATGCGCAGACCGATCACGCCGGACTGCTGGATGGGCTGAGCCGCACCGAGATCCAGGCGCAGTTTGCGCCGGAGGCAGGCGATGCGGTGCTGGTGTCACGGCTGCAAAACGGCGAACAGGTGCGGCTGGCGGCGTCGAAGGTCGAGCAGGGATTGCAGCGCAAAATCAGTGCGCTGGAACGGGCGGGCTATCAGACCATCCTGCTGCTCTGCACCGGTGAATTCAGCCAGCTTCGCACCCGACAGGCGCTTCTGCTGGAGCCGGACCGTATTATCCCGCCGCTGATCGGCGCCATGGTGCAGCAGCAGCAGATCGGGATCGTGGTGCCGGTTACGGAGCAGATTGTCGAGCAGGCGGGTAAGTGGCAGCATCTGCCCATCCCCCCCTGTTATGCGGTTGCCAGCCCCTATGAGGGCGATCAGGCGACCTTCACCAGTGCAGCGCGCACGCTGCAAGCGCAGGGGGCGGCGCTGGTGGTGATGGACTGTATGGGGTATCACCAGCAGCATCGAGCTGCGTTACAGCAGCAGCTGGGCGTGCCGGTTCTCCTCTCTAATGAGCTGGTGGCCCGGCTGGCGGCCGCGCTGCTTCCCTGACGAAGGCGATCACAAACGCCTGTGATTTCGCGTGACAGATCAGCGGGTTCCCTTCTACACTGCCAGACACACAACATGTGCTCTGGAGACTATTATGCTCAACGTAAGTGAGTATTTTGACGGAAAAGTTAAATCTATCGGTTTTGACAGTGCGAGCACCGGCCGTGCCAGCGTGGGCGTGATGGCTGAAGGTGAATACACATTCGGTACCGGTCAGCCGGAAGAGATGACCGTGGTCAGCGGCTCGCTGAAGGTGTTACTGCCGGGTGAGACGGAGTGGAAATGGTTTGAAGCGGGTTCGGTGTTTAACGTGCCGGGTCACAGCGAATTTCATCTGCAGGTGGGCGAGCCGAGCTCCTATCTCTGCCGTTACCTGAAAGATTAAAAAAGGGCCGCTTAGCGGCCCTTTTTTTATGGTCAGGCAACCCCTGTCAGCATGGGGCTGCCTGCCGATGATTAACGCTGGGCTTCGCCGCCGAGCGCTTCCACCAGGTTGCTGGTCAGCGCGGCCAGTTCGCTGGTCATCAGAATAAAGTCAGCATCAAAACGCTGGGCAAAATCTTCGCGGTCGATATCGTCGTTCTGGTCGCGCAGCGTGTCGCTGAACTTCAGACGTTTCACTGAACCATCATCGGCCAGCACAAACTGAATACGCTCCTGCCAGTCGAGCGCCAGTTTGGTCACCAGCTTGCCCGCTTCAATGTGGTTGGCGATCTCATCGCACACCAGATCCTGCTTTTTACAACGGATGACGCCGCCATCTTCCAGCAGCGCTTTCAGCTCCGCTTCATCCATCAGTGCAAAACCGGCCGGCAGATCGCCTGAGCGCACCCATTCGGTCAGCGTCAGCTCAATCGGGCTTTCCAGCGTCAGGGGCACTACCGGCAGTGAACCCAGACTTTTACGCAGCAGCGCCAGCGTATCTTCCGCTTTCTTAGCGCTGGCACAGTCCACCATAATCAGATTGTTAACCGTGTCGATCCAGAGGTAAGTCTGGCTGAAACGGCTGAAGGCGCGCGGCAGCAGGCTGTGCAGCACTTCATCCTTCAGCGAATCTTTTTCAGTCTTCTTCAGCTTGCGGCTCTGCTCAGATTCCAGCTTGTCGATTTTGGCTTCCAGCGCCTGTTTCACCACCGGTGCGGGCAGAATTTTCTCTTCTTTACGGGCGCAAATCACGATCTGGCCGTTGTTCTCGTGGGTCAGCGCATCACTGCGGTTGCCCATCGGCGAGACCCAGCCGGTTTTGCTTAAATCCTGACTGCCACACGGCGAAAACGTGAAGGCGTCGAGCTGTTTTTCCATCTCATCTGCGGACAGCGGAATGTCACGATTCAGACGATAAACCATCATATTTTTAAACCACAACATCGGGATTCCTTACCGTGGCGCGATCGGGCGCACAAGTCTGCTAGAGTCAGCGCGCATGATAGCGAAACATCGGAGTGGTTTCATTGCCTTTCCGGCTGGCGGCTTCTACTGTATCTCTCATCTGAACGAATAATGAGGAATAAACCGTGCGCATAGGTATCGATCTGGGTGGCACCAAGACAGAAGTGATTGCATTGTCAGATGAAGGGCAGGCGCTGTTCCGCCACCGGGTAAATACCCCTCGTGATGACTATCCGGCGACGGTACAGGCGATTGTCGATCTGGTGACCCTGGCTGAAGAGAAAACCGGCCAGAGCGGCACGGTCGGGATCGGTATTCCTGGCTCACTGTCGCCTTACAGCAGGCGGGTGAAGAATGCTAACTCCACCTGGCTCAACGGCCAGCCGCTGGATAAAGATCTGGCACAGGCGCTGAACCGCGAAGTGCGTATCGCCAACGACGCCAACTGTCTGGCGGTGTCGGAAGCGATCGACGGCGCCGGGGCCGGACAGGCGCTGGTGTTTGCGGTGATCATCGGCACCGGCTCGGGAGCGGGCGTGGCGATCAACGGTGAATCACGCATTGGCGGCAACGGCAATGCCGGTGAGTGGGGGCACAATCCACTGCCCTGGATGGATGAGGATGAGCTGCGCTACCGCCAGGAAGTGCCCTGCTACTGCGGCCAGCAGGGCTGCATTGAGACGTTTGTCTCTGGCACCGGCTTTGGTATCGACTATCAGCGGCTGAGCGGCGTGCATCGCAAAGGGGCGGAGATCGTCTCGCTGCTGGCGCAGCAGGATCCGATCGCCGAACTGGCGATGAGCCGTTATGAGCTGCGGCTGGCAAAATCGCTGGCGCAGGTGGTGAATCTGATCGATCCCGATGTGATCGTGCTGGGCGGCGGGATGAGCAACGTGGATCGCCTCTATCAGACCGTGCCGCTGCTGATGAAGAAGTGGGTGTTTGGCGGCGAGTGTGAAACGCCGGTGCTGAAAGCGCAGCATGGCGACTCCAGCGGCGTGCGCGGTGCGGCGTGGCTCTGGCCGCTGCAGAGCTGATGCGGCATGCCGGTGAGAGCTGGCTCTGTCATGCGCTTGCCGGACCGTGGCGGCTCAGCCCCTGAAGTACCAGGCGCTGAGCCGTTGATCCGTCAGCGTTGTTATGCCGGTTTACTCGCCCACCAGCATACTGTCCTGCGGAGCGCGTCCGCGCTGCGCTTTGGTCGCGAGGAAATAGAGATAGCCCACCACCATAATGGCGACAAACAGCGCGCCAATCACCGGGTTGAACCACAGCATGGCCAGCAGACAGATGACCGACAGCAGCAGGGCGATGCCCGGCACAATCGGATAGCCCGGCGCACGGAAACTGCGTGCCATCTCTGGCGCGCTGCGGCGCAGCCGGAAGAGGCTGAGCATGCTCATGATGTACATCACGATGGCACCAAACACCGCCATGGTGATCATCGCCGCCGTCAGTGTCATCCCCTGCAGATTGATCACGCCATCGCTGTAGATGGCCGCAATGCCCAGCACGCCGCCGGTAAGGATGGCGCGATGCGGGGTCTGAAAACGCGACAGTTTTGCCAGGGCAGGAGGCAGATAACCCGCGCGGGCCAGCGCAAAGAACTGCCGTGAGTAGCCGAGAATAATGCCGTGGAAGCTGGCAATCAGGCCAAACAGGCCGATCCAGACCAGCATGTGCATCCAGTTTGAGTGCTCCCCGACGATCATTTTCATCGCCTGCGGCAGCGGATCGTTAATGTCAGCCAGTTTGCGCCAGTCGCCCGCACCGCCCGCCATCAGCATCACGCCAATCGCCAGCACCACCAGCGTCAGAATGCCGCTGATGTAGGCGCGGGGAATGGTCCGGGTGGGATCTTTTGCCTCTTCCGCCGCCATTGCCGCGCCTTCAATGGCGAGGAAAAACCAGATGGCAAAAGGGATCGCGGCGAAAATGCCGGAGAAGGCGGGCAGTCCGAAGCTGTCGCTGCCGGCCCAGCCGTGTGCGGCGAAGTTCGCCAGGCTGAAACCGGGAGAGACCACGCCCATAAACACCAGCAGTTCGATCACCGCCAGCACCGTCACCACCAGTTCGAACATCGCGGCCAGTTTTACGCCGAGGATATTCAGCGTCATAAACAGCAGGTAGGCGCCGACGGCGGCGGTTTTCGGGTTAAGGTCGGGATACTGCACGTTGAGATAGGCCCCAATCGCCATGGCAATCGCCGGTGGCGCAAAGACAAACTCAATCAGCGTCGCCAGACCGGCAATCAGCCCGCCGGTTTCGCCAAAGGCGCGGCGACTGTAGGCAAACGGCCCGCCCGCATGGGGGATCGCGGTGGTCAGTTCGGTGAAGCTGAAGATAAAACAGGTGTAAAGCGTGGCGATCAGTGCGGTGGTGACCAGGAATCCCAGCGTGCCCGCCACCGCCCAGCCATAACTCCAGCCAAAATATTCGCCTGAGATCACCAGGCCAACCGCAATCCCCCACAGATGCAGGGTGCCCAGCGTGGGCTTGAGTCTGTTTGTCATAACTGCCATCCCCGTCGTTGTTGGTCTTATGCGGCGTTACACCGCCATTACGCTACAGTAGAAGGATGATGCCGCTGCCTTGCGCGCCACGACTTGACGCCAGCGCAGTGACTTCTGTTCTCCAGAGTCAACTCACACGCAACAACCGGGCCAGTTGCACGCTGCGGTCAACTTTGTCTCCTCTGAAGTCAAGCAGCACACACGCTGGCCACGCATGCTGAAATGACGCAAGTGACCAGGAGCCGGACTGATGAGCGCGAAACAATATGACAACCTGACTGATTCCCAACTCACCCTGATGGCGCAGCAGGCGCTGGCCTGTTATCCCGATCCGCTGCAGGGTCAGCTCAGCCTGCTGTGCCGATCGGAGAACGCCACATTTCTGCTCAGGGCGGCCGGGCAGCGTTATGCGCTGCGGCTGCATCGTGGCGATTACCATCAGAAAGCGGATATCGTCAGTGAACTGCAGTGGCTCGATGCGCTGCGTGAAACCGGCATCATGGTGCCGGAAGCGGTGCCGGATAAAGAGGGCGAACAGGTGCTGACGCTGCGGCTGCCGGATGGCAGCGAGCGTTATGTGGTGCTGTTTCACTGGATCGAGGGCGAGATGCCGACCACCGACGTCGATCCCCGCGCCTTTCAGCAGCTGGGGCAGATCACGGCCCGGCTGCACCAGCAGAGTAAGCAGTGGCAAAAGCCAGCGGGCTTTCAGCGTATTATCTGGGACCACCACACCATGACCAGCGCGGAGAGTCACTGGGGACGCTGGCAGGATGCGCCGAACCTCAACCCTGCCGATCACGGCGTGGTCGAACAGGCGATTGCGCAGGTGGGCGCGGCGATGGCGCAGTTCGGGAAGGGATCGGATCGTTACGGCCTGATCCACGCCGATCTTCGCCTGACCAACCTGCTGCTGCACAAAGGGGAAACGCGGGTGATCGACTTTGATGACTGCGGGCTGGGCTGGTATCTGCACGATCTGGCGGCGGCGATCAGTTTTGTTGAGCACCATCCGCGCGCCCCGGAGTGGATCGATCACTGGATCCGCGGTTATGAGCAGGTGGCGCACATCAGCGATGCGGAGATGGCTATGCTGCCTGCGCTGCTGGTTCAGCGTCGTATTCAGCTCACCGCGTGGGTCGGTTCGCATGCCGAAACGGAAATGGCGCGCAGTCTGGGACCCGAGTGGGCGAGCCATTCAGTGCGTCTCTGCCGCCGTTATCTGGAGGGGGAGCGACTGCCGGTGGGAGTCTGATGCACCAGCGACGGGCGTCGCTGCGCCGCCACAGTGCCCGACAGCCGGGTGGCGCAGCGGAAGAGGCGGCCGGGATGCGGGATGCGGTTGCGCCCGTGCCGCCTGCGGCTGGCTTCGGGAAACTGGTATGGAAATTGCTGTCAGTAACAGGGGTGATCCACCTTTCTACTCACAGAGGCGACCATGAATCCGACACTGATCAAGCCCGATGCGTTTGCTGCCTGCTCGGCAGCCGCAGAAGCTGGCAATCACGGCGTACTGGCTGCGGCAGCGACTGGCCTGAGCGACTTTATTCATACTCAGGGTGGCGACGCGGACCGCATCTTCGGTATCAGCGGCATCGATCCGGAGCGCCTTGCCAGCCCGACGCTGAGCCTCGGGCTGGTTAACTACTGTCGGGTACTGGAAGAGGCGGCCCGACACTCCGGTTCTGATAACTTCGGTTTGCACTACGGCAGGCAGTTTAAACCGCAGTCATTAGGCCTGATTGGCTACATCGGTCTCTGTTCCACCACGCTGGAACAGGCGCTGCACAATGTGGTCAACGCGTTTCCCTGGCATCAGCACGACACGCTGACACGCCTGGTGGATAAGGGGGAGTGCTGGCGGCTCGACTATCAGGTGCGCCACGGGGCGATTCTGTCGCGCCGTCAGGATGCGGAGCTGACGCTGGGCATGTTTATGAATCTGATCCGCCACGTGGCGGGCAAACACTGGGCGCCGCGCGAAGTGCACTTTGAACATCCGCGCCCCGGCCAGTGGCACGATCACTGCAAAGTCTTTGATGCGCCGGTCTGGTTCGATCAGCCCTTCAATTCACTGGTGATCCCGAAGCGCGATCTGCTGCGCGCCATGCCGGAGAGCGATCCGATCCTGCTGACGGTGATGCAGGATGCGATCCGGCGGCTTAATCGTGGCACGTCGCAGCAGAGCATGATTGAGCAGGCGCGTTCGCAGGTCAATCTGTCGCTGATGCAGGGGGAGCCGGTGCTGGAAGAGGTGGCGGATAAGCTGGGGCTGTCGAGCTGGTCACTGCAGCGGCGGTTGCGCGAAGAGGGCAGCAGCTTTACCGCGCTGGTGGATCAGGTGCGCTGCGAAATGGCGACACACTACCTGCAACAGAAGCAGCTGCCGATTTCAGAAATGGCGCTGCTGCTGGGCTACTCGGAAGTCAGTGCTTTTTCGCGCGCGTTCCGTCGCTGGTTTGGTATCAGTCCGCGTCAGTGGCGTCAGGAGGGGCTGGCCAGCTAACCACGCGGCGCAAAGCCGAACCACGCGGGTTGTCCGGGCTCCGGCGGTGGCGGAAGGCCGCGGGTCTGCGCCACCAGCTGCCATGCGCGCAGGCAGAGCGCTTCATCACCCTGGGTCTGGGTCACCGCATAACGTCCACTCCGTTGCCACTCCATCCGTACCAGACATTGCTGGCCCGCATAACGGGCTGCATCCCGGAAGTCCCGGTTCAGCACCGGCTGCATTTGATGCGTCCAGTGACAGGATTTGCTGTCAGGATCTTTCTCCGGCTGACAGAGGTTTGCCACGCTATCCCGTTGCTTTATCACAGCTTGCTGGCAGGCGCTGAGCGAGATGGCAACAATCACACCCGGCAATATCCGCCTCATTATATTAATCAAATTCATTTAACTGGCCCATCTCCCCTTAAAGATCTTCCGGTCTGCTGCCGACAGTCTACAGACCGGCCTGCTGAATGCTATGGCATTCCTCCGACTGTCAGCAGAACCAGAATTTACCGCCCCGGTGCGGACGATCTCTCTTTCACGTTTTGGATGAGAAAGGCAGAACACAGGCCTTTGCGGCACTCTCCCGGTTGACGGCGGGCAGTGCCTTCCATGCCAGCAAACCCGCCTCGATTCTGGTGCTGCCTGCGGATAACGGCTCGCCGGATGTCAGCGCCGCGCATCGCTTAACCTCCCGGCTGACGCGCCCGTTATCCCTGGGGCAGCTCCAGCTGGCTGTAACCCAATCCGTTCATCTTGCGCACTTTAATCTGCACCGGGATGCGCTCCTTCATCGCCTCAACGTGGCTGATCACCCCGATGGTTTTGCCGCTGGCGTTGAGCGCATCCAGGGCATCCAGCGCGGTGTCGAGCGTCTGGGCATCCAGCGTGCCGAATCCTTCATCCAGAAACAGCGATTCGATGCGCGTTTTGTGGCTCACCAGATCGGATAACGCCAGGGCCAGCGCCAGACTGACCAGGAAGCTCTCCCCGCCCGACAGGGTGCGGGTATCGCGCGCGGCATCAGCCTGCCAGGTGTCAACCACATCCAGCTCCAGCTGATCCTGCGCCCGCCGCTGCAGCAGATAGCGGCCGTGTAGCCGGTCGAGCTGACGGTTAGCGAGCGCGACCAGATGATCCAGCGTTAGTCCCTGGGCGAAACGCCGGAATTTATCGCCGCTGGCGGAGCCGATCAGGTCGTTGAGCAGGCTCCACTGCGCCAGCGCCACCCCATCCTGTTCTATCTGTGTCATCAGACTCTGCTGCCGGGCACGCAGGCTGGCGTCGCTGTGCAGCTGCTGCTGAATCTGACCCTGCTGGCTGGCGTTGTCGCGCAGCGCCAGTCGTAACTGCTCCAGCTGCTGCGCCAGCGCCTCGGCAGATTCCGGCATCGCGTCGGGCTTTGCCTGCTGATGGGTGCTGAGCCGCTGACGCAGATCCGCCCGTCGCGCCTGCTGCTGCTGGTACTGCTGATCGAGCTGCTGCAGCTGCTGGCGCAGTTGCAGCGCACTCTGCTCATCCAGCAGCGCCGCGCGCAGGCTGGCTTCATCGGCAAATCCGGCGCGCGCCAGTGCCTGCTGCAGTATGCTTTCCGCCTCTGTCAGTTTGCCGCTGAGGGTCTGACGCTGATTTTCCAGCCCCGCCAGCTCACCCTGCAGGCGACTGACCTCGGCCTGCGCCTGTTGCAGGGCGGTGAGCTGCTGTGCCAGCTGTTCATCGGCGTGCTGAACGCGGGCCTGCAGCTGCTGACGGGCGAGGGTGACCTCGCGATCGCCAAACAGCGCCAGACGCTGCTGACGCATTTCGCTGAGCTGCGCCTGGCTCTGCTGCTGCTGCTGCAGACGAGTCGTGAGCTGCTGCTGTTCCTGTTCAGCCTGCTGCTGCAGGGCAGTGAGCTGGGTTTCCCCTTTCAACAGCTGTGGCTGCAGGTTAGCGAGCAACTGCTCACTCTCCTGCCAGCGCTGCCAGCGCCGCTGTTGCTCCGCCAGCCACGCAGCGCGATCGGCGGCAGCGGGCAGGGCAAGATGGTGTGCGCTGAACTGCTGCTCCAGACGGCTCTGCAACTGCTCCCAGGCCTGCTGTTCCTGCTGCTGACGCTGTTGCAGCACATCCAGCGCCTGTAGCAGGCTGGTCAGGGACTGCTGCGCCAGCTGTTCGGCCTGCTGCTGCTGCTGCCAGGCCTGTAGCTGCTGAAGATGGTGATCTTTCGCAGCCTGAAGGGCCTGTTCAGCGGCTTCCTGAGCCTGTCGCTGCTGCTCAAGCTGACTTTCACGGTCGCTTTGCTGCTGCTGCCACGTGGCTAAGGCCTCGCGATCGGCAAGCGGGAAAGTAAGTGCCAGCTCACCGCTCAGAACCTGCCATTGCTGCTCAAGCTGCTCAAGCTGTTGCTGCATCCCGGCGATTTCCTCGCGCAGCGTCTGCTGCTGTACCGCAGACTGCTTCAGCTGTTCGTTTTTTGCCGTGCCCGCTTCGCGCAGTGCCTCGGTTTGTTGTTGCAGCGCAGCCCGGCGCTGCTGATTAGCACTGACTTCCAGTGTGCTGTAGGCCCCGACGGCGGGATGGGTGCAGGAGCCGCACAGCGGGCAGGGCTGATCGGCGGTGAGTCGGGCGCGGTAGTCGCTGAGATCGACAATCTGCTGCTCCAGCGCGCAGATTTTTTCCACATCATCCAGCTGCTGTTTTTCGCGTTTCCACGTCTCACGCAGCGTCTGCAATTCCGCTTCACTCTGCTGATGCGCTTTTTCCAGCGCGTGTAGCCTTTGCTGGCGCTGGTCCAGCTGCTGGTGCAGCGGCTGCCACTGCGTTGAGAGCAGCAGCAGTTGCTGACGCGCCGGACGGCTGCTCTGCAACTGGCTTAACGCCTGACGCAGTGCAGCAGGCGGATGCTGCTCCTGAAGCGAAGTTAGTGCTTGCTCCGCCTGCGACAGCGCCTGGCGGGCCTGTTGCTCCGCCTGCTGGCGCGACAGTGCCTGTCGGGCCAGCTGCTGCTGTTCCGCCTGCTGGGTGGCGATCTGCTGCTGCTGCTGATTGCGCTGTTGTGTCAGTCCCGCCAGCGTCGCTTCACGCTGTGCCAGCAGGGCAAAGTTCTCCTGCCACAGCGGCAGCGAAGCCCCCCAGTGCGCCAGATCGGTCAACTGCTCACGTAACTGATGCTGTTCTGCCATCGCCTGCTTCAGGCGGGTCACCTGACGGGTCTGCTCCGCCAGGGTTGCCTGGGTCTGCTCAAGATGCTGTTGCTGACGGGCGTTTTCCTGCTGCTGCTCCTCATTGTGCTGCTGCAGGGCGCTGATGCGCTGATCCAGCGGCAACACCTGTTCCATCAGCAGGGTCTCCTGCTGCTGCTGTTCCTGCTGTGCCTGCTGGCGGGCAAGCTGGGTGGCCGCATAGCGCTGCTGATGCTGCTGATGCTGGCTCTGCGCCTGCTGCTGCTGATCCGTCAGCTGCTGACAGCGATGCGAGACCTGCTGCTGCTCGGTACGCAGGGCGTCGCGCTGCTGCAGCGCGCCTCGCAGTTTTTCAGCCGGTTCGCTGCGTGCCAGCCGCTGGCGATCGGGCTCAGCGGCCTGTAATGCCGCGCTGGCCTGCTGCACCGCCGCCTCCGCCTGCTCACTCTCCCGCTGCAGCTGCTGTACCTGTTGCTGCCACTGCTGTTGCTGCTGCGCCTGCTGATAGTGGCTGCTGAGCTGCTGTTCCGCCTGGGTCAGCCCGGTCAGCTGCTGTTGCAGCGCCTCGCGCGCTTCACTCTCCAGCAGGGTCATCGCGCCTGCCTGGCTGCGCAGCAGGTCCAGCTGGGTTTTCGCCTCTTTGTGGCGCTCATAAATGGCGGCTGAGATCAGGCCGTAGATTTCGGTGCCGGTCAGCTCTTCGAGAAGTTCGGCGCGTTCACTGGCTCTGGCATTGAGAAACGCGGCGAACTGGCCCTGAGAGAGCATCATCGAGCGGGTAAAGCGTTCAAAATCGAGCCCGGAGAGGGTTTCCGTCAGCTTCAGCTTGTCACCCACCTTATCGGCCACGATGGTGTTGTCGGCGCAGCGTGCCAGCTCAACGCGCGGGGCCTGCAGCTTGCCGTCGGCGGCACCGCGCGCGCGGTTCTGACTCCAGAAGGCGCGCCAGGCTTCACCCTTAATCTCAAACTCCACCTCAGCCAGACACTCCGCGCAGTCGCGGGTCATCAGCGGGTTCTGGCTCTGGGAGATCGCGCCCAGACGCGGCGTCTGGTGGTAGAGCGCCAGGCAGATGGCATCCAGCAGGGTGGTTTTCCCGGCACCGGTGGCACCGGTAATGGCGAACAGGCCGTTGCTGGCAAAAGGTTCGGCGCGGAAATCGATAAACCATTCACCGCGCAGGGCATTCAGATTTTTAAAACGTAGCGTAAGGATCTTCATTGGGTCTCTTCCATGGCGGCCAGCGTCTGACGAAACAGGGTGGTCATCTGATCGATCTGCTCCGCCTCTAAGCCCTCATCCAGCGCCAGCCGGCGGGCGAAGACCTCTTCCACCTTCAGCTCGCTCAGGGTTTCATTGTCAAGCCGCGCCAGGCTCTGCTGCCGCTGTTCACGGCTGCGGCGCAACAGCAGCACCTCGACGGGCAGCGTGGCGGTCAGCGTTTCCACCTGCCGTTGCAGATCGCTGAGGTACTCCTGGGTCGTGACTTCGATATCGAGCCAGATCGGTTTCTCCGGCTGCTGCCCGCTGAAGGCGTTTAACTGTTCAGCAATCTGCGCCAGCGATCCTTTCAGCGCCTGCATCGGCTGAGTCTGCGGCACCACCAGCGGGGTAACCGCCTGCAGGCCGCTGGCCGTCAGCTCCAGCAGGAAGACGCTTTTTTCACTGCTCAGCTCATCAAAACTCAGCGGGATTGGTGAGCCGCTGTAGCGGATATGCTCGCTGCCGGCGACGCGCTGCGCGCGATGAATATGGCCCAGCGCAATGTAGTCGGCGGCGGGAAAGGCACTGGCCGGGAAGGCGTCCAGCGTGCCGATATAGATGTCACGCACCGAATCGCTCTGGCTGACGCCGACGGTGGTGAGGTGACCGGTGGCGATCACCGGTAGCGCATGGCCCAGTGCCTGTGCTGCGGCGAAACGCTGCTGATAGTGGTGAGCGATCGCCTCCAGCAGCGAGGTCTGTTTGTCGCGTCCCGACTGACCCGCCCGGCTGCGCAGGATGTCGCGCGGACGCAGGTAGGGAATCGCACAGAGCAGCGCCCCCGGTTCACCCTGACGGGTGTTGAGCAGCAGCACATCATCGTCCTGCGGGGTGGCGATCACCCGGGTATTGAGACAGGCGAGCAGCTCGCGCGACTCATTCAGCGTCGCCACGGAGTCGTGGTTGCCCGCCAGCACAATCAGCTGACAGCCGCTGGGCTGCAGCGCCACCACAAAACGGTTGAACATTTCGCGCGCGTAGCTGGGCGGCGTGCCGGTATCAAACAGATCGCCCGCAATTATCAGCGCATCCACCTGATGCTGTTCAATCTGGATCAACAGCCAGTCGAGAAACGCCTGATGTTCGGCCGCCCGGCTTTTGTTGTAGAAGAACTGCCCCAGATGCCAGTCCGCAGTGTGAATAATGCGCATGATGAGTCCCTGCCGTTGTGATTCGCCCGGCGATTATACTGGCTCTGCGGCCAAAGCAAAAAAGAGTCGCTGCACTGTCATAATTGATTACCTATGTGGTTACAGGCAGGTTATGTTTTTCATAAAAGTGTCACAAATCTGACGCATAATGGCGCCGCGAATCTCAGTGACAGCCGTCATAATCAGCAGGAGAAATAATGGCTAAGCGCATTTTGGTTGTGGAGGATGAAGCCCCCATCCGTGAAATGTTGTGTTTTGTTCTGGAGCAGAACGACTATCAGCCAATCGAGGCGGAAGATTATGACAGCGCCGTGGCCAGGCTGATCGAACCCTGGCCCGATCTGATTCTGCTGGACTGGATGTTACCGGGCGGCAGCGGTATTCAGTTTATCAAACACCTGAAGCGTGAGGCGATGACGCGCGACATTCCGGTCATGATGCTCACCGCCCGTGGCGAAGAGGAAGATCGGGTGCGCGGGCTGGAAGTGGGCGCGGATGACTACATTACCAAGCCTTTTTCCCCCAAAGAGCTGATGGCGCGCATTAAAGCGGTGATGCGCCGTATTTCACCAATGGCGGTGGAAGAGGTGATCGAGATGCAGGGGCTGAGTCTGGACCCCTCGTCGCATCGCGTGATGTCCGAAACCACGCCGCTGGAGATGGGCCCGACCGAATATAAGCTGCTGCACTTCTTTATGACGCACCCGGAGCGCGTTTACAGCCGCGAACAGCTGCTGAACCACGTCTGGGGCACCAATGTGTATGTGGAAGATCGCACCGTTGATGTTCACATCCGCCGTTTACGTAAAGCGCTGGAGATCTCCGGCCACGATCGCATGGTACAAACCGTTCGCGGAACAGGGTATCGTTTCTCTGCCCGCTACTGAACGGAGCCTTTACCGTGCTGGAACGCCTCTCCTGGAAGAGATTACTGACAGAACTGCTGCTGGCCTGTCTGCCCGCGCTGCTGCCGGGCCTGCTGTTTGGCGGGCTGGCCTGGTGGCTGCTGCTGAGCGTGCTGCTGGTGCTGCTGTGGCATTTTCATAATCTGATGCGGCTGTCACACTGGCTGTGGCTCGACCGCACCATGACGCCCCCTGCCGGGCGTGCCAGCTGGGAGCCGCTCTTCTATGGGCTTTACCAGATGCAGCTGCGCAACCGGCGGCGGCGGCGCGAACTGGGCAATCTGATCAAGCGTTTCCGCAGCGGTGCCGAATCGCTGCCGGATGCGGTCATCCTCACCACCGAAGAGGGCACCATTTTCTGGTGCAACGGACTGGCGCAGCAGCACCTTGGCCTGCGCTGGCCGGAAGATAATGGCCAGAACATCCTCAACCTGCTGCGTTACCCCGAATTCTCCCGCTATCTTCGCCAGCGCGATTTTGATAAACCGTTGACGCTGGTGCTGAACAATAAACTGCACATGGAATTTCGCGTCATGCCCTACAGTGAAGGGCAGTGGCTGCTGGTGGCGCGCGATGTGACGCAGATGCATCAGCTGGAAGGGGCGCGCCGCAACTTCTTTGCCAATGTCAGCCATGAGCTGCGCACCCCGCTTACGGTGCTGCAGGGCTATCTGGAGATGATGAACGACTCGGTGATGAGCGAACCTTCGCGCAGCAAAGCGCTGCACACCATGTCGGAGCAGACGCGCCGCATGGACAGCCTGGTTAAGCAGCTGCTGACGCTGTCGCGCATCGAAGCGGCCCCGGCGATCGACCTGAAAGAGAAGGTCGATGTGCCGGTGATGCTGAAACTGCTGCAGCATGAAGCCGCGACGCTGAGCGGCGGCCGCCACGACATCCATTTCCACACCGATCCCCATCTGAAAGTGTTCGGCAACGATGAACAGCTGCGCAGCGCCATCTCCAATCTGGTTTACAACGCGGTGAACCACACGCCAGAGGGCACGCGGATCGATATCAGCTGGCTGCGCGGCAAACAGGGCGCGATTTTCCGGGTCTGTGACAACGGGCCGGGGATCGCGCCGGAACACATCCCGCGGCTGACCGAGCGCTTCTACCGGGTTGACAAGGCGCGCTCACGCGCCACCGGTGGCAGCGGGCTGGGGCTGGCGATTGTGAAACATGCCCTGAGCCACCACAACGCGCGGCTCGATATCACCAGCGTGCCGCATAAGGAGACCTGCTTTACCTTTACGCTGCCAGCAAGGTTGATTGTCAGCAGCGTGATGCAGGAGAATGCCGTTTATTAACCGCTGCCGGAACTCTGCCATGCGCCTGCTTCTTCTCTTCCTCATTACGCTGCTGCCGGGTCTGGCGCTGGCTCAGCCCGGCACGCTCGCCGGCAATCTCAGCAGTGTCGGGTCTGATACGCTGGGCTATCTGATGACCCTCTGGAGCGAGGATTTCAGCCGTCAGGCTCCGGGCGTCAACGTGCAGGTGCAGGCCTCCGGCTCCTCTACGGCCCCGACCGCGCTGGCGGCGGGGGCGGCGCAACTCGGCCCGATGAGCCGCCCGATGCAGGCGGATGAACGCCAGGCGTTTGAAGCGCGCTACGGCTACCCGCCGCTGGCGGTTCCGGTGGCCATGGATGCGCTGGTCGTCGTGGTCAACCAGCGTAATCCGCTGCAGCAGATTGCGCCCTCGCAGCTTGATGCCCTCTTTTCAGTGACCCGCCTGTGCGGTGCACACAGCGTGCCGCGGTTCTGGGGCGATCTTGGCTTAACCGGCGCTGAGTGGCGTAAACGGCCGATTCAGCGCTATGGCCGCAACTCCGCCTCCGGCACCTGGGGTTTCTTCAAGCAGCAGGCGCTCTGCAAGGGCGATTTTCGCCGCGACGTGGCGGAGTTTCCCGGCTCGGCTGCGGTGGTGCAGGCGGTAGCCGGTAACCCGCGCAGCATTGGCTACGCCAGTTTTGGCTTTCATCTCAGCGGCGTCAAAATGCTGGCGGTGATGAACGATCAGGGGCAGGCGATTGCCCCGGATGCGGAGGCTATCCGCAGTGGCCGCTATCCCTGGGCGCGTCCGCTCTATCTCTATGTCAATAAAGCGCCCGGTAAGCCGCTGCCGCCGCTGGTGGCCGCGTTTCTGCAGCAGGTGCTTTCTGCGCAGGGACAGCGTCGGGTTAGTGAGGCGGGCTACCTGCCGCTCTCTGACACGCAGATGGCGCAGGCACGTGCAGCCCTGCAGTAATCCTCTAAGTTGAATTTTTTTCATCATCGCTGAATTTTCTTCAGTTGCAGACTTAGGCCACTCATGTCACTCTGCATTCAGACATATAGCCATCCAGATGGCTATTTATATCAGAATGCAATTATTTCCTGCCGCAATGATTGGCAGGAGAGACAGGAGTGATCATGCAAAGAGAAACCGCCCCGTTCCGTGCCGATACCGTTGGCAGCTTCCTCCGTCCCGCTGCGATTAAACAGGCGCGCGAACAGTTTGCGGCCGGCGAGATTGATGCGGCAGCGCTGCGTCAGGTGGAAGATGAGGCCATCCGTGATGTGGTGGCTAAGCAGCGTGAGAACGGCCTGAAAGTCGTGACTGACGGTGAGTTTCGTCGCGGCTGGTGGCACTTCGATTTTTTCTACGGCCTGGACGGCGTCGAGAGCTATGAAGCGGAGCAGGGCATTCAGTTCAATGGCGTGCAGACCAAAGCGCACGGTGTGAAAGTGGTAAGTAAGCTCGGCTTTCCGGCCGATCACCCGATGCTGGACCATTTCCGCTTCCTGCAGAGCATTGCCGGTGATGCGGTGCCGAAGATGACCATTCCCAGCCCCAGCGTGCTGCACTTCCGTGGCGGTCGCAAAGTGATCGACGCGGAGGTCTATCCCGATCTGGCGGACTATTTCGACGATCTGGCGCAGACCTACAAACAGGCGATTCAGGCGTTTTACGCGGCGGGCTGTCGCTATCTGCAGCTGGATGACACCGTCTGGGCTTACCTCTGCTCGGAAGATCAGAAGCGGGATATCCGGGCGCGTGGTGACGATCCGGCGCAGCTGGCGCAGACCTATGCCCGGGTGCTGAACAAAGCGCTGGAGGATAAACCGGCCGATCTGACCGTGGGTCTGCATGTCTGTCGCGGTAATTTCCGCTCAACCTGGATCTCAGAGGGCGGTTACGGACCGGTCGCTGAAATCCTGTTCGGCAGCGTCAACGTAGATGCTTTCTTCCTGGAGTATGACAATGCCCGTTCCGGCGGCTTCGAGCCTCTGCGCTTTATCAAGCCCGGTCATCAGCAGGTGGTGCTGGGGCTGATCACCACGAAAGTGGGAGAGCTGGAAGATCCGGCGCAGGTGAAATCCCGGCTGGAAGAGGCGGCGCAGTTTGTGAGTCTGGAGCAGATCTGCCTCAGCCCGCAGTGCGGCTTTGCGTCGACCGAAGAGGGCAACAGCCTCAGCGAAGCTGAGCAGTGGCAGAAGATTCGACTGGTTGTCGATATCGCGAAACAGGTCTGGTAAGGCTGTAACGTTGTGCAGACAGGCGCGTAAAACGCGCCTTTTGTGTATCTGCCGGTGCGTTTATGCGGACATTTCCCACCGTCTGTCTGTTTTTCAGGCACATCATCTTGTGTGCCTGTGCCAAAAATCAACGCTATCCTCTGTCATTTGAAAAAATGGCGGGATAAGCTTCTGGTTTTCCGATCCCGTATTGCCTTTCTCCGCTATAAACGTTTTACTTAGCGCCGTTGTCGATCCATCCCTCTGTGAACAGAATAAAAGCAGCTCAAATCACCTGCACTTTTCCCTGCGACGAGCATAATGCGCTGAGACACTCAGTCAGGTCGCGGCTTATATGCAGCGAGGGGGACAACACAAACCCAACTTCCACCGCAACATCAGTGACAGGCCGTATGACACATCGTTTAACTTCGAAGGACATTCTCGCGCTGGGCTTTATGACATTCGCCCTGTTTGTTGGCGCGGGCAACATCATTTTCCCTCCTATGGTTGGTATTCAGTCTGGCGAACACGTCTGGACTGCCGCTATCGGATTTCTGCTTACCGCTGTGGGTCTGCCCGTGATGACCGTGATCGCGCTGGCCCGTGTCGGCGGCGGCGTGGATGCGCTCAGCAGCCCGATCGGCAAGGTGGCGGGCATCGTGCTGGCCACCGTCTGCTATCTGGCCGTCGGGCCGCTGTTTGCCACCCCGCGAACGGCGACGGTCTCGTTTGAGATGGGCATCGCCCCCCTGACCGGTGAAGGCGCGCTGCCGCTGTTTATCTACAGCCTGATCTACTTTGTGCTGGTGATTGGCGTGTCGCTCTATCCCGGCAAGCTGCTCGACACGGTAGGGCACTTCCTGGCACCCCTGAAAATCGTTGCGCTGACCATACTGGGCGTCGCCGCGCTGTTGTGGCCGGCAGGCGGGACGATCACCGCCACGGCTGATTATCAGCGTGCGGCCTTCTCCAGCGGTTTCGTCAACGGTTACCTGACCATGGATACCCTGGGCGCGCTGGTGTTTGGCATCGTGATTGTTAACGCCGCCCGTTCGCGTGGCGTGGACAATGCTGCACTGCTGACCCGCTATACCGTACTGGCAGGACTGATTGCCGGTCTGGGCCTGACGCTGGTCTACCTCTGCCTGTTTAAACTGGGGGCGGGCAGCGGCGCGCTGGTGGATCAAAACGCTAACGGCGCAGCGATTCTGCACGCCTATGTTCAGCACACCTTTGGCAACATGGGCAGCTTCTTCCTGGCCGCTCTGATCTTCGTCGCCTGCATGGTGACCGCGGTGGGCCTGACCTGTGCCTGTGCGGAATTTTTTGCGCAATACCTGCCGTTATCGTATAAAACGCTGGTGTTTATTCTGGGTCTGTTCTCTATGGTGGTGTCGAATCTCGGCCTGAGCCACCTGATTCAGATCTCCATCCCGGTACTGACGGCGATCTATCCGCCCTGTATCGTGCTGGTGGTGCTGAGTTTCACCCTCAAATGGTGGAACAAGAGCAGCCGGATTATCGCGCCTGCAATGCTGGTAAGCCTGCTGTTTGGCATTGTCGATGCGATTAAAACGACCGGGTTTAAAGATTTGCTGCCGGCTTTCAGCCAGCATCTGCCGCTGGCTGACCAGGGTCTCGCCTGGCTGCCGCCGTCGCTGGTGATGCTGTTGATTGCCGCTGTGGTTGATCGGGTGAAAGGGCCTGAACAGGTAACGGCTCACTCGTAACAGTCAGCACGGTTTTTTCTTTAACCACGGGCTTGCCCGTGGTTTTTTCATTTCACAGGTACAGGTTGTTATGCAAGAAACCAATAAGCTCAAACGCGGACTGAGCACGCGCCACATCCGCTTTATGGCGCTGGGATCGGCGATTGGCACCGGGCTCTTTTACGGTTCCGCTGACGCGATTAAAATGGCCGGGCCGAGCGTGCTGCTCGCCTATATCATCGGCGGGGCAGTGGCTTACATCATCATGCGCGCGCTGGGTGAGATGTCGGTCAATAATCCTCAGGCCAGCTCCTTCTCCCGTTACGCCCAGGACTATCTGGGGCCGATGGCCGGATACATCACCGGCTGGACCTACTGTTTTGAAATCCTGATTGTGGCGATTGCCGATGTGACGGCGTTTGGCATCTATATGGGCGTCTGGTTCCCGGAGGTGCCGCACTGGATCTGGGTGCTGAGCGTGGTGCTGATCATCGGGGCGGTTAACCTGATGAGCGTCAGGGTGTTTGGCGAGGTGGAGTTCTGGTTCTCCTTCTTCAAGGTCGCCACCATTATCGTGATGATTCTGGCCGGTTTCGGCATGATTATCTGGGGGATTGGCAACGGCGGGCAGCCAACCGGTATCCACAACCTCTGGACCAACGGCGGCTTCTTCGCTCACGGCGTGGTCGGCATGCTGCTGTCGCTGCAGATGGTGATGTTCGCCTACGGCGGCATCGAAATCATCGGCATCACCGCCGGGGAAGCGAAAGAGCCGGAGAAGTCGATTCCGCGCGCGATCAACTCGGTGCCATGGCGCATTCTGGTCTTTTATGTCGGCACGCTGTTTGTGATTATGTCGATCTACCCGTGGAACCAGGTGGGGACGTCGGGCAGCCCGTTTGTGCTGACCTTTCAGCATCTGGGGATCGCTGCAGCCGCCTCGATTCTCAACTTCGTGGTGCTGACCGCGTCACTTTCCGCGATTAACAGCGATGTCTTTGGCGTGGGCCGTATGCTGCACGGCATGGCGCAGCAGGGCCATGCGCCGAAGGTCTTCATGAAGGTTTCCGCACGCGGCATTCCGTGGGTGACGGTCGTGGTGATGATGTTCGCCATGCTGATCGCGGTCTATCTCAACTACCTGATGCCAGAGAAAGTCTTCCTGGTGATCGCCTCGCTGGCGACCTTTGCTACGGTGTGGGTCTGGATTATGATTCTGCTGTCGCAGATCGCGTTCCGCCGCAAAATTGGCAAAGAGGCGGCCGGTAAGCTGCTGTTCGCCTTGCCGGGCGGCAGCTGGACCGCTGGCGTCGGCGTCGCCTTCCTCTGCTTTATTATCGGCCTGATTGGTTATTTCCCCGATACCCGCATTTCACTCTACGTGGGTATGGTGTGGATTGTGCTGTTGCTGCTGGGCTATAAGCTGGTGCGCAAGCCACGCTAATCTTCCGTTCTGCTCTCCCGATTCACGGGGGAGCAGAACCGGCAATCTCCCGCCTTCATTCTCTTTTCCTCCCGCCTTAATTTCTCAAAGGATGCGCAGTCAGCGCAGAATAAAAGTCATTACCCGGCAGACGGCGTCAGACAGGCCTGAATGGCCAGAGAAGGGAAGGGTAAAAGGAAATAAAAAACGGCGAAACCAGTCGCCGAAAGAATCTAAATATTACAGGAAAAAATGTATAAAGGGATGATTGACGGGGCTATCGTAAAACAAAACGCGGGACGCTGAAAGCCAGCCGGATTCAATTAAGAAAAGGGCGGAATAGCGCTAATTAACAGGGATTAACATTATTCAGACCGCGTTTTTGTTGCGGCCTGAATATGATTAGCCACAGACTCAGGG
The DNA here is from genome assembly GCF_011800325.1 of Pantoea sp. EKM101V. Taxonomy (NCBI): domain Bacteria; kingdom Pseudomonadati; phylum Pseudomonadota; class Gammaproteobacteria; order Enterobacterales; family Erwiniaceae; genus Pantoea; species Pantoea sp. EKM101V. Next base: position 109,550 of record NZ_JAALFP010000006.1, read on the forward strand.
CAATATAACGGAAACCGGCAGCGTGGCGCTGTTGTCGATGTTTTTCTGCAGGTGTGTCAGCGTGGATTGATAAGGGCAGAGCAGGCCCACCCTGGTATCCCTGCAGCCAGGCTGATGCCACGCCTGATGTAATAACGGGTGTTTTTCATCAACCGGCTGCAGCCGACGGAGATCATCCAGGCTTTGCGCCTGAAAGTAGATCTGCAAAAAACGTTCCCCGCTTCGCGTGTCGCGCCAGCGCTCCAGCACCAGACTGCTGCCTGGCGGAATATTCCCGCATGAATAGCCTGGCAACGCCCAGTCAAAGCCCATCAGCGTGCGCACCATGGCAATATTGGTGTCGTGCGCTACCAGAATTAACCAGCGGGTCGGCGACGTGTCAGAGCCAATCGCCTGCAGCATTGTGCTGAGCAGGATCGAGCCACGCCGCTGGGCCAGATAAAGGATATCGTTACTGAGGTCGTAGTTTGCGGTCAGCAGTGGCAGCAACGAGGTGATCTGCGCCGCCGAGGTGATGTGTCCCCAGGCGAGCTGATTAGACGGCAGATTTTCGCTGTAGCCCAGGCGCAGCGTCTCCACCATGCTGGCCATCGCGCTCAGCCCCTCAACGTAACTGCCGCCGTTGCGGGTCTGTCTGAACTGCCAGGGGCGATCGAAGAACGTGCAGCGGGACGCAGGCGGGCAGACCGCCGCTCTGAGCTGCTGAATTGCCGGTTGCAGCTGCTTTTGCCGCTGTGCCAGATCGCCTGCCTTCTGCTGCTTAGCCGCCAGCGCCCGGGCGGGATCGATGCGGGTGAGCGGCAGTTTGTCGCTCTGAAACAGGGGATCGACATCGCCCGCGACGTGATGCACCGGCACGCCGCAGCCGGGAAAGGCGCCGTCAGTCAGTGCCGCCGCGGTGGCGCGGGTGCGCTGCAACGGACTGGCCCGCACGTAGACCTGCGCCGCATCGGGGCAGCCCGCCGCCAGCAGGCCGAGCTGGCGATAGTGATCGCCCTGCCAGCGCCCCTTATTCACGATCGCGCTGTAGCCATGTCCGGTCAGCTCCCCATCGGCGGTGGTCCACACCGTCCAGGATTGCTCACTGGCCGCCTCAATCTCTTTGCGGTTTCCCGGCGTCGGTGGCCGCACGCCGTGGCGGCTCAGCTCGACCACCTTCTCCAGCTGATACTCAGCCGCCTGTGACGTCGTGCTCAGCAGACAGAGAGCGGCGAGAATAAGCGCGCACCGACGCAGCCGTAACCGGATCATCTACTCATCCAGAGCGGGATTACCCGTCAGCGCTTTAATCTGTGGATAGAGGGCCGCATTGGCCAGCAGAACCGGATTACCGTTTTTCAGCCCGTCGTTACGCAGGTAGTCGTTGGTGACGCCGCCCGCTTCGCGCATCAGGACAATGCCCGGCAGACTATCCCAGGGATGCATGTGCGCTTCGTAATAGCCTATCAGGCGTCCAGCAGCAGCCCAGGCGCTGGTCAGCGCGCCGGACCCCACCCGAATAAACATGCCACCCTGCTCAATCAGACCGGTGATGAGGCGCGAGACGCTTTCGCCGCCGGTGCGGCTGGAGTTGCTGATACCCAGCAGCCCTTCGTTAAGCCGCTCTGCCGCATGGACCTGCAGGCGGCTTTCGTTAAGCCACGCCCCGTGGTTTTTGCGGGCATGAAACAGCTCCTGATGATTGGGGTCGCAGATTACGCCGATCACCGGTTCGCCCTCGCAGACCACCGCCAGCGACACGCACCAGTTAGGCAGGCCGTTGACGAAGCAGGCGGTGCCGTCGATGGGATCGATGACCCAGACAAAGGGGGCGCCCTGAACCTCGCCACCGCTCTCTTCGCCATAGACGGCATCGTCAGGAAAACGTTCAGCGATTAATGTTTTAAGCAGCGCTTCCACGTTGCGGTCAGCCTCGCTCACCACATCCTGTAAATCCCTTTTGTGTTCCACCACCAGTGTCTGACGCTGCTGATACCATGACAGGGCCCGGCTGCCCGCCGCACGGGCGATGTCGCAGGCGTAACGGTAACGCGCGTCAATTTCAGATTGCGAAGCGGATGACATCTTTTCCTCTTATGATTTTGTGCCATAACGAACGGAAGGCGCGCCTGAACAGGCGGTCTGGCTGTGCTGTTAACGTAACTATTGTTAAGAAAGGCTTCATTAAGCCGCAGTTAGCGGGCAATGGCAAGATGGCGCAGGGGCGGACGACGGGCTTTTTCAGCGGGCAGGCGCCTGCGCCCGCCCGGTGCGGCAGCAGAGGATCGGGTTTTACAGGGTGCGGCTGGTCGCCAGCGCCATTAAACGCGGATAAAAAACAAAAAACAGCGCTTCCAGCTGATCGTAGTGTTTAGTGAAATCCTGGTAGGAGTCGCGCAGTGCCGCCAGACGCGGACGGCGGCTGGCCATGCCATGGAGGACCCGCTCCAGCCGCGCGGGCTGGGCATAATGCTCAAACCAGCGCTCGCGCCACATCACCGCGTTAAGTTCCTGAAAATCGACCGGCGTCTCCGCGAGGTGCGGCACGATTTCGCGCTCGGCGGCGGCAGAAAACTGCGCCAGCGTCTGGCCGGGCATGAACTGCTGCCAGTGACGGGCCAGAAAATGGTCCCAGATGACGTCCAGCGTAATCGGGGCCACGCGATAGGTTTCAGCACGGAACAGCTGACGGGCGCTGCGCACTTCCGGCAGCGTGTCGGTCATGACGTCAAGACGCCGGTGCATGAGGATGCCGTCTGCGACAGGCGCAGACCAGTGCTGGTGCGGGTTACCCCGCACAAAGTCAGCCATTAGATTGCCGAGCAGGGAGCTGTCGGCCAGCTGAGCCAGATGGAGATGAGCAAGAAAGTTCATGCCGCATTATAGGCTGAACTGCCTTTGCGCAGCCAGCTGTTCAGAATTGGTCGATTTTCCGCTAAACTGTGCCGCCTGTTTTTGCCTGAGAAAGAACACTTCAATGCGTGTCGCCGATTTTGCTTTTGAATTGCCCGAATCCCTGATTGCTCACTATCCCCAGGCGCAGCGCAGCGGCTGCCGTCTGCTGTCGCTCGACGGTCCCAGCGGCGCACTGACGCACGGGGTCTTTACCGACGTGCTGGATAAGCTGAATCCAGGCGATCTGCTGGTGTTCAACAATACCCGTGTGATCCCGGCGCGCGTCTTTGGCCGCAAAGCCAGCGGCGGCAAAATCGAGATGCTGGTCGAGCGGATGCTCGACGACAAGCGTGTGCTGGCACATGTGCGCGCCTCAAAAGCGCCGAAGCCGGGTGCAGCGCTGCTGCTGGGCGAAGATGAGAGCGTGAAAGCGACCATGGTGGCCCGCCACGATGCGCTGTTTGAGATTGAATTTGATGATGAGCGCGCGGTACTCGATATTCTGAACAGCGTGGGCCATATGCCTCTGCCGCCCTATATCGATCGGCCGGACGAAGAGGCCGACCGCGAGCTTTATCAGACCGTCTACAGCGCCCGTCCGGGGGCCGTCGCGGCACCCACAGCCGGTCTGCATTTTGATGAGCCGCTGTTGCAGGCGCTGAAAGAGAAGGGCATTGAGATGGCGTTTGTGACGCTGCATGTCGGGGCGGGAACCTTCCAGCCGGTGCGTGTCGAAACCATCGAAGAGCATCACATGCACGCGGAATATGCCGAAGTACCGCAGGAGGTGGTTGATGCGGTGCTGGCCTGCAAGGCGCGCGGCAATAAGGTGGTTGCGGTGGGCACCACCTCCGTCCGGTCGCTGGAGAGCGCAGCCAAAGCGAGCCAGGATGCCCTGATCGCGCCATTCTTCGACGATACCCAGATTTTTATCTATCCGGGCTATGAGTATCAGGTGATCGACGCGCTCATCACCAACTTCCATCTGCCTGAATCGACCCTGATTATGCTGGTCTCGGCCTTCGCCGGGTATCAGCACACCATGGCCGCGTACCGCGCAGCCGTGGCTGAGCAATATCGTTTCTTCAGTTATGGCGACGCGATGTTTATCAGTAAAAATCCGCAGGCGCCGCTGGAAAAAGTGGGCGACTGATTTATCAACCGATAGCCGGAATCGCGCTCTGCGTGACAGAAGGCTATCTGCATCGGACTGTTTCTCCGATGGAGGCTTTGTGAAATTTGAACTTGATACCACAGACGGGCGCGCACGCCGTGGCCGTCTGATTTTTGATCGCGGCGTGGTGGAAACCCCGGCGTTTATGCCCGTTGGCACCTATGGCACCGTCAAAGGCATGACGCCGGAAGAGGTACAGGATACCGGCGCGCAGATCATTCTGGGGAATACCTTCCATCTCTGGCTGCGTCCGGGTCAGGAGATCATGAAACTGCACGGCGATCTGCATGACTTTATGCAGTGGAAAGGGCCGATTCTGACCGATTCCGGTGGCTTCCAGGTCTTCAGCCTGGGCGACATCCGTAAAATCACCGAAGCGGGCGTGCATTTCCGTAACCCGATCAACGGCGATCCGATCTTCCTCGATCCGGAAAAATCGATGGAGATTCAGTATGACCTCGGTTCCGACATCGTGATGATTTTCGATGAGTGTACGCCTTATCCGGCGGACTGGGACTATGCCAAACGTTCAATGGAGATGTCGCTGCGCTGGGCACGACGCAGCCGTGACCGTTTTGACAGCCTCGGCAACAAAAATGCGCTGTTTGGCATTATCCAGGGCTCGGTTTACGAAGATTTACGAGATGTCTCGGTTAAAGGTCTGGTAGAGATTGGCTTTGATGGGTACGCTGTGGGCGGCCTGGCGGTGGGTGAACCTAAGCAGGACATGCACCGTATTCTTGAGCACGTCTGTCCGCAGCTTCCGCAGGATAAACCCCGTTATCTGATGGGCGTTGGCAAACCTGAAGATCTGGTTGAGGGCGTCCGTCGCGGCGTCGATATGTTCGACTGCGTGATGCCAACCCGTAATGCGCGCAATGGTCATCTGTTTGTGACCGAGGGCGTGGTGAAGATCCGCAACGCCCGCTACAAAGATGACACCGCGCCACTGGATGCGGAGTGTGACTGTTACACCTGTCGCAATTATAGCCGGGCCTACTTGTATCATCTCGACCGTTGTAACGAAATACTGGGCGCGCGTCTGAATACTATCCACAATTTGCGCTACTACCAGCGTCTGATGGCTGGTTTACGCCAGGCTATCGAAGAGGGTAGATTAGAGCGCTTTGTAACTGAGTTTTACCAACGGACGGGTAAAGAAGTTCCGCCTTTAACGTCTGACAATTCATCAATGAGGGAAATTTAATGAGCTTATTCATTTCTGACGCCGTGGCCGCAGCAGGCGCACCGTCTCAGGGAAGTCCGTATTCTCTGGTGATCATGCTGGTGGTGTTTGGTCTGATTTTCTATTTCATGATCCTGCGTCCGCAGCAGAAACGTGCGAAAGAGCACAAGAAGCTGATGGATTCCATCTCAAAGGGCGATGAAGTGTTAACCAGCGGTGGCCTGGTGGGTCGCGTCACAAAAGTCTCTGACACGGGCTACGTCGCTATCGCGCTGAATGACACCAACGAAGTGGTCATTAAACGTGATTTCGTTGCCGCCGTGCTGCCTAAAGGCACCATTAAGGCGCTGTAATTCTTTCTTCCCTAAGGGAACTGCCGTGTTAAACCGTTATCCTTTGTGGAAGTATGTGATGCTGGTCGTCGTGATTATCGTCGGCCTGCTCTATGCGCTTCCCAACCTCTATGGTGAGGATCCGGCCGTTCAAATCACTGGTGCGCGCGGAAGCGCCGCCAGTGAGCAGACGCTGGATCAGATTCAGTCCGCATTAAAACAGGAGAATATCCAGAGCAAATCTGTTGCGCTGGAAAATGGTGCGATTACCGCGCGCTTCGCCAATACGGATGTGCAGTTACGCGCCCGTGAAGCGATCATGAAAGCGCTGGGTGAAGATTACGTCGTGGCGCTGAACCTCGCGCCTGCCACGCCCCGCTGGCTGACCATGCTGTCAGCAGAACCGATGAAACTCGGTCTCGACCTGCGTGGCGGCGTGCACTTCCTGATGGAAGTGGACATGGACACCGCACTCAGCAAACTGCAGGAGCAGAATGCTGATACGCTGCGTAGCGACCTGCGCGCCAAAAATATCCCCTATACCAACGTCAATAAAATCGCGAACTACGGCGTGGAAATTCGTTTCCGTGACGCCGCCAGCCGCGATGCGGCGATTTCCTGGCTCTCTTCCCGTCATCAGGATCTGGTGATCAACAGCAGCGGCAGCGATGCGCTGCGTGCCACCATGAGCGATGCCCGTCTCAGCGAAGCGCGTGAATATGCGGTTCAGCAGAACATCACGATTCTGCGTAACCGTGTGAACCAGCTGGGCGTGGCGGAACCGCTGGTTCAGCGTCAGGGTTCCGATCGCATCGTGGTGGAACTGCCAGGGATTCAGGACACGGCGCGCGCCAAAGAGATTCTGGGTGCGACCGCAACCCTGGAATTCCGTCTGGTGAACACCACCGTGGATCCGAGCGCAGCCGCCAGTGGCCGGGTGCCGGGTGACTCCGAAGTCAAAAAGATGCGTGACGGCCAGCCGGTCGTACTCTACAAGCGGGTGATTCTGACCGGTGACCACATCACCGACTCGACCTCCAGCATGGATGAGTACAACCAGCCACAGGTGAACATTTCACTGGATGGCGCAGGCGGAAACATCATGTCGAACTTCACCAAGGACAACATCGGCAAACCGATGGCGACCCTGTTTGTGGAGTACAAAGACAGCGGTAAGAAAGATGCCAATGGCCGTTCCATTCTGGTGAAACAGGAAGAGGTGATTAACGTCGCCAATATCCAGTCTCGCCTGGGGAACAGCTTCCGCATTACCGGTATCAACAATCCGAACGAAGCGCGTCAGCTGTCGCTGCTGCTGCGTGCCGGTGCGTTGATTGCGCCAATCCAGATCGTGGAAGAGCGCACTATCGGACCGACCATGGGTCAGCAAAACATTACTCAGGGTCTGGAAGCCTGCCTCTGGGGTCTGCTTGCGTCGATCCTGTTCATGGTGGTGTTCTACAAGAAGTTTGGTCTGATTGCGACCAGTGCGCTGCTGGTAAACCTGGTGCTGATTGTCGGCATCATGTCCCTGCTGCCGGGCGCGACCCTGACCATGCCGGGGATTGCCGGTATCGTGTTAACCCTGGCGGTGGCAGTTGATGCCAACGTACTGATTAACGAACGTATTAAAGAAGAGCTGCGCAACGGGCGCTCGGTTCAGCAGGCAATCCATGAGGGCTACAAAGGCGCCTTCTCCAGTATTGTCGATGCGAACGTGACCACCCTGATCAAAGTGATCATTCTTTACGCGGTCGGCACCGGTTCGATCAAAGGCTTTGCGATTACCACCGCTATCGGTATCGCGACCTCAATGTTCACCGCGATTATCGGTACCCGTGCCATTGTTAACCTGGTTTACGGTGGCAAACGCATCAACAAGCTGTCTATCTGAGGAGTGCGTTGTGGCACAGGAATATAACATTGAGCAGTTGAACCACGGGCGTAAAGTCGTCGACTTTATGCGCTGGGATACGCTGGCCTTCATCATTTCGGGACTGCTGATCGTCGCTGCGATTGCGATCGTGGGCGTGCGCGGTTTTAACTGGGGCCTCGATTTCACCGGCGGTACCGTGATTGAGATTGCGCTGGAAAAACCTGCCGACCTCGACACGCTGCGCAGCGATCTGGTGAAAGCGGGCTTTGACGAGCCGCTGGTGCAGAACTTTGGCAGCAGCCGTGACGTCATGGTGCGTATGGCACCGGTTACCGGTCCGGCAGGCACCGAAATAGGCAATAAAGTGGTGTCGGTGATTAACCAGACCACCCAGCAGAACGCGACCGTTAAGCGCATTGAGTTCGTAGGCCCGAGCGTGGGCAGCGACCTGGCGCAGGCGGGGGCGATGGCGCTGTTGTCTGCACTGATTGCGATCCTGATCTATATCGGTTTCCGCTTTGAGTGGCGTCTGGCACTGGGCACCGTGCTGGCGCTGGCGCATGACGTCATCATCACCTGCGGTCTGCTGGCGCTGTTCCGTATTGAAATCGACCTGACGATTGTTGCCTCACTGATGTCAGTGATTGGCTACTCGCTTAACGACAAAATCGTGGTCTCTGACCGTATTCGTGAAAACTTCCGCAAGATCCGTCGCGGCAGCGCTTACGATATTACCAACGTGTCTCTGACCCAGACCTTAAGCCGTACGCTGATTACCTCGCTGACCACACTGGCGATGATCCTCATCCTCTTCATCTTTGGTGGTGCGCTGCTGAAAGGCTTCTCACTGACCATGCTGATTGGTGTGACGATCGGTACGATTTCATCCATTTATGTCTCTTCGGCGCTGGCGCTGAAGCTGGGCATGAAGCGTGAACATATGCTGGTGCAGAAGGTTGAAAAAGAGGGCGCAGATCAGCCTTCTATCCTGCCGTAATCGCATGACAGAAATGAAAACGGGCAGCCCTGGGGCTGCCCGTTTTTTTTTGCGCCGGCCGTCAGGGTAATGCCGGTGCAGCAGGTGGGGTCTGGGTCGGCACGTTGCCGGTCACGTTATGCACGCGGACGTAGCCAATCTGCTCCGGTGTCAGACCGCTGAGTCGCAGCGGAACGGTGACCGAATGCTGCGGCAGCAGGGAGGCAGGTACGGTGATGGTCTGACTCAGCGTGTCATTGCCGAGCGGCTTGCCGCTGGCGGGATCGAGCTCGCCCCAGATCACCGTGGCGTTCAGCGCAGGCAACGGCTGTTCATCCATCGAACGCACCGTGAGGGTTGCCCGCGAGCCGCTCGCTTCAGCCGTGACGGGCGACAGCGTCAGTCGCAGCGTACCGAGCCGGGTCTGCAACGCCACGGGCGTATTGGCCTGTGGCAGCAGCCATGCTCCCTGCTGAGACTGGCTGTTCAGCTGTCCCTGAATCTCCAGCGCACTGGCTTGCGAGGTCAGGTGCTGCATCTGCTGATTAAGCTGATTCACTTCCTGATGCAGCTCTCTGACCTGCGGTGTGCTGGCGGTGCTGCTGCATCCGCTCAGCGTTACCAGAGAGAGCGCCACCGGAACCCAAACCATCCTGTTCATAAGTTATCCTTGTCCGTTATTTCGGGATGCGTAACACCTGACCCGGGTAGATCTTATCAGGGTGTGACAGCATCGGTTTGTTCGCTTCGAAAATCTTATTGTACTCATTGGCGTTGCCGTAGACCTGTTTCGAGATAGCGCTCAGCGTATCGCCTTTTTTCACCGTGTAGAGTTCGGACTCCGCTGCGCTGTCGGTGACGGTAACCTTGTCTTCCACTTTGGTAATGCCCGCGACGTTGCCCGCTGCGATCAGAATCTTCTCTTTCAGCTCCTGAGAGAGGCCATCGCCGGTCACCGTGACGGTATCGCCATTCACTTTGACATCAACCTTGTCGCTGTCGGGTAATCCGAGTTTGTCGATGTGCTCCTGCAGCTTTTTATTCTGGTCATCACCGCCATGCACGGCATCCCACAATTTTTCACCCGCTTCTTTCACAAAGTTAAACAGACCCATACAACCTCCAGTGTGTTAGTGGAAAATTTCAATTGCAGCCCTTAAAGCGTAGTCCCTTTTGCTGCAGACGAAATTTAGCATCGTTTATCCTGAGAGGTGAATCCTCTGAAAGGCACGAAGAGATTTTGTTGATTCGCAGTTCGCGCTACACTGTCTGACCCATCACTCTCGCGTCAGGAAACGTCATGCATTGCCCATTCTGCTCCGCTGTGGACACCAAAGTGATTGATTCTCGTCTGGTTAGTGAAGGCTCTTCGGTGCGCCGCCGCCGCCAGTGTCTGATGTGCCATGAGCGCTTTACCACCTTTGAGGTGGCAGAACTGGTGATGCCTCGCGTGGTGAAAAGCAATGACGTGCGCGAACCGTTCAATGAAGACAAAATGGCCAGCGGGATGATGAAGGCGCTGGAAAAGCGTCCGGTCAGCGCCGACGCGGTGGAAAGCGCCGTGAATCATATCAAAACCCAGCTGCGTGCCACGGGTGAACGGGAGATCCCCAGTAAGCTGATTGGCAACCTGGTGATGGATGAGCTGAAAAAACTCGATAAGGTGGCCTACATCCGCTTCGCCTCGGTTTACCGCAGCTTTGAAGATATCCGGGATTTTGGCGAAGAGATCGCCCGGTTACAGGATTAAAGTATGGATGAACGCTATATGGCGCGCGCGCTGGAGCTGGCGCGACGCGGCCGTTTTACCACCATGCCCAACCCCAACGTCGGCTGCGTTATCGTACGCGATGGTGAGGTCGTGGGGGAGGGGTGGCACCAGCGCGCCGGAGAACCCCATGCGGAAGTCCACGCGCTGCGTATGGCAGGCGAAAAAGCGCGCGGTGCTACCGCCTATGTGACGCTGGAGCCGTGCAGTCATCATGGCCGTACGCCTCCCTGCTGTGATGCCCTGATCGCCGCCGGTGTGAAGCGGGTCGTGGCCGCGATGCAGGACCCGAATCCGCAGGTCGCCGGTCGCGGGCTGCACCGCCTGCAGCAGGCGGGCATTGAGGTCAGCCACGGTCTGATGATGCCGGAAGCGGAGGCGCTGAATCGCGGCTTTCTCAAGCGGATGCGCACCGGGTTTCCCTGGATTCAGCTCAAACTGGGCGCGTCGCTGGATGGCCGGACCGCCATGGCCAGCGGCGAAAGTCAGTGGATTACCTCTGCGGCTGCACGTCGTGATGTGCAGCGTCTGCGGGCGCAAAGTGCGGCTATCCTGAGCAGCAGCGCAACCGTGCTGGCGGACGATCCCTCCCTGACGGTGCGCTGGTCCGAACTCAGTGCGGACACCCAGGCGCTGCTGGATGAGCAGCAGCTGCGTCAGCCGGTGCGGGTGATTATCGACAGCCAGAATCGCGTTACGTCCGGGCATCGCCTGATTACGCAGCCGGGAGAAACCTGGCTGATGCGCCATCAGCCGGATCAGCAGAGCTGGCCCGCAGGCGTGACGCAAATTGCCGTTCCGCAGCGCGAGCATCAGCTGGATCTGGTGGCGATGATGATGCTGCTGGGCCAGCGCCAGATCAACAGCGTCTGGGTTGAAGCGGGTGCAACGCTGGCGGGTGCGCTGCTGCAGGCGGGACTGGCCGATGAGCTGATCGTCTACGTGGCACCTAAGCTGTTAGGTGATGAAGGCCGCGGCCTGTGTCACCTGCCCGGACTCAGTCAGCTGGCTGATGCGCCTGCCTTTCGTTTCAGCGATGTCCGTCAGGTCGGAGACGATTTACGCCTGACCCTGACGCCGCAATAACACGGGCGGAAAAGCGAGAGCACGCCGCCGAAGAGTATGATAGAATCCGCCCCCCTGCGCGGGGCTAAATAAACCCCTGAAAGGATAAGTATGAAAGTTATCGAAGCTGCTGTTGCAACGCCTGAGGCCAGTGTTGCCATCGTTATCGCGCGTTTTAACAACTTCATTAATGACAGCCTGCTGGAGGGTGCAATTGATGCCCTGAAACGCATCGGCCAGGTCAAAGATGACAATATCACCGTAGTCTGGGTTCCCGGCGCCTACGAACTGCCTCTGGCAGCTCGCGCGCTGGCTAACGCCGGCAAATATGATGCGATTATCGCCCTCGGCACCGTGATTCGTGGTGGCACAGCCCACTTCGAATATGTGGCGGGTGAAGCCAGCTCCGGTATCGCCAGCGTCGCCATTAACAGCGACATTCCTGTCGCGTTTGGCGTGCTGACAACCGAAAGCATCGAGCAGGCCATTGAACGTGCCGGTACCAAAGCCGGTAACAAAGGTGCGGAAGCCGCACTGACCGCGCTCGAAATGATCAACGTATTGAAAGCCATTAAAGCCTGATTTTTGTAAGGGGAATTTTGTGAAACCTGCTGCTCGTCGTCGCGCCCGTGAGTGCGCTGTTCAGGCGCTTTACTCCTGGCAGTTGTCGAATAACGACATTGCCGATGTGGAATACCAGTTTCTGGCGGAACAGGACGTCAAAGACGTCGACATTACCTATTTCCGCGAACTGCTGTCCGGTGTGGCGACCAACAGTGCGTATCTGGATGGACTGATGAAGCCCTACCTGTCGCGTCAGCTTGAAGAGCTGGGTCAGGTAGAAAAAGCGATCCTGCGCATCTCACTGTATGAGCTGAGCAAACGTGATGATGTGCCCTATAAAGTGGCCATCAACGAAGGGATTGAGCTGGCGAAAGTCTTCGGCGCTGAAGACAGTCATAAATTTGTTAACGGCGTGCTGGATAAAGCCGGTCCACAGATTCGACCCCATCGCAAATAAACAAAAAGGCCGGCTTGCCGGCCTTTTTTCATAGAGGGTTAAGCGGAACGTAATTATGTCTTGTGGTGAATTTGAACTCATCGCACGCTACTTCAACCGCAGAACACGCAGCCGCCGTGATGTCGAACTCGGCATCGGTGACGATTGTGCGTTACTGAGCGTGCCGGAAAAACAGACGCTGGCGATCAGCACCGATACCCTGGTTGCCGGTGTGCACTTCTTACGGGATATCCATCCCGCCGATCTTGGCTACAAAGCCCTGGCTGTTAATCTCAGCGACCTCGCCGCTATGGGCGCCGATCCCGCGTGGCTGACGCTGGCCCTGACGCTGCCGCAGGTCGATGAGAGCTGGCTGTCGGCGTTCAGTGAGAGCCTGTTTGAGCTGCTGGAGTATTACGATATGCAGCTGGTGGGCGGTGACACCACGCGCGGCCCGCTGAGCCTGACGCTGGCGATTCACGGTCTGGTGCCGCAGGGCCGGGCCCTGAAACGCTCCGGCGCGAAGCCGGGTGACTGGATCTACGTGACCGGCACGCTGGGTGACAGCGCGGCGGGGCTGGCGCTGCTGCAGCATCACTGCCGCATCAGCGATCCGGCGGTGCATGAGGCGCTGATCAAACGCCATCTGCGCCCCATGCCGCGCATTCTGCAGGGACAGGCCCTGCGTGCGCTGGCCTCCTCTGCGGTAGACCTCTCTGACGGCCTGATTTCCGATCTCGGTCACGTGCTGAAAGCCAGCGGCTGTGGCGCACGGCTTAATCTTGATGCTCTGCCGCTTTCTGGCGCGCTGCGTGACCATTTCGACCCTGAGCAGGTTCTGCGCTGGGCGCTGAGTGGGGGAGAGGATTATGAGCTCTGTTTCACCGTGCCGGAGGTGAATCGCGGCGCGCTGGATGTGGCGCTGGGTCATCTGGGCGTGCCCTACACCTGCATCGGTCAGATAGCACCGGAGTCGGAAGGCTTAACGCTGCTGGATAATGGCAAGCCCGCCACTTTCCGCCATAAAGGATTTGATCACTTTGATACGAAATAACGATGTGGCCAAAGGCCGCCTGCGGATGAGCAATCCCTGGCATCTGCTGGCGACCGGTTTTGGCAGCGGGTTAAGCCCGGTGGTGCCTGGCACCATGGGATCGCTGGCGGCGATCCCGTTCTGGTGGCTGATGACGTTTCTGCCGCAGGACCTCTATTCGCTGGTCGTGCTGGTCGGCATCTGCGTCGGCGTTTACCTCTGTCATCGCACCGCCAAAGATATGGGCGTTCACGATCATGGCAGTATTGTCTGGGATGAGTTTATCGGCATGTGGATTACGCTGATGGCGATTCCGGTCAACAGCTGGCAGTGGGTGCTCGGGGGATTTGTACTGTTTCGTATTCTGGATATGTGGAAACCCTGGCCGATTCGCTGGTTTGACCGCAACGTGCACGGTGGCATGGGCATTATGGTCGATGACATCATTGCCGGGGTCATTTCGGCTGCCATGCTGTATGGCATCGGAGTCTGGCTGGCGGGCTGATCCGCTCACCCGCGATAAGATGACGCCCGGCAAGGGCGTCATCTGACAGCGTTACTCGAATCCCACCGCCTGATGCGGCTGATAGACCTCTTCCAGCAGGGTAATCTCGTCGTCACTCAGTGTGACATCCACCGCCTTCACCAGATCCGCAAACTGCTCAGCACGCGACGCGCCAATGATTGGCGCCGTGACGGCAGGTTTGCTCAGCAGCCAGGCCAGGGCGACCTGTGCCCGCGTCACGCCTTTACTCTCCGCCACCTGCGCCAGACGCTGCGCAATGGCGGCATCATTCTCTTCGGTGGTGGCATAGAGCTTCGCCATGACCTGATCAGAGGTGGAGCGAGCGGTGTTTTCACCCCAGGGGCGGGTCAGCTTACCGCGCGCCAGCGGGCTCCAGGGCAGCACGGCGATCTGCTCTTTCTGACAGAGCGGATGCATTTCACGCTCCTCTTCACGCTGAATCAGGTTGTACTGATCCTGCATGCTGACAAAGCGATGCCAGCCCTGTTGCGACTGCATCTGCAACGCCTGTGCAAACTGGCTGGCGTGCATGGATGAGGCCCCGATGTAGCGCGCTTTGCCCGACTGTACGACATCATGCAGCGCTTCCAGCGTCTCTTCCAGCGGCGTCTCGTAATCCCAGCGGTGAATCTGCAGCAGATCGACATACTCCATGCCGAGGCGCTGCAGGCTGTCATCAATGGATTGCAGGATATTTTTGCGCGACAGACCCTGTGAGAGGTTGCTCAGGGGGAAATAGACTTTGGTGGCGACCACAATCTCTTCACGGCGCGCAAAATCTTTCAGCGCCCGTCCCAGGATCTCTTCACTGCTGCCGTCTGAATAGCTGTTGGCCGTGTCGAAGAAGTTGATCCCTGCGTTCAGCGCCTGCTGGATCAGCGGACGGCTGCTCGCTTCAGGCAGCGTCCAGGCGTGGTTGCCGCGCGTCGGCTCGCCATAGGTCATGCAGCCCAGACAGAGGCGCGAAACCTGAAGGTCGGTAGTTCCCAGTTGAATCAGTTTCATGGTGGAGGCTCCTGCGAAAGTGCAAAGGTTTCAGCATAGCAGGGCGTTGCGCTCCCCGGAGGGAGCGCAGAGAGGAGAGGTTACTGCGCCAGCCAGCGGGTGATCTGCTGCTGGATACCTTCGGCGTCCAGCAGGTAGTCATGGCGCACTTCTTCCTGTGTGCCCTGCGGGATAAATTCATCGGGCAGACCGATATTGAGAACCGGCACAGCCAGGCGTTTCGCCATGACGAACTCATTGACGCCGCTGCCTGCACCGCCCTTGATTGCGCCTTCTTCCAGCGTAATCAGTGACGTGTGGGTGGCGGCCAGTTCGGCAATCAGCGCCTCATCCAGCGGCTTCACAAAGCGCATATCGACCAGGGTCGCATTCAGCGCTTCCGCCGCAGCGGCCGCTTCCGGCAGCAGCGTACCGAAGTTCAGAATCGCCAGTTCTTCACCCTGACGTTTCACCACGGCTTTGCCCAGCGGCAGGCTCTGTAGCGGTGCCAGTGGGGTGCCAACGCCGGTGCCGCGCGGATAACGCACGGCGCTCGGCCCGTCCTGATAGTGATAGCCGGTGTAGAGCATCTGACGGCACTCATTTTCGTCGCTGGGGGTCATGATCACCATCTCCGGCACACAGCGCAGATAGGCAAGATCAAATGCGCCCTGGTGAGTCTGACCGTCTGCGCCAACAATACCACCGCGATCGATAGCAAACAGGACCGGCAGTTTCTGGATAGCGACGTCATGGATCAGCTGATCGTAGGCGCGCTGCAGGAAGGTGGAATAGATGGCCACAACAGGCTTATAACCGCCAATCGCCATACCGGCAGCGAAGGTCACCGCGTGCTGCTCGGCGATCGCCACATCAAAATATTGCTGCGGGAACTCACGCGAGAAGGCCACCATGCCGGAGCCTTCACGCATCGCCGGGGTAATCGCCATCAGCTTCGGATCGTCGGCGGCCATTTCGCACAGCCAGTTGCCGAAGATTTTAGAGTAGCTCGGCAGACCTTCGGCACTTTTCGGCAGTTCGCCAATGGCCGGATCGAATTTAGGGACGGCGTGCCAGGCAATCGGATCTTCCTCTGCCGGGGCGTAGCCTTTCCCTTTCTTCGTCATGATATGCAGGAACTGCGGCCCTTTCAGGTTGCGCATGTTACTCAGCGTATTGACCAGCGTCAGGACATCGTGGCCATCAACCGGACCGATGTAGTTGAAGCCTAACTCTTCAAACAGCGTTCCCGGCACCACCATGCCTTTGAGGTGCTCTTCCGTGCGCTTAACCAGCTCTTTAATCGGGGGCAGGTTAGTCAGCACGCGCTTACTGCCTTCACGCAGTCGCGCGTAGGTTTTACCTGACAGGATCTGCGCCAGACGGTTATTCAGCGCGCCGACGTTTTCGGAAATCGACATCTCATTGTCATTGAGGATCACCAGCATGTCCGGTTTGATATCACCGGCATGGTTCATCGCTTCAAACGCCATGCCTGCGGTGATAGCCCCATCGCCGATAATACAGGCGGTGCGACGACCCTGACCTTCGCGTTCTGCCGCCGCGGCCATGCCCAGACCGGCACTGATGGAGGTCGACGAGTGACCGACGCTCAGCACGTCATATTCACTTTCGCCGCGCCACGGGAACGGATGCACGCCGTTTTTCTGACGGATGGTGCCGATGCGATCGCGGCGACCGGTCAGAATTTTATGCGGATAAGCCTGATGACCCACATCCCACACCAGATGGTCAAAAGGAGTGTTGTAGACATAATGCAGCGCGACAGTCAGTTCGACAACGCCCAGACCCGATGCAAAATGGCCGCTGGAGCGGCTCACGCTGTCTAACAGATACTGACGCAGTTCATCACACAGTGCAGGCAGCTTCTCTTTCGGCAGGGCACGCAGCTCCTGAACCGTGTTTGCCAGCGCCAGTGTCGGGTATTTAGCAATATCAAAACTCATCAGAGACTCATTATGGAAGTTATTTGTCGCGTTCAATTATGAAGCTCGCCAGCGCCTGCAGTGCTGTGGTGTTATAGGAGTGCGCAGCGAGCAATTCCAGAGCATCAAGGGCTTCCTGATACAAATCCCGCGCTTTGGCACGGGCATTTTCTAAGCCTAACAGTGAAGGATAGGTGCTTTTGCCCAGTTGCTGATCGGCACCCTGACGTTTTCCGATAACGGCGGTGTCACCCACCACGTCCAGGATATCGTCCTGCACCTGAAACGCGAGACCGATAGCCTCAGCATAGCGGTCGAGCAGCGGCAGGGCTTCACGGGCCGCATCGCCTGCGGTAAAAGCACCTAAGCGGACGGCTGAGCGGATCAGCGCGCCCGTTTTGTGGCGATGGATCTGCTCCAGCTGATCGAGATCCACCGATTTACCCTCTGCCGCCAGATCAAGCGCCTGACCGCCGCACATGCCGGCCACGCCGCTGGCGTTTGCCAGTTCAGAGATCATCCGCAGCCGGTACTCCGCGCTGACACCCGGCATGGCTGCGTCAGTCAGAATTGAGAAGGCCAGCGTCTGCAGGGCATCGCCTGCCAGTATCGCCGTATCTTCGCCATATTTAATGTGACAGGTCGGCTGCCCGCGACGCAGTGCATCGTCATCCATCGCAGGGAGATCGTCATGAATCAGAGAGTACGCATGAATGCATTCAACCGCGGCGGCGGGCGCATCCAGACTCGCCGGGTCGGCGCGGAGCATCTCACCGGTCGCGTAGACCAGAAAAGGGCGCAGGCGTTTACCGCCCAATAATGCCCCATAATGCATGGCATTAACCAGAGGAGAACTCTGAAAAGGAAGTGGCGCTATAAAACGCGTCAGCGCGGCGTTGACCTGCTGCTGATACGCGTCGAGTAATCGGACAAAATCCATTAGTCATTTTCCGGCGTGAAAGCAGTGAGGTCGGCGTTTTTATCATCGTTCAGCAGAATACGGACACGCTGTTCAGCCTGCTGCAGCGTCTGCTGGCCTGTCCGCGCCAGCTGCACGCCGCGCTCAAACTCGTTCAGGGCTTCTTCCAGCGGCAGTTCACCACTTTCCAGACGGCTGACAATCTGCTCCAGCTGCTGCAATGACGTTTCAAAGCTGGCTGGCTGTTCGGCTTTTTTCGGCATATTTCGTGTCGACTCACGGTTGGGACATTATCTCGCAATCGGTCATGGTAGCTGAGACCCTATGATTAGCAAAATAATCAATGCGGCAGCTGATGAAGAAGCAGTCACCTGACAAAGGTGATATACTCCCGCGCCTCGGATGCGGTTGCGCCTTGCAGCCCGCAATTTTGTGATTTTACCAGCTAAGTGCTGCCTCTTTTAGCACTTATTTGCCCAACGAAGCTGTGTCGCCATGAAGTTTATCATCAAGTTATTTCCTGAAATCACCATCAAGAGTCAGTCGGTGCGTTTGCGCTTTATCAAGATTCTTGCCAGCAATATCCGTAACGTCCTGAAAACCGTCAGCGACGACATCGCCGTTGTGCGTTACTGGGATCACATTGAAGTGCGCTCAAAAAACGACGCGCTGCGGGACATTATTCCCGATGAACTGACGCGCATTCCGGGGATTCATCACGTTTTAGCGGTTGAAGATCGCGAGTACACCGATATTCATCACATCTTCGAACAGACCTTAGCGCAGTATCGCGACAGCCTCGAAGGAAAGAGCTTCTGCGTTCGGGTTAAACGTCGTGGTAAGCATAGCTTCAGTTCGCAGGATGTGGAGCGCTATGTGGGCGGGGGGCTGAACCAGCACATCGAAAGCGCCCGTGTGCAGCTTAAAAACCCGGAGGTAACGGTTAATCTCGAAGTGGACGAGAATCAGCTGACGCTGGTGACCGCACGCTATGAGGGGCTGGGCGGTTTCCCAATCGGCACACAGGAAGATGTGCTGTCGCTGATCTCCGGTGGCTTTGACTCCGGCGTCTCCAGCTACATGCTGCTGCGTCGCGGCAGCCGCGTACACTACTGCTTCTTTAATCTTGGCGGCGCCGCCCATGAGATTGGCGTCCGTCAGGTCGCGCACTATCTCTGGAACCGCTTTGGCCGTTCGCACCGGGTGCGCTTTGTGGCGATCAATTTTGAGCCGGTCGTCGGCGAGATCCTGGAAAAAGTGGATGACGGTCAGATGGGCGTGGTGCTGAAGCGCATGATGGTGCGTGCCGCTTCCCGCGTGGCTGAACGTTACGGCGTACAGGCGCTGGTCACCGGTGAAGCGGTCGGGCAGGTGTCGAGCCAGACGTTGACCAACCTGCGTCTGATTGATAACGCCTCCGATACGCTGATTCTGCGTCCGCTGATCTCTCACGACAAAGAGCACATCATCAAAGTCGCCCGGGAGATCGGTACCGAAGATTTTGCCAGCACCATGCCGGAATATTGTGGGGTGATTTCCAAAAGCCCGACAGTGAAGGCGGTGAAAGCGAAGATCGAGGCAGAAGAGCAGAATTTCGACTTTACGATTCTGGATCGCGTGGTGGAAGAGGCGACCAATGTCGATATCCGCACCATCGCTGAGCAGACAGAAGAGGAGGTGGTGGAAGTTGAAACCGTCGCGCTGCTGAGTGAAAACGACGTGGTGCTGGATATCCGCGCCATCGACGAGCAGGAAGAGAATCCGCTTGAGCTGAAGGCCACGGAGGTGAAATCACTGCCGTTCTACAAACTCAGCACGCAGTTTGGCGATCTCGATCAGAACCGCACCTGGCTGCTTTACTGCGATCGCGGCGTGATGAGCCGTCTGCAGGCCCTCTATCTGCATGAGCAGGGCTTTAAGAACGTGAAAGTCTACCGCCCGTAGTGCTGGCTTACGGTCAGTCAGACCCTGTCGGGGTCTGACTGATGAGCCTGATCACGCCTGATAGTCATAAATGCCGGGTGCCAGCACCAGTTGTGCGGCAACGTCGCGCGCCATTTCTTTTCCCACCAGCAGATCGATCAGCTTCAGCGCAAAATCCATGGCCGTGCCGGGTGCCTGGCTGGTGAGCAGTTTTACCCGCGGATCCCAGACGACGCGGCGCTCCATCCATTTCTCCGCCGGAATGGTCTCTTTTAAGCCGGGAAAGCCGGTCATGTTTCCGACAGGGAACAGATCGTGGGGAACCAGCACCGTACCTGCCGCCGCGCAAATCGCCGCAACGATTTTATCACTGAGATGAAACTGACGCACCGTTTCGACCAGCAGCGGGCTGTCACGGAAGGTCTCCGCGCCTTTGAGGCCACCGGGCAGGACGATGGCGGCGAAATCGTTGTCGGCGACCTCGACCAACGGTGCGTCAGCCAGCAGGCGGACACCGCGTGAGCAGACGATCTCCCGGCTGCCATCGCTTTCGACGCTGGCGGTGACGACGTTCAGCCCGGAACGAACCAGCAGGTCGATGGTGGTGACGGCTTCGGTCTCTTCACTGCCATGTGCCAGGCAAACCAGCACCGATGCGTTCGCGGTCATAATGGGACTCCTTGCGTTTTACAATGTCATACAGACGGGTGTTCTCCGACAGCACCAGGCCGTGCGTCCGGGCGCGGCGCAGTAAAAAGCCGCTGATGTAGTCGATTTCGGTGAGCCGCTGCGCGCGGATATCCTGCAGCATGGAAGAGGTGTTCGCCGCCGTGCTTTCAATCACGTCGAAGATAATATCCTGCAGGCTTTCGCTGGCTACGTTCTGACCTTCACGCTCCATGACCCAGCTGATCTCTTCGCATAACTGCGCAATCTGTTCCGGATACGCACGCAGCGCGCCGTTCTGGCACTCATACTCCACGCTGAGCGGGTTGATCACGCAGTTCACCGCCAGCTTGCGCCAGCAGGCCGCACGGATGTTGTCATGCCAGGCGACATCGGGCAGGGCATGGTGCAGGATGTCGGCCAGATCGCTGTAAGCAGCGCTTTTACGGTTACCGGGGCCGATGTGGGTGATGCCGCTGGCGATGTGTTTGATGACGGTGCCATCACGCATCGCGGCGTGCGTCGTGACGCTACGCAGTAGCGGCTGAGTTAACCCTTTAAGCTCCTCCAGCGTGCCCATGCCGTTATGCAGCAGCAGCACCGGGCAGTTTTCCGGCAGAACGCTTTCCAGATTTTTCACGGCGGGTGACACCTGTGGCGCTTTTAGCGTAACCAGCAGCAGCTGGCTTTCCGCCAGAAACAGCGGATCGTTAGCGATGAAGGTGCGGTTGGCTATGTTGCCTTCCGGGTCGACGACATTGGCCGAGCAATAGGGCTGCGGCACCCGCAACCATCCCTGCACCTCGTGTCCCTGACGGGCGAGCGCTGTCAGCCAGACCTGACCCAGAGCACCGCACCCTAACACGGTAATTTTCATACTGCCTCCCGCTGGCGGGCTATCCATTTATTATTTACTGTCACACCATGAGTATAGCGTCGTGCACAGCCTGATTTTATTTAGCACCGTAAGACGCGTATTATGCATGTCACTTTAGCGTCAGGAGAAGAAGAGATGCCATCTTTCGATATCGTTTCAGAAGTCGATCTGCAGGAAATTCGCAATGCGGTGGAGAATGCCAACCGTGAGGTGTCTACCCGCTTCGATTTCCGCAACGTGAGCGCCGAGTTTGAGCTCAACGAAAAGAATGAAACCATTAAAATCACCAGCGAGTCTGATTTTCAGGTTAAACAGCTGGTCGATATTTTGCGTGAGAAGTTACTGAAGCG
This sequence comes from Pantoea sp. EKM101V, assembly GCF_011800325.1. NCBI lineage: Bacteria > Pseudomonadati > Pseudomonadota > Gammaproteobacteria > Enterobacterales > Erwiniaceae > Pantoea > Pantoea sp. EKM101V. Next base: position 131,025 of record NZ_JAALFP010000006.1, read on the forward strand.
CGGGATTGAAGGCGGTGCCTTAGAGGTGCCGGAAGAGATTGAGCACAGCGGTAAAAGCTGGGCGGTCGATGCCAAACTGAAGAAGGGCATTGAGAGCGACGTAGCGAAGAAGCTGGTGAAGCTGATCAAAGACAGTAAGCTGAAAGTGCAGACCCAGATTCAGGGTGAAGCGTTACGAGTGACCGGCAAAGCGCGCGATGATCTGCAGAGCGCAATGGCGATTGTGCGCGGCAGCAATCTGGGGCAGCCGTTCCAGTTTAAAAACTTCCGCGATTAAGCGGGGCAGGCTGTTTTTTTGGCCTGAAGGCAGTTATGAAAAACCCGGCTCAGGCCGGGTTTTTTGTTATCTGGCAGGAGCAGCGCTGCATCGATCCAAATTTGTGAGCCGTCTGAATGAAGGCGTGGTTTGTGACGTTAGTGGCATCGTGCGCTGGCTTGCATCTCTTTGAACAAGTAAAGCGTCTGGAGCGGGGTGTGAGCTGTAGGGCGTCTGTGCGATCGCGCGCTTGCTCAGGGAGCCTGTGCCTTACGCAAAGACGCAACAGCGCCATCCATGGCGGGCTCAGCGCGGGCCATCCATGGCCCGCGATGCTTTGCTACAGGCACAGGCATCCATCGCTTTGAATTTCTGAGTTGTCTGTAAGAAGACTTGTGCCGGGTTTAAGATTAAGCACAAAATCAAATTCGGGGGGATTCAGCAGCAACGTAGAAGCTTAAGGGGCGCAGGGAACAGGGGCAGAAGAGGAAAGCGTCCCGCGCCAGGACGGCGCGGGCCGAGCATGCCATGGATGGCGGCTTTTGCGACTTTCCGATCTGACCCTGTTCCCTGAGCCAGCTCGATCCTGAAGCGAAACGAGCGGAAGTCGTCGCGAAAATTTTCTTAAACTAGCAACTCCCCAGCAGCGCTTCCAGCTCTGGCCGACTGGTGACCTTGCTATCAATTTTGATATACGCGCTTTTCTCTTCCGGCACGATAAACACGGAATTCACCCCTTTCTGCGCTTTCAGGCGCTGCTCCAGATTCGGCAAAGCCAGTGCCGCGTCACTCAGCACAATGCGCAGGCTGCTCACATAAGGGGGTTCCTGCATCGTCATACTGACAAACAGCCAGGCCGCAGCCACCATTGCGCCGACCATAAACACGGTCTGTGCATCGAAATGACCAAACACCCAGCCGCCCATGCTGCCGCCAACGGCTACGCCAAGGAACTGGCTGGTGGAGTAAATGCCCATCGCCGTTCCTTTGTAACCGGCAGGCGACTCTTTACTGATCAGCGAAGGGAGAATGGCTTCCATCAGATTGAAAGCGAAGAAGAAGAGCTGAACCCCAACGACCAGCGTCCAGAAATGCCCTTCCGCACCCCACAGCACGATCTCGGCAATAACGATCATCCCGACGCAGCCCACAAAGACGCGCTTCATGCGACGCTTCACTTCGGCATAAATGATGAACGGCACCACGCCCGCAAAGGCAATCAGCATGGTCGAGAGATAGACTTTCCAGTGTTCCGGGGCCGGGAAACCCGCCTGCTCAAACTGCCCCGGCAAGGCGACAAAGCTCGACATCAGCAGGATATGCAGACAGAAAATACCGATATTCAGCTTCACCAGGCGCGGATTCGCCAGCACCTTGCGAAAGCTGCCTTTGACCATCCCCGATTCACGGTTCAGCACATGATGCGGAGTGGATGGCACCACCAGCAGCGTGATGACGATACCCAGCGAGGCCAGAATCGCAATCATCCAGAACAGCGCCTGCAGCCCTAACGCGTGCGTAACGACCGGGCCGACGACCATCGCAATCGCGAAGGTGACACCAAAACTGATGCCGATAAAGGCCATCGCTTTGGTGCGGTTCTGCTCTCGCGTCAAATCGGAGAGCAGCGCCATCACGGCAGCGGCAATTGCGCCGGAGCCCTGCAGCGCACGGCCCAGAATAATGCCCCAGATAGATTCCGTGCAGGCAGCAATAACGCTACCCACAACAAACAGCAGCAGTCCGCCCACGATCAACGGCTTTCGCCCGATGCGATCGGAAAGCAGACCAAAAGGAATCTGAAAAATCGCCTGGGCCAGGCCATAGATACCAATCGCCAGGCCGATCAGCGTTTCACTCGCGCCCTGTAATGCCATGCCATAAGTGGTCAGTACCGGCAGGACCATAAACATTCCCAGCATGCGCAGGGAAAAGACCGTACCGAGGCCCCATGTGGCGCGTAGCTCCACCGGAGTCATTTTATTATCGTTCATTCCAACCTCTGTTAATGTGCTGCATTTATTCTAGGGGGCGGGGCAGGGCGGGTAAAACAATAGTTTTTAAGCAGTCGTAACAAAAAGAAAGGGCGCGAAAATCGCGCCCTTTTCATGCTCTTACGGTGTCCGTTACCAGACGTAAGTCAGCAGGTCCTTTGAGGCCGGAGCCATCGAATCTACCGACATCATCACGCTCAGCGCGGTAATCGTCACGATAGAGAAGACAAACAGTTTACGCGCCCAGACACGATCGTCAGCGGTTTTATAACCGGATAACGCCATGCCCAGCCACCAGACGCTGACCGCAGCGGCCACCACCAGATATTTGTAGCCGGCATAGCCACCCAGCGTCAGCATCAGCGTGGCAATCATAAACGCCAGGATATAGAGCGTAATATGATTTTTTGCTACGGAGATCCCTTTCACCACCGGCAGTACCGGGATGTTCGCCGCCTGGTAATCTTTGAAGCGGAAGATGGCAATCGCGTACGAATGCGGCATCTGCCACAGGCTGAAGATCGCCAGCAGGATTAAGGCACCGGCATCAAACTCATTGGATACCGCACAGTAGCCGATAACCGGCGGTGCAGCACCCGACAGACTGCCAATCAGCGTACCGTAAACGGAATGACGCTTCATGTAGAGACTGTAGATGCCCACGTAAACCACGAAGCCCATCACCGCCAGCCACATGGCCAGCGGATTTGCACCGAAGTAGAGCAACGCAAAGCCAGCAATACCCAGCACAGTGGCATAAACCAGGCTTACTTTCGCGGAGATAAGGCCTTTTACCAGCACCCGATTCCTGGTTCTCTCCATCTTGATGTCGATGTCGCGGTCGATCACGTTGTTGAAAACACAACCCGATGCAACCACCAGTGACACGCCCACCAGGGTGATGAGAAACAGGGCGTAATCCGTGTTGCCTTTAGAGGCCAGCAGGAATCCGCCGATCACAGAAATTAAATTCCCGAAAATAATTCCTGGTTTTGTAACTTGCAGGTATTGCTTAAACATTACGCGTGACTCTTTAGTGAGGCATCATGTTGTAGTTGAGGTTCCACATGATCCACAGTGAGCCTACTACGACAATCAGGATGATGATGGCCGAGAAAACAATGGCTACCATGTTCCAGCCACCCTCAGATTTGCTGTCTAAGTGCAGGAAGTAAACCAGGTGAACCAGCACCTGGATGACCGCACAGACCAGAACAACACCGAGGATAGTACCGTGAGATGCACTGCCATCCATGACCATCCAGAACGGGATCGCCGTCAGGATGATAGATAGGATGAAGCCGATCATGTAGGACTTCACGCTACCGTGTGAAGCGCCATGTTCGTTAACAGAATGACTCATTACATGGCTCCCATCAGGTAAACAACGGTGAAGACGCAAATCCAGACCACGTCCAGGAAGTGCCAGAACAGGCTCAGACACATGATACGGGTGCGGTTAGTCGCGTTCAGGCCACGTTTGGAAATCTGGAACATCAGCACCAGCATCCAGATCAGACCCGAGGTCACGTGCAGACCGTGGGTACCGACCAGCGTAAAGAAGCCAGACAGGAAGCCACTGCGATCCGGACCAAAGCCTTCCGCAATCAGGTGATGGAATTCATAGATTTCCATGCCGATGAAGCCCAGACCAAACAGGAAGGTCAGCGCCAGCCAGCCGATAACGGCACCTTTTTGCTCCTTGTTCATGGAGATAACAGCCATGCCGTACGTGATGGAGCTCAGCAGCAGCAGGGCGGTTTCTACCAGAACAAACGGCAGCTCAAAGATATCTTTACCTGCCGGGCCACCGGCAGTGTTGTTGACCATGACGGCATAGGTCGCAAACAGGGTTGCGAAGATAATGCAGTCACTCATCAGGTAGATCCAGAAGCCAAAGACTTTATTGGCTCCTGCATCGTGATGCCCATGCTCCGCATGGGCGTCGTGGTGATGTTTAATCAGAGTTTCAGTTGACATTATTTCAGACCTGCTTTGCTGATTTCGTCAAAGTGCTGGTTTTCAATCTTCTGAACTTCAGCAACCGGAACGTAGTAATCCACGTCTTCGTCGAAGCTCTTCACGATCCAGGTAACGATCATGCCGAGGAATGAAAGACCTGCCAGCCACCAGATATGCCAGATCAGCGCGAAGCCCATTACCGTCGCGAACGCACAGATAACCAGTGCAGCACCGCTGTTTTTCGGCATATGAATCTCTTCATACGACTCCGGCTGCTTGTACGCTTCGCCTTTCTCTTTCATTTCCCAGAAAGCGTCACGCTCATGCACATGCGGGATCACAGCAAAGTTATAGAACGGTGGTGGTGAAGAGGTTGCCCACTCCAGCGTACGACCGCCCCACGGGTCACCGGTCAGATCACGGTTCTGGTCGCGGTCACGGACCGAAACGTAGAACATGGTCAGCTGACACAGGATACCCATTGCAATCAGACCTGCACCGACCGCAGCGACCACTAGCAGAGGGTGGAACTGTGGATCGATATCCTGGCTCAGACGACGGGTCATACCCATGAAGCCCAGTGCGTACAGCGGCATAAAGGCAACGAAGAAGCCAATGATCCAGAACCAGAAGGCGCGTTTGCCCCAGGTTTCGTTCAGGGTAAAGCCAAAGGCTTTCGGGAACCAGTAGGTCACGCCCGCCATACAACCGAAGACAACACCACCGATGATAACGTTATGGAAGTGTGCAATCAGGAACAGGCTGTTGTGCAGAATGAAGTCAGCACCCGGAACGGCCAGCAGTACGCCGGTCATACCCCCTACAGAGAAGGTTACCAGGAAGCCAACGGTCCACAGCATCGCAGAGTGCATCTGGATGCGACCCTGGTACATGGTGAACAGCCAGTTAAAGATTTTAACCCCGGTCGGAATCGCGATGATCATCGTCATGATACCGAAGAAGGCGTTAACGTTCGCACCCGCACCCATGGTGAAGAAGTGGTGGAGCCAGACGATGAACGACAGCACGGTAATCGCGATGGTCGCCCACACCAGTGAGGTGTAGCCAAACAGACGTTTTTTGGAGAAGGTCGCGGTAATTTCTGCGAACACACCAAAGACCGGCAGAACCAGAATATACACTTCCGGATGACCCCAGACCCAGATCAGGTTGACGTACATCATCATGTTCCCGCCCATTTCATTGGTGAAGAAATGGAAGCCGAGATAACGATCAAGGGTCAACAGCGCCAGGGTCACGGTCAGAACCGGGAACGCAGCGATGATCAGGACGTTGGTGCACAGCGCAGTCCAGGTAAAGACAGGCATTTTGAACAGGCTCATGCCCGGTGCACGCATCTTCAGGATGGTCACGAAGAAGTTAATACCGGTTAAGGTCGTACCGATACCGGAGAGCTGAAGACTCCAGATCCAGTAGTCGACCCCGACGCCGGGACTGTACTCCGCGCCGGACAGTGGCGGATAAGCCAGCCAGCCGGTCTGCGCGAACTCGCCCACACCCAGCGACAGGTTAACCAGGATCACACCGACCGCGGTAAACCAGAAGCTCAGGTTGTTCAGGAACGGGAACGCAACGTCACGTGCACCAATCTGCAGCGGAACGGCGATGTTCATCAGGCCAACCACGAAAGGCATCGCCACGAAGAAGATCATAATGACGCCGTGCGCCGTAAAGATCTGGTCGTAGTGATGCGGTGGCAGAATGCCCGCTTCACCGGCCGACGCCATTACCTGTTGGGTACGCATCATGATGGCATCAGCAAAACCACGCAGCAGCATGACGAATGCCATGATGACGTACATGATACCCAGTTTTTTATGGTCGACAGACGTTAGCCATTCAGACCACAGATATTGCCATTTACCAAAATAGGTGATGGCGGCAATCAGTGCCAGACCACCTAAAATGATACCGGCGACCGTGACCATGATAATCGGCTCATGGTACGGCACTGCATCCAGTGTTAATTTTCCGAACATCGTATTATTCCTCGGCTCCCGCGGAAGCGGCGTGACTCATGTCCATACCTTCATGTTCAGGCATGTCCATCTTCCCGTGGCTGGTCATGAACTTAGCGATAACTTGCTTGAACAGTTCAGGATTCGCTGAAGAGAAATATTCCACCGGGTGGTTTTCGCTTGGTACAGCAACTTTCTCGAAATCTTCCATGGTGGTCAGCGTGTTAGGTGCTGCTTTAACTTTTGCTACCCACTGCTGGAATTCCGCATCGTCTTTGGTTGCAATGGCTTTGAACTTCATGCCAGAGAAACCGCGACCACTGAAGTTCGCAGAGATACCGTCGAAAGTCCCTGGCTCATTCGCAATCAGATGCAGCTTGGTCTGCATACCGGCCATCGCATAAATCTGGCTGCCGAGCGTTGGAATGAAGAAAGAGTTCATGACGGAGTTAGACGTGATTTTGAAGTTCACTGGCGTGTTTGCCGGGAAGGCAATCTGGTTCACGGTTGCAATACCCTGTTCCGGGTAAATAAACAGCCATTTCCAGTCCAGTGCAACCACATCGATCTCAACCGGTTTTACATCAGATTGCAGCGGTTTGCTGGGCTCCAGTGCATGGGTCGATTTCCAGGTCAGCACGCTGAGGAAGAGAATGATCAGGATCGGAATGGTCCAGACCACGGCTTCCACTTTGTTAGAGTGTGACCAGTTAGGGCTGTACTTCGCATTCGTGTTGGATGCCCGATATTTCCAGGCAAACACCACGGCCATCAGGACTGCGGGGATAACGACGATCAACATCAGGCCAAAGGCAGTCAGTATCAGCGAACGTTGCTCCAGTGCAATCTGTCCTTTGGGATTTAACAATGCACTATCGCAGCCACTCATTAATAAAGTGCCTGCAATTAATGACAAAATCCCCAAACTTTTATTGTATTTACTGAGTCTCATTTAACGACCTCAATGACAAAGGGCTCTATTGTCGTTTAAGTGTGCGCGCATTTTACGGGAAGGTTTATGCAGTGTAAACCAGCTTAAGGATGTGTCAGATGCGTGTTGACACCTTTTGCTAAGGGTGTCACAGATGTTGCGTCAGGTGACAAATAGTTAACGCAGACAAGCAGTTGGCACCAATATAACAAAAACCAATGGAAGTAACCGCAAAAAAATCAGGGAAAGGAATAACCCTTACTTTTAACGCCCAAATATTTAACAAGTCTGCATCATTTGTGTGATGAAATTTAACTAAAGTAATTGCTCACCGGTTTTTAGTATTTCCGCTCCCCCTCCTCAGGCCATATTCTTATTTTCAAAAAATAACAGACGATGATAAATGACGGCGGCCTGGTCCGTTGACAAAAAAATAAGCCGCAGCCGTTAACCCATCGATTTCACTTAAGCATCTGACGCGGGCAGGGCAGGCGCTCGTTTCAGTGCCCGGTAGTCGAGCAGCAGACCCGACAATACGGCCAGCAACGCGAGTACCATGCCAGTACCAAACAGGGGTGACAGCAGGGCAGCCAGCACAGTGAGCCCCAGCGCATCCAGCGCCAGCGCCACCAGCCAGAGTCCCAGCACGCCACAGGCTGCTGCAAACAGACGATTCGTCCAGCGATAGCCAAGAGGATAGTAGCTTCGTGTCAGGAATTTGCCACTCTGCTCGACCTGATTTAGCGTCTGACGGCAAAATGCCAGCAGCAACAGACCCGGCACGCCCGCCACGACGGTGAAGGCATAAAAGGCTGGCCAGCCCCAGAGTTCAACCAGCCAGCCCGCAGCCGGACCGACGTAAACCCGGCCCACCGCAGAAAGCGCTGACAGCAGGGCAAACTGGGTCGCGGAGAACGATTTGTTGCAGAGGGTCATCAACAGCGCCACAAAGGCGGCGGTGCCCATGCCGCCACAGAGGTTTTCCACAAAGACCGCGCTGGCCATGCTCCACAGCTGTTTATCCGTCACCGCCAGCAGCCAGTAACCGAAGTTTGAGACAGCCTGCAGCAGGCCGAAAATCATCAGTGCCCGGAACAGACTCAGGCGCTGCATGACGACACCCCCATAGAGCGCACCAATGATGGTCGCCAGCAGGCCCAGCGTCTTGTTAACCAGACCGACATCGCCAGCATTAAAGCCGACGCCGCGAATCAGAAAGGTGGTGGTCAGTGAGGCGGCAAAAGCATCGCCCAGCTTGTAGAGAATAATCAGGGTAATCAGCAGCCAGGCGTTATTGCGCTGAAAAAAATCTTTCAGCGGGTCGACAACAGCCTGACGCAGAGAGTGGGGCGTGGAAATATGGGTGTCCGGCTCGCTCGCCATCAGCGTGGCGATAATGCCAGGCACCATCATCAGCGCCATCAGCCAGTAGGTCGCCTGCCAGCCGAGATAACGGTCAGCCAGCCACAGCGCCAGCCCGCCTGAAATCAGCATCGCCAGCCGGTAACCCAGCACGGTAATCGCCGCGCCGCTGCCGCGCTCTTCAGGCGGCAGAATATCGGTTTTCCAGGCGTCAAAGACAATGTCCTGTGAGGCGGAGCAGAAGGCAACCAGCACCGCCAGAGCCGCCATCAGGGTCAGATCCCGGCTGGGTTGCAGAACCCCCATCGCCGCAATGCCCCCGACCAGCGCCAGCTGGCTGAGCAGCAACCAGCCGCGACGCCGGTCCAGAAATGGCGGCGTGTAGCGGTCCATCATCGGCGACCAGAGAAACTTAAAGACATAGGCCTGGCCGACCAGCGAAAAGAAACCGATGGTTTTCAGATCGACATTGTCCACCGTCATCCACGCCTGCAACGTGCCGGATGTCAGGGCCAGCGGCAGGCCGGAGGCGAAACCGAGCAGCAGCAGTACGGCGGCATTTTTCTGGCTGAAGAGGCGAAGATAGTGATTCATGCGGATCCTGCCGGTAACAAACACGATGCCCGGCATCATGCCGGGCAGAGGAGAGGCGAAATTAACGCGCGTTCTGTTTGATGAAGTCGTTGACGCTGGTGTCCTGTGCCATGTCTGCGATGACATCGCTCATGGTGGCGTTGACCGCGTTAGTAATCTTCTGGTTCGTTGCGCTGAACGCGCCTTCTACGCTGTAAGTCTGGCGGTAATTTTTAACCTGTTTGCTGCCGTTTTTGGCGGTAGCAATGATAGAGATGTCCGCTTTGGTGGTGATGCTGTAGCGCACATTGCCCTGGGTAACGTCAGCATAGAGGTTGTTCACTACGATCTGCAGATCGACCGCGCCATTCGGTCCCACCATGTAGCCACGTGCCGTCATCTGTTTCTCCAGCACTTCCTGCAGCAGGAAACGCAGGTCGCGCGATGGTGTCAGGGTCACCAGCTGACCGTCACGGTTCACTTTTGCCAGCGCCTGATCCTGACGCTGATCGGCTCCGTTGATGCTGACGGTGACCGCCATCAGGCCCGGATCGCGCTGTGGCAGCTCAATCTTAGGCTGAATGGTGAGGGTATTATTGCTGGTTGCACAGCCGGCTAAAATGAACGCAGCCAACAGGGGGAATAACAGTTTTTTCAACATACTTTTTCTCGTTGGTGTCAGGGGGTTGGTTTGCAAAAATGGCGTTCATCATAGCATTGCCCGGCAGTGAAAAAAGCCCTGCGCCAGGGGAAATTGTCTCTGAAGATGTTTTGCGCGGGGTCACTGGCGGGTCTGTTTGCTGTTCGTTTCAGCTGCGTTATGATGCGCGCCGGAAGCTGGCCAACGCCTGAGCGAATATTTCGTGTCGGCTGACGGGTAAGCGCAGTAAAAGCGACTAAGATTGAATGAGATGGGGCACCGCGCTCGCCATTGAGGAGTAATAGCCATGATCCGCGAACAAATAGAAGAAAAGCTGCGTGTGGCATTTCAGCCAGCTCATCTGGAAGTGCATGACGAAAGTTACCGGCATAATGTGCCTGCCGGTTCCGAAAGTCACTTCAAAGTGGTCATTGTCAGCGACTGCTTTGCAGGCCAGCGCTTTCTGGCGCGTCACCGTCTGATTTATGGCGAACTGGCGGCAGAACTCGCCGGCAGCGTCCATGCCTTAGCCCTGCACACCTACACACTGAAAGAGTGGGAAGGATTGCAGGATACCGTGCTGGCTTCGCCGAACTGTCGTGGGGCCGGAACCCTCGCCTGATCTCCCTTCTCTGAAACGGCCTGCGGGCCGTTTTTTCGTTTATTTAGCGAAAAACGCGATCCCTGGCTCAAAAAAGCAGCAAAGCTGCTGAAAAGTGGTGAGTTACCATCCTCGACTCATTCCAGCGATGCCGCTATAATGCTGCGTCTATTTTTCCGGAATGTCTTCGGGACGCTTCTGGTAACAGGGATCAGGTTCTCTTCACGGAAGCCGTCCCGGTTGTTGGATACGGCGCATTTCACGATGTGTGGTGTCTGAAGTTGACCGAGCACGTGATTTTTTGAGGTAACAAGATGCAAGTTTCTGTAGAAACCACTCAGGGCCTGGGCCGTCGCATTACGATTACTGTCGCTGCTGACAGCATCGAAAGCGCAGTAAAAAAAGAACTGGTTGACGTTGCCAGGAAAGTTCGCATCGATGGTTTCCGTAAAGGCAAAGTGCCGATGAACATCGTCGCACAGCGTTACGGCGCTTCTGTCCGCCAGGACGTGCTGGGCGAGCTGATGACGCGCAACTTCGTTGACGCCATCATCAAAGAAAAAATCAACCCGGCTGGCGCACCTAACTACGTGCCAGGCGAGTACAAAGAAGGTCAGGATTTCACCTACGCGGTTGAGTTCGAAGTCTATCCGGAAGTTGAGCTGAAAGGCCTGGAAAACATCGAAGTCGAAAAACCTCTGGTTGAAGTTACCGATGCTGACGTTGACACCATGCTGGATACCCTGCGCAAGCAGCAGGCTAACTGGATTGAAAGCGACGCAGCGGCCGGTGCAGAAGATCGCGCGACCCTCGACTTCAACGGTTCCGTTGACGGCGAAGAGTTCGAAGGCGGCAAAGCCTCTGATTTCGTTCTGGCCATGGGCCAGGGCCGCATGATCCCGGGCTTTGAAGAAGGCATCGTGGGTCACAAAGCGGGCGAGACGTTCACCATTGACGTGAAATTCCCGGACGACTACCACGCAGAAACCCTGAAAGGGAAAGACGCGAAGTTCGAGATCGTGCTGAAGAAAGTTGAAACGCGCGAGCTGCCAGAACTGACTGAAGAGTTCATCAAACGTTTCGGCGTTGAAGATGGTTCTGTTGCCGGTCTGCGCACTGAAGTCCGTAAGAACATGGATCGCGAGCTGAAAGGCGCTATCCGTAACCGCATCAAATCTCAGGCGATCGACGGTCTGGTTGCGGCTAACGAAATCGACGTTCCTGCTGCGCTGGTTGATAGCGAAATCGACGTTCTGCGTCGTCAGGCTGCACAGCGTTTTGGTGGCAATGAGCAGCAGGCGCTGGAACTGCCTCGTGAACTGTTCGAAGAGCAGGCGAAACGCCGTGTTGTTGTCGGCCTGCTGCTGGGCGAAGTGATTCGTACCCATGAGCTGAAAGCGGATGAAGCACGCGTTAACACCATGATCGAAGAGATGGCTTCTGCGTATGAAGATCCGCAGGAAGTGATCGAGTTCTACAGCAAGAATAACGAGCTGATGAACAACATGCGCAACGTTGCGCTGGAAGAGCAGGCGGTTGAAGCGGTCCTGGCGAAAGCGAAAGTGACCGAGAAAGAGACCAACTTCCAGGATCTGATGAACCAGACCGCTCAGGCCTGATCAGACCTTTAACGGTATGTGCTAAGCCCGCGACTGAAAAGTCGCGGGCTTTTTTGTTTTGACGCGCAGCACGCGATTCTTCCCCTCTATTTGCTTAATTAACCAGCAAATTATTCACGCATCGCTTTTTCCGGGTTAGCGAACAGGGAAAAGATTGTTATGCTTGAAACAGGCGTGCACTATCCCCAGATATAGGGAGTATGCAGGAAGAAGAGTGAGGCTGGCTGATTAACCGTCCTGAAGGTGTCGGAAAGAGACGTGGCGTGGAGTTTCCCGCGCGTCTTTCGTAGAATCGGTACAGAATGTTGCCAATGAAATTTATCCAGGAGACGGTAATGTCATACAGTGGCGATCGTGAATATACTGCACCGCACAATGCGCTGGTGCCAATGGTTGTTGAACAGACTTCGCGTGGTGAGCGTTCTTACGACATTTACTCCCGTCTGCTGAAAGAGCGTGTGATCTTCCTGACCGGCCAGGTCGAAGACCATATGGCGAATCTGATCGTCGCGCAGATGCTGTTTCTGGAAGCGGAAAACCCGGAAAAAGATATCTATCTCTACATTAACTCACCGGGCGGCGTGATCACGGCTGGCATGTCGATTTACGACACCATGAAGTTCATCAAGCCGGACGTCAGCACCATCTGTATGGGCCAGGCCTGTTCCATGGGCGCTTTCCTGCTGACCGCGGGGACCAAAGGTAAACGTTTCTGCCTGCCAAACTCACGCGTCATGATCCACCAGCCGCTGGGCGGCTATCAGGGCCAGGCGTCAGACATCGAAATCCATGCGCGCGAGATCCTGAAGGTGAAACAGCGTATGAATGAGCTGATGGCTGAGCACACCGGTAAATCGCTGGAAGAAATTGAGCGCGACACCGAGCGTGACCGTTTCCTCTCTGCCAGTGAAGCGGTAGAGTATGGCTTAGTCGATTCAATTCTGACGCATCGCCAATAAGACCCGACTTACCCTTGTCCCTGGTCTATAGTTAACAGGACAACGGTACTATTACGGGTTGAATGAATTTCGGCCGTCACTGCACGGCCTGCGCCGTACGCAGGTACGGCCTGAGAACAAGAAGAGGTTAACTGATGACAGATAAGCGCAAAGACGGTTCAGGAAAGTTGCTGTACTGCTCTTTTTGCGGCAAAAGCCAGCATGAAGTGCGAAAGCTGATTGCCGGGCCGTCAGTGTATATCTGCGATGAGTGTGTTGACCTGTGCAACGACATCATTCGCGAAGAGATCAAAGAAGTTGCCCCGCATCGTGAACGCAGTGCGTTGCCAACCCCACATGAAATTCGCCATCACCTTGATGATTATGTCATCGGTCAGGAGAGAGCGAAGAAAGTGCTGGCGGTTGCGGTTTACAACCACTACAAACGTCTGCGCAATGGCGATACCAGCAACGGTATTGAGCTGGGCAAAAGTAACATTCTGCTGATTGGTCCGACCGGTAGTGGTAAAACGCTGCTGGCTGAGACGCTGGCGCGCCTGCTGGATGTACCGTTCACCATGGCTGACGCAACCACGCTGACTGAAGCGGGTTACGTGGGTGAAGATGTCGAAAACATCATCCAGAAGCTGCTGCAGAAGTGTGACTATGACGTGCAGAAAGCGCAGCGCGGCATCGTCTACATCGATGAAATCGATAAAATTTCACGTAAGTCTGACAACCCGTCGATTACCCGTGACGTGTCAGGCGAAGGTGTTCAGCAGGCGCTGCTGAAGCTGATTGAAGGTACTGTAGCCGCGGTTCCACCGCAGGGCGGACGTAAGCATCCTCAGCAGGAATTTTTGCAGGTTGATACCTCTAAAATTCTCTTTATCTGTGGCGGCGCATTCGCCGGTCTGGACAAAGTGATCTCGCAGCGTGTTGAAACCGGATCCGGTATCGGCTTCGGCGCAACCGTGAAAGGGAAATCGCAGAAAGCCAGCGAAGGCGAACTGCTTTCACAGTGTGAACCTGAAGATTTAATCAAATTTGGTCTGATCCCTGAGTTCATCGGTCGTCTGCCTGTTGTGGCGACCCTGAGCGAGCTGAGTGAAGAAGCCCTGATTCAGATTCTGCGTGAGCCGAAGAATGCCCTGACCAAACAGTACCAGGCGCTGTTCAACCTGGAAGGCGTTGAGCTGGAGTTCCGTGACGAGGCGTTAACCGCTATCGCGAAAAAAGCGATGTCACGTAAAACCGGTGCACGTGGTCTGCGTTCGATCGTTGAAGGCGCGTTACTGGAAACGATGTATGACCTGCCTTCTATGGATGACGTCGAAAAAGTAGTGATTGATGAGTCAGTTATTGACGGTCAGTCTGAACCGATGCTGATTTACGGTAAGCACGAAGCGCAGGCATCTGGCGAATAATTAAACAGATCGTCCACATTGTTATCTTAAAAAAGGGGAAAATGTTTCCCCTTTTGCTTTTCTCGCCTCTGTGACGTTGAATGTCAGACAATCATCCCCATATACTCAGATACCTGTGGGTTTAACTGCATACCTGCCTGATGCGGTTCCCATCACCTGGCGGACATTAAACAAAGAGAGAGCTCTATGAATCCTGAGCGTTCTGAACGCATTGAAATCCCCGTGTTGCCGCTGCGCGACGTGGTGGTTTATCCGCACATGGTAATTCCGTTGTTTGTTGGCCGGGAAAAATCAATTCGGTGCCTTGAAGCCGCAATGGATCATGATAAAAAAATCATGCTGGTCGCACAGAAAGAGGCTTCAACGGATGAACCTGGCATTAACGATCTCTTTTCAGTAGGGACCGTGGCATCAGTATTGCAAATGCTGAAACTGCCGGATGGCACCGTCAAAGTTCTGGTCGAAGGTTTACAGCGCGCCCATATCACGACGCTGGCCGATAACGGTGACCATTTTGTGGCACAAGCTGAATACCTGGTTTCGCCGGAAATTGAAGAGCGCGAGCAGGAAGTGCTGGTGCGCACGGCGATCAACCAGTTTGAAGGCTACATCAAACTGAATAAAAAGATCCCACCTGAGGTGCTGACCTCACTGAACAATATTGACGATGCGGCGCGCCTTGCCGACACCGTTGCTGCACATATGCCACTGAAACTGGCAGACAAACAGTCTGTGCTGGAGATGTCCGACGTTAACGAACGTCTGGAATATCTGATGGCGATGATGGAATCTGAAATCGATCTGCTGCAGGTTGAGAAGCGTATTCGCAACCGTGTTAAGAAGCAGATGGAGAAGAGCCAGCGCGAGTACTATCTGAATGAGCAGATGAAGGCGATTCAGAAAGAGCTGGGCGAGATGGATGACGCGCCGGACGAATATGAAGCGTTAAAACGCAAAATCGACGCGGCAAAAATGCCGGAAGAGGCGCGTGAGAAAGCCGAAGCTGAGCTGCAGAAGCTGAAAATGATGTCTCCGATGTCGGCGGAAGCGACCGTGGTGCGTGGCTACATCGACTGGATGGTGCAGGTTCCGTGGAACGCACGCAGCAAAGTGAAGAAAGATCTGCGTAAAGCGCAGGAGACACTGGATACCGATCACTACGGCCTGGAGCGCGTGAAGGATCGTATTCTCGAGTATCTTGCGGTTCAGAGTCGCGTCAGCAAAATCAAAGGGCCGATTCTCTGCCTGGTTGGACCGCCAGGGGTAGGTAAAACGTCCCTCGGTCAGTCGATCGCCAAAGCGACCGGACGTAAATATGTGCGTATGGCACTGGGTGGCGTGCGTGACGAAGCGGAAATCCGTGGTCACCGTCGGACTTACATCGGCTCAATGCCGGGTAAACTCATTCAGAAAATGGCAAAAGTCGGGGTGAAAAACCCGCTGTTCCTGCTGGATGAAATCGACAAGATGTCCTCGGACATGCGTGGCGATCCGGCGTCGGCGCTGCTGGAAGTCCTCGATCCGGAACAGAACATTGCGTTCAACGATCACTATCTGGAAGTCGACTATGACCTCTCAGATGTGATGTTCGTGGCCACGTCAAACTCCATGAACATTCCGGCTCCACTGCTTGACCGTATGGAAGTCATTCGTCTGTCGGGTTACACCGAAGATGAAAAACTGAACATCGCTAAGCAGCATCTGCTGCCGAAGCAGATTGAGCGTAACGCCCTGAAAGCCAGTGAGATTACGGTTGAAGACAGCGCCATCATCGGCATCATTCGCTACTACACTCGCGAAGCCGGGGTGCGTAGCCTTGAGCGTGAGCTGTCGAAATTGTGCCGTAAAGCGGTGAAGTCACTGCTGATGGACAAGACGAAAAAGCACATCACCATCGATGGCGAGAACCTCAAGGATTTCCTGGGCGTTCAGCGCTTCGACTATGGCCGTGCTGACAGCGAAAACCGTGTCGGTCAGGTGACCGGACTGGCGTGGACCGAAGTGGGCGGCGATCTGCTGACCATTGAAACCGCCTGTGTGCCGGGTAAAGGCAAGCTGACTTATACGGGGTCGCTGGGTGAAGTGATGCAGGAGTCGATTCAGGCTGCGCTGACCGTGGTGCGTGCCCGTGCCGAGAAGCTGGGCATCAATGGTGACTTCTACGAAAAACGTGATATTCACGTTCACGTTCCGGAAGGCGCGACGCCAAAAGATGGCCCAAGTGCCGGTATCGCAATGTGCACCGCGCTGGTCTCCTGTCTGACCGGTAACCCGGTGCGCGCCGATGTGGCGATGACCGGTGAGATCACCCTGCGTGGTCAGGTGCTGCCGATTGGCGGTCTGAAAGAGAAACTGCTGGCCGCGCACCGTGGTGGCATCAAAACCGTGCTGATCCCGGACGACAACAAGCGTGATCTGGAAGATATTCCTCAGAACGTGATTGCCGATCTGGCGATTCATCCGGTGAAACGCATTGAAGAGGTGCTGAATCTGGCACTGGAAAATGCGCCATACGGTATGCAGGTCGCAACAGCAAAATAGTGATTAGCGGCATAAACCGTTAAAAAGCGAAGCTGGCAAGGCAATTGACGCTTGCCAGCTTTTTTTTGTGCCGCTAATTTAGGGGGCTGCCGGCATGACGTTCTCAGAGAAATTCCGTTGTTTCGGCTCCACAGGCTTGATATAACTTGCTGCGCGTTCGTACCCGGCGGGAAGCCGGGGTACGATGTGAAATAATAAAAGAGGGGATGAAGAGAGTGAATAAGTCACAATTGATCGACAAAATTGCTGCTGATGCTGACATTTCTAAAGCGGCAGCGGGACGTGTTTTAGATGCATTTATGGGCTCTGTTTCTGATGCGCTGAAAGACGGTGATGAAGTGGCTCTGGTCGGTTTCGGTACTTTCTCTGTACGTGACCGTGCTGCGCGTACTGGCCGCAACCCGCAAACCGGTAAAGAGATCACGATCCCGGCCGGTAAAGTGCCAGGTTTCCGTGCCGGTAAAGCCTTGAAAGACGCAGTCAATTAAGAATAACGAACAGATTCATTGACGCATTTTCTTCAGTGGATGAGAGGACGATGAACGCGTTCTCATGTAACATACGGGCACATCAATGAGATGTGCCTTTTTTGTTTTAATCGGTGAAAATCGGGCCGTTAGATGGACCTGGACCGGATTGAGACTGCCAGCTAAGCCAGCAGTTGCGTGAGTCGCCAGCCAGAGGCGAAGGGCGACCGGGCTTTACATTCACACTACAGCGGAGTGTTGCCATACCATGATGGACAATTTACGCGCGGCGTCGAACCATGTCGTGCTCAAGATTATTTTGGGGCTGATTATCCTCTCCTTTGTGCTGACGGGCGTTGGCAACTATCTGATTGGCGGCAATAACGACTATGCGGCCAAAGTAAACGGTCAGGAGATTAGCCGCGCGCAGCTGGAGCAGGCGTTCAACAGCGAACGCAGCCGTCAGCAGCAGATGCTGGGGGACCAGTTCTCGCAGCTGGCCAGCAACGACGGTTACATTCAGCAGATGCGTCAGCAGGCGCTGTCTCAGTTAATCGACCGGGCGCTGCTTGACAGCTATATCAAAGATCTCCACCTCAGCATCAGCGACGATCAGGTCAAACAGGCTATCTTCAACCAGCAGGCTTTTCAGACCAACGGTAAATTCGATAATGCGAAATACCTCAATCTGATCGGCAGCATGGGTTTCAGTGCTGACCAGTATGCTGAAGCGCTGCGTAAACAGCTCTCCAATCAACAGCTGATCAATGCCGTTGCCAATACTGACTTCACGCTGAAAGGCGAAGCGAGCCGGCTGGTGGACCTGGTGTCACAGCAGCGTGATATCCGTCAGGCGACGCTGGATGTGAACGCGCTGGCGGCGAAACAGACCGTCACCGATGACGAAATCAGCCAGTATTATCAGCAGCATAAAAGCAGCTTTATGGCACCAGAGCAGTTCCGCGTCAGCTACATCCTGATGGATGCTGCCAGCATGCAGCAGGATGCCAGCGAGGCGGATATTCAGGCCTGGTACGATCAGCATAAAGCGGACTACACGCAGCCACAGCGTACCCGCTACAGCGTAATCCAGACGAAAACGGAAGCGGATGCTAATGCCGTTCTGGCTCAGCTGAAAGCGGGCGCCTCTTTCGCGGACGTGGCAAAAGCCAAATCCATTGACCCTATCTCCGCGCGTAAGGGCGGCGACATGGGTTGGCTGGAACCGTCTACCACACCGGATGAGCTGAAAAATGCGGGCCTGACAGAGAAAGGCCAGATGTCGGGCGTGATCAAGTCGTCAGTAGGCTTCCTGGTCGTGCGTCTTGACGATATCCAGGCAGAGCAGGTTAAGCCGCTGGCTGACGTTCACAGTGCGATTGCCGCGAAAGTGAAGCAGGAAAAGGGCGTTGATGCCTTCTACAAACTGCAGCAGAAAGTCAGCGAAGCGGCGAGCAACGATAATGAGTCACTGGCGGGGGCCGAGCAGGCTTCCGGTCTGAAGGCGCAGGAGACCGGCTGGTTCAGTCAGGATTCACTGCCAGACGCGCTTAATTTTGATCCGGTGAAGCAGGCTATCTTCAACGGTGGCCTGGTGGGACAGAACGGTGCGCCGGGTAATAACTCTGATATCATCACAGTGGATGGCGACCGCGCCTTTGTGCTGCGTATCAGCGATCACAAACCGGAAGCGGTAAAACCGCTGGATCAGGTTAAGGCGCAGATCACCGACACGCTGAAGCATGATAAAGCGACGCAGCAGGCGAAAGCCCAGGCGGACAAACTGCTGGATGCGCTTAAAGCCGGTAAGCAGGATGCGCTGACCGCAGCAGGCCTGACGCTGAGCGCCAGTAAAACGGTCGATCGCAACGTGCAGGATCCGGTGGCACAGGCTGCCTTTAATCTGCCTCAGCCTGCGGATAACAAACCGTCATGGGGCGTGAGCGAAGATATGCAGGGCAACGTGGTGCTGGTGGCAGTGGATAAGGTGAAAACCGGCACCATGCCACAGGCGCAGATTGATGAAATGGTCAAAGGTGTCACGCAGAACAATGCCCAACTGACCTTTGAAGCGTTACTGCAAAATCTGCGCAAAGAGGCAAAAATCAAGTACGGCGCAGCCGCACAAATGCAGTAAGCCTCGCAGAAACCGCGAAACCACTGTAATAACCCAAGGCCGCATTCGCGGCCTTTTCCATTTCTGAAATCCCGCTTTTGTGTCTTGTGCACCGTCGTGACACGCTGTCGCTGCTGTTTACACACAAGGAGAAACACAGCATGGCTAAACATGAAGTCGTTGCCCTCTATCTTTCACTCGCGCTGGGCGGCGCGTTCTGCCACAGCAGCGTTGCTGCGGCCCCTGATCCTGCCAGCACTTCCATCAGCCAGAACGCATTGCCTGCGCCGGAAAAAGCAATCAGCGACGTTGCTCAGCCGGGTCAGGTCAGCATCAACGATGCGACGGCGGAACAGCTCTCTGCCGTGATGAACGGCGTGGGTCTGAAAAAGGCCCAGGCCATTGTCAGCTATCGCGAACAGTACGGACCGTTCAGTGCGATCCAGCAACTCAGCGAAGTGCCGGGGATCGGGAATGCGCTGATAGAACGTAATGCAGGCCGGCTGAAATTGTGAGGCAACACGCATCTGTGATGCATAACCCGCGCTGAACCGGCGGCTCTGCTAAAGTGAACAGGTCCAACCAGTTCACCCGAAGCAGGAGAGCATGACCATGCAGACCACGATAAAAGTGCGCGGCTACCATCTGGATGTCTATCAGCACGTCAACAATGCGCGTTATCTTGAATTTCTTGAGGAGGCGCGCTGGCAATGGCTGGAAGAGGCTGAAGCATTCCACTGGCTGCAGGAGCAGAAACTGGCGTTTGTGGTGGTCAATATTAACATCAACTACCGTCGCCCGGCCGTACTGGGCGACGTACTCACCATCGACAGTGAGATTACGCAGTTAAATGGCAGGAGTGGCGTCATCGCGCAGCGGGTGCTGCTGGCAGGCCAGGAAACAGTGGTTGCCGATGCTGCGCTGACCTTTGTCTGCATCGATTTGCGCACCCAGAAGGCGGTCACCCTGGAAGGGGCGTTGCGGGAGCGACTGATGCGTCTGATGGCATGAGAGAAAAAAGGCGGCAAATCCGATCGCTGCCGCCATCGCTGTCGGCCTCAGTTAAGGCCGCTCTTTGCTTTCATTGCGGCCATCACGCCCGCACGATCGCTGAGATAACCCTGCAAGCCGTTGGCCCGTAAATGACAGGCTGCACACTCACCGCAGCCGTCTCCTTTCACGCCGTTATAGCAGGTCAGCGTCTCTTCGCGAATCAGCGGCAGTTGCTGCCAGTAGTCCGCCAGCGCCCAGGTTTCCGCCTTATTGAGCCACATCAGCGGCGTCTCGAAGCGGAGAGTGCGCGCCATGCCAAGCGTGACCGCTTGGTTCATGGCTTTGACAAACTCATCGCGGCAATCGGGATAGCCGGAAAAATCGGTTTCGCAGACGCCCGTGATCACCGCTTCGGCCTCTACCTGATAGGCATAAACCGAGGCCAGCGTCAGAAAGAGAATATTGCGACCCGGCACAAAAGTACTCGGTAACCCGGTGGCATCAGGATTGTAGGCGGGTACCGGAATGCTATCGCGCGTCAGGCTGCTGACGGCGAGTTCGTTCAGCATGGTGACATCCAGCACTTTATGTGCGCGCGCACCCAGCCTGATAGCCAGATCCCGGGCCACCTCAATCTCTTCCCGATGGCGTTGTCCGTAATCGAAGGTGACGCAGTGCACCTCATCATAAAGTGCTAAAGCCTGAACCAGGCAGGTTGTGGAATCTTGTCCACCGCTGAAAACAACAACAGCGCGTTTCATGGCATTTCCCTGATAAGTAATTTTGCGCTTATGGTAATGCCTCATTCCGCCGCTGAACAGCTGCACGGCGGATCAATCGGCGGCGGAATCCATGCGCGGCTGAAATCGAACCAGCCCAGCGTATTGAGTTCAATCCCTTCGACGCCGGGCGGCGCGTAGATTTGGTAGCGATAGTTGAACAGCGGCAGCAGAACGCCGTCCGCCATCAGCTGATGATAAAGCTGATGCAGCGCGCGGGAGCGGGCCTGACCGTCAGTAATCTGCTGGATAGCCAGCAGCTGTCTCTGTACCGCTTTGCCCTGCGGGGTCGCTGACAGAGGCCGCCACAGCGGGTCCAGTGCCAGCCAGGTCGCCAGTGTAAACACCGGGGCATCGCCTATCAGTCGATCGCCCATCACCAGGTCGGCCTCATCAAGCTGATGAATGGTTTGCCAGCTTTTGACCGGATGAAAAATCACCCTGAGATGACAGCCATGCTGCCTCAGTAATTCACATAACGCCTGCGCCATCTGATGCAGCTCAACCGGCAGCTGATAGTGGAGTGTCAGCGTGGCGGGCAGGGGGCCAGGCACCGCCTCGATCGGCGGCACCGGCCAGCCAGGCAGCAGCTCGTTGCTGGGCGTAATTAAGCCTTCATCAAGAGGCAGCTGGCTGACGATGCCGCTTTGCTGGATCAGATGGAAAACGCAGCGCGCCTGTTCGGCAGTAAATCCGTCACGCGGGCGGCAGAGCAGATAGCAGAAACCGAGACTGATGCTGTTGCTGACCGGTTGCAGCGTCTTAAGCTCGGCGGCATCGCCGATGGCGATCTGCACCGGATGACGACAGCTGCTGCCCAGGCGGGGGTCGAACAGTTGTGGCGTAATCCAGTACTCCACGGCCTGCAACAGTGGACGCTGCAGGTGCCACTGCGCATGACTCTCCATCCTGACCAGTTCAGGGCTGAAGTGACGCAGTTTCCACGGACCGCTGCCGATGGCGGGATGATCGGGATGGGGCAGCAGGCACAGCAGATGTGCCAGCCGGTGCGGTAGCCAGAAATCAGGTTGCCGCAGCACAAAACGCAGGGCCAGCGGATGCTGCGCTTCCACGCTCTCCACGTCGGCCAGCAGCAGTGCGACGCGCGGTTCCTGCAACAGCTGACGAAACTGCGACACCAGTTGCTCCGCCTGAACCGGCTCGTCGTTGTGCCACCTCAGCTGAGGCCGTAACCAGAATAGCCAGTGACATCCCGTTTCATCGTGCTGCCAGTGATGAGCCAGATCGCCGACCGGTGCATCCTGCTCAAAGCGGGTCAGGCCGGAGTAGATCTGGCGCACCAGATGCTGTTCAGCCCGACCGGTAATCTGATGCGGTGCTGTGCTCTCCATCGGGCGATAGTAGGGGATGCGCAGCACCGGCGTATCGTTCTGCCACTGTCCCCCCATCATCGGGCGCAGCAGAGTCATCAGCCGCTCCGGCGGCAGATCCAGCAGCTGCAAGGCGTCTGCCGCCGCGCCGGTATCGAGCTGCCGTTGCAGCAGCTGCTGACGTAACGCTTCAGGCGTGCGCAGAAAAGTGACCTGGCCCTGCTTACCCCGGCCCGCTTCACCCCGCCAGCTGAGCCAGCCCGCCTGCTGCCAGTGTGACAGCAGCGTGCGCAGATGACGCTCGCTGCAGATGCAGTGACGGGCCATCTCCGCCACGCAGGTGTGCTGAGGCGCCCCCTGACTCTGCTGCCACAGGCGCTGAAACTGATGAATACGGTGAAGTTCGCGCATCATAAACCCGGAACAATTTTTTAAAAGTATTCACTATTAGTTCCGTAATTAACAGGCAATAGTGGGACTCATCTTTTCAGCAGGAGGAGAGTCATGATGCGTTTAGCCGCGTTCGATATGGATGGCACATTGCTGTTGCCGGATCACCAGCTGGGACAGCAGACACTGGAGAGTCTGCAGGCGTTACATTCACGGGGTCTTCATCTCGCGCTGGCGACGGGCCGCCACCTGCTGGAGATGCAGATTCTGCGGGAAAAAATGATTCTGCCCGCCTGGCTTATCACGGGGAATGGCACCCGCATACATGACCGGCAGGGAACGCGGCTTTTTGGATGCGATCTGCCTTCTGCCGTCGCCGAAGAGGTGATCCATCGTCACTGGGAGACGACTGCCACGATGCACATCTTTAACGACCAGGGCTGGTTTACCGACCGGCCGCAGCCTGAACTGCTGGTGGCGCATCAGATGAGCGGATTTGGCTATCAGCTGTGCGACCTTAAAACGCTGCCCGCGCATCAGGTAACAAAAATCTGCTTCATCGATCGGCATCAGCACCTGTGTCAGCTTAAAACGCAGCTGGATGCCGTGCTGGGCGATCAGGTCAACATCTGTTTCTCTGCGGAGGATTGTCTGGAAGTGTTGCCCGCAAACTGCAACAAGGGCAGCGCGCTGGCGCTGCTGTGTGACCACCTCTCCCTGACCATGGCGGAGTGTATGGCGTTCGGGGATGCGATGAACGATCGCGAGATGCTGGCTCAGGCCGGGCAGGGTTTCATCATGGGCAATGCGATGGCGCAGTTAAAGAGGGCGCTTCCGCATCTGCCGGTGTTAGGGCATTGCGGGACACAGGCGGTGTCCCATTATTTAAATCACTGGCTGGCGACACCCCACCTCGCGTATTCCCCCGAATGCTGAGGATTGCCGTGAACCGGACTGGAAGTCCGGTTTCTTACGCCAGCTCGCGCTGCCACGGCGTGATATCACCGATATGTTTTGCCACCCATTCCGGCTGATAATAGCTGTCGGGATAGCGTTCGCCACTGTCACATAACAGCGTGACCAGCGCGCCCGACTGCTTTGCCGCCCGTAAGCGTTTCGCCACCTGCATCATGCCCCAGAAGTTGGTGCCGGTAGAGGCACCCGGCTTGCGTCCCAGAATCTTTTCCAGTTTCAGCATCGCGGCCAGCGTTGCGCCGTCCGGCACTTTGATCATTTCGTCGATCACATCGGGCATAAATGACGGCTCGACCCGCGGACGGCCAATCCCCTCGATCAGGCTGCCACGGGTGCTGGTCAGGGTGGCATCACGCTGCTGCCAGTAATCGAAAAACACCGAGTGCTGGGGATCGACCACCAGCAGTTTCGTTTCGAGTCCCTGATAGCGGATATAGCGCCCCAGTGTGGCGGAGGTGCCGCCGGTGCCCGCACTCATAATCACCGTATGAGGGATCGGATAGGGTTCATGCTGCATCTGACGGAAAATGCTCTCCGCGATGTTATTATTGCCGCGCCAGTCGGTTGCACGCTCAGCATAGGTAAACTGATCCATAAAGTGGCCGTTCAGTTCACGCGCCAGCCGCTCAGATTCCGCGTAGAGCTGGCAGGGATCCTCGACAAAATGACACCGCCCGCCATAAAAGGCGATCTGCTCAATTTTCCGTTTTGCCGTACTGGCTGGCATCACCGCAATAAAGGGCAGCCCCAGCAGCCGTGCGAAGTAGGCCTCAGAAACAGCCGTGCTGCCTGACGAGGCTTCAATAATCGGCGTATCCTGTTTAATCCAGCCGTTGGAGAGGCCATAAAGAAACAGGGAGCGCGCCAGGCGATGCTTCAGGCTGCCGCTGGGATGGGTACTCTCATCTTTCAGGTAGAACCAGATGCCGGGAAAATCCGCCAGATCGAAACGGATCAGATGCGTCTCGGCCGATCGCTGAAAATCGGCGTTAATTTCGTTGATAGCGTGGCGAATCCAGCAGGTCTGCATCTCAGTCATCCGGTTATAAACAGTCCGGCTATTTTATGGCACGTGCAGGAAAAAGAGATTGCAAAATTACCGCTAAAATCGCGTTAATGGAGAAAATGATTCTCCCGGAGGCGCGAATGTTAGACAAAACTGACCTTAAGCTGCTTGCGCTGCTGCAGCGAGACTGCACGCTGTCGCTGCAGGCACTGGCAGATGCCGTCAATCTCACGACCACCCCCTGCTGGAAGCGACTGAAAAAACTGGAAGATGATGGCATTATTCGCGCGCGGGTGGCGTTACTGGACGGTGACAAAATCGGCCTGTCACTGACGGCGTTTATGTTTGTTAAAACCCAGCAGCACAGCCGTGACTGGTATCAGGCCTTTGTCTCGGTGGTCAATAGCATGCCGGAGGTGATGGCCTTTTACCGCATGGCAGGCGAGTATGACTACCTGCTGCGCATTCAGGTGGCCGACATGAAAAGCTATGATGCTTTCTATAAGCGATTAGTCAACGGCGTGCCCGGCCTGATCGATGTGACCTCCAGCTTCGCCATGGAAGAGATTAAATACACCACGGCTTTACCCGTTGCCCCTCTGGGGGCCTGAGATTGAGAACAGCGCTGTGCGATTATTCAGTCAGTTGAGTTGGTATTTTTTGCGGGAGTGGCGACGCTATCTGGGCGCGGTCATCCTGCTGATTGTTATTGCTGTTCTGCAGTTGCTGCCGCCACATGTGGTGGGGATCATTGTTGACGGCGTGACAGGCGACACCATGAGTACCGGTCGCATCATGATGTGGATTGGGGTCATGCTGGCAACGGCGGTCGTGGTCTATCTGCTGCGCTATGTCTGGCGCGTGCTGCTGTTTGGCGCCTCCTACCAGCTGGCGGTCGAGCTGCGTGAAGATTTTTATCGTCAGCTGAGTCGTCAGCAACCGGCATTTTATCTGCGCCATCGCACGGGTGACCTGATTGCGCGCGCCACTAACGACGTGGATCGGGTGGTGTTTGCTGCCGGGGAAGGGGTGCTGACGCTGGTGGACTCGCTGGTTATGGGCTGTGGCGTGCTGCTGGTGATGAGCACCCAGATCAGCTGGCAGCTGACGCTGCTCTCGCTGGTGCCGATGCCGGTGATGGCGATCGTCATCCATCGTTACGGTAATCAACTGCACGATCGCTTTAAGCTGGCTCAGGCAGCCTTTTCCAGCCTTAACGATCAGACGCAGGAGAGCCTGACCAGCATCCGCATGATCAAAGCCTTTGGGCTTGAGCAGCATCAGTCACAGCAGTTTTCCGCTATCGCCCGCGACACCGGTGAGAAAAACCTGCGGGTGGCGCGGGTTGATGCCCGTTTCGATCCCACTATCTATATCGCCATCGGCTTTTCAAACCTGCTGGCGATTGGCGGCGGCAGCTGGCTGGTGTGGCATGATCAGATGACGCTGGGTCAGCTCACCAGCTTCGTGATGTATCTCGGCCTGATGATCTGGCCCATGCTGGCGCTGGCCTGGATGTTTAATATTGTTGAACGCGGCAGTGCCGCATGGAGCCGTATCGGCGCGCTGCTGGCGGAAGCACCGGCGGTGGAAGATGGTGACAAAACGCTGCCGCCTGACCCCGGAACGCTTCAGGTGGCAATTCGAGCCTTTCACTATCCGGCCAGCACGGCGCCGGTGTTAAGCGATGTCTGCTTTCAGCTGAAACCCGGTGAGATGCTGGGACTGTGCGGCCCGACCGGCAGCGGCAAAAGCACGCTGCTCAGCCTGATTCAGCGCCACTTTGACATTCAGCAGGGGGATATCCGCTACCACGAGATCCCGCTGCCGCAGCTGCGGCTCGACAGCTGGCGCAGCCGTCTGGCGGTGGTCAGCCAGACGCCGTTCCTCTTCTCTGACAGCGTGGCTAATAACATTGCGCTGGGGAAACCGGGCGCGACCCGGCAGGAGATCGAACAGGCCGCCAGGCTCGCCTGCGTGCATGACGATATCCTGCGTCTGCCTCAGGGTTATGAAACGGAAGTCGGGGAGCGGGGTGTGATGCTCTCCGGGGGACAGAAGCAGCGCCTTTCCATTGCCCGGGCTCTGCTGCTGAATGCCGAAATCCTGATTCTGGATGACGCGCTTTCTGCGGTGGATGGCCGAACCGAACATGAAATTCTGCATAACCTGCGTATCTGGGGAGAGGGACGCACGCTGATTATCAGCGCGCACCGCTTATCGGCGCTGACGGAAGCCAGTGAAATTCTGGTGATGCAGCAGGGCAGCGTCGCCCAGCGCGGCGACCACGATACGCTGAGCGGAACGCCCGGCTGGTATCGGGATATGTTCCGTTATCAGCAGCTGGAAGCCGCACTGGATGATGATGAAAATGAGAAAGGAGTGCCGCATGGCTAAGTCTGCCCGCTTGTGGCCTACCCTGAAGCGCCTGCTGAGCTACGGTAAGCCCTGGCGTAAATCCCTGTCGCTGGCCGTCGGCCTGCTCTGGATCGCGGCCGCTGCTGAGGTGACCGGACCGGTGCTGGTCAGCTACTTTATCGACAATCTGGTGGCGAAACATCAGATGCCCTGGGGGCTGGTCTCCGGCCTGCTGGTCAGTTTCATTCTGCTTCAGCTACTGGCCGCCGCGCTCCACTACTGGCAGGCGCTGTTATTCAACCGGGCGGCGATCGGCGTGGTGCAGCGGTTACGCAGCGATGTGATGAATGCCGCGCTCTGTCAGCCGCTGAGCGCCTTCGATACCCAGCCGGTCGGTCAGATTATTTCACGCGTGACCAACGACACCGAAGTGATCCGCGATCTCTACGTCACGGTGGTCTCAACCGTGCTGCGCAGTGCCGCGCTGGTCGGGGCCATGATGGTGGCGATGTTCAGCCTTGACTGGCGCATGGCGCTGGTGGCGATGATGATCTTCCCGCTGGTGCTGATGGTGATGGTGATCTATCAGCGCTTCAGCACGCCGATCGCCCGCCGGGTTCGCGGTTATCTGGCCGATATCAACAACGGCTTTAACGAAGTGATCAGCGGCATGAGCGTGATCCAGCAGTTTCGTCAGCAGGCCCGCTTCGGCGAGCGGATGGGTGAGGCCAGTCGCTCTCACTACCTGGCGCGGATGGAAACGCTGCGTCTCGATGGCTTTCTGCTGCGCCCGTTGCTAAGCCTCTTTTCCGCGATGGTGCTGTGCGGCCTGCTGGTCCTGTTCAGCTTCTCCGTGCCTGGCGTATTTGAAGTCGGTGTGCTTTATGCCTTCATCACCTATCTGGGACGCCTGAATGAGCCGCTGATTGAGCTGACCACACAGCAGTCGATGTTGCAGCAGGCGGTGGTCTCCGGTGAGCGCATCTTCGAACTCATGGATGCCGCGCAGCAGCAGTATGGCGACAGTCAGCAGCCGCTGGCTTCCGGCCGCATTTCGCTGAACAATCTGAGTTTCGCCTACCGTGAAAACCGCGATGTGCTCAGTGACATCAATCTTGAGGTGGCGCCGCGCGAATTTGTGGCGCTGGTCGGCCATACCGGCAGCGGCAAAAGCACGCTGGCAAACCTGCTAATGGGCTACTACCCGGTGACGCGCGGTGAAATCCGCATTGATGATCGGCCGATTGGGGATCTGAGCCATAGCGTGCTGCGACACGGGATCGCCATGGTGCAGCAGGACCCGGTGGTGCTGGCGGATACGCTGCTGGCCAATGTCCGGCTGGGCCGTGATATCAGCGAAGAGGCGGTCTGGACGGTGCTGGAACAGGTCCGGCTGGCGCCCCTGGCGCAGGCTCTGCCGGAGGGAATTCACACCCGGCTGGGTGAGCAGGGGAATAACCTGTCGGTCGGGCAGAAGCAACTGCTGGCGCTGGCGCGGGTGCTGGTCGATCTGCCGCAGATACTGATTCTGGACGAAGCCACGGCCAATATTGACTCCGGCACGGAACAGGCGATTCAGCAGACGCTGGCCAGACTGCGTCAGCACAGCACGCTGGTGGTAATTGCTCACCGTCTCTCCACCATTATCGACGCCGACAAAATCCTGGTCCTCCATCGCGGCCGAGTGGTCGAGCAGGGCACGCACCAGCAACTGCTGGCGATGCAGGGCCGCTACTGGCAGATGTATCAGCTTCAGCAGGCCGGAGATGATCTCGCGTCGGGCGTGCCTGCCACCGCGGAAGCCTGACCTGCACCTTTTTTGCGCAGCTTTATCGGACTAATCTGTATAAATGCACTCCTTTGACGCCTGAAGCACCAAAGGAGTGCATCCCGATGCGCTGACCGGCTTTCTCCTTTTCCCCCTTTTCAGAGCCACTGCAGAGCCTCACCTTGCTCCATCCCGCCTGACCCACTGATTATCACCACTTTTACTAACTGGCACAGCCTTTGCTTATCTCCCTGTGTGTCCGTAAACGTTACCTATTTACTCGCTGGAGGGGATCCAATGAAGCTGGTTACCGTCGTAATTAAGCCATTCAAGCTGGAGGATGTGCGTGAAGCTTTGTCCTCTATCGGCATTCAAGGACTGACCGTCTCCGAAGTGAAAGGGTTTGGCCGCCAGAAGGGGCATGCCGAGCTCTATCGGGGCGCAGAGTACAGCGTGAACTTCCTGCCGAAAGTCAAAATTGATATCGCTATTGCCGACGATCAGCTGGACGAAGTTGTGGATGTCATCAGTAAAGCGGCTTACACCGGAAAAATTGGCGACGGTAAAATTTTCGTGGCTGAACTGCAGCGCGTCATTCGTATTCGTACCGGCGAGACCGACGAAGCCGCTCTGTAATTACGACTCAGTATTGTGATGGGATGGAATAAAAATGAATAAAGTTCTGACTAAGCTGGGCCTGACCAGCCTGGCACTGTTACCATCGCTCGCGATGGCTGCGCCTGCCGTTGCGGACAAGGCTGACAACGCATTTATGATGATTTGCACCGCGCTGGTGCTGTTTATGTCAATTCCAGGGATTGCGCTGTTTTACGGCGGTCTGATTCGCGGTAAGAATGTGCTGTCGATGCTGACGCAGGTGGCCGTCACTTTCTCGCTGGTGTGCGTCCTGTGGATGGTCTACGGCTATTCACTGGCGTTCAGCGAAGGTAACGCCTTCTTTGGCGGATTTGGCTGGGCCATGCTGAAGAATATCCAGCTGACCGCGGTAATGGGCAGCTTCTATCAGTATATCCACGTTGCGTTCCAGGCCTCATTTGCCTGCATCACCGTGGGCCTGATTGTGGGTGCCATTGCAGAGCGTATCCGTTTCTCAGCCGTACTGATCTTCGTCGGTGTCTGGCTGACGCTGGCTTACCTGCCTATCGCGCATATGGTATGGGCGGGCGGTTTCCTGGCGCAGGATGGCGCGCTGGACTTTGCCGGCGGTACCGTCGTGCATATCAACGCCGCGGTAGCGGGTCTGGTGGGCGCGTATCTGGTTGGCAAACGTGCCGGCTTTGGTAAAGAAGCTTTTAAACCTCATAATCTGCCGATGGTCTTCACCGGCACCGCGATCCTCTATGTAGGCTGGTTCGGCTTCAACGCCGGTTCTGCCTCAGCAGCAAACGAAATTGCCGCACTGGCGTTCCTGAACACCGTTGTGGCAACGGCGGGTGCCGTACTCTCATGGACCTTTGGCGAATGGGCGGTGCGCGGTAAGCCTTCTCTGCTGGGCGCCTGTTCAGGCTTTATCGCCGGACTGGTCGCGATTACCCCAGCCTGTGGTTATGTCGGCGTCGGCGGTGCACTGATTATCGGTCTGGTTGGCGGACTGGCGGGTCTGTGGGGTGTGACCTCTCTGAAGAAATGGCTGCGTGTGGACGACCCCTGCGATGTGTTCGGCGTGCACGGCGTCTGCGGCATTGTTGGCTGTATCCTGACGGGCGTGTTTGCCTCCTCTTCACTGGGCGGCGTCGGTTATGCGCAGGGTGTGACCATGGGCCATCAGGTCTGGGTTCAGCTCTTCAGCGTCGGCGTCACAATCGTCTGGTCTGGCGTGGTGGCCTTCATCGGCTTCAAACTGGCCGATCTGATTGTCGGTCTGCGCGTACCGGAAGAGCACGAACGCGAAGGTCTGGATGTTAACAGCCACGGCGAGAACGCTTACAACCAGTAATGCGTGAGAGTATAAACAGCGAAAAGGGGCGAGCTATCGCCCCTTTTTTTATTCGCTTCGCTGGCGCATCACCCCTTCCTGCACCGTAGAGGCGACCAGCACCCCCTGCTGATTGTAGAACTCACCCCGTACGAACCCCCTGGCACCTGACGCTGAAGTACTTACCACGCTGTAGAGCAGCCACTCGCTGAAGTCGAACGGACGATGGAACCACATTGAATGATCGATCGTGGCGACCTGCATGTCCGCCTCTAAAAAGCCTTTGCCGTGCGGCTGCAGCGCAACCGGCAGGAAATTGAGATCCGACGCATAGCCGAGCAGATACTGATGGATGCGCAGATCGTCAGGCAGCGGACCGTTGGCCCGGATCCAGACCTGCCGCTCAGGCTTGTCCACATGCCCGCGCAGCGGATTGTGAATCTGCACCGGGCGGATCTCCAGCGGACGTTCCGCGATAAATATCTCCCGCAGTTTTTCCGGCAGCATGTGCGCCATCTTCTGCGCCATCGCCTGTTCCGTGACCAGATTTTCCGGTCCTGCTACCTGTGGCATCGCATTCTGATGCTCAAAGCCACTTTCCGGTGACTGGAATGAGGCGGTCATATAAAAAATAGGCTGGCCATTCTGTATGGCACTGACCCGGCGGGCGCTGAAACTTTTGCCGTCACGCAGGGTTTCGACGTCGTAGATAATCGCTTTCTGGCTGTCGCCGGGCCGCAGAAAGTAGCTGTGAAAGGAGTGAATCGTCCGATCGGTCGCGACGGTTTGCTTTGCGGCATAGAGCGCCTGACCCACCACCTGACCGCCAAACACCTGGCGCAGGCCAAGATCTTCACTCTGGCCGCGATATAAACCTTCTTCCAGTTTTTCCAGATTTAATAAATTCAGCAGATTTTGCAGTGCCTGACTCATGGCGCGTTCCTCAATATAGTGACCTGCTCAGTGTGAAAGATCGGACCAGTTGACGTCAATCAGACTTTCCGCTTTGCCTGTGCCAGGCAAAATTTCATTTTTGTGCCAACATTAAGGACATACGGCGAGTGAAACGCTGTAAGCAGGATTCGCTGCCGACAATCATTTTGATCAAATGGAGACGACATCAATGAAACTGTGGCATGTGTTCAGTGGGGTAGTTATGGCGGTTGCTGTTGCGGGCTGTGCCGACAAGAGTAAACCTGTGCCAACACCAACGTTGGGTTCTGCGGTAGCCGGACAGACGGCGGCGATTGCGCAGCCTAACGTCAGCGGTTCAGTCTTTATTCGCCAGCGCATCGCGCTGCCGCCGGATGCGGTGTTAACCGTGACGCTGTCGGATGCGTCTGTTGCCGACGCCCCGTCAAAAGTGCTGTCACAACGCGTGGTGCGGACGGAAGGCAAACAGGCGCCGTTCCAGTTTGTGCTGCCGTTTAACCCGGCTGACATCCAGCCAAATGCACGCATTCTGTTAAGCGCCGCCATCGCGATCGACGGCAAGCTGGCCTTTGTCACTGACAGCGTAAAACCGGTCATCAATCAGGGCGGCACCAAAGCTGAACTGCTGCTGGTACCGGTGCCTTCAATGGCGATGCCAACCCAGCCAGGCGCAGCGACCACCGTGCCTTCGACATCACCGACTCAGGTCACGCCTTCTGCGGCGGTGCCTGCACCCACCCGTCTGTAATGTGCAAACGGGGCGGCAGAGCCGCCCCGTTTTTCAGCCATCAAATCGCCAGCGATACGTTTCAAGATCCAGCTCACCGGCATCACTCACCACAATCCCTTCTGCTTCCAGTGCATCCCGCTGTCGTATCAGCTGGTCGCCCTGAAGCGAAATCATGCCGTGACGATTGACGACACGATGCCAGGGGAGGGTGGTTCCCTCGGGTAACCGGCTCAGCACACCGCCGACCTGACGTGCCGCACGCGGCGAACCGGCCAGTCGTGCCACATCGCCATAGGTCGTGACACACCCGGATGGAATCGCGGCAACAATTTGCCAGATGCGTTGCTGGAAAGTGTCAGGCTGATTCATGTGCTTATTTCGTCAGGAAAAAGAGGGTTAACTTTATCATGCAGAGGCGATGGTGAAAGCATCAACGCGGCGGTTGTTCAAGAAAACAACGGTTGTCCCGACGACGCTTGCAATTGCCAGCCCCTTCCCAGATAATGCCCCCGCTCTCGTAAAGAGGGCTTGTCAATGGGGGCCCTGTTGGTTCTCCCGCAATGCTAGCTTGTGAACTCGGTCAGATCCGGAAGGAAGCAGCCGTAGCAGGTGATGCGTGTGCCGGGATGTAGCTGGCAGGGCCCCCACCACTTTCCCCCCCTGAACTTCTTCCCCAGTATGACAGACAGTCAAAACCCGCCTGGGCCGATCCTTTGCCGGCAGGCAGGAGTATCCGGTACTTAATGTGGGGACAATGCCGTCAGATGCAGGTGAGCAGATTAGCGGACAAACTTCCAGACCGAACCCGGTACTTTATCGTAGAGCTTATTCATCGTCAGCTCGGCCAGACGATGGTCAGCTGCCGAATAGAATACCGCTAATTCATCTTCCGGTAATTCATACTTATTCTTTTCGATCACCCGCTCCAGGGTATCCAGGGAGCGACAGCGACGCAGTCGCATCAAATAATCAGTTTTTGTCAGTGTTTTGTTCATAAATAAAGCGTTCTCACGTCTGTACTATAATGAATGGCTCGGTTGCTGGAGAAAAGCGCACTCTTCAGTGAACAGATTAAATAAGCGTTTTGCTGAACGTTGCCACCGCTGAAGATCAGGATTATTGATACCGTAGTTACTGAATAACATAAAAGTATCATCAAGATATTCATCGATTTGCGAAATCAGCGCTTCATCTTCAACGTGTTTAATTTTGTAATTCATGGTGAACGAAGCGATATGTTCAATCAGATCGTTCAGGTGCAGATTGCTTTCAGAAGTGGGATCATTTACCCAGCCATGATGGCTGTCAGTCAATGTTGCCATGCTGTCGTCAAACAGGCTCTCACACAGGTATTTCAGCTGGGCAATATCATGCCGTTTTGGTGAGTATTCGTCCATCTTTTTCCCCTCCATAGCTTGCACAGTTGCCGCAGGGCGGCGAGTTCGGATAAAGCGGCCAGGAAGCGATCTTTCAGGTGGTTATTAAACGGGATACGTTAAAGATAGTGTAAAACCATTAGTTCTGCTCATCTGAATTACTAAATATTACAATTCATCACCCGGAGAGGGTTGCTGGTTGTCTATCACATCAAACTCAAGCGCACCGGGCTTAATGTAAAAATTTACCCGCTCCGTTTGGGTCACCGTTTCATTCAGATCCTGACAGGGACTAAATAAATTCCACTGAAAATTGTAAAGTAATTTAAAACTATTCAGATCCAGGTATTCAACGGAAACTATTTTTAAACTGTCTGGTACTAACTGCGCATTCTGAGCGTACCAGCGTAAATCCCCTGTCAGCAAATCTGATATTTTGAGAATATTCCGCTGAACAACTTCAGCTATTTTTGCGCAGTCTGTTTCACCCATCGCAATATCACATTCAATCCGTGACAGCATATCTTGTCTACTCCTAACCGTTAATAAACCTATCATTGGTTTTACGCAACAGGTTTGCAAGCCAGTAAAGCACAAAACTGTCATTTTCTGAGTTTTACCAGCAAAGCGGTGCGGCGGGTGTGGCTTAAACGCCCCCGGGGCCGCCGGACTCCCGATACCTTTTGAAACACATTCCGCTCTTGAACCGCAGGCTGCATCCGGTATTCTTATTGTTATGTTATAACATATTGGTGAACTGATGCGTCAGAGTGGATTACTTATGTCGCTGGGCGGACGGCTGGGCGTCGCCCTGCTGATCATCGCGCTGCTGGCTGTCGCGATATATTGGGGGATCAGCACATGATCCGATTTTACGCACTGCGTGCAGGCTACCAGGGAGAGGGGGTCACCCCGGCGATCACGGGTCAGCTCGCAGCAGGCTCCATGACTGCGCTGGTCGGCGCAAACGGCAGCGGGAAATCGACCCTGCTAAAAACCATTGCGGGCTTACTGCCGCCGGTAAGCGGACGCTGCGAACTGCAGGTGGCGCGCCGGGATATCGGCTGGCTGCCACAGCGCACCGAACTTGAGACCCGCTTTCCGCTGACGGTCTTCGAACTGGTTTCCATGGGTTGCTGGCCACGCTGCGGCTGGTTTGGCGGCATTAACCGGTCACTGCGGCGGGAAATCGGGCAGGCGCTGGAGGCAGTTCAGATGAGCGATTATGCGGATGCGCAACCGGCCACCCTCTCGGGCGGGCAGCTTCAGCGCGTCCTGTTTGCCCGGCTGATGCTGCAGCGCAGCGCGCTCTGGCTGCTGGATGAACCCTTTAACGGCATAGACAGCCAGACGGTTACCCTGCTGATGTCGATTCTGGAGCAGCAGCAGCAGGCAGGTACCACTCTGCTGGTGGTGCTGCATGACCGCCCGCTGGTGGCGCGTTACTTCAGTAACGTCCTGTCGATGGATGAACATCATCTCAGCGATACCTTCCGGTCCGATGTCCTGGCACGGAGTCGAGCCTCGTGACCCTGATTCAGCCTTTTATCGAATTTGGCTTTATGCGGCGAGCGCTGGTGGCCTGCCTGGCACTCGCCGTCAGTGCCACGCCACTCGGCGTGTTCCTCTCGCTGCGTCGCATGAGCCTGATTGGTGACGCCTTATCCCATGCGGTGCTGCCGGGTGCGGCCATTGGCTATCTGATCTCCGGCCTCTCCCTGGTGGCCATGGGTATCGGCGGCCTGATTGCCGGGCTGGCGGTCGCGCTGCTCTCTGGCGCAGTCAGTCGCTATACGCCATTGAAAGAGGATGCCAGTTTTGCCGGATTCTATCTTGGATCACTGGCGCTGGGCGTCACGCTGGTTTCACTGCGCGGCTCAAGCGTGGATCTGCTGCACGTTCTGTTTGGCTCGCTGCTGGCGGTCGACAACGCGGCGCTGTTGCTGGTCGGTGGCATCGCGGCCTTTACGCTGATCATGCTGGCGGTGATTTATCGCCCGCTGGTCATCGATGCCTTTGACGGTGACTTTCTGCGGGCGCAGGGGAAATGGAGCGCGCCGCTGGTGCATGGCCTGTTTTTAATGCTGGTGGTGCTGAACCTGGTCGCGGGCTTTCAGGTGCTGGGCACGCTGATGTCGGTGGGTTTAATGATGTTACCCGCTGCCAGCGCCCGTTTCTGGAGCCGTCATCTTGCCGCGATGCTGGCCATCGCCATCTTCATGGCAACCCTCTCTGCGCTGGCGGGCCTGATGCTCTCCTGGCACTTCTCGCTGCCGGCCGGCCCCGCCGTGGTGCTGAGCGCCGCCATGCTCTTCTTTCTCTCGATTCTGACAGGACCGTGCGGCGGAATTTTACGTCGCCATTAATCTCAAGGGGTATCTATGAAAAAATTACCGGTTAGTCTGGCGCTCGCTGCGCTGTTCGCCACGCCGCTGGCGATGGCAAAAACCGTAGACGTTGTCGCCAGCTTTACCGTGCTGGCAGACATCGTCAGCCAGGTGGGAGGCGATCATGTGAAGGTGAAAAGTCTGGTAGGGCCGGATGGCGATCCCCATACGTTTGAACCGACGCCGCAGGACAGCCAGGCGCTGGCAAAAGCGGATCTGGTCTTTGTCAGCGGGCTGGGACTGGAAGGGTGGATGGACCGCCTGGTCAGCGCTTCCGGTTATCACGGTCAGCCGGTAGTCGCCTCTGCGGGTGTCACCACACGCAGCATGGAAGAGGAGGGCAAAACCATCACCGATCCGCACGCCTGGAACAGCATGCAGAACGGCGTGATCTATGCGACCAACGTGATGAATGCGCTGGTCAAAGCCGACCCCGAGGATGCTGCGGCGATCCGTCAGCGCGGACAGAATTACATTCAGCAGTTACAGGCGCTGGATAGCTGGGCAAAGACGGCGTTTGATAAGATTCCTGTGGAGAAGCGGAAGGTGCTGACCAGCCATGATGCCTTTGGCTACTTTGGCCAGCGCTATGGCGTGACGTTCCTGGCGCCCGTCGGGTTCTCTACCGAAGCGGAAGCGAGTGCCAGCAACGTCGGTGATCTGATCACTCAGCTGAAACAGCAGCACATCACCCGCTATTTTATTGAGAACCAGACCGATCCGCGTCTGGTTAAACAGATCGCCAGCGCTACGGGAGCGGAGCCAGGCGGTGAGCTCTATCCGGAGGCGTTGTCCCCGGCTTCTGGTCCGGCACCGACCTATCAGGCTGCCTTTAAGCACAACGTGAACGCCATGCTGAAGAGCATGCAGTAAGCATAAAAAAGGCCGGGCAAGCCCGGCCAGTCATCACGACACACACTAGCGTTTCTTCTTTCTTCCCTGTACGGCTTTAAAGCGCGGATTTGTTTTGCAGATGACGTAAATACGTCCCTTGCGACGGACCACCCTGCAATCCCGATGGCGATTTTTTGCGGAACGCAGCGAGCTTAATACCTGCATGACCCTCTCCTCTATTTACGACCCAGGAAGCGTCCGAAGCGCTGGTTAAAGCGCGCGGTGCTGCCCTCTTTAGCGAAATCTTTCTGTTTACCGGTGTAGAAAACGTGTGAAGCCGACGACACATCCAGCGTGACGTAGGGCAGCGTTTCACCTTCAAACTCTACGGTGCGGTCGGTTTTAATGGTCGAGCCGATTTTGTAGTAAACGTCAGCCGAGGTGTCATGGAAGACCACCGGGCGATAGTGAGGATGGATATTTGCTTTCATAATGCACACCTATGTAATGTTATAATATAACAATATTATGCGCCGCCGCGGAACGGAATGCAACGTCTGCTGATGGCAGAAAGGCGAGGGGAAGAGGAGGGCGAAACTGAAGGGTAAAAAAAAGGCCGCTTACGCGGCCTCAGAGGTGTTACTGCTTAGTGAGTCTGGTTGTGCTCAACCGGCTCAGCGCTGCGCGGTTCCTCTTTGTGCTTACTGAAGCGGCGGCGAACCACTACGAAGAACACCGGAACAAAGAAGATAGCCAGCGCGGTCGCGGTCACCATGCCGCCGATAACGCCGGTACCCACGGCGTTCTGCGAACCGGAACCGGCACCGGTACTGATCGCTAGCGGCAGTACCCCGAGAATAAACGCCAGTGACGTCATCAGGATCGGACGCAGACGCATACGACAGGCTTCCAGCGACGATTCCACCAGGCCTTTGCCCTCTTTATCCATCAAATCTTTAGCAAATTCGACGATAAGGATGGCGTTCTTCGCCGAGAGGCCAATGGTTGTCAGTAACCCCACCACAAAGTAGACGTCGTTACTCAGGCCACGCAGGGTGGTGAAGATCAGCGCACCGATAACCCCCAGCGGAACCACCAGCATAACCGCGAACGGAATCGACCAGCTCTCATACAGGGCGGCGAGACACAGGAAGACCACAATCAGCGAGATGGCATAGAGCGCAGGCGCCTGGTTACCCGACAGACGTTCCTGGTAAGACATGCCCGTCCAGTCATAGCCGATACCCGCAGGCAGTTTCTCCGCCAGCTGCTCCATCAGATCCATGGCGGCACCGGAGCTCTTACCTGGCGCAGCCTGACCCAGGATTTCCATCGCAGGCAGACCGTTGTAACGCTCAAGACGCGGTGAACCATACTGCCACTTCGCCGTCGAGAAGGCGGAGAAAGGCACCATCGTTCCGTTGCTGTTGCGCACGTACCATTTGCCGATATCATCCGGCAGCATACGGGAGTCCGCTTTACCCATGACGTAAACTTTCTTCACGCGACCACGGTCGATGAAGTCATTGACGTAGGAGCCACCCCAGGAGGCCGCCAGCGTGGTGTTGATATCGCTTAACGATACGCCCAGCGCCTGTGCTTTCTCCTGATCGATGATCAGCTTGTACTGCGGCGTATCTTCCAGACCGTTAGGACGCACACCCACCAGAGTGTCAGGATGCTGGGCAATCATGCCGAACAGCTGATTACGCGCTTCGGTCAGTTTCTCGTGGCCCAGGTTGGCCTGGTCAATCAGCTCAAAGTCGAAGCCGGTGGCGTTACCCAGTTCGATAATTGCTGGCAGGTTGAAGGGGATGACCATCGCATCTTTGATGGCACCCAGTGCCTTCATCGCACGCCCGGCAA
This sequence comes from Pantoea sp. EKM101V, assembly GCF_011800325.1. Taxonomy (NCBI): domain Bacteria; kingdom Pseudomonadati; phylum Pseudomonadota; class Gammaproteobacteria; order Enterobacterales; family Erwiniaceae; genus Pantoea; species Pantoea sp. EKM101V. The sequence goes on from NZ_JAALFP010000006.1 coordinate 170,093, forward strand.
TCGCCGGTACCTTCATGTCGCTGCCGGTTCGCTCATCCCACGGCTTGAGGCTGACGAAAGCAATACCGGTGTTCTGTCCGCGACCGGCAAAGCCGAAGCCGTTAACGGTAAACACCGATTTAACCGTGTCTTTCTCCTGCGTCAGGAAGTAGTCGGTGACCTGATCCAGCACTTTCTGGGTGCGTTCCTGCGTAGCGCCCGCAGGCAGCTGCGCCTGAGCCAGCAGTAACCCCTGGTCCTCTTCCGGCAGGAATGAAGAGGGCAGACGCATGAACAGATATGCCATGCCGACCACGATGACCAGGTAGATCACCATGTAACGGCCGGTGCTGCGAATGATGTGGCCAACGCTGTCGACGTAGTGATTGGTACTTTTGTCGAACATCCGGTTAAACCAGCCGAAGAAGCCGGTCGTTTTACCGTGACCGTCTTTTTTCACCGGCTTCAGTATGGTGGCGCAGAGTGCCGGGGTCAGAATCAGGGCAACCAGCACCGACAGCGCCATGGCTGACACAATGGTGATCGAGAACTGACGGTAAATCACACCGGTCGAACCACCAAAGAACGCCATCGGGATAAATACCGCGGCCAGCACCAGCGCGATACCGACCAGCGCACCCTGAATCTGCTCCATAGAACGCCTGGTCGCCTCTTTTGGCGGCAAGCCCTCTTCCTGCATCACGCGCTCAACGTTCTCTACCACCACGATGGCGTCATCCACCAGCAGGCCGATAGCCAGCACCATCCCGAACAGCGTCAGGGTGTTTATCGAGTAGCCAAAAATGCTGATGATGGCGAAGGTGCCGAGCAACACCACCGGCACGGCGATAGTCGGAATCAGCGTCGCGCGGAAGTTCTGCAGGAACAGGTACATGACCAGGAACACCAGCACGATGGCTTCAGCCAGCGTTTTCACCACTTCGAAAATAGAGATCTTAACGAATGGGGTGGTGTCGTACGGATAAACCACTTTCATCCCGGCCGGGAAGGTGGACTGCATCTTCGCCAGTTCCGCTTTCACCGCATTCGCGGTATCCAGGGCGTTGGCGCCGGTTGCCAGTTTGATACCGATACCGGACGCGGGCCGGCCGTTATAACGGGCAATGATCTCGTAGTTTTCTGCACCGAGCTCGATTTTTGCCACGTCACGCAGGCGAACCTGTGAACCATCCTCATTCACTTTCAGCAGGATTTTGCCGAACTCATCGGTCGAGGTCAGGCGGGTCTGCGCAATGATAGAGGCGTTAAGCTGCTGTCCCGGCACCGGCGGTGTCCCGCCTAACTGACCGGCGGCAACCTGGGCATTCTGCGTGTTCAGCGCGCTGATCACGTCAACCGGCGTCAGGTTGTAGTTATTGAGCTTGTGCGGGTCCATCCAGATACGCATCGCATACTGCGCACCAAACACCTGGGTATCACCGACACCTTTGGTACGGCTCAGCGGATCTTTAATGGTCGAGGAAATATAATCAGAAATATCATTCTGAGTCATATTGTCATCGTCACTGATGAAGCCGGCGACCATCAGGAAGCTGCTGGAGGATTTTTTAACCTGAATCCCCTGTTGCTGAACTTCCTGCGGCAGCAGTGGCATCGCCAGCTGCAGTTTGTTCTGCACCTGAACCTGCGCGATGTCTGCATCCGTGCCTGACTCAAAGGAGATGGTCAGGGTCAGGGTACCGGATGAGTCACTGCTCGAGGACATATACATCAGTCCATCGATACCGTTCATATTCTGCTCAATGACCTGGGTCACCGTGTCCTGCAGCGTTTTCGCATCCGCACCAGGGTAAGAGGCCTGAATCTCAATCGCCGGCGGCGCAACATTGGGATATTGCTCGATCGGGAGTTTGAGAATCGACAGCGCACCGGCCAGCATGATGATGATGGCGAGCACCCACGCAAAGATGGGGCGATCGATAAAGAACTTAGCCATGAATCAACGGCTCCTGTTATGACGATGACTTGTCAGACTGCGGCTTAGAATCGGGTGCCGCTTTCGCATCGTCTGAGACTTCTTGTGGGGTAACCTGTGCGCCCGGCTTGGCTCGCTGCAGACCTGTGCTGATCACACGTTCACCCGCTTTAACGCCGTCGGTGACTAACCATTTGTCGCCAATCGCCTGTGAGGTTGTGACCTGACGCGATTCAACTTTGTTGTCTGCGCCGACCACCATGACTGTCGCCTGGCCTGTTGGCGTGCGGGTGACCGCCTGTTGCGGAACCAGCAACGCATTCGGATTGGTCCCTTCCTCCAGACGCGCGCGCACAAACATGCCCGGTAACAGGGTATGGTCCGGGTTCGGGACAATGGCACGCAGGGTGATGGAGCCGGTGGTCTCATCGACGGTGACGTCAGAGAACTCCAGTGTTCCCTTCTGCGCAAAAGTGTTGCCGTTCTGCATCAGCAGGGTCACGCTGGCTTTGCCATCGGTCTGCTTCAGCTGACCTGATTCCAGCTCTGAACGTAAGCGCATGAAATCTTCGCTCGACTGGGTCACATCGACATACATCGGGTCAAGCTGTTGCACGGTCGCCAGCGCGGTGGTCTGGGCGCTTTGAACCAGCGCACCCTCGGTGACTGACGATTTGCCGATGCGGCCACTGATAGGGGAGGTGACTTTGGTGTAGGCCAGATTAATGCGGGCCGTTTCCACGTTGGCTTTTGCCACCTGGACCGCTGCGTCATTCTGCGCAGCCGTGGCAACCGCCGTGTCGTAATCCTGCTGACTGATATATTTCGTGCCGAGCAGTGGCTTGTAACGCTTAACGGTCAGCTGAGCGATACGGGCGTTGGCCTGTGCCTGGGTTAAATCGCCTTTCGCGCTGTCATAAGCAGCCTGATAGGTGGCCGGGTCGATCTGATAGAGAGACTGACCGGCTTTGATATCACGGCCTTCAATAAAGTTACGCTTGAGAATGATACCGGAAACCTGCGGACGCACTTCAGCCACGCGATAGGCTGAGGTACGGCCTGGAAGTTCAGTCGAAATTTTCAGGGGTTCAGTTTTCAGGGTCACGACACCCACTTCTGGCGGTTGCTGGGCGGCTTGTTCGGATTTATTGTTGTCACATCCTGTTAACAAAAAGCTGCCTGATAGCATCAGGACGGCCGCCAGAGGCGATAATCCTCTGATTTTATTCATAAATAAACCTCTAGTGTCCGATATCAATTGGTCAATGGATCACAAACTGAAAAACCCATTGCTGTGTCAAGTCGCAGGTCGTGCTATGGTACATACATTCACAAATGTATGTAAACTTACCCGTTTGTAAAAAAAGCCCCCTATGGCACGAAAAACCAAAGCGCAAGCACTTGAAACGCGGCATCAAATTCTTGATGCCGCCCTTGTTCTGTTTTCGCAGCAGGGCGTCTCAGCCACGTCTCTGGCCGATATTGCAACCGCTGCCAGTGTGACGCGCGGGGCAATCTACTGGCACTTCAAAAATAAAGCCGATCTCTTACATGAAATATGGCTTCGTTGTGATGCCGGTCTGGATGATGTGGAACTTGAGTATCAGACAAAATACCCTGGTGATCCACTCTCTGTGTTGCGTGCAATGCTGGTCTATATCTTTGAAGCGACAGCAAAGGATCCTCAGCGCCGCGCCTTGATGGAGATCATTTTCCACAAATGCGAATTTGTTGGCGAAATGTCGGCGATGAAGAGTATGCAGCAGAGCCTGTTGCTGGAGTGCTACGACAAAATCGAAGATGTCCTGCGCCAGTGTATTGAAGCGGAACAGCTTCCGGGCACGCTCAGCACGCGGCAGGCCGCCATTATTCTGCGTGGGTATGTCAACGGCATGATGGAAAGCTGGCTGTTCGCGCCAGAGAGCTTTGATTTAGCCGCCGACGCGCCGACGCTGGTAAATGCCTTTATCGATATGCTGTGCCTCAGCCCGACGCTGACCGCCCGCCATTAATCGGGCTGACGGTCGCGTTTGTTCTCGAAGTCGCGCTGCACCATGGCCAGCGCTGAGAGCACCGTCTCCACCGGCAGTTGATGCTCTTCCAGCAGCTGAATCAGATCGACGGCCAGTTTGACGTCGTCAGGAGCATTTTCCAGTGACATCGCTTCTCCTATATACGTAATCGGGCCACGACCAGCAACATCAGCAGCGCACCTGCAATGGCCATCCCCAGCGCGCCGATGTGCACCGTGGCCAGTGAACCCAGTTCAAAGTACGTCGCAATATAGCCGCCAATCAGGGCGCCGATCATCGACAGTGTCAGGGTGGCCACCAGCCCGCCAGGGCGTCCCGGCAGCAGCAGACGTTTCAGCAACCCTAGTAGCAGCCCGCATAACAGCCAGGTGAATAAGCCCATTGTTCTTCTCCGCGCAGAATCACACCCAGTATAGAAGCGCTTTTGTCGCGCTGCGTTTTATTCGCTGCCGCGCAGTGATGCCGCCCACTCCACCGAGCGAATCGCCTGACGGCAGCGAGCCAGCCGACCCTCTAACGTTTCCAGCTCCTGCTTCAGCTGCTGCTGAATCATCAGGGTTTCCGCCAGGGCCAGACGCTGCTCACGCTGATCGATCATCGCCAGCAGACGCCGTTCAAATTCACGGTACTCCTGATATTTTGTCGGGGCGGGTCCCTGCACCGGCTGTTCACGTCGCAGACGCAACTGCTGGGTACCCACCTCACGTTGCAGAGCCGCAATCTGATCGACCAGGCGTTCCGCCAGCCAGCGGCTGCGAGACAGATCCTGGCTGCTGTCGCACAGACGGGCGAAATTCAGCTCCACTTCCTGCAGATAATCCGCCAGCCGGGTGCCTTTGGTGTGGAACAGCTGGCTGTCAAAACGTGGCAGGCGGCAGACGCCGTCCGGGTGACGTGCCAGGGTCTCACGCAGGGTGAGAATAAGCTGCTGCAATCGCTGCTGAATAGCGATCGCCCTCATCGCGGCACGCTCAACTGTGCTAACGTAAGCAGATGAAGAAAGAGCTGGGCGGCATTTATGCAACGCATTCTGTTATTAACCCTCGGCTGGCTGGCCATTGTGCTGGGAACGCTGGGCATTGTATTACCTTTATTACCTACCACGCCATTCATGCTGCTGGCAGCCTGGTGTTTCGCCCGCTCATCGCCGCGCTTTCATCACTGGCTGCTGTGGAAATCGCCTTTTGGCCGCTATCTGCGCCACTGGCAGCAGCATCGCGCCATGCCGCCGGGTGCCAAAGTGCGTGCCATCTGTCTGATCGTGGCGACCTTTAGCCTCTCCCTGTTTCTGGTTCACCAGGTCTGGGTTCGCGTCATGCTGCTAATCATGCTGACCGCACTGCTGCTGTTTATGTGGCGGATTCCGGTGGTGGCAGAAACAGCGGACGCACCGCCGCCACCCGGATAAAGTTGCAATTAGCCGGTCATTTGCTTAGATTTGGGCGTCTTCGTGCGTGGCTTCCCTTTGTGAATTAACTTCCGCTGAGCCTTTTACCAGGTATTAGCGCTTTTGAAGCTGCGCGAAACAGAATTTTTTACCAGGCGTATCATCATGACCGACACTGCGCAGCAGCTTGAATTCATTAAAAACAGCATCAAAAGCATCCCCGATTATCCTAAGCCAGGCATCCTGTTCCGCGATGTCACCAGCCTGCTGGAAGATCCCAAAGCCTATGCCGCGTCGATTGCGCTGCTGGTTGAGCGTTACCGTAATAAAGGCATCACCAAAGTGGTCGGCACGGAAGCGCGCGGTTTCCTGTTTGGCGCACCGGTGGCGCTGGGCCTCGGCGTCGGTTTTGTGCCGGTGCGTAAGCCGGGCAAACTGCCTCGTGAAACCTACAGCGAAGCCTATGAGCTGGAGTACGGCACCGATCAGCTGGAACTGCACAAAGATGCCATTCAGCCTGGCGACGTGGTGCTGGTGGTCGATGACCTGCTGGCAACCGGCGGCACGATCGAAGCGACAGTGAAACTGATTCGTCGTGCAGGCGGTGAAGTGAAAGACGCGGCGTTCATCATCAATCTGTTCGACCTGACCGGTGAATCGCGTCTGACTGCCCTGGGCGTTGAGAGCTACAGCCTGGTTAAATTCCCCGGCCACTAAGCCACTCCTCCGGCCTTGCTCCCGCGCGAGGCCGTCACGCCCCTGGCGTCAAGATAACGAGTGCCAGGCAAAAGCGTAGCTGATAGACTACTGCAATCTTATACAGGGGTTGCAGAGCGTCTGCGCTCATCTTTCCATCCAACTTCGTCGAATCCACATGAGCTATCAGGTACTTGCGCGAAAATGGCGTCCCCAGGCTTTTGCTGATGTTGTCGGTCAGGAACATGTTCTGACCGCGCTGGCGAATGGATTGTCTCTGGGACGCATCCATCATGCTTATCTCTTCTCCGGCACCCGCGGCGTCGGGAAAACCACCATTGCGCGTCTGCTGGCCAAAGGCCTTAACTGCGAAACCGGTATCACCGCGACCCCCTGTGGTCAGTGTGACAACTGCCGGGAAATCGAGCAGGGCCGCTTTGTCGATCTGATCGAGATTGACGCCGCATCACGCACCAAAGTTGAAGACACCCGCGATCTGCTCGACAACGTGCAATACGCCCCGGCGCGTGGCCGCTTCAAAGTCTATCTGATCGATGAAGTGCACATGCTGTCGCGTCACAGCTTCAATGCGCTGTTAAAGACGCTGGAAGAGCCGCCTTCACACGTTAAGTTTTTACTGGCCACGACCGATCCGCAGAAACTGCCGGTGACCATCCTCTCGCGCTGTCTGCAGTTTCACCTCAAGGCGCTGGATGTCGATCAAATCCGTCAGCAGCTTGAGCATGTCCTGAAGCAGGAGCAGATTGAGAGTGAAAACCGTGCGCTGCAACTCCTGGCACGGGCTGCCGATGGCAGTATGCGCGATGCGCTGAGCCTCACTGACCAGGCCATTGCCATGGGGCAGGGGGCGGTGACCAGCAGCACGGTCAGCGTCATGCTTGGCACGCTGGATGATGAGCAGCCGCTGGGGCTGCTGGAGGCGCTGGTCGAGGGTGACGGTCAGCAGGTGATGAACCTGCTGAGTCAGGCGGCGTCTCGCGGCGTCGAGTGGGAGGCGCTGCTGGTAGAAATGCTGCGCCTGCTGCATCAGATTGCGATGGTGCAACTGCTGCCCGCCTCACTCAACGATGATGACGAGAGCAGCGCGCTTCGTTTGCGGGAACTGGCCCGGGTGGTGCCGCCCGCCGATCTGCAGCTCTACTATCAGACCCTGCTGATGGGGCGCAAGGATCTGCCGATTGCGCCCGACCGCCGCATGGGGGTGGAGATGACGCTGCTGCGTGCACTGGCGTTTCATCCGAAAGCCGCGGTGGCGGAACCCATTGCGCGTCCCGCATTAACCGAGCAGATGTCACCAGTAGCCCCGGCACAGCGATCGGCTGCGGGATCGACATCAGCGGCACCAGCCGCCCGACAACCAGCCACGCCGTCACCGGCCGCTGCGACACCGCCGCAGACGGCACAGCCACAGCCGCAGCCAGCCGTAACCCCGCAGCCGGTTGCCGCGCAGCCACAGATGGCGGCACCCGACGCGGAGCCACCGCGTTCGCCGCCGCCCGATGCCGCACCGGACAGCGCGCTGTCGAGTTCCACCAGCCAGCTCCTGCAGGCGCGCACTCAGTTGCTGCGTCAGGGAGCGAACAAACCAAAAAAGAGTGAGCCGGCGGCGCCAGGTGCGCGGCCGGCCAACTCCGCGCTGGAGCGGCTGGCTTCCGTTACCGAGCGCAGTCAGCAGCGGATCCGCGATCGCGAGCCTGCCGCGCCGGTAAAAGAGGAAGCGTACCGCTGGAAGGCGGTAAATCAGACGGAGGAAGTGGCGGAGCCGGTGGCGACGCCAAAGGCCTTGCGTTCTGCGCTGGAGCATGAGAAAACCCCTGAGCTGGCGGCGCGTCTGGCGGAAGAGGCGCAGCAGCGCGATCCCTGGGCCGCAGAAATCGCTCTCCTGCCGCTGCCGAAGCTGGTTCAGCAGCTGGCCTTAAACGCGTGGAAAGAGGTGACCGAAAGCGGCGTCTGCCTGCATCTGCGCAGCAGCCAGCGGCATCTTAATTCAGCGTCGGCGCAGCAGGTGTTAAGCGAGGCGCTGAGTCAGCACGCCGGGCAGAGAGTTGAACTCTCGGTAGTTGAAGACGATAATTCATCGGTGTTGACGCCACTGGAGTGGCGTCAGGCCATTTACGAAGAGAAACTGGCGCAGGCGCGTCAGTCGATCACCTGTGATACCCACATCCAGACGCTACAGCGATTTTTCGATGCCGATCTGGATGAGGAGAGTATCCGACCTGTTTGAACACGCTGCTGCTATCGTCACGATAGCGTTGTAGCCTTAGCTGAGAGAGAAAACTATGTTTGGTGGTAAAGGCGGATTGGGCAACCTGATGAAACAGGCCCAGCAGATGCAGGACAAAATGGCCAAAGTTCAGGAAGAGATCGCCGCGCTTGAAGTGACCGGTGAGTCCGGTGCTGGCCTGGTAAAAGTCACCATTAACGGCGCGCATAACTGCCGTCGCGTGGAAATCGATCCCAGCCTGCTGGAAGATGATAAAGACATGCTGGAAGATCTGGTTGCCGCAGCGTTCAACGATGCCGCACGTCGCATTGACGAAACCCAGAAAGAGAAGATGGCTTCTGTCTCTTCAGGCATGCAGCTGCCGCCAGGCTTTAAGATGCCATTCTGATGCAAACCAGCCCACTGCTTGAATCATTGATGGAGTCGCTGCGCTGTCTGCCCGGCGTGGGGCCGAAGTCGGCTCAGCGCATGGCGTTTCAGCTGCTGCAGCGCGATCGCAGCGGGGGCATGCGGCTGGCACAGGCGCTGACCCGGGCGATGTCGGAGATTGGTCACTGTGCCGATTGCCGCACCTTCACCGAGCAGGAAATCTGCACGATCTGCGCCAACCCACGGCGTCAGCAGAACGGTCAGATTTGCGTGGTGGAAAGCCCGGCGGATATCCACGCCATTGAGCAGACCGGCCAGTTTGGCGGTCGCTACTTTGTCCTGATGGGCCATCTCTCGCCGCTCGACGGGATCGGTCCGGCCGACATCGGTCTGGATCGTCTGGAGCAGCGTCTGGAGAGTGAAACCCTGCAGGAAGTGATCCTCGCCACCAACCCGACGGTGGAAGGTGAGGCGACCGCGAACTATATCGCGGAGCTCTGTGGCCAGTATGGCGTCAGCGCCAGCCGAATCGCGCACGGCGTGCCGGTGGGCGGTGAGCTGGAGATGGTCGATGGCACCACGCTCTCCCATTCACTGGCGGGTCGCCAGAAGTTTAAATTTTAATCACTTGCCGGTGTTGTGACAGACACCGGCTTGAAAATCCCCCCGTCATCCCCACATCAACCTCAACGTTTGTTCAACCTGTTTTGTTGAGGTAGCAATGACCATGAAAGGACAAGAGACCCGTGGCTTTCAGTCGGAAGTAAAACAACTTCTGCACCTGATGATCCATTCTCTCTATTCAAACAAAGAGATTTTCCTGCGTGAGCTGATCTCCAACGCCTCGGATGCGGCAGACAAACTGCGCTTCCGCGCCCTGTCAGATTCCAGCCTGTATGAAGGTGATGGCGAGCTGCACGTTCGTCTCTCTGTTGATAAGGACAACCGTACCCTGACGCTGAGCGACAACGGTATCGGTATGCGTCGTGATGAGGTGATTGAGAACCTCGGGACTATCGCCAAATCAGGCACCAAATCTTTCCTCGAATCCCTGGGTTCTGACCAGGCGAAAGACAGCCAGCTGATCGGTCAGTTTGGTGTGGGCTTCTACTCCGCCTTTATCGTGGCGGATAAAGTGACTGTGCGCACCCGTGCCGCGGGCGCCTCAGCCGATGAAGGGGTCTTCTGGGAGTCAGCAGGCGAGGGTGAATATACCCTGGCGGAGATTGAGAAAGCCGACCGCGGGACCGAGATCACCCTGCATCTGCGTGAAGGCGAAGATGAGTTCCTGGATGTCTGGCGCGTTCGCAACATCATCAGCAAGTACTCCGATCACATCGCGCTGCCGGTTGAGATCGAAAGCAAAGATGAAGAGAGCGACACGACGCACTGGGAGAAGATCAACAAAGCTCAGGCGCTGTGGACCCGCAACAAATCTGATATCAGCGATGAAGAGTACAACGAGTTCTACAAGCACATCGCCCACGACTTCAGCGATCCGGTCGCGTGGAGTCACAACCGGGTGGAAGGTAAGCAGGAATATACCAGCCTGCTCTACATTCCGGCGCGTGCGCCGTTCGATATGTGGAACCGCGATCAGAAGCATGGCCTGAAACTCTATGTACAGCGCGTCTTTATCATGGATGACGCTGAGCAGTTTATGCCGAACTACCTGCGCTTTGTGCGTGGCCTGATTGACTCCAGCGATCTGCCGCTGAACGTCTCCCGTGAGATCCTGCAGGACAGCCGCGTCACGCAGAGCCTGCGCGGTGCGCTGACCAAACGTACCCTGCAGATGCTGGAAAAACTGGCGAAAGATGACAGTGAGAAGTATCAGACCTTCTGGAAAGAGTTCGGTCTGGTGCTGAAAGAGGGCCCGGCAGAAGATCACGCGAATCAGGAAGCGATCGCGAAGCTGCTGCGTTTCGCGACCACCCAGAGCGACGGCGCGGCACAGACCGTTTCGCTGGAAGATTACGTCAGCCGCATGGTGGAAGGTCAGGAGAAGATTTACTACATCACTGCTGACAGCTATGCCGCCGCTAAGAGCAGCCCGCATCTGGAGCTGTTCCGCAAAAAAGGCATTGAGGTGCTGCTGCTCTCCGATCGCATCGACGAATGGATGATGAGCTACCTCACCGAGTTTGACGGGAAAACCTTCCAGTCAGTGAGCAAAGCGGACGAGTCGCTGAGCAAGCTGGCCGATGAAGAGACCGAAGAGCAGAAAGAGGCGGAAAAAGCGCTGGAGCCATTTGTTGAGCGGGTGAAAAATCTGCTGGGTGAGCGCGTGAAAGAAGTACGTCTGACTCACCGTCTGACCGACACACCCGCCATTGTCACGACCGACGCCAACGAGATGACCACGCAGATGGCGAAGCTGTTTGCCGCGGCCGGACAAGAGGTACCGGAAGTGAAGTACCTGTTCGAAATCAACCCGGATCACCCGCTGGTGAAACGTGTTGCCGATACTCAGGATGAAGCACGCTTCGGTGAGTGGGTTGAGCTGCTGCTGGATCAGGCACTGCTGGCTGAGCGCGGCACCCTTGACGATCCAAACCAGTTTATCCGTCGCATGAATCAGCTGCTGACGGCTTAAACCCTCAGACCGGTATTTTCACCGGTCTCAGTCGGCTGATAAAGCCAAAGCAGGATGATTCTGACCGCAACGCCTGCACCCGCTGCGCAGGGGACACGGTCAGAAGAGGAAAGCGTCCCGCGCCAGGGATGGCGCGGGTCGAGCGTGTCAGGGATGACGGCTTTTGCGTCTTTCCGATCTGACCGTGTTCCCTGTGCTAACTCGATCTGACAGCAGAGCCGAGCAGAGTAGAGCAGGGCAGTTCAGAGCAGAGTCAACAACATCAAGCCGGTGATCATCACCGGCTTTTTTTATGGCTGTGCGGCATCCCGCAGCCAGTCCCGAAACAGGGTGATCTCGCTGTCGTCACGGCGACTCTGCTTCGTCATCATCCATGTTGCCCGATCGGTCGGGACAAAGCCGAGTGGGGCGATCAGCGATCCCTCCTCCAGCTCCCGCCGAACCAGCAGACGTGGCGCCATCAGCACGCCCAGACCACTGCGTGCCGCCTGAATAGCCAGCGTCAGCGTCTCAAAGTGCTTACCGCTGCTGAAGCGGCCACTGACCCCTGCCTTTGAGGCCCACTCTGACCAGGCGTGGAGACGGGTATCCGCATGCAGCAACGGCATTGCCGATAAATCTTCGCCCACCCGCAACTGTGAAGCGAAATGCGGGGCGCAGAGCGGTCCGATCTCATCCTCGCTCACCAGCATCGCGTCAATATCGGGTTCAGGTGATTCACTATGGCTGAGGATCAGCACATCCACATGCTCGCTGCGCAGTTGAGGAACCTGAGCCAGCGGCTGAAAGTGAACCTCAATCTCCGGATAGCGCTGATAGAAGCTGGAGATGCGGGGGATCAGCCATTGCGATAAAAAACTGGGGGCACAGGAGATGCGAATCTGCTGAAGCAGACCGGTGCGGATATTTTCACAGCTGCTGCGTAATTCACTGAATGCCTGCTGACAGCTCAGCAGCAGCCGGTCGCCATGTGCCGTCAGCTTTACGCGGCCATTGGTGCGGACAAACAGCGGTTTGCCCATCCAGCTCTCCAGCTGGCGAATCTGATGGCTGATAGCACTGTGCGTGACGTGCAGATGTTCAGCCGCCACGCTGAAGCTGCTGTGCAGGGCTGCCTGGTGGAAATAGTGCAGCGCTCTCAGTGGCGGCAGTCCGTTCATCCTTATCCCCTGTGCAAAAATCTAACAGGGATTGTCAATTTATATCATTTTAAAGTCCAGCCGCATTGGCCTACTCTACAGGCCAAATTCTGGCGGGTTGACTCATCCTTTTATCTGTGATTTTCCACAGCTATTCCGCCTGGCTTCACCTGCGTTCACGCCACACTATTATTCAAGCGAGACTGCCATGGCAAACGGCCCTTTATCCTCTGAAACGTCTGAAGAGGCGCGTCATCGGTTGCGCCTGGCGCTGTCACGTTATTATAAACTTGAGCAGTTTGACCTCTTCTTTACCCCCTCACTGCATGTGGCTCAGGTGCTGCTCTCTCAGCTGTTTCTGCGCCAGGAGCAGACGCGCAATCAGACCCGCTACGCCTCACACTATCCTGTTACCGAACTCAGCGTTCTGCCCGCGATCCCCCTGATAGCCGGTAACATTACGCTGGTGCCGCACGTCGACTTACCGGATGGTCGGGTGCGCCCGCTGCGGGAGTGCCAGCGCCACGGCGTGACGGAAGCGAGCGAGAGCTTCGCCAGCGTGCTGCATCACAAACTGATCGACGAAGCCCGTCTGTTTGTGACCCGACTGGATAGGCATGCGGAGATCTGCAGCGATCTGGTGCTGGTGGCGCTAAGAACGCACGACTTCAGCACCCTGGTACGCAGTGAACTGCGTCTGTTTGAACAGGGGCTGACGCTGCCCGCCATCGACGAGGCGCTGCATCGCCTCAACGATCCGCAGTGGCGGCCTTACAATGCCGCCACCGTCGATGCGCTTTCACTTTCAGGGCCGCTGTCGCTCAACTCCAGCCATCAGCCCGGTCTGCCCTTTGCCAGCTTTACGCTCCCGGCACCGCTGTTCGCCAGGCTGTCGGACGCCGATGACGTGGTGAAGTGGCCACAGCAGGCGCGGCTGCAGCTGAATGCCAACGTGCGCGGCAGCGGTAAAAAAAGCGTGAATATGACCCATTATCTGAGCCGCCGGCTGCAGTTTTTGCTCGGCACCGGCATGAAATCTGAAAAAGCGTCAGGCAGACCAGCCGGGTCTGGTTTCGCGCCATAAAGCCAGTAAAGTAGCCCTGAGCGATCCGCGCCCTTCCTTGTGATGAGCGGGTCATAATGGTATGTTCTTCGCCTTCAAGATAGATCAATGCGATTCGCAAGGGGATTTACGCAATGCGTATTATTCTGCTCGGAGCTCCGGGCGCAGGTAAGGGGACTCAGGCCCAATTCATCATGGAGAAGTACGGCATTCCGCAAATCTCCACTGGCGACATGTTGCGTGCAGCAGTGAAAGCAGGCAGCGAGTTGGGCAACCAGGCGAAAGCCATCATGGATGCTGGCAAACTGGTGACCGATGAGCTGGTGATTGCGCTGGTTAAAGAGCGTATCACCCAGGAAGATTGCAAAAACGGTTTCCTGCTGGACGGTTTCCCGCGCACCATTCCTCAGGCGGATGCAATGAAAGAAGCCGGGATCACCGTTGATCACGTGCTGGAGTTCGCTGTACCGGACGAACTGATCGTCGAACGTATCGTAGGTCGTCGCGTGCATGCGCCGTCAGGCCGCGTCTATCACGTCACCTTCAATCCACCGAAAGTGGAAGGCAAAGATGATGTGACCGGTGAAGAGCTCACCACGCGCAAAGACGATCAGGAAGAGACCGTGCGTAAGCGTCTGGTGGAATACCATGAGATGACCGCGCCGCTGATTGCTTACTACAGCAAAGAAGCGGAAGCGGGCAACACCGCCTATCACAAAATCGACGGCACCCGTAAGGTGTCCGAAGTGAGTGCTGAGCTGGCTAAGATTCTGGGCTAAGCTCACCGGGGCCGGGATTACCGGCCCCTTTTGCAGTAATTGCTTTTACCTCCTACTAATTCCGCTACAATTTCCCTGTTTTCACGCATCCCCGTTGTTATCAAGGAACTCCAATGAGGCAAGATAAGCCCGGCGTGTTACTGGTTAATTTAGGTACGCCAGACGCCCCTACCACACCTGCTGTTAAACGTTATCTGAAACAGTTTTTAAGCGATCCTCGCGTGGTCGATGCGCCGCGCTGGCTCTGGTGGCCGGTTCTCAATGCCGTCATTCTGCCGTTTCGCTCACCGCGTGTATCGAAGCTCTACGCTTCGGTCTGGATGGAAGGGGGATCGCCGTTGCTGGTCTATAGCCAGCGTCAGCGCGACGCCCTGGCGGCCCGCGTCGATATGCCGGTTGAACTGGGTATGAGCTACGGCAATCCCAGCCTGAAAAGCGCCGTGGATAAGCTGATGGCGCAGGGCGTGACCCGCCTGATTGTGCTGCCGCTCTATCCGCAATTCTCCTGCTCCACCGTGGCGGCGGTGTGGGATGGCCTGACCAGCGTCTTCAGAGCGTATCGCTCATTGCCTGAGGTGCAGTTTATCCGCGACTACGCCGAGCATCCGGCCTATATCGCCGCGCTGAAAGCCTCTGTCGAGCAATCCTTTGCGCGGCACGGCCAGCCCGATCTGCTGGTGTTATCCTTCCACGGCATTCCGCAGCGCTTTGCCAACGAAGGTGATGACTATCCGCAGCGCTGCGCGGATACCACAGCGGCCCTGGTGAAAGCGCTCGGTCTGCGTGAGGATCAGTACATGATGACCTTCCAGTCGCGTTTTGGCCGTGAGCCCTGGCTGATGCCCTACACCGACAAAACGATGGAAAGCCTGCCTGCGAAGGGGATTAAACATGTTCAGGTGATGAGCCCGGGCTTCTCGTCAGACTGTCTGGAGACGCTGGAGGAGATCAGTGGTGAAAACTGCGAAATCTTCATGCACGCCGGCGGCGAAAAGTTTGAGTACATTCCCGCACTGAACGCGGATGACGCGCACATCGACATGATGGTGCAACTGGTCAACGCACGTCGTTAAAGCAGAGGCGGAGAGTGTGATATCATTCTCCGCCTGTTTTTCCAGACGGCACTCCCGATGAAATTTCCCGGCAAACGCAAATCTAAACACTACTTTCCCGTCAGCGCACGCGATCCCCTGTTACAGCCGACTCAGACCGACGTTGATGCGGGCAGCTGGGTGGTGGGTATCGACCAGACGCTGGTGGATATCGAAGCAAAAGTCGATGACGCTTTTCTGTCACGATACGGCCTGAGTGCCGGGCACTCACTGGTCATCGACAATGCTGTCGCGGAAGCGCTGTACAGCGAGCTGATGCGTGACGGGCTCATCACCCATCAGTTTGCCGGTGGCACCATCGGTAACACGCTGCATAACTTTTCGGTGCTGGCCGATGATCGCTCGGTCCTGCTGGGCGTGATGTGTAACAACATCCAGATTGGCGGCTACGCCTATCGCTATCTCTGCAACACCTCAAGCCGGGTAGATCTCAACTTCCTTCAGGGGGTGGATGGCGCGATCGGTCGCTGCTTCACGCTGATTGGCGAGCATGGCGAGCGCACCTTTGCTATCAGCCCCGGTCAGATGAATCAGCTTCATCCGGATAGTGTGCCGGAAGCCGTAATTGCCGGGGCCTCGGCGCTGGTTCTCACCTCCTATCTGGTGCGCTGTGCCGAGGGTGAGCCGATGCCGCAGGCAACGCTGCGCGCGATTGAGTATGCCAAACGCCATCATGTGCCGGTGGTGCTGACGCTGGGCACCAAACATGTGATTGGCGACAACCCTCAGTTCTGGCGTGACTTCCTGCGTGACCATGTCAGCATCGTGGCGATGAATGAAGAAGAAGCGCTGGCGCTGACCGGAGAGTCCGATCCGCTTCTCGCCGCGGATATGGCGCTGGAGTGGGTGGATCTGGTGCTCTGTACCGCTGGCCCAATCGGGCTCTATATGGCGGGGTACACCGAGGAAGAGTTCAAACGCAAAACCAACCATCCGCTGCTGCCTGGCGCGATTGCGGAGTTCAATCAGTATGAGTTCAGCCGGGTGATGCGCCAGCAGGATTGCCAGCAGCCGCTGCGTGTCTTCTCGCACATCGCGCCTTATATGGGCGGCCCGGAGAAGATCATGAACACCAACGGCGCGGGGGATGGGGCGCTGGCGGCGTTACTGCATGATATTACCGCCAACACCTATCACAGTCTGAACGTGCCCAACTCCAGTAAACATGCGCGTCCTTATCTGACCTACTCGTCGCTGGCGCAGGTGTGTAAGTACGCCAACCGTGTCAGCTATCAGGTGCTGAACCAGCATTCGCCGCGTTTAACCCGCGGACTGCCGGAACGCGAGGACAGCCTGGAAGAGTCCTACTGGGATCGGTAAAGCGGGTCGCGACAGGATATAAAAAAGGCCCTCCTGAACAGCAGGGCCTTTATGAACAGCAATCAGCGCACTACATCACAGGGCTGTAAATCCTCGCCCTGCGTCATCTCATCCTGCAGGATCTGCAGCATGCTGCTGGCGATCTCACGCTCACCCATCACGACGCGGGATGCACCGCGTTCCATGATGTATTCCACTTCATCGTCGTAGTGGGCGCGGGCGATAATCTCAATGTTCTGGTGTTTTTCACGCGCGGCGGTGACCACTTCACCCGCCTCATAGCCATTCGGGATCGTGAGTAACAGCCAGCGGGCGCAGTCCAGTCGTGCCAGTTCCATGGTTTCAGCGCGGGCCGCGTTGCCCAGCACCGCTTTGATACCCTGCTCGCGCAGCGCTTCGACCCGTGGACGCGAGTTTTCAACCACCACCAGTGGCACATTCGCCTCCAGCAGCTTCTGACCAATCAGGCTGCCCACCCGGCCATAACCAACAATCACCGCGTGATTGCAGAAATCGACCGGAATCTGCTTCTCTTCTTCGATGGCCTCTTCCAGCGTCTGCTCTTCCATGGTTTCGGTTTTCGCCAGAAAACGCTCCAGCAGGGTAAACAGAATCGGGTTGAGCATAATCGACAGAATAGCGGCAGCCAGCACCAGGTTGCGCCCCTCATCGCTGAGCAGGCCGAGTGAGATACCCAGACCCGCCAGGATAAAGGCGAACTCACCGATCTGCGCCAGACTGACCGAAATGGTCAGCGCCGTGCGACGCGAATGGCCGAGCAGTGACACCAGCAGCCAGGCGGCGACTGACTTGCCGACCACAATAATCACCAGCGCACCCAGCACGGCCAGCGGCTGCGTTACCAGAATGGAAGGGTCAAACAGCATCCCCACCGAGACGAAGAACAGCACCGCAAAGGCATCGCGCAGCGGCAGGGTATCGCGTGCCGCGCGGTGGCTCAGTTCGGACTCGTTGAGCACCATACCGGCGAAGAACGCACCCAGCGCAAACGAGACATCGAAAAATTCAACCGCGCCAAACGCGATACCCAGCGCCAGGGCTAACACGGCCAGGGTAAAGAGTTCACGTGAACCGGTCGCCGCACTGCGGGCGAGGATCCAGGGCACAGCCCGGCGTCCCACGACCATCATCAGCACCATAAAGGCCGCCACTTTGCCGATGGTCCACAGCAGATCCCAGGCCAGCAGACCGGCGCTGGCGTTGCCCTGTTCCATCATGCCGGCAATTGCAGGCAGCAGCACCAGCGTCAGCACCATCACCAGATCTTCAACAATCAGCCAGCCAATCGCAATCTGCCCGCGCTGGCTATCGATCAGCTGTCGCTCCTCTAACGCGCGCAGCAACACCACGGTACTGGCGGTAGAGAGGCAGAGGCCAAAGACCAGGCCGGTCATCCATGACCAGCCCAGCGTCCAGGACAATCCCATTCCCAGTAAGGTCGCGACGGCGATCTGCGCGATGGCACCGGGAATGGCGATCGACTTTACCGACATGAGATCTTTCATTGAGAAGTGCAGGCCGACACCGAACATCAGCAGGATAACGCCGAGTTCAGCCAGTTCAGGGGCCAGATTGGTATCGGCAACGAAACCGGGGGTAAAGGGGCCGGCCAGCACGCCGGCCATCAGGTAACCGACCAGCGGGGAGATACGCAGGCGATTCGCCAGCATCCCAAGGAGAAATGCCAGAACCAGCGCTCCGACAATGGTAGTGATCAACGGGGTGGTGTGATGCATGCCTGTCTCCTTGTATGCAAATGTATCCGCTTGTAACAAACGAGTTTAATGTAAAATCACACCTTCCGCTGAGCAATTTGCGGGAATAGCGTAAAAAAACCGGAAAAAAAGCCAATTACACAATCGGAAGGCCATTTCTGCTCATTATCGGCAATACTGGCTGAGTTTGCGGTTCAGCCAGAGCAGGATAAATAAAAATTATCGTGAGGAAATACCGGGAGTCTGACGCAAATAGCTGGTAAATGGCCTCTCAGAGCGGCTAAAACCTGCCAGCCCCTCTTTTTGCAGGAGTAAACAATCAGTTAACAATAGAGCGAACGGCCGGTTGAGGTGACGCTGGCAGACAGGGAGCCTGCGATACGGTGCCCGCCCCCGGTTCTGCTGGCGGCATTGCGCGGACCGGTGCAGCTGGAGTAATGCGCATTGGCCTTGAGTTCGCCGGGAGAATGTGCGACACAGTGGGGCAATGCGGCCGGGAATTCGGGCCAGGGGAAAATTAAGGAGAATGTCAGTGGTGTTTTCAAAATGGACAGGGGCGGGCGTCGCGCTGCTGATGGCGCTGTTTCCGCTGTTTTCACAGGCCGCCCAGGCCGACCGCAGCTATCGCTTCAGCGTGCTGCACACAAACGATGAGCATGGCCATTTCTGGTTTAATGAACAGGGCGAGTATGGTCTGGCGGCACAGAAAACGCTGATGGACACGATGCGCTATGACGTGCAGGCCAGAGGCGGCGGCGCACTGATCCTCTCCGCCGGGGATGTGAACACCGGGGTGCCGGAGTCTGACGAGCTGGATGCAGAACCTGATTTTCGGGCGATGAACCTGATTGGTTATGATGTCATGGCGCTGGGCAATCATGAGTTTGATAAGCCGATTGCGGTGCTGCGTAAGCAGGAGAAGTGGGCGCGCTTCCCGCTGCTGGCTGCCAACGTCTATCAGAAAAGCACCGGTCAGCGGATGTTTAAACCCTGGGCGGTCTTTAACCGTCTCGGACTGAAAATCGCGGTTGTCGGGCTGATCACGCCTGACACGGCGAAGCTGGCTAACCCTGAAGGACTGAAAGATACCGACTTCCGCGATCCGATTGCTGAAGCCGTGAAGGCGGTGGCCGAACTGCGCGCCACAGAGAAGCCGGATGTGATTATCGCGCTGACCCATCTTGGTCACTATGACGATGGCAACCATGGCAGCAACGGCATTGACGATGTCACCCTGGCGCGCAGCCTGCCCGCCGGGACAATCAATCTGATTGTCGGCGGTCATTCGCATGACGCCGTCTGTATGGAAAAAGAGAACGTCAGCGTGAAAAATTATCAGCCTGGTCAGCCATGCCAGCCTGATAAGCAAAATGGCATCTGGATTATGCAGGCCGACAAGTGGGGCAGATATGTCGGACGCGGCGATTTTACCTTCCGCAACGGTCAGGTGGCGCTGGAGGCGTATCAGCTGGTGCCGGTGAATCTTAAACACCGGGTGAAAAATGCCGATGGCAGCGAAACCTGGCTCACCTGGCAGGAGGAGATCCCTAAAAACAGTGCGATGATGAAACTGCTGATGCCGTTCCAGAAGCGGGCGGAGGCGAAGTTAACCGTCAATGTCGGCAGCGCCGACGGCGACTTCAGCGGTGAAAAAGAGCAGGTTCGCTTTGAGCAGACCAACCTCGGCCAGCTGATTCTGCGCGCCCAGATGGCGCACACGCAGGCGGATTTTGCCGTGATGAGCGGCGGTGGCATTCGCACCTCGCTGAAATCGGGCAAACTCAGCTGGCGGGATCTGCTGCAGGTTCAGCCGTTTGGCAATCAGGTGGTCTCTGTCAGCCTGACCGGCGCGGAGATTAAAAAATATCTGGATGTGGTTGCCAATATTCAGCCGGACACGGGGGGCTACGCCCAGTTTGCCGGGATCAGCCTGACCGCGGATGGAAAGCAGGTCAGCGACGTCATGATCAACGGCAAGCCGCTGCAGGAGACGCAGCACTATCGTATGGCGACCAACAGCTTTAATGCGGCAGGTGGCGACGGTTATCCGCGTCTGGATAACCACGCGGGCTATCGCAACAGCGGAGCGGTGGATGCGCAGGTACTGCGTGAGTGGATTCACGCCCATTCGCCGCTTAAAGCCAGTGACTATCAGCCCAAAGGCCAGATCGTGCATCTGACCGATGAGCAGATCCGGGCGCGGGATGAAGCGGCCGAAAAAGCGCGTAAGCGTAACTACCCGAAAATGATTCTGGCGTGGATCTGGCCGTGGGGGAACGAAACAGCCCGCACGCATTGAACGCACCGGGAGGCGTCTGCGCCTCCCGATTTTCTCATGCCCGGCAGTGGCGACGCCTGATCCAGCGGGCGCGCAGCTGATCCCAGCCCCAGTTATAAGCGAGGGTAAACGGCAGGAAGAAGAGGAAAAAGGCCACTTCCACCAGAAACGCCTGCCACAGGGTAATATCCAGCATCAGGGCGGCAATCGGCAGACCGATCAGGATAAAGCCACCTTCAAATCCCAGCGCATGAACGGCACGCACGACAGCCCCGCGTTTCTCGCCCGGCGCATAGATCCGATCAAACCCGGCGTTGTAGATCATGTTCCACAGCATCGCCGCGGTTGAAAGCATAATCGCCAGCGATCCCATCTGAAACAGCGGTTTATTCATCACCCAGGCCGCCAGCGGCGAAACGGTCAGAATCGCCAGCGTCTCAAAACAGACGGCATGAAGAATACGTTCTTTAAGTGAGCGGGTACGCATTGTGTTTTCTCCTTCAATCATGCGGCGCATTTTCCCATCGCAGAATGCTAAGATAAAATGAAAACCTATCGAAAAAAGCGATGGAACGAATGCGATACTCCCCGGAATCCCTTGAGGCTTTTATGCAGACGGTGGCGAGCGGCTCCTTTTCTGCGGCTGCGCGCGCGCTGGGCAAAAGCCAGTCCACCATCAGTGCAGCGGTGGCCAGTTTAGAAGACGATCTCGGTTTTGCGCTGTTTGACCGTGCCGGTCGTCAGCCTATCCTGACGGAACAGGGGCACCGTGTGCTGCCTCAGGTTCAGCAGATTCTGGCCGCCAGTGAACGGCTGGATGCGCTGGCGATACGCCTGTCGCAGGGGGTTGAGCCCCGGCTCAGTTTTGCCATGTCCGATTTCTGGCAAACCGATCATCATGAACAGCTGCTGAAACAGCTTGATGCCCGCTACCCGGAGCTGGAACTGGAGTGCATGATTGCGGAAGATGAGGACGTGCTGGACCTGCTGCAGGCCGGGCGGGTCCATCTGGGCGTCGTGCGGGCGCAACCCAATCTGCCGGTGGATATCGCGGTGGCGCGACTGCAGGTTGAAGCACAGATGGCCATCTTTTTACATCGCGATCACCCGCTGGCACAGGCGGAGATCCTCAGCGAAAGCCAGCTGGAGCCGGTTCGGCATCTGCGGCTTAACACCTGGGTTGAAGCGCACCAGCCAAAACCGATGGGGCGTATCTGGTCTGCGCCCACCTATCTGTTACTGCTGGAGATGGCGGAACAGGGATTTGGCTGGACGATTCTGCCGCGCTGGCTGGTGAAACAATTCGGGCATGGCGTGTTGAAAGAGCTGTCGCTGCCGGGCTGGCCGCAGCATATCGCTGTTGAGGTTGTCTGGTCACGCCGCACGCCACCCGGTCCGGCGGGGCGCTGGATGATCGACCACCTCTGTGCTCAGCCACGGGTTTAATCGTGGCGGGCAATATCCGCAAACGGCGCATCCAGCAGTCGTGAAAGATCGCCGGGTGCCAGTTCGATATCCAGCCCCCGTTTGCCGCCGGAGATAAACATGGCGCTGAACGCGCTGGCGGAGTGATCGATGACGGTAGGCAGTCGTTTTTTCTGTCCCAGCGGGCTGATCCCCCCCACCAGATAGCCGGTGACCCGTTGTGCCAGCTGCGGGTCGGCCATATCCGCTTTTTTTGCGCCCAGCGCCTTTGCCACCTTCTTCAGATCCAGCTGCGTCGAAACCGGCGTAATCGCCACCGCCAGCTGCTTCGCCTCGCCATTAAGGGCGACCAGCAGCGTTTTATAGACCTGGCGGGCATCCAGATTGAGCTTGCGCACCGCTTCGTCTCCAAAATGGGTTTCGTTGCTGTCATGCTCATAGGGATGCAGGGTAAAACTGACCTTCTGTTTTTCCAGCAATTTTACGGCGGGCGTCATACGGGTTCCTTACTCAGAAAAATCTTATTACGCTTAATGATGGAAAAAGGTGGCGGAATTTTGTTCTTTGAGTGAAAATTGGCCGCGCGCCAGCAATTCGGTTGCTGAGCGATAACCAAAATCATAAACAAATTCCTCTTTGACGAGCCGATAATCTTATCGGCTCTCTTTTTTTTCAGGGCCTCTTCAGCATCTCAGGCAGGTTATGTTCGCCATAGAGGTGCAGCGCCCCCACCGCCACCACATAGTTGCCCGCCGCCAGACTCTGCAGGCTTTTACACCACTGCGCATTACGCTGACCGATCAGGGTATCGTTCAGCGTCTGGCTGAACGTGGAGGGCAGGGTGATATCTGGCTGACGGGGTGGCGTATCGAGCCACCAGCTCACCATCATCTGCAGCA
Organism: Pantoea sp. EKM101V; assembly: GCF_011800325.1. Taxonomy (NCBI): domain Bacteria; kingdom Pseudomonadati; phylum Pseudomonadota; class Gammaproteobacteria; order Enterobacterales; family Erwiniaceae; genus Pantoea; species Pantoea sp. EKM101V. The sequence continues at coordinate 193,088 of NZ_JAALFP010000006.1, forward strand.
GCCGGGCATTGGTGTGCCAGTGCAGCAGCGTATCCTGTAACAGGGCCATACCGTCATCGGGCAGCGCGGTCAGCAGGGCGATCTGCGCATCGGCGCCTTCCAGCTCAATCACCGGTTTGTTCAGACCTTTCGCGGCCTGCAACAGCTGATAATCAATGCCGTAATCAGGCCTTAATCCCAGCCTCTGCGCCTGCTGTGCCTGTAACATCAGCGCCACCTGCCACGCAGGCAGATGATCAAACTGGCTCAGCGTCAGGCTCATCTCCTGACAGAGTGCGCTGAGCCTTTGCATCGCCTGGTCATCGAGCCGGGAGGCGAGGGCAGGGCGATCGCCAGCGTGATCAAAGGGTGAGCCGCCCTGGGTAATATCCGCTTCCACAATCAGCGCATCAGCCTGCTGCAGCTGACGCAACAGGCGGGCGGGCAGCGGCTGCATGTCGCGGGTCCCCATGTGGATGCTGCCAACCAGATGCAGCTGACGGTCGCCAAGCCGGACATCCATTGCCGGCCAGCGGTAACTGGCGGGGAAAAGCTGGCCGATAAAGCCGCGCAGTGAGCGCCAGAAGTTGCCTGTCATTCCCGGTCCTTTGCGATGTAAAACCCCATGCTAGCGACTTCAGCGAGGGAAAAACAGCGCCGGAACAACGATCACGGGCGCGGTGGCCGGTAACGCAGCAGGCGATTAGCATTGCTGACCACCGTAATCGAGGAGAGCGCCATCGCCGCACCGGCCACAATCGGACTGAGCAGCGTGCCGGTCAGCGGATAGAGCACGCCTGCCGCCACCGGAATACCGATGCTGTTATAAACAAAGGCTCCGAAGAGGTTCTGCCGGATATTGCGCAGTGTCGCCGATGAGAGGGCTAGCGCATCCGCCACGCTGTTAAGGTCAGCGCGCATCAGGGTAATCCCTGCGGTTTCGACAGCCACATCACTGCCGCCGCCCATGGCAATACCCACGTCGGCCTGCGCCAGCGCGGGCGCGTCATTGATACCGTCTCCGACCATCGCCACGCGATGCCCCTGCTGCTGTAATTGGGTAATCGCTGCCGCTTTGCCTTCCGGCAGAACGCCTGCAATAACCTCGTCAATGCCCGCTTCGGCAGCAATGGCGCGCGCGGTCGTCTCGTGGTCCCCGGTCAGCATCATCAGACGATAACCCTGCTGATGCAGGCGCTGGAGGGCGGCCCGGCTTTCCGGTCGCAGCCTGTCGCGCAGCGCGATTAATCCGACCAGCTCACCCTGTTCAGCCAGCAACACAGGGGTAGCGCCCTGCTGCGTCAGGCGCACAATCTCTGCTTCCGCTATCCGGCAATCGACGCCGTTCTCCTGCATCAGTGCCGCATTACCCAGCAGCAGCGTTCTGCCATCCAGTATGCCGCTGACACCTTTGCCGCGTATTGTACGAAATTGCGCAACGGCAGGAGGCTGTGTCAGTTTCGCTTCAGCCACAATCGCTTTGGCCAGCGGATGCCCGGAGGCAAACTCCAGCGCGGCGGCCGCTGCGATCACCGATTCCCGGCTGGCTGTGCCCCAGGCCTGAACATCGCTGACCTGCGGCGTACCCGCGGTCAGGGTGCCGGTTTTATCAAATACCAGGGTGTCGATCTGGCTGGCGCGTTGCAGCGCATCGGCGTCACGAACCAGCACGCCCAGCTCGGCGGCGCGACCCACACCGGCAATGATCGACATCGGCGTCGCCAGTCCCAGTGCGCAGGGGCAGGCGATGATCAGCACCGTCGTCGCAATCACCAGCGTGTAGGCAATCTGCGGCTGTGGCCCGAACAGATACCACACGGCAGCGCTGAGAAGCGCAATCACCACCACCACCGGCACAAAGATGGCAGAGATGCGATCGGCCAGCCGGCCCACGTCGGGTTTGCTGCTCTGTGCCTGCCGCACCAGCCGGATAATGCGCGACAGGGTCGTCTGCTCGCCGGTGGCTTTCGCGATGAATTCCACCGATCCATCCTGCACCAGGGTACCGGCAAAAATCGCCGCACCCGGGCTTTTACTTTGTGGCACCGCTTCGCCGGTCAGCATCGCCTCATCAAACCAGCCTTCACCGCTGGCGATGTCGCCATCGACCGGCACCCGGTCGCCCGTGACCAGACGCAGCCGCATGCCGGGCTGCACCGCGCTGACCGGTATCAGCTGGTCACCCTGTTCGCCGACCTGGCGCGCCTGAGCCGGGGTCAGATCGAGCAGGCGCTCCAGCGCTTCTGACGAGCGCTGACGTGCGCGCTGCTCCAGGGCATGGCCCAGGTTGATCAGGCCCAGAATCATGACGCTGGCTTCAAAATAGAGATGGCGGGCCTGCGGCGGGAAGAAGCCCGGCCAGAGCACCACACTGAAAGAGTAGATCCAGGCCGCACTGGTGCCGAGTGCCACCAGCGTATCCATGGTGGCACTGCCGTTGCGCAGACTGCGCCAGGCACTGCGGTAAAAATGGCTGCCGGTAAGCACCATGATCAGCAGGGTAAGGCAGCCCAGCGTCAGCCAGAGAGTGTGGTTGCTGTCGGTGAGCATCATGTTGTCGCCCACCATGCCCCAGATCATCAGGGGCACGCCAAAGGCCAGCGCGACAGCCGCCTGCCAGCTAAAGCGGCGCATCGCGCTGCGGGCGCTCTGCTGCTGCTTTTCGCGCCGCTCCTGTTCATCATCAACCACCTGCGCGCCATAGCCTGCGGCATCGACAGCGGCCACCAGCGACTGCGGATCAGCATCACCCAGCACCAGCGCGCTGCGTTCACCGAGATTAACCCGCGCCTGAGTGACGCCGGCAACCTGCTGCAGTGCTTTTTCTACCCGGCTGACACAGCTGGCGCAGCTCATCCCGTCGATCAGCAGCACATGAGTGGGAGCGGTTTTTTCTGCCGGCTGCGAGGCATTATCCGTTGTCAGCGCCTCCGGCGGCGGCTCCGATGCTGTCAACGGTTCAGACTTTGGGAAGGTGTCCGCCGGTTTCAGCGTCGCGTGATAGCCTGCCTGCTCCACGGTGGCGATCAGCGCAGCGGCCTCCGCGTGACCGGAAACCTGGGCTTCCTGCAGCGTGACCTCCACGTGGTCGACGTCGTCGCGCTGTTCCAGTGCCTCTTTCACGCGTTTGACGCAGTGTCCACAGGACAAGCCGTCCAGGGCAAGGGAAAGGGTATGTGACATAATCAGCTCCTCAGGTGAACATATTTGACCGTTAAGCCAGTTTCGATTCATGCTTAAGCATAAACCTTCCATCAAGGGGAAGGTCAAGGGGACGAAAATGAACATCAGCGATGTGGCGAAAAAGACCGGGCTGACCAGCAAGGCGATCCGTTTTTATGAAGAGAAGGGGGTGGTCACGCCGCCAGTGCGCAGTGAAAATGGTTACCGCAGCTACAGCGGACACCACCTTGATGAGCTGAACCTGTTACGTCAGGCGCGGCAGGTGGGTTTCACGCTGGATGAGTGCCGTGAGCTGGTGGCGCTGTTTAATAATCCCTCGCGCCACAGTGCGGATGTTAAAGCCCGAACCCTGCAGAAAGCCGAAGAAATAGCCGCGCACATTGAAGAGCTGCACGCGATGCGGGCTCGTCTGCTGGCACTGGCAGACGCCTGTCCGGGCGATGAGAGCGCCGAATGCCCGATTATCAACAATCTGGCCGGGTGCTGCGCTCAGCGTGGCTGAACACGCAGCGTAATGCCTTCAATGCCGACCACGATCACCGGGGTGCCCGCCGGCAGATCCCGATCGGCCTGCACCCGCCAGCTGCTGTCTCCGATGCGCACGTGTCCGGTACGATTCTGCAAGGCGGTATCCAGCGTCAGCGTCGAGCCGATCATCTGACGACCCCGCTGATTCAGCGCATTCGGAGCCTGATGCGCTTCGCGGTGACGCATCCAGCGATACCATAAGAAGACGCAGACCAGCGTCAGCACAGCAAACGTTGCCCCCTGTGCCGTCCAGCTGAGCGGAACAAACCATTCAAAGACACCGACCAGCACCGCCGCCAGCCCGATCCAGAGCAGATAACCGCTGGTGCCCAGCATCTCCGCCGCCAGCAGTAATCCTCCTAGCGTCAGCCAGAACCAGTGCGGATGCGCAATGATATCGACCAGCATCAGCGTTTCGACTCAGTGCGGGTTTCTTTCAGCAGTTCGCCGATGCCCGCAATCGAACCGAGCAGGCTGCTGGCATCCAGCGGCATCATCACCACTTTGCTGTTATTCCCTTCGCCGATTTTCTGCAGTGCATCGGTATACTTCTGCGCGACGAAATAGTTGATCGCCTGAATGTCGCCCGCGGCGATCGCTTCAGAGACCATTTTCGTGGCGTTGGCTTCCGCTTCTGCCTGACGTTCACGCGCTTCAGCCTGCAGGAAGGCCGAGGTCCGTTCCCCTTCGGCTTTGAGGATTTGCGACTGCTTATCCCCTTCAGCCCGCAGGATAGCCGCCTGACGCACCCCTTCAGCGGTCAGAATATCAGCGCGTTTGGTGCGCTCCGCTTTCATCTGCGCATTCATCGCGCCAACCAGCTCCTGCGGTGGACGAACATCGCGGATCTCTATACGGGTAATCTTGACGCCCCACGGATTGGTCGCTTCATCCACAATGTGCAGCAGGCGGGTGTTAATGCTGTCGCGCTGAGAGAGCATTTCATCCAGCTCCATGCTGCCCAGCACGGTGCGCATGTTAGTCATGGTGAGATTCAGAATCGCCTGCTCAAGATTGCTGACCTCATAGGCGGCGCGCGCCGGGTCAACGACCTGAATAAAGCAGACCGCATCGATGGTGACGTTAGCATTGTCTTTGGAGATGATCTCCTGGGAGGGGATATCCAGCACCTGTTCCATCATGTTGATCCTGCGACCGACACGATCCATGAACGGCACCACCAGGCTCAGTCCGGGTTGCAGGGTGCGGGTATAACGGCCAAAACGTTCAACCGTCCATTGAAAACCTTGTGGCACGACCTTGACTGTCGCCCAGACAGCCACCAGTGCCAGCACAATCAGGGCAGGAATTACTGTTATCATACAACCTCCGCATTGTCAGAATAACGGGCCGAGTCGCTTCGGCCCGGGGTCTGCCGGTCAGTAAAGCAGGGAGTAGAGCTGACGACGGTAGCGCGCGGCAAGTGCATCGCCGGTGCCCAGCGCAGCCAGAATCTCCTGCAGCATTTTACGCGCCTGGCCATCCGCCGCATTCAGATCGGATTTCAGGAAGCTGAACAGCAGTTCCAGCGCCTCTTCATTCCGGCCCACCTGATGCAGCTGTAACGCAAGTTTAGCAGCCAGCCCGGCGTTAGCCGGCTCCGCTTCCAGCTGGGATTGCAGCTGCTGGATCTCCGGCGTGTCCGCCGCCTGTTTCAGTAGATCGATCTGCGCCATCAGGCTCTGATAACGGGTATCCTGATCCTGCAACGGCACCACTTTCAGCACCGCTTCCGCTTCATCGCTGCGGTTCAGCGTAATCAGCACGTCTGCCAGCAGGAAGCCGATTTCGCTGGACTGTTTGCTTAACTGCCACGCCTCTTTCAGCAGCGGCAGCGCTTCCAGCGGTTTCCCTTCCTGCATCAGCGCCATCGCCTGCTGGGCTTTCAGCTCTTCTTCGCGCGGCAGGACTTTTTCCAGCAGGGCGCGGATAGCCTCTTCCGGCTGCGGACCCTGGAAGCCGTCGACCGGCTGACCATCCTGGAACAGGTAGACGGTCGGGATAGAGCGCAGACCAAACTGCGCCGCCACGCGCTGCTCTCTGTCGCAATCCAGTCGGGCGAGAATAAACTGACCCGCATACTCCTGTGCCAGTCGCTCCAGCAGCGGCGTCAGTTCCTGACAGTGCTGGCTGCGCTCAGACCAGAAGTAGAACAGCACCGGCAGCTGCATCGACTGCTCAAGGGTCTGCTGCAGGTTAGATTCGTTGATGTCGATGATCGAAGCATGTGGTGACATGGAGAAGTCTCTTTGCAAAAAGTGTTCTAAGAATATGGGGCCAACGGGCCCGGCTTCAAGCGCTAATGCCTGCGGCTGATTAATGGCTGCGCAAAATGCGATCCAGCATCCAGCCAGGCAGCAACCGTTTCAGCAGGCTCATCACGTGTGCGACCAGGGTCACCGGATAACGTAAACGGGGATGCTGACTCTCGAGTGCGTGACGAAGTTTCGGCAGAATGGCTTCCGGTGGCAGGGTAAAACGGGCCGCGATGCCGGGATTGCGCACCGGATTGTGCTGTTCGCCCTGCGTCACGTTGTCGGTAAAGCGGGTCTGGATCGGGCCGGGCTCAATCAGGCTGACCCGGATGCCGCTGCTGCGTACTTCCAGCCGCAGCGCATCGCTCCAGGCTTCCAGTGCATATTTACTGGCGGCATACGCCCCGCGGCCGGGGGTCGAGATCAGTCCCAGCACCGAACTGGTGTTAACAATGCGTCCGTCGCCGCTGGCCTGCAGCGCGGGTAACAGCCGCAGCGTCAGCTGATGGACACCGAAAAAGTTGCTGGAAAACTGCTGTTCCAGCTGCTGGCGGGTCAGCGTCCGAAGCGGGCCATAGAGGCCAAAGCCGGCGTTGTTAAACAGCGCGTACAGACGGTTATCGCAGAGTGCAATGACCGTGTCTGCGGCCTGATCCACGCTCTGCGGATCGTCAAGATCCAGCTGAAGTCCGATAAAGCCCAGCGAACTCATGCGCGCGACATCATCTGCTTTGCGACAGGCGGCGATCACCCGATAGCCGCGCGCCAGCAGATCCTGTGCAGCGACCAGGCCGATGCCACTGGAACAACCTGTAATCAGGATGGTTTTTTGCACAAATGCATACTCCTTCGGGTTTTATGTTTCTTCTGAATTAAGCTGTTATTTCTTTTGCATATATACCTGATTGTAAAGAGTCAGCATTTCACGTCTCCCCCTGGTATATCAGGATTCCGCCATAAAAATGTGTTTCTACAATAGCATGTTCATGATGTTCAGACCCAGAGCGGGCATAAAGCAGTGTCATGGTGAAGTTATTGTTCCAGTTAGCATCATCTGACGAAATGATAGCGCTGGTGCGGTGCAGGAAGAAATGCAGGCCCTTTAATAAATTCGTTTGAAAGCACTTGTGAGTTTTGATTATTCTTTATCCAGTTTCAGAGCGGCAGGGATGGAATATGGACATTAAGCAGGCTGCGGCCGGTATTGTCGATGGGCTCTCCTCTATACCTCATACGGCTTACATGGGGCTGGTCAGAAGTTGGGAGGGGAGCGGACTCGCGGGGGAAAGCATCCGACAACGAAACCAGGCTGAGACGGAGCGTTTTTTCCGTATGCTCAAAAGCCTGGGTAATGCTGAGTCACCTTTGCGCAGACTGATTACGCTTGTTTTCACCGCGTTTTATCAGAAGCTTAATGATGAAGGCAAAGAGGCTGTTAACAATAAACTGGGTTACGGCGCTGGAAGTGTTGCAGGAAGAACAGCCGGGCAGATTACACTGGCTCAGACAACGGCGAGTATAATGTTGCGTCGATTGGCTATTGACGAGGCGTACAGGCATTTCATCCGATTCAGTGCTTCAGTCTCCTTAAACGTAGTCATGCTCCAGGGAATAATTGAAGAGTCAGCAAGGGCATCTGAAAGGATGAGAACCCGGTATCCCGTTACGTACGGTAGGGTATCAAAAGATAATCTGGATAGGGTTTATTTCCTTGTTGAACGACAATTAGAGCCTTACCTTGTATTCATTGAGGGACATCCAATCAATTGCAAAGGAATACAGAATGAAATTTGTAAAATCATTAATTTCTCACGCAATTGAAGGAACCATTACTTTTTTAGCCGTGATTTTTGCAATGGGTTCTTTTTACTGGTTTGAAAACACATGGATGAAAATCGTCGGCTGTATTGGGGCACTGATAGCAGGCTATGTGATTTCATATGGAGCAGCGAAAATCAGGCAGACCTGAATCTGAATCGTTCTTTTTCCCAATGGCAGGCAATACAAAATAGAAAGCCGTTAAAGCCTGTTTTTAAAATCTAAGGCATACTGATCGGACTTGATTCCTGCCTGCAGGCAGCAGGTTAAACGCAGACGTTCAACCCTGGTGTCATCTCTGACCCCAGGCTGAAAAAAGCCGCTCTTTTGAGTGGCTTAAATATATTACTTTGCTCATGTTGGCTTGAACCAGCGCAATCGGGAATAAGTCAGGTTCAGCCAGGAACGGCCCACACACTGTCGCGATTGTTAACTGAACCGATAGATGTTTTAAATATTATTAATTATCAGGCATTTTTTGCATTTCTTTACCCTTTTCGCGTATCCGGTCGCGCTACGGCTGCTTAACTAAAGGGGCCAGCTCTTTCGCCATGAACCGGGCGATAAAAGGCTGGGCATCGGGATTGGGGTGGATGCCGTCCTGCTGCATCCATTCAGGTTTCAGATAGACCTGCTCCATGAAGAAGGGCACCAGCGGAATATTGTGTTGCTGCGCTAATCCCGGATAGATGCCGCTGAACGCCTCGGTGTAGCGGCGACCATAGTTGGCCGGCAGGCGAATCTGCATCAGCAGCGGTTTCGCATTGGCGGCTTTGACATCTTCGATCACTTTACTCAGCGTCTGCGTAATCGTCGCGGGCGGGAAACCACGCAGGCCATCGTTACCGCCCAATTCGATTAACACCCATTGCGGCTGATGCTGTTTTAATAGCGCGGGCAGACGCGCCAGCCCCTGAGCGGAGGTATCACCGCTGATACTGGCGTTGATGACTTCAGGCTGCTGCTGCCACTGCTTGTTAAGCAGGCTGGGCCAGGCGGCCGTGGCGGACATGCGATAGCCCGCACTCAGGCTGTCGCCCAGCACCATCAGGGTATCGGCAGCCGCAAACCGCGACACCAGCAGAAGAACCAATAACAGGAAGGGATAATGCCAGCGGAAAACATTGTTGAAGTTCATCATCTTACTAAGTCCGTCGGTCAGGGAGAGCATCAGTTAACCATCCTTACCGGAGTTGAGCTGGTTGTCAAACCAGCCGAGACCATTGCGCTGATAGGCGAGTCAGGTTCCGGTAAGTCAACGCTGCTGGGCATTCTGGCCGGGCTGGATGATGGCAGTAGCGGCGAAGTTCATCTGCTGGGGCAGCCGCTGCACCAGATGAACGAAGAGCAGCGAGCGGCCCTGCGCGCCCGGCAGGTCGGCTTTGTTTTTCAGTCTTTTATGCTGGTGCCAACCCTCAACGCGCTGGAGAACGTGCAGCTGCCCTCGCTGCTGCGTGGTGACAGTGACCGTCAGAGCCGTGAACAGGCGCGTGAACTTCTGACGCTGCTGGGGCTGGGGGAACGTCTGCATCATCTGCCGGCTCAGCTTTCCGGCGGCGAACAGCAGCGGGTCGCGCTGGCACGCGCCTTCAGTGGGCGGCCGGGTCTGCTGTTTGCCGATGAGCCGACCGGCAATCTCGACCGCAAAACCGGCGATCGCATCGCCGATCTGCTTTTTTCCCTGAACCGTGACTTTGCCACCACCCTGATTCTGGTGACACATGATGAGCAACTGGCGGCGCGCTGCGACCGTCGTCTCCGGCTGCGTGACGGTAAATTGTGGGAGGAGCAATGATCTGGCGCTGGTTCTGGCGCGAGTGGCGGTCGCCCTCGCTGCTGATTGTCTGGCTGGCCCTGACGCTGGCGGTGGCCTGCGTGCTGGCACTGGGATCGATCAGCGATCGGATGGAAAAAGGGCTGAATCAGCAGAGCCGTGATTTTATGGCGGGTGACCGCACGCTGCGCAGCACAGATGCGGCGCCGGAAGCCTGGCTGGAGAAAGCGCAGCAGAGCGGTCTGACGGTCAGCCGACAGCTGACCTTTATGACTATGACCTTTGCCGGTGAGTCGCCTCAGCTCGCCGCCGTGAAAGCGGTAGACGATCGCTATCCGATGGCTGGCACGCTGCAGACAGCCCCACCGGGGCTGAAACCGCAGGCGGGCACCGCCCTGGCCGCCCCGCGCCTGATGGCGCTGCTGAATCTGAAAGTGGGCGATATGCTGGACGTGGGGGACACCCGGCTGCGGATAACCGGGGAGCTGATCCAGGAGCCGGATGGTGGCTTCAACCCCTTTGAAATGGCGCCGCGTCTGCTGATTAACCTGGCCGATGCTGCAAAAACCGGTGCAATTCAGCCCGGCAGTCGCCTGACCTGGCGCTATAAGTTTCTGGGTAATCCTGAAGCGCTGGCCCGCTATGACCGCTGGATTGAACCACAGCTGAAAACGGACCAGCGCTGGATCAGCGTCGACAATTCCGAAGATGCGCTGGGGCGATCCATGCAGCGGGCGCAGCAGTTTCTGCTGCTCTCGGCGCTGCTGACGCTGATGCTGGCGATAGCCGCCGTGGCGGTCGCCATGAGTCACTACTGTCGCAGCCGCTACGATCTGGTGGCGGTGCTGAAAACCCTGGGCGCTACGCAGGGCGCATTGCAGCGCCTGATAATCGGTCAGTGGCTGGCTGTGCTGCTGCTGGCGGCGATAGCCGGTGGCCTGGTGGGGCAGGGCGTGGAAGCGATGCTGATGGCGATGCTGAAACCGGTCCTGCCCGCCAGCTTACCCGCCGCCAGCCTCTGGCCGTGGATCTGGGCTGTGGGATCGCTGTTTGTGATTTCGCTGCTGGTCGGCCTGCGCCCCTACCGGCTGCTGCTGGCGACGCAGCCACTCCGCGTTCTGCGGCGTGATGCGGTCGCCAGCCTCTGGCCGCTAAAAATCTATATTCCGCTGATGGGCGGCGTGGTCGTTGCGCTGCTCGCTCTGCTGGTCGGTGGCAGTAAAATGCTCTGGGCGCTGCTGGCAGGCGTGGTGGTGCTGGCGGCACTGCTGGCCCTGCTCGGCTGGGGAACCCTGCTGCTGCTGCGCCGGCTGGTGGTGCGCAATCTGGCGTTACGGCTGGCTATCAACCGGTTGTTGCGCCAGCCCGGCATGACGCTGAGCCAGCTCGCGGCTTTTTCGTTCTCGTTTATGCTGCTGGCGCTGCTGCTGGTGATGCGCGGCGATCTGCTGGATCGCTGGCAGCAGCAGCTACCGGCGGACAGCCCGAACTTCTTCCTGCTGAATATGACGGCCGATCAGGTGCCGCAGGTGCGCGATTTCCTGCAGTCGCACCAGATCAGGCCCGAAACCTTTTATCCGATTGCACGGGTGCGGCTCACCGGACTCAATGGCAAACCTGCCGACCCCGAACGGGATAACGCTCTCAACCGTGAACTTAACCTGACGGCCCTGGCGGAGCGCCCGGATCACAATCCGCTGGTGGCCGGCAGCTGGCCGCCTGGCGCGGGTGAAGTATCGATGGAAGTGGAACTGGCGGACAGGCTGGGCCTGAAGCTGGGTGATACCCTGACATTTGAAGGCGATACGCAGACCTTCAGTGCCCGCATCAGCAGTCTGCGCAAAGTGGACTGGGAGAGCCTGAAGCCAAACTTCTTTTTTATCTTTCCACCTGGGGCGCTCGACAGCCAGCCTCAGACCTGGCTCACCAGCTTCCGCATGGCGTCCGATCCCGCTCTGCTGGCCGCGCTTAACCGGGCCTTTCCGACGCTAAGCCTGCTGGATATCGGCGGCATCATGCGGCAGGTCGGTCAGGTGCTGACGCAGGTCAGTCAGGCGCTGGAGATTATGGTGGTGCTGGTCACCGCCTGCGGCATCCTGCTGTTGCTGGCGCAGATTCAGGTCGGTATGCGCCAGCGTCGTCAGGAGCTGGTGGTCTATCGAACGCTGGGTGCCGGCAGGCGACTACTGCGCACCACGCTGTGGTGTGAGTTTGCACTGCTGGGGGTAGTTTCAGGTGTGGCGGCGGCCATAGGCGCGGAGGCGGCGCTGTGGGGATTGCAGCGTAAGATTTTCGACTTCCCGTGGCAGCCGGACTGGACACTGTGGCTGGCGTTGCCGTTGTGCGGTGCCCTGCTGTTATCGCTGTGCGGCGGCTGGCTGGGGATCCGGTTACTGAAAGGAAAGGCGCTGTTCAGGAAGTTTGATGCGGCGTAAGGGATAATGGCTTAAAGGCGGCACCAGGCCGCCTTTAAGCTTCATCCGGACCGTACCCGCGAGCGGGTAACGGGGAACTACAGTTTTTCAACGGCCCAGGCGATGCCGCTGGCATACTCTTCCGGTAACTGCGGTACCAGCGCATCCAGCGCGGCCTTAAGCCGTTCTGCATCGCTGTCGGTCAGATTGAGATGACCCACCTTACGGCCCGGACGTACCTCTTTGTCATACCAGTGCAGATGCACCAGCGGCTGCTGCAGCCAGCTGAGGTTCACCGCAGTGCCGATCAGATTGACCATCACCGACGGGGCAAACACCACCGGCTGCGGCAGGGGCAGACCCAGAATGGCACGCAGATGCAGCTCAAACTGGCTGACTGACGCGCCGTTCTGCGTCCAGTGGCCGCTGTTATGCACACGCGGGGCCAGCTCGTTGATCAGCAGTCCGGCAGGCGTAACAAAACACTCCATCGCCATCACGCCCACGTAATTCAGCGCCTGCATGATTGCACTCAGCATCGCCTCGGCCTGCTGTTGCTGCGCCTGATCCGCCTGCGGCAGCGCCACGCTGGTGCGCAGTATGCCGTCCTGATGCAGGTTATGCGTCAGCGGATAGAACACAACGTTGCCATCGTGGCCGCGTGCGCCCACCAGGGAGACTTCACCGGAAAAGTTGATGCCCTGCTCAACGATGCAATCACCGTAGCACTCCTCCGGCAGGGTGTGCGTCTCACCGGCGCGCAGACGCCACTGACCGCGCCCGTCGTAACCCCCGGTGCGGCGTTTTACAATGGCCAGTTCGCCCAGCGAGTTAAACACCGCCGGCCATTCGCTTTTATCCGCCAGCAACTGCCACGGCGCGGTGGCGAGCCCCAGCTCATCCAGCAGCTGTTTCTGCGTCAGGCGGTCGGCCAGACGCGGAAAAATATCGCGATTCACAAAGGCCGGATGACGGGCCAGTTCCCGCGTCAGCGCCGTTTCCGGCCAGCGTTCGATTTCGGCGGTGATCACGCTGTCGGCGATAGGAAGCGCGGCAGGATCGGCGTCCAGACCCACCGGATAGACCGCAATGCCCAGCGGTTCACCGGCCTGACGCAGCATACGGCCTAACTGGCCGTTGCCCAGAACGCAGACCGGCTTCATGCATCCACCCGCGGATCGGGATGGTTCAGCACCTCATCGGTCTGGCTCTGCCGCCAGTGATCGAGACGTGACGCCAGCGCGCCGTCATGCAGGGCCAGAATCTGCGCCGCCAGCAGGGCGGCATTGGCTGCGCCCGCTTTGCCAATTGCCAGCGTACCGACCGGAATACCGCGCGGCATCTGAACAATCGAGTAGAGGCTATCCACGCCGCTCAGTGCCGCGCTCTGCACCGGTACACCCAGTACCGGCACCAGGGTTTTGGCCGCCAGCATACCCGGCAGATGTGCCGCGCCACCTGCACCGGCAATGATCACCTGAAAACCGTTTTCGGCTGCCGTTTCGGCGAAGCTGAACAGTTTATCCGGGGTGCGGTGCGCAGAGACCACTTCGACATGAAATGGGACGTCCAGGCTGGTAAGGATCTCAGCGGCGAACTGCATGGTGGCCCAGTCACTTCTGGAACCCATGACAATGGCGATGCGGGCCGGGGCGTTGGATGACATGCGGTCAACTCCTGTGAATGAACAAACAGACCTGGCCGGGCGGACAGGTTTTGAAGGGCACAGAGAATAGCATGAGAAGGGCGCAAGGAAAACGGTTGCGTCGGGCTGATGTCGGGGATTTACCCACCGGTTAAAAGTCGAAATCGATAAGCTGAATGCCAGCAGCGTCAAGCTGGATCATGGAGCCGCGGCTGTGCCAGGCGCCGAGTACCGCGCGTTGCGCCGCCTCACTCTGCAGGGTCAGCGTATGAATCGCCGGACGATGGGTGTGCCCGTGGATCAGCAGCGGCACCTGATGGCGCTGCATCGTCGCGACCACCGCATCCTGATTCACATCCATGATGCTCTGTGATTTGTGCTGATTAGCCTGTTTACTGTCGGCGCGCATCCGGGCAGCAATGCGTTTGCGGACCCACAACGGCAGGGCCAGAAACAGCCGCTGAATCCACGGATTGTGCACTTTGGCGCGAAAGCGCAGATAACCGGCGTCATCGGTACAGAGCGTATCGCCATGCATGATCAGCAGTCGATGGCCATACAGCGTCAGCACCTGTTCTTCGGGCAGCAGTGTCATCCCGCTGGCACGCGCGAAACGTCGGCCCACCAGAAAGTCGCGATTGCCGTGAATAAAGTAAACCGGAACCGGCAGGGCGCGCAGGGCGCTGGCCACCTGCTGATGCAGAGGATTGGGATCGTCGTCGCCAATCCAGGCCTCAAACAGATCGCCGAGAATATAGAGCGCGTCGCAGTGGGGCGCTTCGCGCTGTAAAAAATGCAGAAAACCGGCGGTAATCGCCGGTTCTTCCTGACACAGATGGAGATCTGCGATAAACAGCGTGCGCGACATTACTCGCTGACGGTCACTTTCTGGATAACGACGTCATCTTTCGGTACATCCTGATGCATGCCGCTGCGACCGGTAGAGACCGCTTTGATCTTCTCGACCACATCCATGCCTTCAACCACTTCAGCGAATACGCAGTAGCCCCAGCCCTGAACGCTTTCATCACGGAAGTTCAGGAAGTCGTTGTCAGCCACGTTGATGAAAAACTGTGCCGTCGCTGAGTGCGGCGCAGAGGTGCGAGCCATAGCCAGCGTACCTTTGGTGTTTTTCAGGCCGTTGTTCGCTTCGTTTTTGATTTCGTCTTTGGTCGCTTTCTGCTTCATGCCCGGCTCAAAGCCGCCGCCCTGAATCATAAAGCCGTTGATTACGCGGTGAAAAATGGTGTTGTCGTAAAAACCTTCACGGCAGTAATCCAGGAAGTTCTGTACGGTTGCTGGCGCTTTATCATCGAAGGTTTTGATTACGATATCGCCATGGTTCGTCTGGAAAGTTACCATTTTTGTCGTCCTGTAAAGGTTGTGATCAGTAGCCGGGGTCGCTCTGTCGGATGGCGTCCCCCTTTTTGTCGACCGTTCTTATATCATAATTTCCAATGACGCGTCAGCAGCACGGCGCAGTTGGCTTGCTTTGCGTCGCGCGAGCGATAAAAATACGGCACAATGTCTGGATACTTAAAAGTGTCAACCACACGCGAAAACGGAACCGTTCAATGCTTAAGATTTATAACACCCTGAGTCGACAGAAAGAGGAATTCAAACCCATTCATGCCGGGAAAATCGGCATGTATGTTTGCGGCATCACGGTGTATGACCTCTGTCACATTGGTCATGGGCGGACGTTCGTGGCGTTTGACGTGGTGGCGCGTTATCTGCGCTATCTGGGTTACCAGCTTAATTATGTGCGCAACATTACGGATATTGATGACAAAATCATCAAACGCGCCAATGAAAACGGCGAGAGCATCGAAACCCTGACCAACCGCATGATTGGCGAGATGCACAATGACTTCGCCGCGCTGGGGATTCTGCCGCCGGATCAGGAGCCGCGTGCGACCCGCCACATCCCGGAAATCATTGCGCTGGTGGAGACGCTGATCGCCCGTGGTCACGCCTATGTGGCAGATAACGGCGACGTGATGTTTGATGTGCTGAGCGATCCTGACTACGGCGCACTGTCGCGCCAGGATCTGGAACAGCTGCAGGCAGGCGCACGGGTTGAAGTCGCTGACGTGAAGCGTAACCCGATGGATTTCGTGCTGTGGAAGATGTCTAAAGCGGATGAACCGGCCTGGTCATCACCGTGGGGCAACGGTCGTCCTGGCTGGCACATCGAGTGCTCGGCCATGAACTGCAAACAGCTGGGCAGCCATTTCGATATTCACGGCGGCGGCTCCGATTTGATGTTCCCGCACCATGAAAATGAAATTGCCCAGTCGGGCTGTGCCCATGACGGTCCGTACGTTAACTACTGGATGCACTCCGGCATGGTGATGGTTGACCGTGAGAAGATGTCTAAGTCACTCGGCAACTTCTTCACCGTACGTGATGTGCTGCAGCACTATGACGCGGAGACGGTGCGTTACTTCCTGATGTCCGGTCACTATCGCAGCCAGCTCAACTACGGCGAAGATAACCTCAATCAGGCGCGTGCGGCGCTGGAGCGTCTCTATACGGCGCTGCGCCACACTGACAGCAGCGTGCCAGCCAGCGGCGGTGAAGCGTTTGAAGCGCGTTTCCGCAGCGCAATGGATGATGACTTCAATACCCCGGAAGCCTACTCGGTGCTGTTTGATATGGCGCGTGAAGTGAACCGCCTGAAAAGCGAAGAGGGCGCCTCAGCGCATGGGCTGGCGTCGAAGCTGCGTGAGCTGGCCAGAGTGCTGGGCATTCTGCAGCAGGACCCGGAGCTGTTCCTGCAGAGCGGCGCGCAGGTAAATGATGAAGAGGTTGCCGAGATTGAGCATTGGGTGAAAGCCCGAGCCGATGCGCGCGCGGCTAAAGCCTGGGCGGAAGCAGATATCGCCCGCGACAAACTGAACGCGCTGGGCGTGATTGTCGAGGATGGGCCTCAGGGCTCCAGCTGGCGTCGAAAATAAACCGGAGAGGGCGAGCAATCGCCCTTTTTTATTATGACGATTGAACAAATTGAGATCCGTGGCTTCCGTTCAGTCCGTAACCTGACGCTGTCACTGCAGCAGCTCAATGTGGTGAGCGGCCCTAACGGCTGCGGTAAATCCAACCTCTATAAAGCGGTACGGCTGCTGCATGAGGCGGCCTGCGGTCGTCTGGCCCAGGCGCTGGCGGAGGAGGGCGGCATTCAGAAAGCGATGTGGGCCGGCGGTCTGCGTCGCGGCGATCGCCGCCACGATCCAAAGCGGCTGGAACTGGCCGTGGTGATGGATGACATGGATTATCAGCTGGAGATTGGCTTTCCTGAACCGCTGGTAATCAGCCTGTTCAATCTCGATCCGCTGGTGAAGGCGGAGCGGCTCTGGCTCAGCGGTCAGCAGCGCCGTCCTTCCGCCTGCATTATGCAGCGTGAAAATCAGACCGCCTTTCTGCACAACGTGGAGGGAGAGCGCATCGCGTATCCGGCGGTGCTGCATCCGGAAGAGTCGCTGTTTGGTCAGCTCGGTGAACCGCATCGCTACCCGGAGCTTTCGCAGCTGCGCGAACGTCTGCAGCAGTGGCGCTTCTATCATGAGTTTGCCGTCTGGCCAGGGTCACCCATCCGGGCACCGCAGATTGGGGTGCGTGCACCGGTGCTGAGCCATGACGGCAGTAATCTGGCGGCGGCCTGGGCGACCATTGTGGAACGCGGGCATTCAGAACTGCTGTTTGAGGTGATGGCGCAGGCGTTTCCCGACAGCCAGTTTGATGTGGACGTACAGAACGGTCGTTTTCAGATGCTGATGTCCCGTCAGGGCATTCTGCGTCCGCTGGAGAGCGCGGAGTTTTCTGACGGCACCCTACGTTTTCTTTGTCTGGTTGTGGCACTGCTCAGCCCGCGTCCTCCCGCCTTTATGGCGCTGAATGAGCCGGAAAACAGTTTGCATGAAGATCTGTTGCCTGCTCTGGCCCGTCTGATTGCCGAAGCCAGTCAGTTCAGTCAGCTCTGGATCACCAGCCACTCACCGCGTCTCGCGACGCTGATTGCACAGCATACGGCAGTGAATCATATTGCACTGGAACAGCGGGAAGGGGAGACGAGGATCAGGGGAGAGGCGTTGCTGTAACAGCGTCCCCGCAGGGACGCCTGAAGATTACGCGACCACAGTAATGCGGTAACCCGCGAATTCAACGGTCTGACCGGCTACGATTTTGCAGCGCTTACGGGTTTCCACCGCCCCATCGACCTTCACTTCACCGTCGGCAATCACGACTTTTGCCTGTGCGCCGCTCTGAACCCAGCCTTCCAGCTTCAGCAGGTCACACAGATCGACATGCGGGAATTTTCCCAGTGAAAACGTTGCCATTTAATCTACCTCTTTATCGTGAAACTCTTCACACGCCTGCAGCGTGTTTTGAATCAGTGTTGCGACGGTCATTGGGCCCACACC
Source organism: Pantoea sp. EKM101V (assembly GCF_011800325.1). Taxonomy (NCBI): domain Bacteria; kingdom Pseudomonadati; phylum Pseudomonadota; class Gammaproteobacteria; order Enterobacterales; family Erwiniaceae; genus Pantoea; species Pantoea sp. EKM101V. The sequence continues at coordinate 211,108 of NZ_JAALFP010000006.1, forward strand.
GCCCGGCACCGGCGTGATGTAGGAGGCGCGTGCTGATGCGCTCTCAAAATCAACGTCGCCCACCACTTTGCCGCTCTCAAGACGGTTGATCCCCACGTCGATGACAATCGCGCCGGGTTTAATCCAGTCACCCGGAATAAAGTTGGGTTTGCCCACCGCGACCACCAGCAGATCGGCGTGTTCAATGTGGTGACGCAGATCTTTAGTAAAACGGTGGGTGACGGTTGTGGTGCAGCCCGCCAGCAGCAGTTCCATGCTCATCGGGCGACCGACGATGTTGGACGCGCCGACCACCACGGCATTCAGGCCGTAGGTGTCGATGTTGTAGCGCTCCAGCAGCGTGATGATACCGCGCGGCGTGCAGGGACGCAGCGTGGGCGCGCGCTGACACAGGCGACCCACGTTGTAAGGGTGGAATCCATCGACATCTTTATCAGGCGTGATGCGCTCCAGCACCTTCACGTTATCGATGCCCGCTGGCAGCGGCAGCTGAACCAGGATGCCATCAATATCGTCATCCTGATTGAGCGTATCGATCAGCGCCAGCAGCTCATCTTCGCGGGTGGTGGCGGGCAGATCGTAAGAGCGCGAGTGGAATCCGACCTCTTCACAGGCACGGCGTTTGCTGGCCACATAGATTTGCGAGGCCGGGTTTTCACCCACCAGCACGACAGCCAGGCCCGGGGCGCGTTTTCCGGCCGCCAGGCGCTGCTTCACTTTTTCCGCAACCTCAACGCGCACCTGCTGCGCAATCGTTTTACCGTCAATAATTTTTGCTGCCATCAGAGAGGAAATCCACTGTGTTGTGTTGAATCGGGGAAGGGGGCTATTTTGTCAGAAGCGCGGGCTGCTGTCAGTCACAGTTTCAGCCGTGTATGCGCCTTCCGGCTTTTTCGTCGCGACGAGAGCCAGCCTGCATGCGTATGATATCAGCAGGACAACCCGGGGACGATGTCATGATTTGGATAATGCTTGCTACGCTGGCGGTGGTATTTGTCGCTGGATTTCAGCTGCTCACCGCTGGCTCACGCCACGCCGCCCAGCGGCTCAGCAAACGGCTGCATCTGCCACCGGTACAGGTGGAATCGATGCTCTCTATGATGGGCAAAGAGGCGGCGAAAGAGTTTACCGACTATCTCAGCAGCGACAACGAAACGCATCTGCATAATGGGGCAGCGGTTCTGCTGATCTGGCAGGTGTTGATTGTTGACGGCAGCGAGGAGAACAGCCAGCGCTGGCATGCGATTCTCAGGCATGCCGGTTTTCCACCGCTTATCAGCCGCCAGCAGCTGCTGCTCGCGCTGGGCTTTCTGCGACAGCTGGAGCCAGATAGCCAGGAGCTGCACGCACTTCGTGAGCAATACAATGCGTATTTCACATCACAAGGGATTGAGCTGGAAGGAGAATTCACCGGCAGCAGTAAACTCGTGTCGCTCAGCGAATGGCGCAAGCGTCACTGACGCCAATTGGTCATTACAGCAGCACTTCGCAGCCGGGAAGCGGCAAAAACGTTGACGTACCCGCTTCCCGACGTATAATCCGTGCCATCTCCATGCGCCCTTAGCTCAGCTGGATAGAGCACCGGCCTTCTAAGCCGTAGGTCACAGGTTCGAATCCTGTAGGGCGTGCCAGCTTTTCCTTTCACTTAAGCATCGCCAGATTCATTTTCGTCCCTTGGCATAATAAGATTCTGATTTCTTACTCTTTTGATATTCATTACGGCACCCTATTTAGGCAGGCATTAAGGCCCTGATGATTGTGAGTAAGGAAGCATTCTGGACGTCTGAACAAACACAGATGTTTTCTCTGGTCATGTAAACAGGCGAGTTAGCATGTACCAGATTCACTATGCTATATTTTGCTCATGTCATAATTTCATTCAGGATGAATCAGATGAACGAATTTGAGCAAGAACTTTATAATAATGGTTTCTCTGCTAAAGACATAGGTAAGCTCAAAAGCATCATTAAAAAAGACGAGTCAAAAAAAGACACACTCCAAAGCCTTGTGATTGATTTAAGCAAGCGTTTCTGGGGTGGAGTTATAGCCCTTGTTATTTTGATACTTATTGGATTGGATGGCATTTTTAATGGAGATGCTTCAAATGCCATTCCATACATTGTTGTTCTGACGTTTGCATTCCTTGTGGTCTATTTTGTTACGCCTTTGAACCTGGCCTGGAAAGCTAACAAATTTATCAGAAGAACCAGAGGTTAGTATTGAGCGGCGCTATTTTGCATTTGATAAAGGTTGATACCTATCCCACTCCCTTTATAGACTGCTCCAGCGCCTTTTAAAGCCAGTGCAGGTTTACTCATCACCTGAACTTTGCGGTAATAGTCAGTAGGCAGATATTTGTATAGCCTCCAGGCTTCTGGCTTCAAAGTCAGCTTGAAAATGCCATAGTATGAAGTTGTCAAATCAACTACCTGATAGGCTAATAATCCGAGACGCTTATCAAAACCAAAGAAATCTGCAACATCCTCATATTTATCTCTTACTGGGTTGGATGGGTGAGCCACACCGCTAAGGCTCCCTAAGGTCTCAATCCCTGATCCCACTCCATTCATCACCAGAGTTGAACCCGCTACAACGCCTAAAACATTACCGGTTGTTACAGAACCTACAATCAGACCGACTCCAGCCACGATCTGTAAGCCGCTCAACACTACGCCGATGCCATTAATTACATATCCAATGACCTTTTCATGGTCATGGTAAAACTGCACCGAAGACGATATGACAGCTTCTCCGGTTCTGAGCATTCTGTCCTGAATCTTCAGATACTGGCTTTCCTGCTTAAGATTCTGAATACATTGCTGACATTCATTGTCCGAGGTCGATGTGCGAATTGCCTGGAGCTGCAGCCGGGCAAACTGACGCACTTCATCCTGAAATTTTACTCTTAGAAGAGCATCTCTAAGATGAAATTGCGAAAGGGTAGTTGCTATATTCACTAACTGATTGGCTTCCAGATTTGCCATCGTCAGGAGGTAATTTGACAGTCTTTTTGTGTCCCAATAGTTGTCCATAACAGTGCCTCTGAATAAAAGTGGATCTCACTGAATGTGCCTAATCAGTTCCTAAAATAACTGGAGTTGCAGGTGATCACAAATTGAAGTCCAGGTAATGAAAGCGATGTTGAGAATTATCCCCATCAGCGAGCTGGCTATCTCCCCCATCAGAGTTCTGAAAAGGCAAACGCTTTGAGAAAAACCTGTGCCAGGAAAATGCCACGCTACTTTCTGGTGCATAAATGCATCCAGCTTTCCTTCCCCCTGCCGCAGTGCCATGATACCCCTCAACATCACCGTTCATGGCTAGCCTGACACAGCGCATAAACAGGGAGCTCACCACCATGGAAAATAACCATCTGACAGACATCGCTGACGCCTTTCCTCAGTTAGCCATCGATCTGAAATACGCCACCGCCGACAACCTCACCGGGCAGCCAATCTACCGCGACGCGCGCTGTCTGCTGCACGTTGATGCGGCGAAAGCGCTGGCGAAAAGTATCGATATTGCAGAGGTCGCGGGCTATACGCTGCTCATTCTCGACGCATACCGGCCTCCTGAAGCGCAGGCGATCCTCTGGCAGGCGTGCCCGAATCCGGACTATGTTGTTCCCCTGGCACTCGGCTCTAATCACAGCCGGGGCACGGCGGTGGATGTGACGCTGATCGACGAGCGCGGCGAGATAATGGATATGGGCACCGGCTTTGATGAGATGAGCGAGCACTCCCATCCTTATCATCCTGCGGTAGCCGTGCAGGCGCAGCGCAACCGGCTGCTGCTCAATGCCATCATGCTGGGAGGTGGGTTTACCGGCATTGCAACTGAATGGTGGCATTTTGAACTGCCCGATGCCGGGCGCTATCCACTCATCGAAGGGGTATTCGGCTGCTATGCAGCAACGCGAATGGAAAATATCAGCCTGTCTTCATAAAGGACACAGATTTTATTAGCGGCGAAAAGTTTATGCAGTAATAAATTTAAAGGGATAGAGAGAACGGCCGGGGCAGGGCGCAGAAACAGGTACGTGAAATAAATACGCCGTGGCGGGAGCCACGGCGGCGATATTATGCAGACTGCCACTCACTTTCAACGTCAGCTTTGGCTTTAGAAAGGATGACTTTATTATCGTCAACCTCTTTCACCCAGCTGAAAGGAATAATGTGGTGTTTGCCGCCCGCTTCCGGATCGCTTTTCGCCAGCTTAATTTTGTCGTCACCTTCGAAATGGTCGACGATACCGACATGTTCACCGTTAACATCAACAACCTGGGCGTGATCTAAAATTTCTGATTTATCTACCATGGTGGCTTAATCCTTATATTTAATGAGTTCAGTTGCCGTCAGACAAAACAAGCCTGGCTGTTAAATGCCGTTTTAGCCAGGCGATTAACAAAATGAAATAGTTAAGCTGACTGGCCCTGATGGCGATGATGATCAGACCGATGACCTCGCTGCAGGCCAGCCTGCAGGCGTTTTACCTTACTGAAAGGAGTGACCATGAGAGCAGTCAGTTCAATAACGGCCGAAGGCGGCGTCTGGATTAATCAGCCGCCGGTGCACAGTCTGGATGGTGAAACATTGCAGTTTGAAACCGCGTTAAACAGCGATTTCTGGCAGCGCACCTGGTACGGCTTCGAACGGCACAGCGGCCATGCATTTGGCTTCTGGGTAGAACACGACTTTACCGTTCAGGTGCAGGTGAGGGCGGACTTCAGCCAGCTTTATGACCAGGCCGGTCTGTTTATTCAGGACAGTGAAACGCACTGGGTTAAAGCAGGCATTGAGTTTAACGATGACCAGCCTGCTATCGGCAGCGTGGTCACGCGCGAGTTTTCTGACTGGTCTACCGGTGTTTTCCCCGGTGATGCGCGTCAGTTCTGGATGCGCGCGACGCTGGAAAAGGCGGCATTGCGAATCCAGTACTCCACCGACGGCCTGACCTGGCCACTGTTGCGGCTCTGTCCCTGGCCCGGTCAGGCGCGGCGTTTTGTCGGCGTGATGGGCTGCTCGCCGGAGCGGCAGGGACTGGCGATCCGTTTTTCCGACTTCAGGCTGGGGCCTCCCCTCAGTAAAGAGCTGCACGACCTGTCATAACCGGGGCGGCACATTGCATATAGTCGCGGAATCGGCTTAATTGTCAGGTCAGAATTTGCGGTGACGCGTCGTCCATGCAGGACGACGCCTTTTCAGGGAAAGCTATGCGCTGTGCCACCTCGTTTACCACACTGCTGGTTATCAGCTGCTGCGCCGGATGGGCTCAGCAGGCCGCCGCCGATACCGTCTGGCTGAATAATGGCGACCGGCTCACCGGCACCATCCGTTACCTGAGTGATGGCAAGCTGGCGTTAGAGACGCATTATGCCGGCACGGTCACGCTGGACTGGAATGCGGTCAGCACCCTCGCCAGCGACAATCCGGTGAATGTTGAAAACAAAAAAACCGGTGAACATTATCAGGTGCGGCTCTCCTCCTCGGATCCTGGCTACGTCTGGGTGGAACGCGACGAGCAGGAGCAGCAGGTCTCCGTCAGGCGCATCAATGAGTTTATGAAAGCCAAAGTCCGCAGCGATCAGCTCGCCTGGACCGGCAACATCGACGCCGGTATGAAGGTCAAAAAGGCCTCTACCAAAACGGACGACTACAGTTTTGCGCTCAACACCAGGCTGAACCAGGGAAAATGGCGGCATGATATCGGCGCAACCTACAATCGCGAGCAGGAAAATGAGAGCGTCAACACCGACAACTACAGCCTGCGCTACGCCGTTGACTATCTGTTCCGGGAGCAGTTCTTCTGGCAGGCACGTGCCACCTATAAGCGCGACTGGGTGGAGAATCTGTCGCGCCAGGCACTGATTGGCACCGGTCCCGGCTATCAGCTGTGGGACACCGAACTCAGCAGCTTCTCGCTCTCCCTGCTGGGGGGGGCCTTTGAGTATGGTTACAGCGATGACCGGGAGGAGCGCCACTTTGGCGGCTCGCTGCGCTGGAACTATCAGCGCTATCTGCTGGGCAAATCGGTCACGCTCTACAGCAACGGTGATGTCGGTCATTCGCTGGATGACGACGGCGTATTCATGCTGGATGCGGAAGCTGGCCTGCGCTACAGCCTGACCTCCTGGTCGACCCTGCACGTTGGCTACCATCGTAATCTGGTCAGCGGCATTCCTGATACCCTGAACGAAGGGATCTTCTCCACCGGATTAGGCCTGAAGTGGTAACCCGCTGACGACACACTGTTGCAGCAAATCCTTACGGTTTTTATCCGGTTACGGGCGCGGGATTGGCTAAGCTGCTTCTATTGTCACAACGGGAACACAGAAGATGATCGTAAGCAGCAGGGTGTATCGTCCGGGAAGCGCGGGCGAAGAGATAGACGTTGAGGATATCAGCGACGTGATTAAAGAGCCGGAGGCGTTTATCTGGCTCGGCCTGTGGCAGCCAGACGCGGCGTTTATGGCAAAGATCAAAGAAGAGTTCGGACTCCACGAACTGGCCGTTGAAGATGCGCTGAATGCGCATCAGCGGCCCAAGATCGAACATTATGGCGAGTCGCTGTTTATCGTGGTGAAAACGGTGCGTGCGAAAGATGACAGCTGTGAACTGGGCGAAACCCATTTCTTTGTCGGAAAAAATTTCCTGATCAGCATCCGTCACGGTGCCTCGGAGAGCTACAGTCCGGTGCGCGAACGGGCGGCAGAAAATCCGGCGCTACTGAAACTGGGGCCGGGTTATCCGCTCTACTGCCTGCTCGATTTTATTGTCGACCGTTATGCCGAACTCTCCACCTCGCTGAACGAACGCGTCGGGCAGATGGAGAACGATCTCTTCACCAGCGAATTTGACCGCCGGTCGGTACAGGCGGTCTATACCGTGCGGCGGCAGCTGCTGAAGCTGCGCAATGCGGCACTGCCGCTGGAAGAGATCTGCAACCAGCTTATTCACCTGCATGAGGATCTGATCCCGCGCCCGCTGCGCGCCTATATCCGGGACGTGCAGGATCACGCCCGCCATGTGGTGACCGATGCGGAAGATATGCGCGAGATGCTCACCAGTGCCATGCAGGTCAATCTGGCGCTGGTGACGGTGCAGCAGAATGAGGTGGTGAAAAAGCTGGCGGGGTGGGGTGCCATCCTGGTGATCCCGACCGTGGTGTTCAGCATGTATGGCATGAACTTCGAACATATGCCGGAGCTGAAGTCGCATTATGGCTATCCGCTGGCTGTCGGGCTGACGTTGCTGGCCTGCGGCGGATTGTGGGCCAGGCTGCGTCGCTCCGGCTGGCTGTAGGGCAATCCAGAGGCGGACGAATTAATTCTCCGCCTCGCTTAATGCTTATTTTCGTTATTTAAGCGCAGCGCATCCGATAGGGCGATAATATCTTTTTTATCGCTGTTCACCGGATGGCAATTAATGTGGTTCTTCACGTGCTTTTATTCTTTCCCGGTCGATGCTGGCTGAACTTTTATTTCTTCACTACGATAAACTGACAAAACGAGAGGCGACTTACCGTCTGGCGAAATAAGCCTGACGCTGATGAGAGGCAATAAGATCAGGAGAGAGTCAGATGAAAGAACGGCTTGCGGCGGCGTGTCTCTCCTCATCCGTCACGCACTCCGGCGGATCTGAGGCTTCGGGACGATACCGCCATGAATGACAGCGACTGGGTGCTGGCAATTGCCCGGACGCAGTTTGCGCTGACTATGGGCATGCATATTACGCTGGCGGCGCTGACGCTGGGACTGGCCCCCTTTCTGGTGTGGTTTGAGGCGCGCTGGCTGTGGGGAAAACAGCAGGCTGCACGGGATGTGCTGCACTTCTGGCTGACGCTCTTTTCCCTGACGGTGGCGATAGGTGCCGCCTCCGGCGTCGTCATGGAGTTTCAGTTCGGCACGCACTGGGCGCGCTTTTCACAGCAGGCCGGCGGCGTGATTGGGCCGTTAATGTTCTATGAGGTGCTGGTCGCGTTTTTTCTCGAATCGGCCCTGACCGGAGTGATGCTGTTCGGCTTTAACAAAATCCGGCCCGGCGTGCATTTTGCTGTGACCTGTCTGGTGGCGTTCGGCGCGCTGCTCAGCGCCTTCTGGATTCTGGCCGCTAACTCATGGATGCAGACGCCGGTCGGCTTTACGCGGGATCCGAACGGGGTTTTTCTTGCGGACAGCTGGCGGTCACTTTTGCAGGCTCCCTCCTTTATGTGGCGCTTCAGCCATATGGTGGTCGGGTCGCTGATTGCCGTGGCGGTGATGATCGCGGGCGTGGCGGCGTGGCGACTCCGCCATTTCAGCGGGGAGGCGGCTTCGCGTCTGATGCTCAACAGCGCGCTGACGTTGCTGCTGTTTGCGGTGCCACTGCAGATCGTTCTCGGCGATCTGCACGGTGAAAACACCCGCGACTACCAGCCCGCTAAACTGGCTGCGATGGAAGGCAGCTGGCACCAGCCAGCCCCCGGCGAGGGGGAGCCTCTGCGGCTGTTTGCGCTGCCGGACCAGCAGGCGCAGCGTAACGTTCTGGAGGTCACTCTGCCCGCACTCGGATCGCTCTATCTGCGCCACAACCTCTCCGGCCACATTAAAAGCCTGAGCGAATTTCCTGCGGATGCCATCCCCCCGGTGCTCCCGGTCTTTTTCGCTTTTCGCCTGATGGTGGGGCTGGGGGTGATTATCCTGGCGACCACGCTGGCGGCGAATCTGCAGCGCTGGCGGGGAGGGCTGACCATGTCGGGGCGCTTTCTGCGCTGGCTGACATGGCTCTCACCGGCGGGCTTTATTGCCCTGTTGTCAGGCTGGGTCGTGACCGAAGTCGGGCGTCAGCCGTGGACGGTCTATGGCCTGTTACGCACCGCACAAAGCGTCTCGCCGCTGTCACTCAGCAGCACGCTGGGCATCTTCGTGGCGGTGCTGCTGATCTATGCGCTGACCTTCGCCCTCGGCTTACGCTATCTGCTGCGCCGGGTTAAAGGTGAGATGCCATCGGGAGAACCGGTGGTGATTGCGCTGAAAACGCCCCATTAGGAGAGTGACATGGCCGAACTCTCTGCGCTGATTATCTGTCTCTCTCTGCTGCTCTACCTGCTGCTGGATGGCACGGATCTGGGCGTGGGGATGCTTTTCTGCTGGTTTCACGATGATGAACAGCGTGAACTGATGACGCACAGCATTCTGCCGGTGTGGGATGCGAATGAAACCTGGCTGGTGCTGGCGGCGGGTGGGCTGCTGGCGCTGTTTCCGCCGGTCTATGCGCTGCTGTTCAGTCAGCTGAGTGTCCCGCTGTTTGCCATGCTGCTGGCGCTGCTGGTGCGGGCGATGGCACTGGAGTATCGCGCTCAGAGTTCTCCCCGCCTGCGTCGCTGGCTGGATCGCCTCATGGCGGGCAGCTCCGCGCTGGCGACCTTTATTCAGGGCTGGTGCGCCGGCATGATCATCAGCGCTCAGCCGCAGACCGGCCTGCCGGATGGGCTGAGTCTGGTGCCGCTGCTCAGCGGCGCAGGCCTGATAGCGATCAATTCGCTGATGGCCTGCTGCTGGATTGGCTGGCGCATTGGTGAGCGGGTACAGCCGCTGGCGGCGGCACTGAGCTGGCTGTGGTGGCTGCTGGCGCTGGTTATTTTTCTGGCCGACCTCTATCTCAATGCCGATCTCTGGCGGCAGAGCTGGCAGCGACCGCCGGGCAGGATCGCGGCAGGCGCGATAGTATTGCTCTGGATCGCCCTGCCGGTGGCCTTGTGGCGCGCCAGGCCGCTACTGCAACTCATTCTGACGCTGATGCTGATTAGCGCACTCTTTAGCGGCGTATTGTGTGGCCTCTATCCGTGGCTGGTGCCCTATCAGTTTACGCTCAGCGACAGCGCCGCTTCGCCGGTCACGCAGGGTTTTGTGCTGGTAGGAGCGGTGATTGCGATGCCGCTCACGCTGCTCTACCACAGCTGGTCGTTCTGGGTTGAGCGCCGCGCGAAATAATGCCCGTCCGCTATGCTTCAGGCAGCGTGCTGCAGAGGCGGGTACGCTTACCAGAGGGAATGAGAGTGAAGAGAGATCGCATTGTGAGTCGGGACTACCCGATAAAAGAAGATCTTCGCTGGGTACGGCGTGAATGGCTGATTCAGCGGGCAGGGGAGTATCTGTTAATTCTGCTGGTGATTCTGGGGGCGTGCGGCCTCTTTTCTAAAGGGGTGCTGAGCGAGGGTCATAGCCGCTCGCCAGACGGCACACTTCAGGTTGAATATGAACGGTTCGGCCGGACCGAAAGCAATATGGATATGCGGATTGGCTACAACGCACCCGCCGGCGATCGCTTCTCGATCACGATTGGCGGCGGCGCGCTGAATAATCTGCAGATCCAGACGCTGCAGCCGCAGCCGCTGGAAGCCGTGACGATCGGCAGCGATCTGCGGCTGACCTTTTCCAGCGGTGACACCGGGGCGGATCACGCAATCTGGCTCGGCCTGCAGCCACGCAATGCGGGCCTGATCCACGTCACGATTCAGGGCGATGATCACGCGCCGGCCCGATTTACCCAATGGATCTATCCCTGACAGAGGCACTTTATGGAAACGGTTTTACGCGCTGCAGCGATCTACCTGGTTCTGATGGTGGTGTTCAAAATTGCGGGCAGACGCACGCTGTTGCAGATGACCTCTTTCGATCTGATTCTGCTGCTGATTATCAGCGAAGCCACGCAGCAGGCGCTGCTGGGCGATGATTTCTCGGTGACGGGCGCGGCGCTGACGATTATCACACTGGTGACGATCGACATCGTACTGGGAAAACTGAAAAGCCGCTTTCCGGTGGTGGAGCAGGCGATCGATGGCGGTCCGGTGATTCTGGTGGAAAACGGCAACCTGCTGACCGAACGCATGAAGATGACCGGGATTGATCCTGACGATGTGCTGGAGGCGGCGCGTTCCGGACCGGGACTGGAACGGTTTGATCAGATTAAATATGCCGTGCTGGAGGTCAACGGACATATCTCGATTATCCCCCGCGCAGACAGCTGACCGCCCTTGACGGCAGGGTCGCCGGGCTGCGGATACCACGCCTGGCGGGCAGGGTGACGCCCGCTTCACTTGCTATTCAGCCAATCTGCGCCAGGCTAAGTAATCGAATCGTGTTTTATTTTCTGAGCTGGCCTGACACTCAATCAGCGTTATGCTTAACAAGTCAGGTATATAGTGAATGATTTTAACCGTTTTACCTTCTATCCGGTCACCGGCTGGCACATCGGCCCGTTAAGCGGGCACGCCGCGCTGGTGTTGCAGTTCAGCTATCTCGATCCTCAGGTTCCGCGCGAGCGATCTGCGCAGGAGTCGCTGTTTTTCGGCCTGACCATCGAGATGGCGAAAGAGCTGGTCAGCATCCTCACCACGCAGATCAACGACGCCGAAAAGAACGGCACTCAGCATTAACCCCGCGATGTGACATCCGCTATTGCGCTGTCGGATCGGCAGGGGCATAAACCTGTATGGCCCCTGCGATCAGGCGGAAATGGGCGGGCGTCTGTCCGATAATCTCGCCGTCTGCATTGATGTAGTGGGGGCGGCGCGTTTCGATGGTGAGCGCCGTCGTGCTGAAGGTGCGCACGTTGCGCCAGCGACCCTGCGTACCCCGTCGCAGAAAGGGCAGCAACGCAATCAGCTGCCAGCTGTGCCGGACCTCCAGACTGTAAACGTCCAGCAGCCCGTCGTCCGGTGCGGCGCGCGCTTCGACCGTCATCCCTCCGCCATAAAAACGGCCGTTGCCCACGGAAACCTGAACGGTCCGGATGGGCATGCGCTGCTCCTCATGGATCAGGGTGGCGCTGAACGGACGGCTCTGACGCAGCAGCCGCAACGCCGCCAGAGCATAACCGCCGACCCCCCAGCGTTTTTTTGATTCTGCAGTGAGATTGCGCGCCAGCTCGGCGGAAAAGCCGATGCTGGAGACGTTGAGGAACAGATGCTGATTCACCTCCCCCAGATCGACTGCGCGCAGCTGCCCGTCAGTGATAATCTGCACCGCCTGCTCCAGCGTGGCGGGGATGCCGAGCGTCCGGGCAAAGTCGTTGGCGGTGCCCAGCGGCAGGATCCCCAGCGGCAGGCCGGTCTGCATCACGCCCGGCGCGGCGGCGTTAAGCGTGCCGTCGCCCCCGCCAACGATCACCGCATCAATGCGATGGGCATAAGCCGCGATGAGTTCGTGGTAGCTGCGGCTCTCCTCCTCAGCCGGTTGCAGCAGGGTGATACCCGCCTGAGTCAGCAGCGTCCTGGCCCGGCTGGCCGCCGCGCGGCCTTTACGCGAACGCGGATTGATCAGCAGCAGGGCGGTTTTCAGAGGGTGAGACATATTTTTCCGTCATCCTGATGTCAAAATGGCTGGCACGAGGCGGAAAGTACAGCATCGGTATGCGCGGTGAACAACCCTGCTTGCGCTACTTTACGTAACCACCGGCGTGCCATAAATGGCGATAAAAATCGTCTACACTACCAGGGTCGGTTCCATATCGAGGAGTGACAATGACAGAAGATGAATTCAGAAAACGATTAGCCGGAGAGGGGTTTGACGAGCCACTGCTGGTGGAACGTGCGCCCGCCACCGAGCTCGACAATCATGTCCATCCCTTCGAAGCACTGGCCCTGATCCTCAGTGGTGATATCACCATCAGTACAGAACAGGGCGAGACCACTTACCATCCGGGAGAGACGTTTCACCTGCAGCCGAATGAGCTGCATCGTGAGGCGTTCGGGCCGCAGGGCGTCCGCTATCTGGCGGGACGGAAATATGAGTGACGGGCGGGCAGTATGACGGTTTCTGACGATCTCTTTGCCCGCCTGGCGCGCTCGCCATTCCGCCAGCGCTTTCGACTGGGGCGCGCGGAGTATGATTATGCGCTGAGTAAAGGCGAGCCGGTGTTGCGTGAGCATGCCGCAGAGTTTGTTGCACAGCGGCTGGCGCCCGCCCGGCCTGCGCGTGATGGCAAACAGACGCCGATGCGCGGTCATCCGGTGTTTATCGCCCAGCACGCCACCGCGACCTGCTGTCGCGGCTGTCTGAGCAAATGGCACAATATTACTCAGCAGCAGCCCCTGAGCGCAGAGCAGCAGGCCTATGTGGTGTCAGTGCTGTTGCAGTGGATCAGCGATCAGATGCAGCGTCCCGCACCGCCCGCGCGGGTGGACAGAAAGACGACGAAGCCAGATGACGATCCGCAGCTCGCGCTCTGGTAACGGACGATCAGGCTGCCCCGAAGGGAATTTTCTGGTGAAAACTGGCCCTTTTTCATTCCTGGTTTATTCTTAAATCTTTCCTGGAATCGCTATGCCAGGATTAAAACCTACACGGCAACAATGAATACAGAGGGAATTATGAAGAAATCAATTATTGCACTGTCTGCTATTTTGCTGGCCTCGCCGGTATTTGCTGCTACTACTACCGATAACACCGTTGCGGAAGCGCACAAAGGCGCGGATACCGCTAAAGAAAAACTGCATCATGCGCAGAATCAGGGCGAAGAGCTGAAGCTGAAATCTGAGCACGCGGCGGAAGGCAAGAGCCATACCACCGGCAGCAAAATCAGCGAAGGCACCCAGAAGGGCTGGCATAAAACGAAAGAAGGTGCCGAGAAAGGCTGGGATAAAACCAAGCAGGGCGCTGAAGATCTGAAAAACAAAGCGACCAACTGATTCGCTACCATTTCAGATAAAAAAAGAACCCACCAAAAGGTGGGTTTTTTTATGGCTGCAATGCCAGGGCAGATTGCTTTGATATTGAGCCTGCCCCGGGAGCAGGGGCAGATCGGAAAGTCGCTTATGCCATCCATGGCCGCTCGGCCCGCACCGTCCCTGGCGCGGGACGCTCTCCTCTTCTGACCCTGTTCCCGACGCGTTGCGCGTTTTCATTGCTGCCTGATTAACCGGGTCTTAAATTTTGTAGCCTCTGAAAACCCACCGAAAGGTGGGTTTTTTTATTTCCAGAGAAAATCAGGCTTTGCTGGCGGCGGCTTTTTCTTTCTCCGCTGCCGCTAAGGCTGAGACTTTCATCTCCGCGTCAGCCGCTGCTTCGGCTGCAACGGCGGCGGCTTCTGCCGCGGCCTCGGCGGCGGTCTCAGACTGTTTCTTGCCCTCTTCGATCACCTCTTCGTCGATGACTTCGATGTTCTCGCGATTATCGCGCCCGGAGAGCAGGTTCCAGCAGGCGATGAACAGCGCCGCAATCACCGGACCGATGACAAAACCGTTGATGCCATAAATCTCCATCCCGCCCAGCGTGGCGATCAGGATCAGGTAGTCAGGCATTTTGGTGTCTTTACCGACCAGCAGCGGACGCAGGATGTTATCCACCAGCCCCACAATCACCACGAAGAAACCGACCAGGAAGAGGCCTTTCCACACGGCACCGGTGGCGAAGAAGAAGACCGCTGCAGGCACCCAGATAATGGCGGAGCCGACGGCCGGGATCAGGGAGAGGAACGCCATCAGCGCCCCCCACAGCAGGCTGCCGTCAATGCCGGTGAACCAGAAGGCCAGCCCGCCGAGAATACCCTGCACGATGCCGACCACAACCGTGCCTTTGACCGTCGCACGCGCCACCGCGGCAAACTTCACCAGCAGGTGATGCTTGACGTAGGTCGAAAGCGGCAGCGCTTCCAGGATCAGATGCACCAGATAGGAGCCATCTTTCAGCAGGAAGAACAGCAGATAGAGCATCACGCCAAAACCGACGGTAAAGCTGAAGGTGCCCCTGCCGATGATGAATGCGCTGCCTGCCAGATACTGGCCGCCCTTGAGGGCAAACGAGGAGAGCTTCTGCTGAATCTCTCCGGCGGTATCGAGATTATTTTCAGCCAGATAATGTTTTGCCCAGCGCGGCAGATGCTGCAGCAGGTCGGCAAAAACCGCCGGGAACTGCGCCGAGTTGGTCTGCAGCTTGTGATAGACCGCATTGGTTTCGACCACCAGCGATGAGGCGATAATGGCCAGCGGCGTAAACACAATCAGACAGATGCAGAGCAGGGTGAGCAGTGCGGCCAGGCCATTGCGTTCCCCCAGCCGGCCCCGCAGATAACTTTTCAGCGGATGGAAAATGACCGCCAGAATTGCCGCCCATAAAATCGGCGAGAAATAGGGCGAAAGCACCTCAAAAAAGGCGAACGTGGCGATCGCCAGAATCAAAATGAAAAATCCGATGTTCAATCCTTTAAAACGCATGGAAAAACCTCATCTGGAACATACTCTGATAAACCCGAAGCACGAATTTTCCGTGTCTGGCTTCGCTTGCACTGACCGCTCATCACTGAATATCGATCAGGCTTTACTCTTTAAACGCTGCCGGTGGCAGCTTCATGCAGGCTAACGCGTTGAAATTCAGGGCAGAAGCGGGGAACGGCGGATGTGCGTTCACGGCGTCGCGCCCGGACAGTCACGCACGGCAACTGACCATCACGCGCGGGATCCTACCTTAGCGTAGCGGTTTCAACCATTATTGGTAGGTCAGTCACTCATGATCGCGGCGGAATCTGCCGATAACCCGTTTAATGAGGTGAAGATCGGGCGATGAAAAATGCATAACAGGATAATTCTGGCGGCGCTGCTGGCGCTGTCGCTGACAGGCTGTGCCACCAAGCACTATCCGCAGGCCACGGCGGTGACGCCGGAAGAGACGGCGATGCTCAGTTGTGGCGCGCTGGATCAGGAGCTGGTGAAAGCGCACGGCGTACAGAGCGATATTGAACAGACCGGTCGGTTTGACGCCCTGACCGTGCTGGGCTTCGTCGGCGATTTTGGTCTGGGTAATGGCATTGCAAAATACAATGCCAGCCAGAAGGTGGCGCGGCGCGTCAGCCAGTTGCAATCGCTGAAAGCCGCGAAGTGCAGCCAGCCTCTTGCGTAGCTGGCTGCGTCGGGTCAGCCGCGTGTCCGCTCGCTGACATGCTGCAGCCGGACATTTTCGGCGGCGCGCTTACCGGCGAGGAAAGCGTGGTCGGAATTGTAATATTCCCACTCACTGTAGCGGCCTGACAGATGAATATCCTGCGTCAGCAGCCACTGCCTTATCAGCGCCACGTTCGCACTGCGCGCATGGTCATAGATGACGTAGGCGTAGGGCATATCGACCTCTGAGGCGCAGAGCAGCGGATCGCTCTCGCTGATCATCCCGACCCGGATGCAATCCTGACGGCAGCGTTCAATCAGCGCATCGCCCGCCAGCGGCAGCGGATGGGCGGCGTTGTAGGTGATTTCACAGGTTAAGCCGAACCCGCCGGGGGGATTGCAGTGCGGGCTGGCATTGCCCTGCACAAAGATGCGGTGAAACAGCGTGTCGCCCGGATAGTAAATCCAGTGTTTTTCGGTCAGGTCAGCCCGGCCGATGCCCAGGTTCACGCAGCGCACCGAGACAAACTGCAGCTGCTGTGCCGCCCGCTGTACATTCTCCGGCGCCTCATCGCCCATCAGTTTAATCAGTTCCGGCAGCGGCATGGTGCTGATCAACTGCTCATAGCGGTAGTGGCGTCCATCCGCCAGCAGCGCGACATGCGCCTGCGGATAAATCCGGCTCAGGGTGGCATCCGTTTCCAGTTTGCACTTCAGGTGCGGCAGAAAGCCGGACATCAGCGCCTGGAAGCCACCGCGCAGCGGATAGCCGAAGCGGGCGTTAGGCCCCACCGGTTTTGCCAGCGGCTGCAGTGCGCCATCGATAATCTGCGCCAGGTCGGGCAGCGGCACGCGTCCGCCCAGCCACGAGGTCTCCATCTCAGTCAGCGGCACTTTCCACAGTTTCTGGTTATAGGGCAGGGCAAAGTGGCGTGCGATCCCTTTCCCCCAGGTGCGCAGGATAAAGTGCTGAAAATCCTCTTCGCCTTCCACTTCACCGGCCAGGCTGCCCTCATCCGCTATCGCGCCATCGGCACAGCAGTCCCGTCGCGCCCGCGCCCGATCCAGCGGCACCGCGGGCGCGGCCGTTTCGCCATAGCGCGCCTCAATGGCGCCCAGCACGCACTCTTTTACGACCTCAACCGGCAGACCGTGCAGTGCCGACTGGAAGGGATAGCGGGTATAGATGCCGTCATTCCAGACCCAGGCCTCACGCGCCTGCCAGTGCAGATTGTCGCCGAGCAGCATCTCGTAGAGCTGCAGGACATAGGGGTCCTGCGAAAACATAATGTGACCGGCATAGTCGAAGGTAAAACCCCGATCGTCGATGGAGCGGCACCAGCCGCCCGGCGTGGCATTTTTCTCCAGCAGCACCGCGCCTTCACCATAGTGATAACCGGCGCTCAGTCCGGTTGGCCCGGCACCGACAATCAGGCAGGGCACCGCTTCGCTCTCCAGCATCGCCGGGGTTAACGGCGTCACGTTCGCCTGGGCACTGGCTGGCGTGACCGGTTCACCGGCAGGCTGCGGATGCGTCAGAGCCTGCTGGATCAGGGCCTGTATCTGTTCTGCCGTGCGATCCCAGGAGGTCGCGTCCACTCTTACCTGCATGCGGCCCGCCAGCGCCAGTCGCTCAGCCGCACTGAAGGTCATCGCCTCTTCACAGGCGGCAATAAAGGCGGCAGGGGTCTCTGCCACCGCCACTTCTTCAGCGTAATGCCGCGCCACGTCCACGATGGCAGTACTGACAATCGGCAGCTGTGCCGCCATATACTCCAGCACTTTGGTGGGCGAGATGAAACGCGTCGAGGCGTTAATGGCAAAAGGCATCAGGCAGACATCCCAGCCCGCCAGGAACTGCGGCAGCGCCTGGTAGGGCTGCTGGCCGAGCCAGTGAATATTGTCGCGCTGCGGCAGGCTGGTGGGATCGATTTTCACCACCGGCCCGACCATGATGATCTGCCACTCCGGATGGCTGTCCGCCAGCGCGGCAATCAGCGGCAGATCGATACGTTCATCCAGTACGCCGTAATAGCCAAGCCGCTTTGCCGGGATCGTATCCTGAAGCGGATGATGGTTACTGCGATCGCGCGCCTGCTCAAAGTGGACGGCATCCACGCTGCTGGGGAAGCAGTAAACCTGATGATGTTTATCGCGCTTTGCTTCATAGAGGCTGGAGCCGCCGGTGAACACCAGATCGGCGCGGGTCATCAGCGCCGATTCGCGCTGTTGCAGCTGGCGCGGGGCGTTGTGGAAGGCGGAGAGCTCATCCATGCAGTCGTAGATCACCAGCCGGGGTTTGAAGGGGGTGAGCAGCGGCAGGGCCATGGGGGTATAGAACCAGATCAGCGGCTCCTCATCCTCCTCCAGCAGCGGGGCGAGCAGCAGCAGCAGTGGGGCAATCTGGCTGTCGTGAAAACCGGGCGCGTCGTGGTGGGTATGCGGCTGGATCACGGTGATATTTGCTGCGGGCGAACTCTGATGCAGGCCAGGTGGTCCCGCCTGCCAGACCGGCTCCTCGACGAACAGCACGCGATAGTGCTGTGCCAGACGGGTCAGAAGCTGCTGCGGGCGCTGGAAAACAAAGCCCCAGCGTAAATGACTGAAAACGATAAGAGCGGGTTTGTTCATGACAGACTCCTGACAGGGGGATGAGGAAGGGACGATGTGCTGCAAAAAGCGCTGCGCCTGGCGCAGGGCGTCGGCATAAGGCTGCTGTAACTGGCGGGCGTAAGGATCGGGCCCTGACAGGTCCAAATCCCATAACCCGCTGCGGGTCCAGAAGGTGGTCTCCTCCCAGAGGGGACGATCAATAATCGGATAAAGGCAGATGCCGAGCATCTCAACGCCCGCCAGCTGCGCCTGCGCCACCTGGGCGGCGATCTCGCCGATCCAGGCGCCGCGTCCGCTGCCGACATGGCTGGTTTCTGCCAGCAGCAGCGGCCGCTGATAACGCTGCCAGACCTGCTGCAGCATCTGATGCAGCGGCAGGCGGCGGCTGTCGCCCAGATGCCACCAGAGTCGCTGGTTCGAACCCTGCTCCCACTGGTTGTCGTGGTAATAGTTGACGCCCACCAGATCGAGATAGCGGGGTGCGCCGCCCAGTTCCGGATCACGTCTGCCGCTCAGCATGTCCCACGCCTGGTACTGGGTGTCACACAGGACGCGTGCCAGCCCGTCGCTGTCGGGATCGGCGGGATCGGGCACGATATGGATCAGCGGATCGCAGTGCAGCAGGCGGGCACGCGGATCCGCCTGCCAGATCGCATCACAGGCCGCCAGCGTAGCCCGTACCAGCTGACGCTTGGCGGCATCCGCCCGATCGGGTTCAGGGATCGCCTCACAGGGGAAAACCCCGACGGAGATGCCCCAGCTGAGGAAAGAGATCTCATTCATCGGTGAATAGACCGGCGCAGACGAATACCAGGGGGCGAGAAAGCGGGCCAGAGCGCCGCAGAAGGCGGCAAACCGGCTGACAAAGTCATCACTGAACAGCGTGACGTCAGCGGGCCAGCCATAGTGACAGAGTGTCCAGCTGAGCTGAATACCCTGCTCACGTGCGGCCACCATCCGCGCTGCGACGGTCGAGAAGTCATAGCGTCCATTGCGTTCACACAGCCGCCAGCCCACGCTTTCGCGCACCGTGCGAAGGGAAAAGGGGGTCAGGGCGGCATAATCCGCCGCTGCACGGCTCTGATGCTGATTCAGATCGTTCATCGACAGCGCAAGACCGGCAGGATTGATATGATCGGCCCCTTCATAACCCGCCTGCCAGAAACTGGAAAAAGGCGTCATGGCATCTCCCGAAAAAAAGCAACACGCTTCCCGCTGACGCGCCGTCGTGAAACGGGTCAGGGCGTTATGGGTATGCAAAGCAGACTGGCCGGTCGGGCCACTCTTAACGAACGGGCGATCCCTGCCATAAGCCACAGACGCTGAATGGCAGGCATCAGCACCTGTTGCAAAATGGACGAGTGAGATAGCAGGTTTCACAGACAGCGCTATCGGCAGGAAAAAGAGTGGCTTCTCTGAATGTTAAGTGATGAGGTGGAAGCCTTACTGGAAAGTATAGGCTGGGTAATGTTCTTGGCAAATTATTGAAGTAAAAAGAAAAAACGCAGCGGCAAAAAGCAGCCAGACAGAAACAGGAAATTTTTGCTTCCGTTTCAGTCGCCAGCAAAATAAGCGCAGCGTGAGGCGAGGCTGTCCCTTTTTCAGCTTTGTTAACCTTTTCCGCAGCCTGCAGAACGGTCAGACTCGCCCGCTTCAGGCTTACAGCTTCGCTTGCCTTTTGGCGAACAGGCGACAAGCTTGACGTATCGCTGGCCTGGATCTGCGGGCCAATCAATCGGCGGCGGCGAAGAGACGCCCCCTTTAAAACAGGATGTTTAGCAGACTATGTTCTCATTCGACTGGCACCGTTTTTTGCTCAACGATCAGCCCGCCACCTTTTTGTTTGAGGTGGTGGCACGTGTCCTGATCGCTTATCTGGTGGTATTTACCTTTCTCAAAGTCTCCGGGCGGCGCGGCGTGCGTCAGCTGTCTCTGTTTGAACTGGTGGTGATCCTGACGCTGGGTTCCGCCTCGGGTGACGTGACGTTTTATGATGATGTGCCGGTGCTGCCGGTCATTATGGTGTTTGTGGTTCTGCTGTCGCTCTACCGTCTGACCACCTGGCTGACGGCGCTCAGTCCGCGCTTTTCACGGCTGATTCAGGGGGATGTGATTACCCTGATTAAAGACGGGCTATATGTGCTGGAAAGTCTGGATCGGCTGAATATTTCCGAAGATGAGTTCTATATGGAGTTGCGGCAGAGCGGCGTGGAACATCTGGGGCAGATCCGCCTGGCGCTGGTGGAGGTCGATGGCCAGCTCAGCCTCTATTTCTATGACGACGATGCGATGCGCGCCGGGTTAAGCGTGCTGCCTCCCGCGCACCGGCAGGATTACAGCACGGTCCCGACGAGCGGGCTTTATGCCTGCACCCATTGCGGCCAGACCCGGACCATTGAGGCAGAGCAGCAGGCAGTCTGTCCGCGCTGCCAGCGCCAGCGCTGGTGTGTGGCGCTGTCCGTGCGCCGGTTGCACTGATGGCCTCAGCCTGGAAAGCTGAACCGCAGCTCAACGCGTTGCAGCTTGTTCCCGGTTGCCACATAACTTTGCCTGTTACTGACAGAAAATGAAAACGCTTCGGGCAGCATAGCGTCACCGTTATCAAAGAGGTGTGCGTATGAAAGTGAGGCTGGCCAGTGGGTTACTTTTTTTACTGTTATCGTTTGGCGCGTTTTCACAACAGGTGATTAGCGAAAGTCACCCCCATTCACGCAGCGCGCGACTGCTGGAACAGGGAAGCCAGGTGGATACGGCGGATACGCCGGATGAACATCTGCTGGAGGGACGGGAGGGGCGGAGTACTCTGCAACGCAGGCCGTTTTGAGATAACGCCCCGGCAGAGCACGCTGCCGGGGCACCAGAGAGCTGAATTTAACGCGTCAGACCCGCAGGTTACAGGGTGGCCTGCGTGGGTGACAGGCCAGGCACCAGAATCACCTTGCGGCACTCCTCTTCCCGTTTGTTGAAAATATCGTAGCCGCGGGCCGCATCCTCCAGCGGCAGATGATGGGTCACAATCTCTTCCGGTGTCAGGTGGCCCTGTTCAATCAGCTTAAGCAGGTCAGGCAGATAGGCGTGAACGTGGGTCTGCCCCATCTTAAAGGTCAGCCCTTTGTCGAAGGCGTCACCAAACAGGAAGCCGTGAATAAAACCGGCGTAAACGCCCGGCACGCTGACGATACCGCCACGCCGCACCGCCGCAATACACTGGCGCAACGCTTTACCGCTGCTGCCCTCCAGTTTGAGGTTGCTGAGCACGGTTTCCGTCAGGCTGCCTTTCGCCTCAAAGCCCACGGCATCAATCACCGCATCCACCCCGCGATTGCCAGCGCTCTGTTCGATGATCCAGCCTGCCGGGTCATCAATTTCATCGAAGTTAATCGGGATAACGCCATAGCGTTCACGGGCAAAGTTTAAGCGGTAGCTGTTATGGTCGATCATGTAGATCTGATCGGCCCCCTGCTGACGGGCGCAGGCGGCGCTGAGCAGCCCCACCGGCCCGGCACCGAAAATGGCCAGGCTGGAACCGGGTCTGACCTCGGCATTTTTCACCGCCTGCCAGGCGGTCGGCAGGATATCGGAGAGGAAAAGCACTTTCTCATCCGACAGCACCGGCGGCACTTTAAACGGGCCGGTGTTGGCTTTAGGCACCCGGACATACTCAGCCTGTCCGCCGGGCACGCCACCGTAAAGTTTGCTGAAGCCAAACAGCGCGGCCGGCGGAGTAATATTTTTGCGGTTCAGGATGGCACCCCGGCCGCTGTTGGTGTTCTCACAGGCGGCATACTGATTAAGCAGGCAGAAAAAGCAGTCGCCACAGGCGATAACGAACGGGATGACCACCCGATCGCCTTTGGCGACGGCCGTGACCGCACTGCCTGTCTCAACCACTTCGCCCATAAACTCATGGCCAAAGATATCACCGTGGCCGGTGCCGGGAATTTTGCCGCGATAGAGGTGGAGGTCTGACCCACAAATGGCCGTGGCGGTCACACGCAGAATGATGTCATCTGCGGCCTCCAGGCCGGGATCGGGGACGTTATCCACGCTGACTTTATGCGGGCCGTGGTAGGTTAATGCTTTCATCTGTTCATCTCCTGGTGACAAGGGGAGGGCGGTCAGACCGTGAGCCGTGACCACTCGCGGGGAAGTGTTGCGATATCTGAGCCTTAGCCTGCGTGAAGTGTAGACATCCTCAGAAGAGTAAGCAGAGCGGTGCAGGAGAAAGCCCCGTCTCAGCCGGGCTGGCAGGGAGGGGGTGTCCGGGTGTCAGCAACCGTGACGAGGGGCGCATCGGGCTGCCACCGTATCAGATCGGCAAAGGCGCGACGATAGGCCGTGTCGATTTGCGTCGGCACCTGTTCAATGTAGCGGAAAGCGTGTTCCCGCGTTTCACCGCTCAGCTGCTGCAGATAGTGCCGCGCCTGACCCAGCGTCGGTATCTGGCCTTCGACACCGGCCATGCGGGCGGGCAAATCCGTCCAGATGAGACCTTCGATCCCTCTGGCCTGCGCCCACGCCGCCAGCGGGCCTTTGGCGTTATCTGTCACCGTGATCATCCCGACGCCATCGACGCGGTTGTCCGGAATGGCTTCACGAAGCCGCAGCGCCTGGCAGGCCCGCTCCAGTGAAGCGGTATTCAGCCAGGCCCAGCACACCGGCACCGGACTGGCATTCAGACAGATCGCCGTGGAGAGCTCACCGCCATCACTGATGCGCACAAATTCCACCGGTACGGCGGGACCATCATGATGCCACTCACTGGCGACTGGCAGCGCGCCGGTTTTCCAGATTAACGAGCCCCAGCCCAGACAGGCAATTTTCATTCTCTTCTCCCGTGTTTGCGTCGCCACCTTCGCGACCCGTCAGAGTTAAAGCGTAGCCCGTTGTGCTTAACCGTTACAGGGATCACCTTTTTTAGTGCGGTAAAGCGGCCTTAAAGATGGCATGATCTGCCCCGCAGTCACTCTGCACAACCTGACGGTTATTTCAGCAATCTGTGCGCGTTTATCGGTGCGGCTTGAACTTCTATCGTCAGGTAGTGTAAAAAGTGGCGCACGCAAACGATTACCTGTGCATGTGCGTTGGCAGCATCACGCGCGCAGGTTCCGCTGCGACCGGGCCGGAAAGCAGGGGACGACACCTCTTTCAGCGGTCCAGGGTACTGGCGCTTTTAACACGGAATATCTGATGAAAACCACGCAAACTGGCACGCTGGGCGCGCTTGAAAGTGACGTCGATACGGGATGGCGTAAAACCGACACCATGTGGATGCTGGGTTTATACGGCACTGCGATTGGCGCGGGCGTCCTGTTCCTGCCGATTAATGCGGGCGTTGGCGGCCTCATCCCGCTGATCATTATGGCGATACTGGCGTTTCCGCTGACCTTTTATGCGCACCGCGCGCTGACCCGCTTTGTCCTCTCCGGCAAAAATCCGGCCGGTGATATCACCGAGGTTGTTGAGGAGCATTTCGGCGTCGGGGCGGGCAAGCTGATTACGCTGCTCTATTTCTTCGCCATCTACCCGATTCTGCTGATGTACAGCGTTGCGATTACCAATACGGTCGAGAGTCTGATGGTGAATCAGCTGGGGCTGGTGCCACCGCCGCGCGCGCTGCTGTCGCTGCTGCTGATTGTCGGGCTGATGACCATTGTGCGCTTTGGCGAGAAGATGATTGTCAAAGCGATGAGCGTGCTGGTCTACCCCTTTGTCGCGGTGCTGATGCTGATGGCCTGCTATCTGATCCCACACTGGCACGGCGCGGCGCTCTCCACGCTGACCGTTCAGCCCGCAGGCAGCAGCCTGTGGATGACGCTGTGGCTGGCGATCCCGGTGATGGTCTTCTCCTTTAACCACTCTCCCATTATCTCCTCCTTTGCGCTGGCGAAGCGCGAAGAGTATGGCGACGCCGCTGAGAAAAAGTGCTCGCGCATTCTGGCCTGCTCACACCTGATGATGGTGGTGACAGTGATGTTCTTTGTCTTCAGCTGCGTGCTGAGCCTGTCGCCTGAGGATCTGCATGCGGCCAAGGCGCAGAACATCACGATTCTTTCCTATCTGGCGAACCACTTTCAGGTACCGATGATTGCCTGGCTGGGCCCGCTGATCGCGGTGGTGGCGATCACCAAATCGTTCCTGGGTCACTACCTTGGCGCGCGCGAAGGGTTCAA
Organism: Pantoea sp. EKM101V; assembly: GCF_011800325.1. NCBI lineage: Bacteria > Pseudomonadati > Pseudomonadota > Gammaproteobacteria > Enterobacterales > Erwiniaceae > Pantoea > Pantoea sp. EKM101V. The sequence continues at coordinate 235,749 of NZ_JAALFP010000006.1, forward strand.
CGGCATGGTTAATAAAGCGCTGCGCAGTCGCGGTAAAGCGATCGCGCCGGCCAGACTGAATCGCCTGACGTCACTTTTTATGCTGCTGACGACCTGGCTGGTGGCAACGCTGGACCCGAATATTCTCGGCATGATTGAGACGCTGGGCGGGCCGGTTATTGCCATGATCCTGTTCCTGATGCCGATGTATGCCATTCAGAAAGTCCCGGCAATGCGTCAGTACAGCGGAAAAATCAGCAACCTGTTTGTGGTGCTGATTGGGGTGATTGCCATCTCCGCTATTTTCTATTCGCTGGTGAAGTAATCCTGCCTACGGCAGATGCCTCCTCCGGGAGGCGCCTGCCGTTCCCCCTGTCATACACGCCTCCCGCGCTTCCGAATCCGGTTCATCCTCTGTCTCCTGCCTGACTGAAGTATCTGGTTAGCAATGGTTACAGTTGTTACAGAGTGACATGGTAGAGTTAACGCGAATAATTATTATTCCTTTAAAGGACAGGATGAACATGAAGATCGGGATGGCTGCTGCCACTACACTTTTGCTGTCGACCGCCTGCGCGGCCACCACTTATCCGGTCACCGTGACCGATATGGATGGACAGAAAATTACGCTGCAGAAAGAGCCTCAGCATGTGATTCTGCAGGATGGCCGCGACGTCATGACGCTGGCACTGCTGGATCGACAGAATCCGTTTCAGCGGGTCGTGGCCTGGAACAATCTGCCGAAAAAGCAGGACACCCAGACCTGGGATCTGCTGAAGCAGCGCTGGCCTCAGGCGACCTCAATTGTGGATATGGGCTTTAACGATCAGGGCCAGGTAAACCTGGAGAGCGTGCTGGCGAAGCAGCCCGATCTGATGATTGCGCAGCTGCGCGCCAAACCCGCGCTGACACAATCAGGCGTGCTGGCCACCCTGAAAAATCTGCACATCCCGGTACTGTTCCTCGATGATGAGCTGCATCCGAAAGAGAACACCCTCAAGAGCGTGAGCGTGCTCGGCACGGTGCTGAACCGTGAAGCTGAAGCAAAAGACTACGCCGATTTTTATCAGCAGCGCTGGCAGGCGCTTCAGGAGAAGATCGCCCAGGTTCCGCACAAGCCGACGGTTTTTGTCGAGCCGATTGCCGGTAACAGCGACAACTGCTGCTTTACCCACGGACACAACGGCTGGGGCGCGCTGGTGGAGGCGGTCGGCGGCAAAAATATTGGCTCTGCACTGCTGCCCGGCAGTTCCGGCTTTGTTTCGCTGGAGAAGATCATCGCCATGAAGCCGGATGTCTACATCATGACCGGCTCAAAGCGGCCGAACAGCAATGTGCTGCCGTTTGGTTATGGCGCGAATCAGGCCGAGGTAACCGCGACCTTTAAGCGCTTACAGAGCCGCACGGGGCTGGCGCAGATCGCCCCGGTCAGAGAGCAGCGCGTCTATGGCGTTTACCATCACTTCTACAATCATCCCTACAACATTATCGGGATGGAAATTCTGGCGAAAGATCTCTATCCGCAACAGTTCCGTGACCTCGACCCCACGGCGGATTACCACCACATCGTGACGCACTTTACGGGGTTACCTGACGCGCCCGTGATCCTCAGTACGCCATAACCGGCCCCTGTCAGGGTGCGGTTTCGTACCCTGACACACGTTTTCGCTGGCAGCGATGATCGGCGTTTTGTCTGATGCGCCGGTCAGACCGCGGGCAGGGCGGTCTGCAGTGTTAAGAAAGTGATAATTACGCGTAATGGTCTGTAAATTGGCGGTTTTTAAGAATTATACAGATGTTGCCATACAGGATTATTGCCATGATGCCGATCAACGGTGCCTGACAGCCGTTATTTTCGGAGGCAGTACCATGAAAAAAACAACATTAACGCTTATCGCTTCACTTTTGACATGCAGCACGCTCTTTTCTCAGACCACGCTGGCAGACGATCGCGGCGATCCGCACCGCCCGCCGGTGCCGCATCAGAATGATGGCCCTGGCCCGGATGCGTGGGGGCCCGGCCCGCATCCGGATCGTGACCGCGACGACCGCCATCGTCATGAGGAGCGGGAACGCCATGAGATTGAACATGCGCGTCATGATGACGAGCGCTTCCGTCACGACAGAGGGCGATATGAGCCGCGCGACGCATTCGCCTGGCAGGGACATGAGTTTCGCCGTGGCCATGCGATCCCGCGAGCCTATTGTGACGACCGTTACCGCGTTGACGACTGGGATGCGCGCGGACTGCCTGAACCTCCGCAGGGGGAACACTGGGCAGACATCAACGGCAACTATGTGCTGATTGCGGCGGCAACCGGCATTATCACCTCACTGCTGCTGAACAACGCACTGAATTGAACCCACGGGATGGCGGCGGCCATCCCGCTTTCTTTCCGTTTTGCGCCGCCAGCGTCTATCCTGAGACTCCACACTGACATTCTCCCTGTGTAAGGAGTCATGATGACGACGGTTAAGATGGTTGCGGTTGATATGGATGGCACTTTTCTGGACGACAACAAGCAGTACAATCGATCCCGGTTTCTCGCCTGCTACCAGCAACTCACCGCCCGCGACATCAAATTTGTCGTGGCCAGCGGTAATCAGTACTACCAGCTCAAATCCTTTTTTCCGGAGGTCGCCAGCGATATCGCCTTTGTGGCGGAAAACGGCGCATGGATTATCGACCGTGATGAGGAGCTGTTCTGCGGCGCCTTTGACCGCCGCGATGTCGAAGCGGTCATCAACACCCTGCAAAACGGCAACTATCCCGGCCTGCGTTATCTGCTGTGTGGACGCGAAAGTGCGTACTACTTTGACGGCATGGAAGAGAGCTGGCTGAAAAAGATGCGTCACTACTGTCATCGCCTGAAGCCGATTCAGCATCTGGATGAGGTGCAGCATGATCGGTTGTTCAAGTTCGCACTCAATCTCTCTGACGACGCTATCGAGCCGCTGATGGCGGATATCGAACGGCTGCATCATGGTCGTGTGGCCGCAACCTCAAGCGGACACGGCTCCGTTGACCTGATTGTGCCGGGCAACCATAAAGCGCACGGCCTGGATCTGCTCGCCACGCGCTGGGGCATCACACACGACCAGGTGCTGGCGTTTGGTGATGGCGGCAACGATCTGGAGATGCTTAAGCAGTCTGGTTTCAGTTTTGCCATGGCCAACGCGCCACAGCGGGTGAAGCAGGCAGCACGCTATGCTGCCCCTGCTAATAACGAAGAGGGCGTGCTGCAGGTGATTGAGCAGATGCTGGCCGGTGAGGGGCCATTCGCAAATCTGCCCGCGTAATGGGCAGACGCGGTTTTCGGAAGGGCAGAGGCGGGTCATCTGGCCCGCCTCGCTTCACGCCGTGATGCGCCAGGCCTGGGCGATCATCGTCTCCATCTGTTCGCGGCTGTAATTCACCAGCGAATTTTTGCTGTTGGCGCGCGCCAGAATCCACTTCACCTCTTCGCCCGTCAGCGTGGGCCCCCCCTGCCAGAACGGCAGAATCGCCTGCTGCTGCAGCCACGTTTTGAGGAACTGCGCGGGTGAGTCGGTGGCTTCACTGAAAAGCTGCCCATGTAACGCTGACATCAGTGTCTGCTGCAGCGGATGATCGCTGTCGGCCAGCAGCTCCAGGAAGGGGAACAACAGCCGCCCGCACACTTCGCCGTGGTGAAACGGTTTTATCGCGCCCAGTTCGCCTGCAATACCGTGGATGACCCCCAGACCGGCGCTGCTCAGCGCAACTCCCCCCAGCCACGATGCCATCATCATCGACTCTCTTGCCGCATCGCCCGCACTCTCTTCACTGTTCAGCGCCGGCCAGGCCTGGATAAACTGACGCAGGCCGGTCACGGCCAGTTGTTGAGTGAAAAGATTACCTTTCGCGGAGAGGTAGGCTTCAAACAGGTGGGTGAAGGCATCGATCCCGCAGGTCGCCAGCACGTGGTCAGGTGCCCCCTTCAGCAGATCGGGATCGAGAATAGCCACTTCCGGGACAAAAACCGGGTGGCGCAGTGAGGCTTTGATCTGAATATCGCGCTGGTCGGTCACCACCGCATTCTGCGTCACTTCACTGCCGGTCCCGGCCGTCGTCGGAATGGCAATCAGCGGTAACGTGACTGGCTGAACCGTGCTGTCGCCCACCTTTTCCAGATAGCGGGCTGTCGGCAACGGATGTTGCATCATCGCGCTGAACGCTTTAGCCGCATCCAGCACGCTGCCCCCGCCGATGGCCACCACCCGATCCACATGACCCCGCCAGCGTGCCACCCAGCCATCAATCTCAGCAGGAGAGGCTTCATGGCTGACAATTTCATAGCCGATAATCTGCGCGTTCAGGTCAGCTTTAATCCGCTCATACGCCGTGCCCTGCAGAAAGGATTGCCCGCAAAACAGCAGGGTAGGCTGCGACCGGGCGGCCAGCAGCGGCACCAGTTTATCGAGGCTGCCGCGGCCAAAGAGGGTTCGTTGATTACTGTACAGCTCACTCAGATTCACACTCACCAGCGCATCCTTTTTACATTTCACTAAAATCTGAGTGTAACGAAAAGCGCGCCGCCGGCACTGGCAAACTTTCTGATAACGTCCCGGTAAAAAGTTGATCATCTTCGCAAAACAGAAATTCACCCCGGCGGGGTGATGCTTTACTGCGGATGTTACCCTTAACATGTTATCGGTAACAGCGTTTGTCCGGATGTATAAAATTCTTACAGGCGCACTGTTTTGCAGCCCTCAGGGGACCATGATAACAACCGACACTGGATTCCATTCAGTGCGCAAGGTGGAGAAAACCTATGCCATTACTCTATGTGGCGATCGGCGTCGCGTTACTGCTGCTGCTGATGATTCGCTTTAAGCTTAATGGATTTATCGCGCTGATCCTGGTGGCGCTGGCTGTCGGCGTGATGCAGGGCATGCCGGTCAATAAAGTAATTACGTCTATTAAAGCGGGTGTCGGCGGCACGCTCGGCAGCCTGGCGCTGATCATGGGCTTTGGTGCCATGCTGGGTAAACTGCTGGCCGACTGCGGCGGTGCGCAGCGTATCGCGACCACGCTGATCGAAAAATTTGGCACAAAGCACATTCAGTGGGCGCTGGTGCTGACCGGTTTTATCGTCGGATTTGCACTGTTCTATGAAGTTGGCTTTGTACTGATGCTGCCGCTGGTGTTCAGCGTGGCGGCGTCGGCGCGCGTGCCGCTGCTCTATGTCGGCGTGCCGATGGCGGCTGCACTGTCCGTTACGCATGGCTTTCTGCCACCGCATCCCGGCCCGACCGCCATCGCCACGCTGTTCAATGCTGACATGGGCAAAACGCTGCTGTTTGGCACCCTGCTGGGTATTCCTACGGTGATTCTGGCGGGCCCGGTTTACGCCCGCTTCCTGAAGGGCATCGACAAACCGATCCCGCAGGGACTCTATAACCCGAAAACGTTCACCGAAGCAGAAATGCCCAGCTTTGGGGTCAGCGTCTGGACGGCCCTGGTGCCGGTGGTGCTGATGGCTCTGCGCGCGGTGGCAGAGATGCTGTTGCCAAAAGGGCATGTGCTGCTGCCGTATGCCGAGTTCTTTGGCGACCCGGTCATGGCCACCCTGATTGCCGTACTGATTGCCATCTTCACGTTTGGCCTCAACCGCGGCCGCTCAATGGAACAGGTAATGGATACCCTGACCGACTCGATCAAAATCATCGCTATGATGTTGCTGATCATCGGTGGCGGCGGGGCCTTTAAGCAGGTTCTGGTCGACAGCGGCGTGGATAAATATATCGCCAGCATGATGCACTCGACTCAGCTGTCACCCATCTTTATGGCCTGGTCTATTGCGGCGGTGCTGCGTATCGCGCTGGGTTCGGCAACGGTGGCGGCGATTACCGCAGGTGGCATTGTGGCCCCGCTGATTGTCACCAGTGGTGCCAGCCCGGAACTGATGGTGATCGCTGTAGGGTCCGGCAGCGTCATCTTCTCTCACGTTAACGACCCTGGCTTCTGGCTGTTCAAGGAGTATTTCAACCTGACGATAGGAGAGACCATTCGCTCCTGGTCGGCGCTGGAAACCATTATCTCCGTGTGCGGCCTGGTGGGCTGTCTGCTGCTCTCCTGGGTAATCTGATCCCCTGCCGCTGGCACCGCCTGCCAGCGGCCCTCTGCTGGCTCTCTGAAAGAGGATGGCGCTCATAAAGAGGGCCGCGCTATGCGGCCCATGGGTGATAACAGTTAACGCTGCCCGCTTAATGAGGCGCTTCAAAACCGGCTTTCACCATCTGTTCCCGAAGCGCACGCGCAATTTCGCGGTTGCCGCCAGTGACGGGATAGATGACATTATTCACCACATCATCAAGGTAGTGCTCTTCAAACTCCTGCATCGTGAGCTGAGTGCCGCCCTCATCGTTGATGGCGAAAGAACCTTTGATGTGGTTACCGCTGTTTTTAGCCTTAAGGCTGTAGCGGCCCATACTGGTATTAATCGTGCTCATACGATCTCCTCACAACTCATGTCAATCTCCTCACTATTGAGATTGAGATCTGCCTTGCCGCCTGAATTTTAGCCAGGAGTCGTCTGTAAAACGAAGAAAGAGGGCGGGTAAAAGACGGGGTTGCGATCGCACTCTCAGAATGCAAATAAAAGCAAAAGTTGATGAACCTGTGACCGGTTAACGACTTAGTGAAGCGGCAGAGCCTGTTTTTCTGACTATACTGCTTACAGGAAACCTGTTTAACCAGCGAGGGAAAAGGAAATGAAAATTATTCTGTGGATTATCGCGATCATTTTTATCGTGGGCTTACTGACCCTGACAGGGGTGTTCAAACTGATTTTCTGATTTCTGTTAAAGATTCTGCGACAGCGGGCACCTAATCAGGTGCCCGAAACGTTTTCTGGCTGGCCAACAGACACTGTGTAATCGGGTCCATTGGCGTATTCGGCAGTAGATCCCGCGAGCCCAGCTGTTTTCGACAGCATGCGCAACAGGCACCATGAAAGGTGCGCTGGCCCTCTTTGTAATCAGCAAAAACGAACCGGGCGCTTCCACACTGACTACAGCGTATTTTCATCACCATCCTGCGTATGACCTCCTTTGGACTGACACTGTGCTGATCGCGTTCCCTGACCGGTTAAGCAGACTTAATCTATTGCTATGCAATATTATTCCGGACTGCGATGAGAAAAGTAGTGTCTTATGAGCATGAATGTTTGCTGCCAAATGCGAATCCGGCCTGTAAAAACCACTTCATTGATCATGATCAAAGATTGTCATCTATTGGCTAAAACGCCCGCAGATGGCCTGTCCTGGCGCGGATAAACGGCACGGCAGGCTCAATTTTGTCGTAAAGAAAGGCGAACTGGCGGTGAACTAATCGCAAATTTTTTGCAATAAGTGATTTTTTATCCTGCTATGGCTTTCAGCCGCCTGAAAATTGCACCAGCGTCAGACGCCTGGCTGACCGGGCAGAGAAAAAAAAGGGCGTTTTTACACGCCATATCGTCAGAGAGAACAGGAACGGGTCTCAATAAGATTTTTCTTTTTCAGCCAGAGCGCCTGTTAAGTTGAAATTCAAAAAAGGCATGACTTTCCAGCGTGTTAGCGCGAAGAAGAGGAAAGGCGTTCGCTAGCTGCTGAAACCGATTTCGCAAGTCGGTAAGCAGGAAAGTGTGATGGATGCACAGAAAGTCGATATTTATCACTTTTTCATCAAATCGTGCTGGACAAATCCCTCCGCAATTGCTGTACTAGATGCCGACACAGTTTAGTGTCCATTTTTCATGTAAAGGTAATATAGATGTCTAAGATCAAAGGTAACGTTAAGTGGTTTAATGAATCTAAAGGATTCGGTTTCATTACTCCTGAAGATGGCAGCAAAGATGTATTCGTACACTTCTCTGCAATCCAGAGCAACGGCTTCAAAACTCTGGCTGAAGGTCAGCGCGTTGAGTTTGAAATCACCGACGGTGCTAAAGGCCCATCTGCTGCTAACGTTATCAGCCTGTAAGTTAACAGTCAGAATTCTAAAAACCCGCCTGATGGCGGGTTTTTTTATGCCTGTCATCTGCGCGTCACCTTCTCCTGATTATCCTGCGCTGCTGGCTCGTCTGCCGCACAAACTGCGCGACGCTTCACAATAAATCCTCGTAACATATTTATAACAAGCTGAAGTGCCGCTTTTTTGCGGGCAACGCGTTATAACAGAGTGACAGATCCCGGTGGGTGAGGAGGCAGGATGAATATACGGCGGGCAGAGTTAAAAGACAGTTTTGCGCTGAGTGCGTTGCTCAGCGAATTAGGCTACGGCGGCACCGAAGGTTTTATTGAGCAGCGTCTGGCGCAGTTATGCAGCGATCCCAGTGAAGCACTCTTAGTGGCGGAACAGGATAACCAGGTGCTGGGGTTCCTTTCCCTGCATTTCATTCCACAGCTGGCGCTGGCCGGTGACTTTGCCCGCATCAGCTACTTCTGCATTGCTGAAGGCGAGCGCAGCAAAGGGATGGGGCAGCAACTGCTTCAGCATGCTGAGGCGCTGGCGGCGCGTCGTGGCTGCGATCGCATGGAGGTGCATTGCCACCAGTCGCGCCTGAAAGCGAATCTCTTCTACGGCCGTGAAGGCTTTGCCGAATCACCCCGTTATCATATTAAATCCCTGGCGAGTTAATTTTCAGCCGGCGGGTGAGCCTCCCGCAGGAGAGCGGCCGGTGGTCAGTGCTTTCTGCTCTCTCCGCGCCAGACAGGCAGCAGAAACGGTTGCCCTGCGCACGTCCTTCAGGCGCCCGCCTGAGCTGACAGGCTCTCTCCGGCAGACTTTTCCGGTGTGTTCAGGTTACGATGCTCCCTCAGCCCGACCGCAGAGCAGAGTGCCGCGGCGTTGATCAATGAGGGTAGTGAACAGGGGCAGCCTGAGCGAATCCCTCTGACAGGGTCGCCGGAAGGCTGTTGATGGCGACAGCAGGAGAAGAACAATGATGAGAGTGGCTCTGGGGCAGTTTGCCGTCGGTCGTGAATGGCAGGAAAACGCCGCTGTCTGTCTGGATCTGATGCAGCGGGCGGCGGAAGGGGGAGCCGATCTGCTGGTCCTGCCGGAAGGCGTGCTGGCGCGGGATATTACCGATCCCGATATCGTGCTGAAAGCGGCGCAGCCGCTGGATGGCCCTTTCCTGAGCCAGCTGCTGGCAGCCAGCAAAGAGCGTGCCCTGACGACGATCCTCTGTCTGCATGTTCCCGACGGCGCGCAGAAAGCGCTTAACGTGCTGGTTGCCTTCCGACAGGGTGAGATCATCGCCGTCTATGAAAAACTGCATCTCTATGATGCTTTCACGATGCAGGAGTCGCAGCGGGTCAATCCCGGCCAGGTCATTCCTCCGCTGATTGAGGTGGCCGGTATGAAGGTGGGCTTAATGACCTGCTATGACGTGCGGTTTCCGGAGATGGCGCGGCGGCTGGCGCTGGACGGTGCCGATGTCCTGGTGCTGCCTGCCGCCTGGGTGAAAGGCCCGCTGAAAGAGATGCACTGGGAACTGCTGACCCGCGCTCGTGCGCTGGAGAACACCTGCTATATGGTGGCGGCGGGCGAATGTGGTCCGCGCAATATCGGCAACAGTCTGGTGGTGGACCCGATGGGGGTCGCGGTAGCAAACGCGGCGGAAGCGCCCGCACTGCTGTTTGCCGACCTCGATCCCGAACGTCTTGCCTATGCCCGTCAGGTACTGCCGGTGCTGGAGAACCGGCGTTTTGCCCGGCCTGAACTCGACGGAGAGTGAAACATACAGAGCCTGAGCCGGATACGCTGACGGCAGGGGTGTCAGATCTTACTCTGTTACAGATTCTGCTTGTGGTGACAGGCAATCTGCGCGTAAATAACAGTCACCGTTATTCGATAAAGTTGAAAGGTTAAATATGGAAGGTATCAGTATTGCCAAGCTGCTGATTATCGGTGCGCTTATCGTACTGCTTTTTGGTACCAACAAGTTGCGCTCGCTGGGTGGCGATCTGGGCTCCGCAATCAAGGGCTTCAAGAAAGCCATGAAAGATGAAGATACCAGTGCAACCCGAAATACGGCTGAAGACGTGCCTGCAGAACGCGTCGTTCATAAAGATTAATCGGTTATTTGCAGCAAATAACTGTTACTTTTTATTTCAGGCACACATAAAAAAACCAGACTGTCAGCAGTCTGGTTTTTTGTTTTTATGCAGCAGCAAAGCGGGAATTACTTCACTTCCATCCCTTTCGCCTGCATATCGGCATGATAGGAAGAGCGGACAAACGGACCACATGCCGCATGCGTGAAGCCCATCGCCATCGCTTCTTCTTTCATCTCGTCAAATTCGGCCGGGCTGACGTAACGCTGAACCGGCAGATGGTGACGGCTCGGCTGCAGATACTGACCCAGCGTCAGCATGGTGACGCCGTGGCGACGCAGATCGCGCATCACTTCAATGATTTCGGCATTCGTTTCGCCCAGACCCACCATCAGACCTGATTTGGTCGGGACATCCGGGTGCGCTTCTTTGAAGCGCTCCAGCAGTTTCAGCGACCACTCGTAGTTAGCGCCGGGACGAACCTGACGATAGACGCGCGGTACGTTTTCCAGGTTGTGGTTGAACACATCCGGTGGCGTCGCGGTGAGGATCTCCAGCGCGCGATCCATACGGCCGCGGAAGTCCGGCACCAGCGTCTCAATTTTGATCGTCGGATTTTTTTCGCGAATCGCGCTGATGCAGTCGGCAAAATGCTGAGCGCCACCGTCACGCAAATCGTCACGGTCAACCGAGGTGATCACGACATAACGCAGTCCCATGTCGGCGATGGTCTGCGCCAGCTTCGCGGGCTCACCGGCATCAGGCGCGTTGGGACGCCCATGGGCTACATCGCAGAACGGACAGCGGCGGGTACAGATTGCGCCCAGGATCATAAAGGTGGCGGTGCCGTGGTTAAAGCATTCGGCGAGGTTAGGGCAGGAGGCCTCTTCACAGACCGAGTGCAGCCCGTTTTTACGCATCGCCGCTTTGATGCCCTGAATACGACTGGAGTCAGCTGGCAGCTTGATTTTCATCCATTCCGGCTTACGCAACATCTCCTGCCGTTCAACAGCCACGGTTTTCACCGGGATCAGCGCCATTTTGTCTGCGTCACGATATTTGACGCCGCGTTCCATCTGAATTGGTTTACTCATAAATCAGCAGGTTCCGGTCGGATTGCGATTTGAAAGCGTTCCCATTCAAACCGGGAAGGGTGCTTTCAACTTTATTTGAAAAAAGTGCAAAAATTATATCATCTCAGCGCCCGGGAAGCAGCCACCGTCAGCGCGGAAAAGTTACATATTTGTAAATTCGCATTCAGCGCTAAGGCTGAACCGGCAGATCATCCGTAGTCCACTCAACATGGTCGTAACCGGCCAGCCGCGCAAACGCGCTGACCAGCGGCGAACGAACCTGTTCTGTCGTAACGCCCGGCCGGAAATGACTTAACTGGGTCATGCTCATGCCGGCGTAGCCGCAGGGGTTAATCCGCAGAAAGGGGGAGAGATCCATCGCCACATTCAGCGCCAGACCGTGAAACGAGCAGCCTTTGCGGATGCGTAATCCCAGTGAGCAGATCTTTTCATTGCCCACGTAGACGCCAGGGGCATCGGCACGCGCGCGGGCGCTGACGCCAGATTCCGCCAGGGTGGCAATCACCGTCTCTTCCAGAATCGTAACCAGCTGGCGAACGCCAAGCTTACGGCGTTTGACATCGATCAGGACATACATCACCTGCTGTCCCGGACCGTGATAGGTCACCTGGCCACCGCGGTCGCTCTGCACCACCGGAATCTCTCCCGGCATCAGCAGATGTTCCGCTTTTCCTGCCTGGCCCTGGGTAAAGACCGGCGGATGTTCGACCAGCCAGATTTCGTCGCGACTCTGTTCATCGCGCTGGTCGGTATAGTAGTGCATGGCATCGGAGACAGATTGCCAGTCGCGCAGACCGGACTGACGGACGAGAAGGGTTTCAACTGACAAAACGAGAATCCGCTAAAGAAGAATCGCTGGATAATGTCGGCAAACCGTCAGGCACAGGCGCCTTGCCGACCCGTAAATTACAGCACCATCCGCACAATTTCGATCTTGCCCAGCTCTTCGTACAGGCGCTCGACCTGTTCGATGTGGGTCGCGTTGATGGTGATGTTAACCGAGTGATAGTTGCCTTTGCTGCTCGGCTTAACTTCAGGACTGTAGTCGCCGGGCGCATGACGTTGCACCACTTCAACCACTTGATCAACCAGCTCCGGTTGCGCCAGACCCATTACTTTGTAGGTAAACGGGGTAGGAAATTCGAGCAGCTCATTCAGTTTGGTTTTCATATTGACTCCGGTGCATAAAAAACAGGCTCCCGCCTGAGCGGGAGCATCATAATATCGTGTAATGGGGGCGGAAGGGTGATTTTTCAATCACCCGTCACGCTTAACCGAACCAGTGATGGAACATCAGCTTGATGTAATCAACGATACGGCCAAAGAAACCGCCTTCGGAAATTTCATTCAGTACCACCAGCGGACGCTGTTCGATGGTTTTGCCATCCAGCTGGAAGTTGATGCTGCCGACGACCTGGTTTTTCTTCAGCGGGGCATGCAGTTCTGTGTTGTTCAGCACATAGCTTGCCTTCAGATCTTTCATGCGGCCACGTGGAATGGTCAGGTAGGCATCTTTTTCCACACCCAGCTGCACGCGGTCATTATCGCCGAACCAGACCGGCTCAGAGGCGAACTCTTTACCTGCTTTCAGCGGCGCGACGGTTTCAAAGAAACGGAAGCCCCAGGTCAGCAGTTTCTTGCTCTCCGTTTCACGGCCTTTAAAGGTGTGCCCGCCCATGACGGCAGAAATCAGGCGCATCTGGCCTTCTGTCGCTGATGCCACCAGGTTAAAACCTGCCGAATTGGTGTGACCGGTTTTGATCCCATCCACATTCAGGTTGGTATCCCACAGCAGACCGTTACGGTTCATCTGACGGATATTGTTGAAGGTGAACTCTTTCTCTTTATAGATGGCGTACTCTTCCGGCACATCGCGGATCAGCGCCTGACCGATCAGCGCCATGTCGCGCGCGGAGCTGTACTGACCTTCAGCGTCCAGACCATGCACCGTGCCGAAGTGGGTATTCTGCAGGCCAAGCGCTTTGACGTAGTTGTTCATCAGATTAACGAACGCGTCCTGGCTGCCGGCAACATAGTCAGCCATCGCTACACAGGCGTCGTTACCGGACTGCAGCACAATCCCACGGGTCAGCTGAGAAACCGGTACGCGGTCGCCTGGCTTCAGGAACATCAGCGAGGAGCCTTTAAACACCGGGTTACCGGTGGCCCAGGCATCCTGACCAATTGTGACCATATCGTCCTGATGAATTTTACCGGCTTTCACGGCCTGACCGATGACGTAGCTGGTCATCATCTTAGTCAGACTGGCAGGATCGCGGCGTGCATCGGCATTTTTCTCCGCCAGCACTTTGCCCGAGTTGTAGTCGATAAGGACATACGCTTCGGCATCAATGTCCGGTACGCCCGGAATCATGGTCTTGAGATTGACGTCATCAGCGATAGCAGCATGGCTGAGGGAGAAAGCGATCAGTGATCCCACTGTCAGGCGTTTCAGCAAACGAGAGGATTTCAGCGTGTTCATGTGTAGGACTACAACATCCGTGAGTTTGAGGTTTAAAAAAGTCACTTATCATACCCAATGCCAGGGGCGCTGGCATGGGGTGAAATGATTGGGTTGTTAGCAGACGTAACGTGCAGCGGTCTGACAAACGGATCAGCGACGCGTATTAGTAATAAATGAAGCGGTCTGGCCTTCACTGCTCAGGCGCTGTTGCAGCGAGGCGGCTTCGGCGCGGGTAGCGTACCCGCCAAGCTGCACGCGATAAACATTGTTGCCTGCGTCTTCAACTTTCCCGGGCACACCATAACGCTGGCTCAGGCTTTTCATCATCTGCTGTGCACGCGCCGGATCGTTCAGCGCGCCGACCTGCACGACATAGCCCGCTGCGGTTCCACGGCTGGCCGCAGGCGCGGCGCTGGCGGCGGCGGGAGCAGCAACCGCTGCCGGTGCGGCAACGGCGGCAGCGGGCGGTTCACTGCCTTCCAGCACGCCGCTCGCTAAAGGCTGGGGCGCGCCAAGAAAGCCGCTGCTCTGCACCGGTGCACCCATGCTGTCACTGCTCTGCAGCGTGCTGTTACTGATAGCGTCCACATTCTGCGCTGGCGGCTGAGCAGCCGCTGCGCCACCACTCAGGTCCGGACGGGCGGGCAGGGCATAACTCTGTTTCGCTACGACGGTGCCGATGGTGCCAGGACCGGAGAGTGAGCCGTCAGGCGCGACCTTGATAAAGTCGACCCGCACCCGCGAATTGTTCGAGATATTCAGGCGGTCACCGGCGGCGCGGGAGAGATCGATAATACGACCCGGCGTATAAGGACCGCGATCGTTCACCCGCACCACAATCTGACGACCGTTGGCGATATTGGTGACGCGCACATAGCTCGGCAGCGGCAGGGTAGGGTGGGCCGCTGTCAGCGCATCGGGATCGTAGGTTTCACCGATGGCGGTGCGGTTGCCCTGCGCTTCTTCACCGTACCAGGTGGCCAGACCGACTTCACTGAAGTTGGAGGGATCTTTAACGATGCGATAATTTTTGCCGTTGACGCTGTAATCCTGGCTGGTGCCCGGATTAACCGGCTCATAACGTGGCTCAACGCCCGGAATCTCTACCACTGGTCCATTGTATGCCGGTTGCGGCGGCGCCGTATTTTGGGGTTCCGGCGTGGTACAGGCCGCCAGAACCAGTGATGCCAGTGCAACGCCAAGCCATTCCTTACGCATCTGCAGCCTCTTAGACACTTTTAGATAACATTTTTCGGTGAGTGTGGATCGACATCACGATGCCAAATCCCGCCATAAGCACGATTAGCGCGGAGCCGCCATAACTGACCAGCGGCAGCGGTACGCCAACCACCGGTAAGATACCACTAACCATGCCAATATTAACGAAAACATAAACGAATAAAATCAGCATTAAACCGCCCGCCATGACCCGGCCAAAGGTGGTCTGCGCCCGCGCGGCCACCACCAGTCCGCGCATGATCAGCAGCAGATACAGGGTCAGCAGCAGCAGCACGCCCACCAGGCCTAACTCTTCGGCCAGAACCGCAAAAATAAAGTCGGTGTGACGTTCCGGCAAAAACTCCAGCTGAGACTGGGTGCCCTGCAGCCAGCCTTTGCCGCGCAGTCCCCCCGAGCCAATGGCGATTTTCGACTGAATGATGTGATAGCCAGCCCCCAGCGGATCCGTTTCCGGGTCGAGCAGCATCATGACGCGATCGCGCTGATAGTCGTGCATCAGGAAAAACCACAGGATCGGGATAAAGGCGGCCACCAGCAGCACCGCCACGCCAATCAGTTTCCAGCTCATCCCTGACAGGAACAGCACAAACAAACCGGAGGCGGCAATCAGGATGGAGGTACCGAGGTCGGGCTGCGCGGCCACCAGCAGGGTAGGCACGAAGATCAGCACCAGCGCAATACCGGTATTTTTCAGCGTCGGCGGGCAGACGTCACGGTTAATAAAGCGCGCGACCATCAGCGGCACCGCGATCTTGGCAATCTCCGAGGGCTGAAAACGGACAAAGCCGAGATCGAGCCAGCGCTGTGCGCCTTTACTGATCTGACCGAAGGCATCTACCGCCACCAGCAGGATCACGCAGACAATATAGAGGTAAGGTGCCCAGCCTTCATAGACACGCGGTGGCACCTGCGCCAGCACAATCATGATCACCAGGCCCATCGCGATCTGACCCAGTTTACGCTCCATCATGCCCGGGTCCTGACCACTGGCACTCCAGATCACCACGGCGCTGTAGGTCAGCAGGCCGAGGATGATCAGCATAAACAGCGGATCGATGTGGATGCGCATCCAGATTGATCGTTTCTGCGGACTATCTTGCATCGACATGTTTATTCACCTTCATAACCGGGCGGCACCGGGGCGGCGTCCGGCAGGACTGTATTGTTATCACCTAACATGATGTGATCCAGAATCTGGCGCATGACGGTGCCGACAGCCGGACCGGCGCCACCGTTTTCCAGAATAATGGTCACGGCAACCCGAGGTTTGTCATAGGGAGCAAACGCGGTCATTAACTTATGGTCGCGTAATCGTTCAGCAATTCTGTGGGCGTTATAGGTTTCGTTCTCTTTCAGGCCAAAGACCTGTGCCGTACCGGACTTGGCGGCGATTTTGTAGGGCGCATCCGCAAAGCTCTTGTGCGCGGTGCCGTTAGGGCGGTTTGCCACGCCATACATGCCATCTTTGGCGATTTCCCAGTAGCCGGAATGGATATCGCCAATCGGCGCGGCAGGCGGCTGGCGATAGGGCACCAGCGTCCGGCCTTCACGGGTGGCGCGCAGGATATGCGGCACACGGATGATGCCATCGTTAATCAGAATCATCATCGCTTTGTTCATCTGCAGCGGCGTGGCCGTCCAGTAGCCCTGGCCGATGCCCACCGGAATGGTGTCACCCTGATACCACGGCTTTTTAAAGCGTCTCATCTTCCAGTCTCGGGTCGGCATATTGCCGGCGCTCTCCTGCGGCAGGTCGATGCCGGTCCGGCTGCCGTAGCCAAACTTGTTCATCCATTCAGAGAGGCGATCAATACCCATGTCATAGGCGACCTGATAGAAGAAGGTATCGGCAGACTCTTCCAGCGCTTTGGTGACGTTGAGACGACCATGGCCCCATTTCTTCCAGTCGCGGAAACGCTTTTCGGAACCGGGAAGCTGCCACCAGCCGGGATCGAAAACACTGGTGTTGCGGTTAATCACCCCGGCACTCATGGCGGAGACGGCGACATAGGGTTTGACCGTTGAGGCGGGAGGGTAGGCAGCCTGAATCGCACGGTTATAGAGCGGGCGGTTTTCATCTTCCAGCAGGCCGCGGTAATCCTTACTGGAAATCCCGTCGACAAATAAGTTGGCGTCGTAGCTGGGGGTGGAAACCATGGCGAGGATTTCGCCGGTGCGCGGATCGCTGACGACCACCGCTGCACGACTGCCCGCCAGCAGGGTTTCAATATATTGCTGCAGCTTGAGATCGATCGTCAGATAGATATCACGGCCCGCCTGAGGTGACTCCTCATGCAACTGACGAATGACCCGGCCACGGTTGTTGACCTCAACCTCCTCAAAGCCGGTTTTGCCGTGCAGGAGATCTTCATAATAGGCTTCGATGCCCAGCTTGCCGATATCGTGGGTCGCAGCGTAATTTGGCCAGATCCCCTCTTTATCGAGGCGGGCCACATCACGATCGTTGATTTTGGAGACGTAGCCGACCACATGCGTCAGCGTGGAACCGTATGGGTAGTAGCGGCGCTGATAGCCTTTCACTTCCACGCCGGGGAAGCGGTACTGATTGACCGCAAAACGGGCGACCTGCACCTCATTCAGCGCGGTTTTCACCGGAATGGAGGTAAAACGACGCGAGCGTTTACGCTCTTTCTGGAAGTTTTCCAGATCTTCATCCGTCAGCTCCAGAATCGGGCGCAGATTCTCCAGCGTCTGTTGCAGGTTATCGACTTTTTCCGGCACCAGTTCAGCCTGATAGATGGTGCGGTTCAGCGCCAGCGGCGTGCCGGTACGATCGTAGATAATGCCGCGGCTGGGCGCGACAGGCACCAGTTTTATGCGGTTCTGGTTGGAGCGGGTACTGTAATCATCAAAGCGAAGGATCTGCAGATGGTAAAGGTTCACCACCAGGATTGAAGAGAGCAGCAAAATACCGACGAAGGCGAAAAACGCCCGACGGACAAAGAGTTTCTGTTCGGCGCTGTAATCGCGAAAGGCGTTGCTTTGTAATTTCATCCGCTACTTGTCATGTCTGCTGTGGGCTGATCGGTCATTCACGATGATAAGGATGATTTGCCGTAATGCTCCAGGCTCGATACAGACTTTCCGCAACCAGCACGCGCACCAGCGGATGGGGCAACGTCAATGCTGACAGGGACCAGCTCTGCTCTGCCGCCGCTTTGCAGGCGGGGGCCAGGCCTTCAGGCCCGCCAATCAGCAGGCTGACATCGCGACCATCCAGTTTCCAGCGTTCAAGCTGCTGCGCCAGCTGCGGGGTTTCCCACGGATGACCGGGAATATCCAGCGTGACGATGCGATTTCCTTTGCCGACCGCCGCTAACATCGCTTCACCCTCTTTTTCAAGAATGCGTTTGATATCAGCATTTTTGCCGCGTTTCCCCGCGGTGACTTCGGTCAGCTCAAGTGGCATATCTTTCGGGAAGCGGCGCAGATACTCCATGAAACCGGTCTGCACCCAGTCGGGCATTTTCGTGCCGACGGCAACAAGTTGCAGTTTCACCGATTAGCCCCAGAGTTTTTCCAGCTCATACAGCTGGCGACTCTCTTCCTGCATCACGTGCACGATGACATCACCGAGATCAACCACGATCCAGTCCGCCGCGCTTTTACCTTCGATGCCTAAAGGCATCAGGCCAGCTAAACGGGACTCCTGCTCAACGTGCTCTGCGATCGAGGTCACATGACGCGTAGAGGTGCCGGTGCAGATGATCATGAAATCGGTGATGCTGGATTTGCCCTGAACGTCGATGGTCACGATGTCCTGACCTTTGAGATCATCAATCTTATCAATAACGAACTCTTGGAGTGCTTTACCTTGCAAAAGGTTCCCCTCTGAATCTGATGGTATCGGGCCGGCTGCGAGCCCGGAAAGTGCAGCCAGAAAATTAAGCGGCGCAGTATAGCATGCCCGGATCAGTCGCGATATAAGCCTTCGCGGTCGATATAGTCGATCACCGCCGGGGGCAACAGGTCGTCGCAGGGCAGGTTCTGATGGCGGCGGCGGCGGATTTCGGTTGCCGAAATATTATACAGCGGCGTGTCTGCCAGCCAGATATGGCCCGCAGGCTGCTGATGCAGCTGCCGGATATCGCCGGCGAGGTGTTCATTGAGCCACTGCTGCATCTCCGGCGCCTCAAATCGCGTGGCGTAGCCCGGCCGCTGGCACACCAGCAGATGACAGAGTGACAGCAGATCCTGCCAGCGATGCCAGCTGGCTAAGCTCAGTAAGGAGTCCTGACCAATGATAAATCCCAGCGGCTGGGCGGCACCGCGTTCGGCGCGCCAGGCCTCCAGGGTTGTCACGGTCCAGGAGGGCGTATCGCGCGCCAGCTCACGGGTATCAATATCAAACAGCGGCAAACCGGCGATGGCACAGCGCAGCATGTCGACCCGCTGGGCCGCACTGGCTTCCGGCTGCGGACGATGGGGAGGGACATTATTGGGCAGCAGCGTCACGCGCTGCAGACCGGTCTGCTGCGCCAGCGCTTCGACCGGGCGCAGATGGCCGAAATGAATCGGATCGAACGTGCCGCCAAACAGCGCCTGTAACTCAGACATGCGCAAAACTCGTCGGAAAAGCCCGGCTGCTGAGCAGCAGCGTCAGGGTCTGCAACTGAGGCCACACCGGCTGTCCATAATCCTGCTTCAGCGTCACCTCAATCTGACTCAGCAGATGGATCGCGCGCTGCAGACGGGCAGCGTCGAGTCGCTGCAGCGCCTCGGTAAACAGCGCGCGGCGATTCTGCCAGATCCGCTGCTGATCCATCAGCGTGCGCAACGGCTGCTGTGCCTGATGACGTTGCAGATGCAGCAGCGTCAGCATATCGCGCTGCAGCGTACGCAGCAGAATCACCACCTCATTCTCCTCTTTCTCCAGCTGATGGAGGATATGCAGGGCGCGGCGGCTTTTGCCTGCCAGTAACGCATCTACCCAGTGGAAAGGGGTGAAGTGCGCTGCATCGCTGACCGCCTCTTCTACCCGCGGCAGCGTCAGTTTGCCGTCAGGCCACTGCAGTGAGAGCCGCTCCAGCGCCTGAGCAAGCGCCAGCAGATTGCCTTCGTAGCAGTAACAGAGCAGCTGCACGGCGGCGTCATCCACCGACAGCTTCAGCGCTCTGGCCCGATTCACCACCCAGCGGGGCAGTTGCGCCTGCTCTGGCGTCTGGCAGGGCACCATGACCGCAGAGGCGGACAGCGCTTTAAACCAGGCGCTGTTTTCCTGCGCGCGGGTCAGCTTTGCCATCCGGCAGACCAGCAGGATATCGGCGTGCAGCAGCTGTGACAGCTTAACCAGCTGCTCGGCCATTGCGGCGTTAGGGCCATTGTCGGGGAATTGCAGCGTGAGGGTCTGACGCTGGGCAAACAGACTCAGTGACTGGCAGCTGACAAACAGGCTTTCCCAGTCGGTCTGCGCATCCAGCGTAAAACTGAAATGTTCCTGGAATCCCTGCGCGGTTGCGGCGGCGCGAATGGCGTCGGCACTCTCCTGCAACAGCAGCGGTTCGTTTCCGGTTAATAAATAACAGGCGCGCAGCCCCTCACGGAGCTGCGCGCTGAGTTGCTCAGGATAAATCCTGATCATTGCAGACTGGTGGCAGAGGAAGTGGGCGCTTCCTTTGAAACCTGGCCCGGCACCGGAATCACGGACGCCGGTAAGGTCTCTTTGTTGTTGATCTGTGCGGCATGCACGGTCAGCAGCTTACGTATCAGCTGTTCGGCCGCACGCTGACGCATCTCCTGTGTAATCAGATCCTGCTCGGCATCTTTTGCCAGCGCCGCGTTCGGGTTATCGAAGAATGAACGATAGACCGTGGTGCTGATTGGGTAGATGCCTTTGCCCGGCAACAGGACCTGCGCCGTTAGCGTCATGACCAGCTGATACTCCGCAGAGGTGCCGCTGATAAAGACCGAGGCGGTGTTACGCCCCGACACCTCAGGACCCAGACGCAGCGTCGGAATATCGGTGCGGTTCTGTTTAGTGTCTTCAACAATAGTGACATCGTTGATACGCAGCTGCTGACGCACAGTACGCGCAAGGGGTCCATAAGGATCGCCGGTTGAAACAATCAGGGTTTTCAGTTCGCTGGGCACCTGTGTGGTGCCACGCGGATGAAAACCACAGCCAGCGGTGATGACCACCGCCAGCATGACAAACAGCCTGATAATCGGATGTCGCACAGTTCCTCCTGAACTTAACCTACGACCAGGTTAAGCAGTTTGCCCGGTACATAAATGACTTTACGGATAGTCACACCGTCCAGGTATTTCGCCACCAGATGCTCCTGGGCAGCGCGTGCCTGAACCTGTTCCTGTGTTGCATCGGCGGCGACGGTGATTTTGCCACGCACTTTGCCGTTGACCTGCACCACAACCAGCAGTGAATCTTCAACCATAGCGGCTTCATCCGCAACCGGCCAGGTCGCTTCATCAATGGAGCCTTCGCCACCCAGCGTCTGCCACAGAACGTAGCTGGCGTGCGGGGTAAACGGATAGAGCAGACGAACGACCGCCAGCAGCGCTTCCTGCATCAGGGCGCGATCCTGCTCGCTTTCCTGCGGCGCGCGGGCCAGTTTATTCATCAGCTCCATAATCGCCGCGATAGCGGTGTTGAAGGTCTGACGACGGCCGATATCATCGGCTACTTTGGCGATGGTTTTGTGCAGGTCGCGACGCAGCGATTTCTGCTCATCGTTCAGGCTCTCCACATCCAGTGCCACGGTCGCACCCAGTTGGGTGTGCTCGTAGACCAGTTTCCAGACACGCTTCAGGAAGCGGTTTGCGCCTTCAACGCCAGACTCCTGCCACTCCAGCGTCATATCCGCCGGTGAGGCAAACATCATAAACAGACGCACGGTATCCGCGCCGTAACGCTCAACCATCAGCTGTGGGTCGATGCCGTTGTTTTTCGACTTCGACATTTTGCTCATGCCCGCGTAGATCACCTCGCGACCCTGCTTATCCACGGCCTTCACGATGCGGCCTTTCTCGTCACGCTCAACTTCAACGTCAACCGGTGAAACCCAGTTGCGTTCGCCGTTGTCGCCGAGGTAGTAGAAGGCGTCAGCCAGCACCATACCCTGGCACAGCAGGCGTTTGGCCGGCTCGCTGGAGTTCACCAGGCCCGCATCACGCAGCAGCTTGTGGAAGAAGCGGAAATACATCAGGTGCATAATAGCGTGCTCGATACCGCCGACATACTGATCGACCGGCAGCCAGTAGTTCGCTGCAGCCGGGTCCAGCATACCCTCTTTGTAGTCGGCACAGGTGTAACGTGCGTAGTACCAGGAGGACTCCATGAAGGTGTCAAAGGTATCGGTTTCGCGCAGCGCAGGCTGGCCGTTTACCGTGGTTTTTGCCCACTCCGGATCCGCTTTGATCGGGCTGGTAATGCCATCCATCACCACATCTTCCGGCAGGATCACCGGCAGCTGATCTTCTGGTGCAGGCATTACGGTGCCATCTTCCAGCGTGACCATCGGGATAGGCGCACCCCAGTAGCGCTGACGGGAAACGCCCCAGTCGCGCAGACGGTAGTTCACTTTACGCACGCCCACGCCTTTGGCCGCCAGGGTATCTGCGATGGCGTTAAAACCGGCCGCATGATCCAGACTGTTAAATTCGCCAGAGTTGAACAGGGCGCCTTTGTCGGTCATCGCCGCCGCGCCGACGTCAGGAATGCTGCCATCCAGGTTAAGGACAACCGGCTTAATGGGCAGGTCATATTTGGTAGCAAACTCCCAGTCGCGCTGGTCGTGCGCCGGAACCGCCATCACGGCACCCGTGCCATATTCCATCAGAACGAAGTTAGCGACCCAGACAGGCAGGTGTTCGCCGGTCAGCGGGTGGACAACCGAGAGGCCGGTCGCCATGCCTTTCTTCTCCATGGTCGCCATATCGGCTTCAGCCACTTTGGTGTTGCGGCATTCAGCGATAAAGTCGGCCAGCGCCGGATTGTTCACCGACGCCTGGGTCGCCAGCGGATGGCCTGCAGCCACGGCCACATAGGTGGCGCCGATAAAGGTATCCGGGCGGGTGGTGTAGACAGTGACTTTCTCTTCGCTGTCAGCCACGTCGAAGGTGATTTCAACGCCTTCTGAGCGACCAATCCAGTTACGCTGCATGGTTTTGACCTGCTCAGGCCACTCGTCCAGCGTATCCAGGTCGTTCAGCAGCTCTTCCGCATAATCGGTGATTTTAATGAACCACTGCGGGATCTCTTTGCGCTCAACTTTGGTGTCGCAGCGCCAGCAGCAGCCGTCAATCACCTGCTCGTTAGCCAGTACGGTCTGATCGTTCGGGCACCAGTTCACCGCCGAGGTTTTTTTGTAGACCAGGCCTTTTTCATAGAGTTTGGTGAAGAACCACTGTTCCCAGCGGTAGTACTCAGGCTGGCAGGTCGCCAGTTCACGGCTCCAGTCATAGCCAAAGCCCAGCAGTTTAAGCTGGTTCTTCATGTAGGCGATGTTGTCGTAGGTCCACGGGGCCGGCGCGGTGTTGTTCTTCACCGCCGCGCCTTCTGCAGGCAGGCCGAAAGCATCCCAGCCAATCGGCTGGAGTACGTTTTTGCCGAGCATACGCTGATAACGCGCGATTACGTCGCCGATGGTGTAGTTACGAACGTGGCCCATGTGCAGGCGCCCAGAAGGATAGGGCAACATTGAAAGGCAGTAATATTTCTCTTTACCTTCCTGCTCAGTCACTTTAAACGTTTCGTTTTCATCCCAGTGTTGCTGCACACGGGATTCAATCTCTTCCGGGCGGTATTGCTCTTGCATGGCTGCCTGTGGTCCTTTGTGAATAACATTTTTCTGGCTTTAAGATCCGCATAGCATACCCATAAGGCCGCATATCAACAACACTTCCCACTTTTGCTGGCGCGATTTCTGCTGAAAGCGTCAGAACCTTCACCCTTTTGTAATTCCCTGTACAGACGACACGGCAAAAGCAACATTGCAACTAAACTTAATTCAGCGAGGGTCTGCATAAAAGGAGAACAAAATGAATAAAGTGGCTCAGGAATATCGCGAGTCGTTAGCCGTACTGACCGACCGTCTGCGTCAGGGCGATCGTAACCCGGATGCGCTGATTGACGGACGGCGAAGCCAGCTGCTGGCACGCAACGATATGACGGAAGAGGAGATTGATCAGGTACTGCGCGCGGTCCGACGCGATCTGGAAGAGTTTGCGCGCAGCTATAGCGACGTCGAAGAACCGGTCGCGGACTCGCTCTTTATGCGCATCATCCGTGAGAGCGTCTGGAAAGAGCTGGCAGATATTACCGATAAGAGTCAGCTGGAGTGGCGCGAGGTCTTCCAGGATCTGCATCATCATGGGGTGTATCAGAGCGGGGAAGTGGTAGGGCTGGGGAATCTGGTGTGTGAAAAGTGCCAGTTTACCCGGGCAATCTACACGCCTGAAACGCTGTCACGTTGTCCGGAGTGCGGCCACGATCAGTTTCAGCGTCAGCCTTTTGAACCCTGATAGCGTCATCGCATGCGTGAGGCGGGCCACTGGTGGTGACCCGCATAATGGCCGGGGTTAGTGCAGGATTTTGGCGAGGAAATCTTTGGCGCGGTCAGACTGCGGATTATTAAAGAAGTCATCTTTATTGGTGTCTTCGATAATTTTCCCTTCATCCATAAAGATGACGCGATTGGCTACCTTGCGGGCGAAGCCCATCTCATGGGTTACCACCATCATTGTCATCCCCTCCTGGGCCAGTTCGACCATGACATCCAGCACTTCATTGATCATTTCCGGGTCCAGTGCGGAGGTCGGCTCATCAAACAGCATCGCGATGGGGTCCATGCAGAGTGCCCGCGCAATCGCCACGCGCTGCTGCTGGCCTCCGGAAAGCTGACCGGGAAACTTCTCAGCATGCGCGGCCAGACCCACTCGCTTCAGCAGTTTCAGCCCCTTCTCCCGTGCTGCCGCTTTGTCTCGCTTCAGCACTTTCACCTGCGCCAGCACCAGATTGTTGATAATGCTCAGGTGAGGGAAGAGTTCGAAGTGCTGAAATACCATGCCAACCTGACTGCGAAGCTGCGCCAGGTTGGTTTTTTTGTTGTTCACCTCGGTGCCATTCACCGCAATCACACCCTGCTGGATCGGCTCAAGTCCGTTAACCGTTTTGATCAGCGTCGATTTACCGGAGCCGGACGGCCCGCACACCACCACCACTTCACCGGTTTTGACCTCGGTTGAGCAGTCGGTCAGCACCTGAAAGTGACCATACCACTTAGAAACATTTTTCAGGCTAATCATTTAAACCGTCCTTTTTCTTTTCAGATAGCTGACCAACAGCGATGCACTCAGGCTGATCACGAAGTAGACCAGACCGGCAAACAGAACCATCTCCACCTGGGTCCCGTCGCGCTCACCAATGGTGGACGCGGTGCGGAAGAAGTCCGCCAGGCTTAAGACATAGACCAGTGAGGTATCCTGGAACAGCACGATACCCTGGGTCAGTAACAGCGGAACCATGGCGCGAAACGCCTGCGGCAGGATGATCAGTCTCATCGACTGCCACGGCGTCATGCCGAGTGCCAGCGCGGCGTTACCCTGGCCGCGTGAGATACTGATGATGCCGGCGCGAATAATTTCAGAGTAGTAAGCCGCTTCGAACAGCGAGAAAGCGACCATGGCTGAAATCAGCCGGATATCGGTTTTGGGCGATAGTCCCAGCACCTGTTGCAGAAAACTCGGCACCACCAGATAGAACCAGAGCAGCACCATCACCAGCGGCACGGAGCGGAACAGGTTGACATAAATTTTGGCGAACCAGCTGATCGGCTTAAAGCTCGACAGACGCATTACCGCCAGCAGGGTGCCCCACAGAATGCCAAAGACCACGGCGGTCAGGGTGATTTTAAACGTAATCACCAGGCCGTTGAGCAGATAGGGCAGGCTGGGAGCAATGGAACTCCAGTCAAACTCGTACATTACTTGCCTCCCGCATTGCCTGGCAGCCGGACTTTGCGCTCGACCAGACTCATCAACAACATAATCACCAGGTTAATCGCGACGTAGGCGAGCGTAATGGCGGTAAAGGACTCATAGGCGTGGGCCGAATAGTCGAGCAGTTTGCCCGCCTGCGCGGCCATATCGACCAGACCAATGGTGGAGGCGATAGCCGAGTTCTTGACCAGGTTCAGCATTTCCGACGTCATCGGCGGGACAATCACGCGATACGCATTCGGCAGGAGCACATAGCGGTAGGTCTGCGGCAGGGTTAATCCCATCGCCAGACCCGCATTCTTCTGCCCGGTCGGCAGTGACTGAATGGCAGCACGGACCTGCTCGCAGACGCGGGCCGCGGTAAAGAGGCCAAGACAGATCATGGAGGAGAGGAAAAACTGAATGTTGGGATCCAGCTCCGACTTAAACCACATGCCGAGCTTCTCGCCCACCAGTTCAGGCGCGACCAGATACCAGAAGAAGAACTGGACGATCAGCGGGATGTTACGAAACAGTTCGACATAGCAGGTGCCAATGGTGGCCAGCAGGCGATTAGGCACGGTGCGCAGAATGCCGAAAAATGAACCCACGAAGAAGGCAATAATCCAGGCACAGCAGGAGACGGCAATCGTCACCTGAAAACCGGACCACAGCCAGCCAAGGTAGGTCGTGTTACCGAACGGGGCCTGTTCGAGAAAGATGCCCCAGTTCCAATCGATACCCATAACGAGCTCCGGAAAAAAAGGGTAGCGAAGCTACCCTGAAGATTGATGAACGGCGTTTTATCTTCTGACGCAGGGGAACGACCCGTGTCAGTCTGTCTGTCCATGCCGCGGTTTCAGCAATCGAGAGGGCAGCCGGGCTGCCCTTGTTATACCCGCCGTCTTTCTGGCTGCCATGTTGCTGGCTGCGTTGATTCACGCGAATCACTTACCTGCGTAAGCGCATCGGGATTCACTCTCTGGCCACCGTAATGCAACCTGAAATCCATTGGGTATTTTGTTGTTAATTCAGTGCTTTATCGTTCGGCGTCTTGAACAGTGCTTTCATGTCTTCAGACAGTTCAAAGTTCATGTTCAGGTTCTTAGGCGGAATCGGCTGTTTAAACCAGGTGTCGAACCATTTTTCAGCCTGACCGGAGGTCTGGGCTTTAGCGATGGTTTCATCCACCAGGGCTTTGAACTGTGGATCATCTTTACGCAGCATGCAGCCATAGGCCTCTTTGGACTGCGGCGTGCCTATGATTTCCCAGTTGTCCGGTTTTTTCGCTTTTGCGCGTTCGCCAGCCAGCAGCGCGTCATCCATCATAAAGGCCACGGCACGACCGGTTTCCAGGGTGCGGAAAGAGTCGCCGTGATCTTTTGCGCTGATGATGCGCATATCCATTTTCTGCTCGTCATTAAGTTTATGCAGCAGCACTTCGGAGGTGGTGCCGGAGGTCACAACGACGGTTTTGCCTTTCAGGTCAGCGAAATCTTTGATTGGGCCACCTTTCTTCACCAGCAATCGGGTGCCGATGACAAAAATGGTGTCAGAGAAGGCTGCCTGTTTCTGGCGCTCAAGGTTATTGGTGGTCGAGCCACACTCATAATCGTAGGTGCCGTTCTGCAACAGCGGAATACGGTTCTGAGAGGTGATAGGGATCATCTTGACCTGCAGATCCGGCTTGTTCAGTTTTGCTTTGATGGCGTCCACGATGGCGTTGGAATAGGCCTGTGAATAGCCCACCACTTTTTGCTGGTTGTCATAATAAGAAAAGGGAACTGATGATTCGCGATGCCCGACCACAATAACGCCATTGTCATTGATCTTTTTCAGGGTGCCGCTGAGATCTTCCGCCTGGGCCGCTCCCGCCGCTGCGCTGATCAGCAGAAGAGATAATGCCACTTTGCGTAGTTGCATGTTCCAACTCCTTCGTATGAAAAAGGCACAGGCTATAACCTGCGCTGATTATGATGTTGTGTCTGTTTTTTGCTGCGTCCGGGCTCTTTCTGCGCTGAAAACGGGCGCAGAAGAGTCACTAACATAGCGGATTGTTAACGCAATGAAACAAAAAAGTTTCTGTTTTGCGAGGTGATACGCACCAAAAAAAGGCAAATATCCCGTGCTGCGCGGTAACGGTGCAGCAGTGCGGATAGTTTTGGTGCAACCGGCTCGCTGTCAGCGCCTGCAATCAGCCTGTCTGTGAAAAACACTGAAATATTTAGCAATCATCGTGCCAGAAAGCGGTTCAGAGCGAGAAAGGCAGCAGAGTATGCGGTCAGGAGAGTGAGTTATATCGGGGATAAAAAAATAAAAAACGAAGCCTCAGAAGGCTGACACACCCGAAGCCAGATGAATCTGGCAGTAAAGCGTCAGATGAAAGCGCAGGGAACAGGGGCTGAAGCGGAAAGTGACCCGCGCCATGGACGACGCGGGTCGGGTGTGTCAGAGAGGGCGGTTTTTGCCTGACCGTGTTTCCTGCTTTGGCTGGGTATCACAGCAGGCCTTGCGGCATCCAGGCGGTTATCGACGGCGACGCAGCAGGGCAATCACCGCAGCCAGCAGCGTCAGAGACCACACCGGCCAGACGCCCGCTTTCGCGTAGGGCGTTTCCCCTTTGGTCGGGGTAACTTTGCTGGTCAGGACATCGCGGGTGAACTGCGGCAGAATTGACGCCACATCGCCTTTCGCATCCACCACGGCAGTGACGCCATTGTTAGTGCTGCGTAACAGCGGACGACCCAGTTCCAGCGCCCGCATCCGCGCCATCTGGAAATGCTGCCATGGGCCGATCGAGTGACCAAACCAGGCATCATTAGAAACGGTCAGCAGGAAGTTCGTATCGGGATGGAAGTTGGCCCGCACCTGTTCACCCAGCACGATCTCATAACAGATCGCCGTGGTAAGGTGATATCCCGCCACGCTGAGCTGCGGCTGGAGATAGTTGCCCCGGCTGAACGCGGACATCGGTAAATCGAAGAACGGAGCCAGCGGACGCAGCAGATCGGCCAGCGGAACAAATTCACCAAACGGCACCAGATGATTTTTCTGGTAGCGGTTGCCACTGAAGTAGTTGTACGGCGCTTTGCCGCCCAGCACGATGACCGTGTTGTAGTCGTGATAGCGGTTCTGCTCCAGCCGGGAGTCAACAATACCGGTGACCAGCGAACTGCCGCGCTGACGCAGCTCATCATCCAGCGAACGCAGGAAGGGCTGCTGGTTGCTTTCCAGATCGGTTATCGCTGACTCCGGCCAGATAATGATCGGCGCTTTGCCCATCAGCGGCTGACTGAGACCGGTGTAAATGCGCAGCGTGTTGAGCAGCTGCTGCGGGTCCCACTTCATGGATTGCGGAATGTTGCCCTGAACCAGCGCCACCTCGACGGTGCGTTCGGGCATCGGCTCAACCCACTGGAGGTAGCGCAACGGCCACGGCAGCGCCAGCAGCAGCAGCGCGGCGATCAGACTTCTGATATTGCGCTGCTGCAGGGCATAAGCCAGCAGCCCGGCGATAACCATCAGCAGGAAGGTCAGGGTTTCAACGCCCGCCAGCGGTGCCAGACCCTTCAGCGGTCCGTCGATCTGGCTGTAACCAAACTGCAGCCACGGAAAGCCGGTCAGCACCCAGCCGCGCAGGAACTCGGTGATCTGCCACAGCGCCGGGGCGGCCAGCGCCAGTCGCCACAGCGAAGTACGAGGCCACAGGCGGTTCAGCACACCGGCAAACAGGGCCGGATAGAGCGCCAGATAGGCAGCGAGCAGCGCCACAATAAACACGTTTACCGGGCCGGGCATACCGCCAAAGGTGGCGATGCTGACGTAAACCCAGTTGACGCCGCTGCCAAACAGGCCCAGCCCCCAGACAAAGCCGATCGCGCTGGCCTGCGGAGTGGAACGGTTAAGGGTCAGCAGCTGTAAACCGCACAGTGACAGCAGTGCGGCGGGCCAGAAATCGTAGGGGGAGAAGGCGAGGGTGCCAGACGCACCCGTTATTAAAGCCAGCAGCAGGCGAACCCGCTGACGCGGGTAAAGTGAGGCGAAAGCCATAGACTTATTCGTCTTCCAGTTGAGGTTGTGGTGCGTTTTCCGGAATAGTCACATGAACCTGGATGATGCGTCGGCTGTCCGCCATCGCCACCTTGAACTGGTAACCTTCAATCTCGATGCTTTCACCGCGTGCAGGCAGATGGCCGAAGCCCTGCATCACCAGGCCCCCGATGGTGTCGACTTCATCATCACTGAACTGCGTGCCAAACACCTCGTTGAAATCTTCAATGGCGGTCAGCGCGCGCACCGTGAAGGTGTGGCGGTTGAGCTGACGGATATCACGATCTTCTTCGTCGTCATACTCATCTTCAATCTCACCGACGATCAGTTCCAGGATATCTTCAATGGTCACCAGGCCGGAGACGCCGCCAAACTCATCAATCACGATCGCCATGTGGTAACGCTGGGAGCGAAACTCTTTCAGCATCCGATCCACACGCTTACTTTCCGGCACCACCACCGCAGGACGCAGCACTTTTTCAATGCTGAAAGGTTCAGATTCGCTGCTCATAAACGGCAGTAAATCTTTCGCCATCAGGATACCTTCCACATGATCTTTATCTTCGCTGATCACCGGGAAGCGGGAGTGCGCGGAGTCGATGATGACATCCAGACACTCTTCAAGGCTCTGATTCCGTTTCAGGGTGATCATCTGCGAGCGCGGGATCATGATGTCACGCACGCGCTGCTCCGCAATATCCAGTACCCCTTCGAGCATGTCGCGGGTGTCCTGGTCAATCAGCTCTTTGTTATTCGAGTCGCGGATCAGCTCCAGTAGCTCATCACGGTTTTTGGGTTCGCCGTGAAAAAGCTGGTTGATTAACAGGGAGAAAAATCCCTTTTTACTACTGGGTGCATCGCTGTTTTGAGAATGGTCGTCGCTCATGGCGGTTTTTAAAGATCTCTCTGGTGAGGAATGGGGGCTGTCAGCCACATGCACTGACAGCCGGATAGCCTGAATGCGGGATTCAGGCGTCTTCTTTCTCCGAAATGTACGGATCAGGATACCCAAGAGCAAGCATTATCTCGGTCTCCAGCCCTTCCATTTCATCTGCTTCGTCGTCATCAATATGGTCATATCCCAGCAGATGCAGCGTGCCGTGCACCACCATGTGGGCCCAGTGCGCCTCCACGCTTTTACCCTGTTCAGCCGCTTCCTGCTCAACCACCTGACGGCAGATAATGAGATCGCCCAGCAGCGGCAGCTCAATACCCGGCGGGGCTTCAAACGGGAAGGAGAGCACATTAGTCGGCTTGTCTTTACCGCGATAGGTCAGATTAAGCTCATGACTTTCGGCTTCATCAACCAGACGGACGGTGACTTCGCTGTCGGGCTGAAAAGGGGCAACCGCCGCCGAGAGCCAGCGATGAAACTGGCTTTCATCCGGCAACCCTGCGCTGTTTTCACAGGCGACCTGCAGGTCGAGAATCACTTCGCTCATTTGCTCTCCTGGGTTGCGCTCTGCGCCGCCAGCGCTTCACGTTTGCGCTCTTCAGCCTGCTGGTCACGCCGGGTCTGATCGGCCGCTTCCCAGGCTTCATAGGCGGTGACAATGCGGGCCACGACAGGATGGCGAACCACATCCTCGCTGTGGAAGAAGTTGAAGCTAATCTCCTCCACATCAGAGAGCACCTCAATGGCATGACGCAGGCCGGACTTAACGTGGCGCGGCAGGTCAATCTGGGTCACGTCGCCGGTAATGACCGCTTTGGAGTTAAAGCCGATACGCGTCAGGAACATCTTCATCTGTTCGATGGTGGTGTTCTGGCTCTCATCAAGAATGATAAACGCATCGTTCAGGGTACGACCACGCATGTAGGCCAGCGGGGCCACTTCAATGACGTTGCGCTCCATCAGCTTTTCAACCCGCTCGAAACCGAGCATTTCAAACAGCGCATCGTAGAGCGGACGCAGATAGGGGTCGACTTTCTGGCTCAGATCGCCGGGCAGGAAGCCCAGTTTTTCACCCGCTTCTACCGCCGGACGGGTCAGCATGATGCGACGGATCTCCTGACGCTCCAGCGCGTCCACCGCGGCGGCCACGGCCAGATAGGTTTTACCGGTACCGGCCGGGCCGATACCAAAGGTGATATCGTGGTCGAGGACATTTGCGATGTACTGCGCCTGGTTCGGCGTGCGCGGTTTGATAACGCCACGTTTGGTCTTGATGTTGACCGCTTTACCATACTCCGGCACGCTGTCGGCGGTTTGCTCCAGCACCCGGCTCTCTTTGATGGCGAGATGAATCTGGTCCGGCTCGATATCCGGAATGTCGCCGCGCACGGGCGCCGTATCCACATAGAGCGTTTTCAGGATATCGGCGGCGGCATTGACGCACAGAGGGCGTCCAACCAGCTTAAAGACGTTGTCGCGACGATTGATCTCAATACCCAGTCGGCGCTCAAGCTGTTTCACATTGTCATCGAACGGCCCGCAAAGGCTCATCAGACGACGGTTATCAGCCGGTTCAAGGGCGATTTCACGAGTTTCGATATTCAAACGAATCCTTTGGGTCACTCAGGGCCAGTTATGGGGTGTGTCTGACGCACCGTTGAGCTTAACCGGATGCACCATAACGAAATTATTTATGCCGTAACGCCTGGGCGCAAGCTTAAGGAGAGATATTTGGGCAACAGCGTCAGAAAGCAAGTGTCGCAATGTGAAACTGGCGGCAGCGCGAAGCGCGCTGCCGCACAATAAAGCCGGTATCACGGCTGGAAGAGACCCACGCCGATGTCGTTCTCTTTGCGGGTGCGGGCAATCACAGACGCCGGGCTCTGTGCCATGCGCAGGCCCATCTCATCTTCGGTGCGCACCAGCCTGCCGCGCAGGGAGTTGGTGTAGACATCGACAATTTCAACATCCACAAACCGGCCAATCATCTCAGGTGAGCCTTCAAAGTTGACCACGCGGTTATTTTCGGTGCGGCCAGAGACTTCCATGACGTTCTTGCGGGAGATGCCTTCAACCAGAATACGCTGCACGGTGCCCAGCATGCGGCGACTGATCGCCTGCGCCTGCTGGTTGATGCGATCCTGCAGGATCCACAGACGCTGCTTCTTCTCCTCCTCGCTGACATCATCCGGCAGGTCAGCGGCGGGCGTGCCGGGACGGGCTGAGTAGACAAAGCTGAAGCTGACATCGAAATTCACGTCGGCGATGAGCTTCATGGTCTGCTCGAAATCCTGCTGGGTTTCACCCGGGAAACCGATAATGAAGTCAGAGCTGATCTCAATATCGGGACGCGCCGCGCGCAGCTTGCGGATAATCGCTTTATATTCCAGTGCCGTGTGAGCACGTTTCATCAGCGTGAGAATGCGGTCTGCGCCGCTCTGCACCGGCAGATGGAGGAAGCTCACCAGCTCCGGCGTATCACGGTAGACATCAATGATGTCATCCGTGAACTCAATCGGATGGCTGGTGGTGAAGCGGATGCGGTCAATACCGTCGATGGCGGCGACCAGGCGCAGCAGCTCAGCGAAGGTACAGGTGTCGCCATCAAAGGAAGCACCGCGCCAGGCGTTGACGTTCTGACCCAGCAGGTTCACTTCGCGCACGCCCTGCGCCGCCAGCTGAGCAATCTCCAGCAGAATGTCGTCACACGGACGGCTCACTTCCTCACCACGGGTGTAAGGCACCACGCAGAACGTGCAATATTTGTTGCAGCCTTCCATGATGGAGACAAAGGCTGTCGGACCTTCTGCGCGGGGTTCCGGCAGGCGGTCAAATTTTTCGATTTCCGGGAAGCTGATGTCTACCACCGGGCTTTTACTGCCGCGCACGGTGTTGATCATCTCCGGCAGGCGGTGCAGGGTCTGCGGGCCAAATACGATGTCCACGCAGGGCGCTCGCTGACGAATATGATCTCCTTCCTGTGACGCCACACAGCCGCCCACGCCAATGATCACATCCGGGTTACGCTCTTTCAGCTTTCTCCAGCGCCCCAGCTGGTGGAAAACCTTCTCCTGCGCTTTTTCGCGGATAGAGCAGGTGTTAAGCAGCAGAACATCCGCTTCTTCAGCGACCTCGGTCAGCGTATAGCCGTGCGTACTGTTCAGCAGATCAGACATCTTCGATGAATCATACTCATTCATCTGACATCCCCAGGTTTTGATATGCAGTTTTTTTGTCATCGCGCTAGCCATTGATTCAGTGCAGTGAAGTGCGGGGCGCGTATTGTAATGCTTTGATGCGGTTGTGACCAGCCTGCGGGCTTTTCTGTCAGCTATCCGGTTTTCCGGTACACTTTGCTGTATTCAGACCCGTGTTGCGCAGGCGGACGGGATTAAGAGAAGGATAGAAGCAATGCAGGATAATCAGTTTGATGTGGTGATTGTCGGGGGAGGCATGGTGGGTGCTGCGCTGGCCTGCGGACTGACGCAGCAGCGTTTTCGCGTGGCGGTCATTGAACGCGCCGAGCCCGCCTCCTTTGATGCCGACAGCGAGCCCGATCTGCGTATTTCAGCGATCGGTTCCTCCTCGGTGGCGTTACTGAAGCAGCTCAGCGTCTGGCCGCGGGTGGAAGCGATGCGAAGCGCCCCTTATCGCAGGCTGGAAACCTGGGAGTGGCAGACGGCGCAGGTGAGTTTCGATGCCGCCTCGCTGGGATTGCCGGAGCTGGGCTTCATGGTCGAGAACAGCGTTCTTCAGCGCGCGTTGTGGGAAGAGATGCAGTCGCGGGATGTGACCTGCTACTGCCCGGCCACGCTGGAAAATCTGCAGCCGGAAAACGGCGGCTGGCGCGTCGACCTGAGCGATGGCGTGACGCTGCATACCCGGCTGGTAATCGGCGCCGATGGGGCCAATTCGCAGGTGCGGCAGATGGCCGGCATCGGGATTCATGGCTGGAGCTATGCGCAGTCCTGTTTACTGATCAGCGTGACCTGTGAACATCCGGCAGGCGATGCCACCTGGCAGCACTTCACGCCTCAGGGGCCACGCGCCTTTTTGCCGCTGTATGACAACCGGGCCTCGCTGGTCTGGTATGACGCACCGGCAAGAGTCCGTCAGCTTCAGGCGATGCCGATGGCTCAGCTGGAAAAAGAGATTGCCAGTCACTTCCCGGCGCGGCTGGGACGTTTTAAAGCCCACGCGGCGGGCAGTTTCCCGCTGGTGCGCCGTCACGCTTCGCAGTATGTGCTGCCGGGGCTGGCGCTGGTTGGCGATGCGGCGCACACCATCAATCCGCTGGCCGGGCAGGGCGTCAATCTGGGCTATCGCGATATTGATGCGTTGATTGATGTGCTGGTCAGCGCGCGCGACGCAGCGGAAGAGTGGGCCTCTGAGCGGGTGCTGCAGCGTTATCACCGCAAGCGCCGCCGCGACAACATGCTGATGCAGGGGGGGATGGATCTCTTCTACTTCGCCTTCAGCAATCAGCTGGCTCCGCTGCGGTTTGCACGAAATCTCGGCCTGATTGCCGCCGAACATTCCGGGGTACTGAAGCGGCAGGTGCTGCGCTACGCGCTGGGATTGTAACAGAGAGGCGGTCTGGCTCGCCGCAGGGTGGGTCAGCCGTCACAAAGGCAGACGACAAAAACAACAAAGCCCGCAAAAGCGGGCCTGTTGTGCAATTTGGCTGGGGTGCAGGGATTCGAACCCCGGAATGCTGGTATCAGAAACCAGTGCCTTACCGCTTGGCGACACCCCAATAATGGTGTTTTTCAAATTGTCTTTGTATGGCTGGGGTGCAGGGATTCGAACCCCGGAATGCTGGTATCAGAAACCAGTGCCTTACCGCTTGGCGACACCCCAATTATATGGTGGCTACGACGGGAATCGAACCTGTGACCCCAGCATTATGAGTGCTGTGCTCTAACCAGCTGAGCTACGTAGC
>NZ_JAALFP010000057.1:0-206 GCF_011800325.1 Pantoea sp. EKM101V
CGGGGGCCGGATTTGAACCGACGACCTTCGGGTTATGAGCCCGACGAGCTACCAGGCTGCTCCACCCCGCGTCCGTCATGCGCTTTGCGACTTTTTATTTTCTGACGTCTGTGAAACCGCTGCAAAAGTGTGGTTGCGGGGGCCGGATTTGAACCGACGACCTTCGGGTTATGAGCCCGACGAGCTACCAGGCTGCTCCACCCCGC
>NZ_JAALFP010000058.1:0-205 GCF_011800325.1 Pantoea sp. EKM101V
ACGGCCACCGGCATCGCGCCGGGGTACACCTTCTCGGTCCTCAACGCGCCGCACTTCAGCGACAACGGCGAATACCTAGTGACCTCGGCGAGCTATGACTTCGCCGAGAACCCCTACGCCAGCGGCGACGGCGGGGAGAGCCGCCACAACATTGACTTCACGGTGCTGCCGTCGTCGGTGACGTGGCGCACGCCGCCGGAGACGC
>NZ_JAALFP010000059.1:0-205 GCF_011800325.1 Pantoea sp. EKM101V
GCGTCTCCGGCGGCGTGCGCCACGTCACCGACGACGGCAGCACCGTGAAGTCAATGTTGTGGCGGCTCTCCCCGCCGCCGCCGCTGGCGTAGGGGTTCTCGGCGAAGTCATAGGTCGCCGAGGTCACCAGGTATTCGCCGTTGTCGCTGAAGTGCGGCGCGTTGAGGACCGAGAAGGTGTACCCCGGCGCGATGCCGGTGGCCGT
>NZ_JAALFP010000060.1:0-203 GCF_011800325.1 Pantoea sp. EKM101V
GCGGTGGTTGCCGACCGGGACGTCAATCTGCGGGCCGGGCGCGACGTGGAGATCGGCGCGGCGACCGAGACCGAGAGTCACTATCAGCTGGAAGAGAAGAAAAAGAGCGGCCTGCTGGGCAGCGGCGGCATCGGCTTCACCGTCGGCAAACAGTCAACCCGCCATGAAATCGATGAGAAGGGCACCACCCAGAGCCAGAGCAT
>NZ_JAALFP010000061.1:0-200 GCF_011800325.1 Pantoea sp. EKM101V
AAGGTGTACCCCGGCGCGATGCCGGTGGCCGTGCCCGACCCGCTGACGCGGTGGTGCTCCGCCTGCCACACCTCCTGGCGGATGCGCGCGTAGGACTCGCCGTGGCTGTGGTCCACAAAGTGACCCGGCCAGTCGTAGACGTCCACCGCGCCCGGCACCGGCGACGCCGGGTTCTGCCGCGCCTGCAGCATCCACGCGTT